>NZ_JAVKLQ010000059.1:0-100458 GCF_031539175.1 Limnohabitans sp. | reverse complement strand
GGTATCGTTCTTCTCGGCTGAGGTGCTTGTACATTGGGCAATTTCGATTTGGCGGTTAAAGCGGCCATGATGCTCTCGCATCCTCAGCCACCTATAACCAGTTCATCTTTGTTGCACTTCGTCCTTGAATCCGCCAATCTATTACGAGCCGTGGCACCGCGATTTGCTCGACCCTGCATTTGTGCCGTTGGACAACGCGGGGGCGAAGTCGGAGTTGCTGGAGTTTTCTGTGTTCGAGCGTTTGCAAGCGCACGAGGCCACGCAAGATGCGCAGTTGTGGGGGGCGTTGTCCTGGCGGTTTGGCGAGAAAACGGGGATGAAGGGGGCCGAGTTGTTGGCCGCGATCGCCGACAAGCCCGGGCAGGACGTGTATTTTTGTAACCCACACATTCACAACGAGGCGATTTATCACAACATGTGGATGCAAGGCGAGACGGCGCATCCGCACTTTGTGGCGTTGACGCGGGCGGTGTTTCGTGCCGCGGGTTTGGATGAGGCCGAGATTGGGGCGTTGCACCCGTCCAGCAGCTATTCGTCGGCCAATTATTTTGTGGCGAGCCCGAAGTTTTGGGCTTTGTATGTGCCGTTTATTCGCCGTGTGTTGAAGGCGGCTGACGACAACCTATCGCCCACGTTGCGCAATGCGTTCCACTCCAGCGCGGCAGACCCTAAGGGTTTGCATGGCGGGGCCACGTATGTGCCGTTCATCGTGGAGCGTTTGTTTGGGTACTTCATGCGCACCGAAGGCAAAGCGCTGAAGGCCCACAAGGTGCCCTTGCTGGCCCGCGAAGTAGAACTGAATGTGCACCAAAAGTTGCTGCGCGACATGAAGGACGTGGCGCACAGCACCAAGTCGGCTTGGCTGGCCGCGTGTTGGGTGAATTACCGCAATTTGTATTTGAGCCAAATGAATTCCGAGGCGTGGTGCGCGCAGTATTTGCGCCTGATCACGCCGACCGATGTGCGTTTTGTCTAAGGGGGCTGACCATGATGGATTTGATTTGCATTGAGTCGTCTGAGTTGGTCAAGCACCGTTGGACGGTGGACGGCCCCGTGATGGTGATGCCTTACACCGACCCCGCTTCGGCGGTGCGTGCGGGTGAGTTCGCTTGCAAACGTGCAGGGGCGAAAGGGCTGGTGTTGGCGGTGCACGATGCCCAGCGCCAAGGTTTTGTGGCCACGGTGAATGCCGCGTGTGCGGTGACGCAAAGCCCGTGGGTGGGCTACATGGCGCAAGACGCGTTTGCAGGGCGCGACTGGATGGGGCAAGCGTTGCAAACGCTGCACCGCGAGTCGGGCGTGTTGTTGGGGTTTAACGATGGCAAGTGGCACGGCGCGTTGGCGTCGTTTGGCTTGGCCCAGCGTGAGTGGGTGACGGGGGTGAGTGGCGGCGGGGTGTTTCACACGGGCTACGCGCGTCATTACGCCGATGTGGAGCTGACTTTGCTGGCGCTGCAAGCGAGTGGCTATGTGTACAACCCAGACAGTGTGTTGATGGAAGTGGATTGGGGCAAAGAGGGCACGCCTGTGAACCGCGCAGACCGCGTGCTGTACCGCGAGCGGGTGGCGCAAGGCTTTGATGGCCGTGTGAGAGAGCCTTTGTTGTTGGGCATGTTTCAATGAACGCGCAAGAGTCGTTGGCGGTGCTGCAATCGGCACAAGAGGCCATGCATGAGGGGCGCTGGGCTGAGTCGGCGCATTTTTTTGGGTTGGCAGCGCAACGTCAAGCGGACAACGCGGGGGCTTGGCACAACTTAGGCTTGAGTTTGCTGGCGCTGGGCAACGCGCCACAGGCGCTGAAAGCGTTGCAGCGGGCGTATGGCTTGAACCCGCGTTTGTGGCAAAGCCGTTTGTTGCAAGGCCGAGCGCACAAGATGCTCGGGCAGGTGCAAGAGGCGGATGCCAGTTTTGCGGCGGTGATGCAGGCCTACCCGACCAACGGTACGGCTCGCCTTGCCCGTGCGGATTTGGCGATGAATGTGTTTGGCACGCCTTTGCAGGCGGTCGAATGGGTCAAGCCCTTGCTGGGCACACCCGAGCACGGCGACGATGCCGAGCTGACCACCTTGATGGCGAGTTTGTATGACCGCGATGAGTCGGCCCAAGAGCTGAACGACCGTGTGATGGACTTTTCTCGCCGCGTGTTGCGCTTGGCGCCGCTGCCGCGTGCGCGTGTGACGCCTCGAGCTGCCAAAACAAGGCCTCGGGTGGGTTTGATCTCGCCGTTGTTTTGCGCGTCGCCGGTTTACTTTTTGACCATTGCGGCTTGGCGCGAAGAGGCCAAAGCGCGCGATGTGGTGGTGTTTAACCGCGGCCACAAAGCCGATTGGGCCACCCAAGCGTTCAAAGACGTGGCCAGCGAGTGGCATGACGTGCAAGAGATGGACGCCACGCGACTCGCCCAAGCCCTGCAAGACGCCGATTTGGATGTGCTGTACGACTTGGGCGGCTGGATGGACCCCGTGGGCCTGAAAGCCCTGTCGATCAAGCCTGCGCGGCACATGTTCAAGTGGGTGGGCGGGCAGAGCATCACGACAGGTCTAGACAGCTTTGACGGCTGGATTGGGGACGAGGCACAGTCGCCCGCGCATTTACAAAGCTTGTACACCGAGCCTTTGCACAACATTCCGGGTGGCTACGCCATTTACACGCCGCCGGACTACATGCCAGCGCCGCAGAGCAAGCGTCGGCTTGAGCCCGTGGTGTTTGCCAACCCCGCCAAGCTGTCAAGGGCGTTCTTGCGGCATTTGCAAACCATCCAAGGCAAGAAGGTGTTGGTGCATCAGCAGTTCCAACACGCGCAAGCACGCGACCATGTGTTGTCTTATTTAGATGCGTCGGAGGTGGAGTTTGTGATGCCACGCAGCCACCACGAGGCGCTGGAGGTGGTGGGCCAACACGCCGAAATGCTCGACACCTTTCCCTACAGCAGCGGTTTGACCGCCCGCGAGGCCAAAGCCATGGGCGTGAAGGTGCGCGCCAAGGTGGGAACTTTGTTTTGTGAGCGGCATTGCGCAGACTTCGAAGGGACTTGACGGGCCCGATAGAATGAAAAAATGCCCAGCAAAAAATCAACCCCCAAAGTCCAATTGCCCGATCGTGACGATGGCAATTCGGTCGTTTTAGAGCGCCGCACCCAACGCACCAAGCCGCCTCAGATGTTTCAGGTGCTGATGCTCAACGACGATTTCACGCCGATGGAGTTTGTGGTGATGGTGCTGCAAGAGTTTTTCAGCAAAGACCGCGAAAGTGCGACCCAAATCATGTTGCAGATCCACTTGGACGGCAAAGGCGTGTGCGGCGTGTACAGCAAGGATGTCGCGGCAACCAAAGTAGAGCAAGTGCTAGATGCCGCCCGCAAGGCGGGTCACCCTTTGCAATGTGTGGCGGAACCTATCGAATAAACACGTTTATTTGCCCATTGAATAAATGGCATTCGTTTCCATATACAGTTGAATCTCAGTTGCAAGCACGAAGGAAAACACATGATCGCCCAGGAACTTGAAGTCAGCTTGCACATGGCCTTTGTCGAGGCCCGCCAGCAGCGGCACGAATTTATCACGGTAGAGCATTTGCTCTTGGCGTTGCTCGATAACCCGAGCGCTGCAGAGGTGCTGCGCGCCTGCTCTGCCAACATCGATGATTTGCGCAAGTCGCTCTCCAACTTCATCGCTGACAACACCCCTCAGGTGTCGGGCACCGAAGAGGTGGACACACAGCCGACCTTGGGTTTTCAGCGCGTGATTCAGCGCGCCATCATGCATGTGCAGTCCACCGGCAATGGTAAAAAAGAAGTGACCGGCGCGAATGTGCTGGTGGCTATCTTTGGCGAGAAAGACTCGCACGCCGTGTATTACCTCCACCAACAAGGCGTGACCCGCTTGGACGTGGTGAACTTCATTGCCCACGGCATCAAAAAGAGCGATCCACCTGAAGCCGTGAAGGGCGCAGAGCCTAGCCCTGCGGAGCAAGAAGAGGGTGGCGGATCTGAAAAGAACGAAAAAGCCTCGCCATTGGAGCAGTTCACCCAAAACCTGAACCAAATGGCCAAGGACGGCAAGATTGACCCGCTGATTGGCCGCGAGTACGAGGTGGAGCGCACGATCCAAATCTTGTGCCGTCGCCGCAAAAACAACCCGCTGTTGGTGGGTGAGGCCGGCGTGGGTAAAACGGCGATTGCCGAGGGCTTGGCTTGGCGCATCACGCAAAAAGATGTGCCCGAGATCTTGGCCGAGGCCGTGGTCTATTCGCTCGACATGGGCGCTTTGTTGGCCGGCACCAAATACCGTGGCGATTTTGAGCAACGCTTGAAAGGCGTCATCAAGTCGTTGCAAGGTAAACCCAACGCAATTTTGTTCATTGACGAAATTCACACGTTGATTGGTGCGGGCGCAGCGTCGGGCGGCACATTGGATGCGTCTAACTTGCTGAAGCCTGCGTTGTCTAGCGGTCAGCTCAAGTGCATTGGCGCCACCACCTTCACCGAATACCGTGGCATCTTTGAAAAAGACGCGGCGCTGAGCCGTCGTTTCCAAAAGGTGGATGTGGTCGAACCGACGGTTCAAGAGACCGTCGACATCCTCAAAGGCCTGAAGTCGCGCTTTGAAGAGCATCACAACGTGAAGTACGCCGTGGCGGCGCTGCAAGCTGCGGCTGAACTGAGCGCCAAGTACATCAACGACCGCCATTTGCCTGACAAGGCGATTGACGTGATCGACGAAGCGGGCGCTGCGCAGCGCATTTTGGTGCCGTCTAAGCGCAAGAAAACCATTGGCAAAACCGAGATTGAAGAGATCGTGGCCAAGATTGCCCGCATCCCGCCCGCCAACGTGTCCAACGACGACCGCAGCAAGCTGCAAACGTTGGAGCGCGATTTGAAGAGCGTGGTGTTCGGTCAAGACAAAGCGCTTGAAGTGCTGGCTTCTTCGGTGAAGATGGCCCGCTCGGGCTTGGGCAAGGGCGACAAGCCGATTGGTGCGTTCTTGTTCAGCGGCCCCACAGGCGTGGGCAAGACCGAAGCGGCCAAGCAATTGGCCTACATCATGGGCATTGACCTGATTCGCTTTGACATGTCGGAGTACATGGAGCGCCATGCCGTGAGCCGCCTGATTGGCGCGCCTCCCGGCTATGTGGGCTTTGACCAAGGTGGTTTGCTGACCGAGGCCGTGACCAAGAAGCCGCATTGCGTGCTGTTGCTCGACGAAATCGAAAAAGCGCACCCCGACATCTTCAACGTGCTCTTGCAGGTGATGGACCACGGCACGCTGACCGACAACAACGGACGCAAGGCAGATTTCCGCAACGTCATTTTGATCATGACGACCAATGCGGGCGCCGAGACCATGAACAAGGCCACCATTGGCTTCACCAACCCGCGCGCGGCGGGCGACGAAATGGGCGACATCAAACGCTTGTTCACGCCTGAGTTTCGCAACCGTTTGGATGCCATCGTGGGCTTCAAGGCCTTGGACGAAAACATCATCATGCGCGTGGTCGACAAGTTCTTGTTGCAACTCGAAGGTCAATTGGCTGAGAAGAAGGTTGAAGTCACCTTCAGCGACGCGCTGCGCAAGCACTTGGCTAAGAAGGGCTTCGATCCGCTCATGGGCGCGCGACCCATGCAACGCCTCATTCAAGACACGATCCGTCGTGCCTTGGCCGACGAGTTGCTGTTCGGCCGCTTGACCGACGGTGGTCGCCTGAGCGTGGACATTGACGACAAAGACGAAGTGCAGCTCGACATTCAACCTTTGCCAAAGAAGGAAAAAGCGTCGAAGGCAGAGCAAGCGGCGTCTGAGGAACCTGCGGCTAGTTAACCAATTAGCCTGGCGCAAAAACGCCGCCTGTGGCAACACAGGCGGCGTTTTTTTATGCGCGTTGTGTGCTCTTAGCGCTTACGCCCGCTCAAAATACTGCCCATCACCCCGCGCACAATTTCTCGGCCCACGGCGGAGCCGATGTTGCGCACGGCAGACTTCACCATCATTTGAGCCAAACCTTGGTGTTGGCCACCGCGTGGACCGGTGGAGCCAAACAGAGCGTCGCCTAAGCCAGACAGCACTTGATCGGTCATCGAAGGCGCAGGGGCTTGGCCTGCGGGCGTGTTCGCCGTAGACGCACCTTGGCTGAGCGCACCCGTACTTGCTGCATTGCCCGTTGTGCTGTTTGTGCTGTTGGCTGGCGCTGCACCTTTAAGGCGCTCGTAAGCCGATTCGCGGTCGATCACTTGCTCGTACACACCGGCCACCAGCGAGTTGGCGAGTAACGCTTGGCGCTGCTCTGGCGTGATGGGGCCGAGTTGGCTGCCGGGCAGCAGCACATAGACTTGCTCGGTTTCGCTTGGGCGACCTTTGGCGTCGAGCAGGCTGACCAAGGCTTCGCCCACGCCCAGCTCGGTGATGGCTTTTTCAATGTCGAGGCCTGCTTTGCCACGCATGGTTTGTGCGGTGGCTTTGACGGCTTTTTGGTCGCGCGGGGTGAAGGCGCGCAGGGCGTGCTGCACGCGGTTGCCCAGTTGGCCCAGCACGGTGTCGGGCACGTCGAGCGGGTTTTGGGTGACAAAGTACACGCCTACGCCTTTAGAGCGAATCAGGCGCACCAGCAACTCAATGCGCTCGATCAGCACTTTGGGCGCTTCGTTGAACAGCAAATGCGCTTCGTCAAAGAAGAAGACCATTTTGGGTTTTTCGGGATCGCCAATTTCGGGCAGTTGCTCGAACAGCTCTGACAGCATCCACAGCAAAAAGGTGCCGTACAGGCGTGGTGCGTTCATCAGTTTGTCTGCGGCCAGCAAGTTGATGACGCCCATGCCTTTGGCATCGGTTTGCATGAAGTCTTGGATGTTGAGCATGGGCTCGCCAAAAAAGGCATCGCCGCCTTGGGCTTCAATCTCTAACAAAGCGCGCTGAATGGCGCCAATGCTGGCCGCGCTGACGTTGCCGTATTGGGTGGTGAAGTCACGGGCGTGTTCGCCCACGTGCTGCAGCATGGCGCGCAGGTCTTTGAGGTCAAGCAGCAGCAAGCCTTGGTCGTCAGCGATTTTGAAGACCATGTTGAGCACGCCCGATTGCGTGTCGTTCAAGTTGAGCATGCGGCCCAAGAGCAGGGGGCCCATGTCGGAGATGGTGGCACGCACGGGGTGGCCCGATTTGCCAAATAGGTCCCACAATGTGGTGGGGCAGGCGAGTGGCGTGGGCATGGGCACGCCGCGCTCTTGCAATGACGCAGCCAATTTGGCCGGAATCGTGCCAGCTTGGCTGATGCCGCTCAAATCGCCTTTGACGTCGGCCATGAACACGGGCACGCCCATTTTGGAGAAGCCTTCTGCCAGCGTTTGCAGGGTGACGGTTTTGCCAGTTCCGGTGGCGCCAGTGATGAGTCCGTGGCGGTTGGCGAGGGCCGGGAGCATGTGGCATTCGGTAGTCTTATGCAGCGCAATCAGCATCGGTTCGGCCATCAAAAGTTCTCCATCACTTGAAAAGTAAAATAACCAGATAAGGTTAATTCAATTCAAGAGGATTTCTGATGGCTGGCCACAGTAAATGGGCAAATATTCAACATCGCAAGGGGCGGCAAGACGACAAACGCGGGCGTATCTGGACGCGTTTGATCCGCGAAATCATGGTGGCCGCCCGTCTAGGCGGTGCTGAGTTGGACATCAATCCGCGTCTGCGTTTGGCGGTTGAAAAGGCCAAAGCGGCCAACATGCCCGCCGACAACATCAAACGCAACATCGACAAAGCCACGGGCAACCTCGAAGGCGTGAGTTACGAAGAAATTCGTTACGAAGGCTACGGCATCGGCGGCGCAGCGATCATTGTCGACACCATGACCGACAACCGCGTGCGTACCGTGGCCGATGTGCGCTTTGCGTTCAGCAAGCACGGCGGCAACATGGGCACCGAAGGGTCGGTGGCGTTTCAGTTCAAGCATTGCGGCCAGATGATTTTTGCGCCGGGCAGCAACGAAGACCAAATCATGGAAATCGCGCTCGAAGCGGGTGCAGACGACGTGATCACTGATGAAGACGGCGCCATCGAGGTGCTGACGCCCCCCACCAGCTTTGAAGCGGTCAAAAACGCTTTGGAAGCTGCAGGCCTCAAGCCTGAAGTGGCCGAGGTGACTTACCGTGCAGACAACACCATCGAGCTCGAAGGTGATGACGCTGTGAAGATGCAAAAACTCCTGGATGCGCTGGAAGACCTTGACGATGTGCAAGAGGTCTATCACAACGCTGCACTATGAATGTCTTAGTTATTGGCGGCGGTGGCCGCGAACACGCGCTGGCGTGGAAAATTGCCCAATCCAACAAGGTGCAAAAAGTGTTTGTGGCCCCCGGCAACGGTGGCACAGCACGCGATAAGCGTTTGCTCAATGTGCCGATCACCGATGTCAAGGCCTTGCGCGAGTTTGCGCAAGCCGAAGGCATTGAGCTGACCGTGGTGGGCCCTGAAACGCCGTTGGCTGCCGGTGTGGTGGACGAGTTTCGCGCCCATGGCCTGCGTATTTTTGGCCCCACCAAGGCCGCTGCGCAGCTGGAAAGCTCGAAAGCGTTCAGCAAGGCGTTCATGAAGCGCCACAACATTCCAACAGCCGAATACGAGACCTTCACCGATGCGCAAGCTGCGCACGATTACGTCAACGCCAAGGGCGCACCCATCGTGGTGAAGGCCGATGGCTTGGCTGCAGGCAAGGGCGTGGTGGTGGCCATGACCGCCGCCGAAGCCCACGAAGCGATTGACTTCATGTTGCTCGATAACAAGCTGGGCGTGAGTCACAACGAAGGTGGCGCGCGCGTGGTGATTGAGGAGTTTTTGCAAGGCGAAGAGGCCAGCTTCATCGTCATGTGCGATGGCAAAACCGTGTTGCCTTTGGCGACCAGCCAAGACCACAAGCGTTTGCTCGATGCGGACGAAGGCCCCAACACCGGCGGCATGGGCGCGTATTCGCCTGCCCCCGTGGTGACGCCCGAGGTGCATGCCCGCGCGATGCGCGAAATTATCTTGCCCACCATCAAGGGCATGGAAAAAGACGGCATTCCGTTCACCGGCTTCTTGTACGCAGGTTTGATGATTGACCCACAAGGCCAAGTCAAGACCTTGGAGTTCAACTGCCGCATGGGCGACCCCGAAACGCAGCCCATCATGATGCGTTTGAAGACCGATTTGGTCGACGTGTTGTTGGCTGCAACCGCCAACAATGCTGAAGAGCGCTTTGACGACTTCGCGTTGGAGTGGGACCGTCGCACCGCCGTGGGCGTGGTGATGGCTGCACATGGCTACCCCATGAGCCCCCGCAAAGGGGATGTCATCGGTGGTTTGCCGCAAGACACTGACGACGCCGTGGTGTTCCACGCAGGCACGCAGATGGTGGATGGTTTGATCACCACGACCGGTGGCCGCGTGTTGTGCGTGACAGCCTTGGGCGGCACCATCAAACTGGCGCAGCAACTGGCTTACGAAACGGCCAAAGGCATTCACTTTGACGGTGTGCAGTACCGCACCGACATTGGCTACCGCGCCATGGCACGTTGATAGGCCTGTGGTGATGCCGATTCAGTTCAAAGGCAGCCGTTTGGCGCGGGCTTTTCTTCGTGTGATTGGCTGGCGCTATGTGTTCAACGGCTTACCAGCTGCGCAAGGCGTGATCGTGGGTTACCCGCACACGAGCAACTGGGATTTCGTGGTCATGATGCCGGTCAAGTGGGCCATTGGCTTGCAAGTCCAGTTCTTTGCCAAAGACAGTTTGTTTCGCATTCCGCTTTTTGGGCGCTGGCTGCGCTGGATTGGTGGCACACCCATTGACCGCTCATCGCCCAAAGGGGTGGTGGGTGAAATGGTAAATGTGCTGAAAGAGCACAAAAGAGACGGGCGTTATCTTTGGTTGGCGCTGTCGCCCGAGGGCACGCGCAAGCTCACACAAGGTTGGCGCAGCGGTTTTTATCAGTTGGCGCTCGGGGCGGATGTGCCCTTGTGTTTGCTGCGCATCGATTACGCCAAGAAAGAGGCGCATTTCGACCAGTACATGCACCTCACGGGGGATGTGGAAGCAGACTATGCGCGCATGGGCAAGGCCTACGAGGGCGTGCGCGGTTTTCATGCGACGCAGGCCGCGCCCATCCAGCCAGTACCCCCCCGATCCACCCCTTAAACACGCGAATTGCATGACCACTTCTGACTCCACCACCCACACCCGCGTTGTCACGGCGGCGCGCGATTACTTGATCGGTTTGCAAAGCCGCATCACGGGGGCCATTGCGGGCAAGGACGGCGGCACGTTCTTGGTTGACGCTTGGGAAAAAGGCCCGGGCGAGCAGTTGCAAGGCAATGGCATCACGCAAATCTTAGAAAACGGGGCGGTGTTTGAGCGGGCCGGTTGTGGCTTTTCGCATGTGCGCGGCCCCAAGTTACCACCTTCGGCCACGCAGCACCGTCCTGAGCTGGCGGGGGCGCCGTTTGAGGCCATGGGCGTGTCGCTGGTGTTTCACCCGCGTAACCCGTATGTGCCCACCGTGCACATGAATGTGCGCATGATTGCAGCCACGCCCGCCAATGGCCAAACTGTGGCTTGGTTTGGCGGTGGCATGGACTTGACGCCCTATTACGGATTTGCCGAAGACGCGGTGCATTTTCACCAAACCTGTCACGACGCGCTGGCGCCGTTTGGCGAAGGCCTGTACCCCCGCTTTAAAACATGGTGCGACGACTATTTCTGCAACAAGCACCGCAACGAGCAGCGTGGCATTGGCGGCATCTTCTTTGACGATTTCTCGGAGCTAGGCTTTGAACGCAGCTTTGACATGTTGCGCAGCGTCGGCGATGCGTTTGTGAATGCTTACATGCCCATCGTGGAACGACGCGAGCACACGCCATACGGTGAGCGCGAGCGTGAGCACCAGCTGTATCGCCGTGGCCGCTATGTCGAGTTCAACTTGGTGTGGGACCGTGGCACGCACTTTGGCTTGCAGTCGGGCGGACGCACCGAATCGATTTTGTTGTCCATGCCGCCGTTGGTGAGTTGGTCGTACCAGCATCAGCCCGAGCCGGGCTCGCCTGAGCACGCGCTGCTGCATGACTTCTTGGTGCCGCGCGATTGGTTGGCGTCTGATGCCTGACGTCGAGGTCCATCGCTTAGGGGTATTTGGCGGGGCGTTTGATCCGCCGCATGTGGCACATCTGGCTTTGGCGCAACATGCAATAGCGCAGTTTGCGCTGGATCGGCTGCTGATCATTCCGACCGGCGATGCGTGGCACAAAACCCGTCCACTCACCGCTGCTCCACACCGATTGGCCATGACCCGTTTGGCCTTTGCGGAGCTGCCGCAAGCGTGGGTGGACCCTCGCGAAATCGACCGTGATGGCCCCACCTACACCATCGACACCCTAGAGGCGTTGCGCCTCGAATACCCCAGCGCTAAGCTGTTTTTGTTCATCGGCGCCGATCAAGCGCGGGCCTTTCAAACTTGGCACCGATGGCAAGATATTTTGAGCATGGCCACCTTGGTGGTGGCGCAACGCCAAGTCGAGGGGGGCAATGAAAAGCACAAGGTCGACGCACAGTGGCACAATGCGGTATCCCCCGACGTACAAATCTTGGACATGCCGAGCTTGCCCATCAATGCCACCGAGATTCGGTCGCACTTGGCGCAAGGCTCGCAAACTCAAGCTGCACCTCTGCATGAGTGGTTGTCTGCCCCTGTGCAGCACTACATAGATCAACACAGACTTTACCGATTAGACCGATGACCGAAACCGCTGGCAAAAAAGATGTTCAAAAACTGCAACGCACCGTCGTGGATGCTTTGGAGGATGTGAAGGCGCAAGACTTGGCCGTGTTTGACACCGAGCAACTGTCTTCCCTGTTTGAACGTGTGATCATCGCGTCGGGTACGTCGAACCGTCAAACAAAAGCTTTGGCCGCCAGCGTGCGCGACAAGGTGCGCGAAGCTGGCTTTCCCAAGCCACGCATCGAAGGCGAAGACAACGGCGAATGGATCATTGTGGATTGCGGCGCTGTCGTGGCGCACATCATGCAGCCCACCATCCGTGGCTACTACAACCTCGAAGAAATTTGGGGCAGCAAGCCTGTGCGTTTGAAGTTCGGCGCGCCCAAGCCTGCCGCACCTGAACCCAAAGAGCCCGCCCCGAAGAAAGCAGCTGCCAAGAAAACTGCGGGTAAATCGACCAGCAAGTCGACAGACAAGGCTGCACCTAAAACCGCAAGTCGCGGTGCTGCAGCTAAAACTGCAACCAAGCCAGCCGCCAAGAGTGCCGCCCCCAAAGCGGCAGCCGCAAAAACAACAGCAGCGCGTAAACCTGCCGCAAAAACGGCTGACAAACCCGCAGCCAAGCTGCCCGTGAAAACGGTGGGCTTGAAAGGCGCCAAATCTGCGTCGAAAGCGGCAGCGCGTACGGCATCGACCTCGGCTGGTAAGCCTGCAGGCAAGCCCGCCGGCAACCGTGTGGCTGCGAAGAAGACCCCCGCCCGCAAAGCATGAAGCTGTGGGTGGTCGCCGTCGGCCAACGTGTGCCCGACTGGGCGCAGACCGCTTGGGACGATTACGCCAAGCGGTTTCCGTCTGAGCTCAAAGTTGAGCTCAAGGCCGTCAAAACAGAGCCGCGCAGCTCTAAAACACTAGAAACCATCTACGCCGCTGAGCGCGAGCGCATCGAGGCGGCCATTCCGCGTGGATGCCGCATCGTGGCCTTGGACGAGCGCGGTACCAACCTCACCACCGTTGCTTTGGCCGCGAAGCTCAAACATTGGCAGCTCGAGGCGGATGACGTGGCACTGGTGATTGGCGGGCCTGATGGTTTGGACCCCGCGTTCAAACAAGCGGCGCATGAGCGCATTCGTATTTCTGATTTGACCTTGCCACACGCCATGGTGCGCGTGTTGTTGGTGGAGCAGCTCTACCGTGCATGGTCCATCAACGCCAACCATCCTTACCACCGCGAATAATCTTCGCGCGTCGCTCTTTATGTCTGAATCTAAGTTTGTGTATCTCGCGTCGCAGAGCCCACGTCGCCGTCAATTGCTGGAGCAATTGGGGGTGCGCTACGAATTGCTGTTGGCCGACGACACCGAAGATGCAGAGGCACTAGAAGCGGTGCTGCCCAATGAAGCGCCACGTGCCTATGTACAGCGCGTGACCCTGCTCAAGTTAGAAGCTGCGTTGGCTCGCATGAAACGACGTGGGCTGCTCGCAGCGCCCGTGTTGTGCAGCGACACCACCGTGGCTTTGGGTAAAACCATTTTGGGCAAGCCGGATGACGCCAAACATGCGGCACAAATCCTCGGTACGTTGAGCGGTCAAACCCACCGTGTGCTGACCTCGGTTGCCATGGGCACGTTGTCCAAAGCAGGCAAGCCACTCAAAACTGAGCAAGCGCTCAGCGTGTCACAAGTGCGTTTTGCGCCATTGACGCGCACACAAATTCAAAACTACGTGGCCAGCGGTGAGCCCATGGGCAAAGCGGGCGCGTATGCGGTGCAGGGCAGGGCTGCGGCGTACATCGAGCACATCAGCGGCAGCTACTCTGGCATCATGGGTTTGCCGATGTTCGAGACCGCGCAGTTGTTGCGTGAGTTTGGCTTCAAGGTTTAACGGCGAATCAGCGCACACATGTCCATGCAACAAGATATTTTGATCAACTGGTCACCCCAAGAAACCCGCGTCGCGGTGGTCGAAACGGGGGCGGTGCAAGAGTTGCATGTGGAGCGCACCTTAGAGCGCGGCTTGGTGGGCAATGTCTACCTAGGCAAAGTGGCACGCGTGCTGCCAGGCATGCAATCCGCGTTCATCGACATTGGCTTGGAGCGTGCGGCGTTTTTGCACGTGGCCGATTTGATGAGCAGCGTGTCTGCTCGCCATGCCGACACCGAAAAAGGTGAGCCAGCGCCTGTGGTGCCCATCGAGAAACAGGTGTTTGAAGGCCAATCGATTTTGGTGCAAGTCATCAAAGACCCGATTGGTACCAAAGGCGCACGTTTGTCGTCACAAATCAGCATTGCAGGCCGTTTGTTGGTGTTTTTGCCGCAAGACCAACACATTGGCGTGTCGCAAAAAATCCCGCTCGAACAACGTGAAGCCTTGCGTCGTCGCCTGCAAGCACTGGCAGACGCGGGCGCGCCGAATGGGCAAACCGGCGGGTTCATCTTGCGCACCAATGGCGAAGAGGCTGACGATGCAGCCCTGGGTGAAGACATTGCCTATTTGCGTAAAACGTGGGCACGCATCAAAGATGCCGCCACACGGATGCCCCCCAAATCACTGCTGCACCAAGATCTGAGTTTGTTACAGCGTGTTCTGCGTGACTTGGTGGGGGAGGCCACGCAAACCATTCGCATCGACTCTGCCGAGCAATTTGCCAAACTGCAAGCCTTTGGCTTGGAGTTCACGCCTTCATCGGTGCAAAAGCTGCAACTCTACAAAGGCGAGCGGCCTATTTTTGACCTCTTCAATATTGACGAAGAAGTGGGCAAAGCCTTGGGTCGACGCGTCGACCTCAAATCGGGCGGCTACCTCATCGTGGACCAAACCGAGGCGCTGACGACAGTGGACGTGAACACCGGCGGCTTTGTGGGCGCACGCAATTTTGACGAAACCATTTTCAAAACCAACCTCGAAGCTGCAGGCGCGATTGCGCGCCAACTGCGCTTGCGTAACTTGGGTGGCATCGTGATTGCCGACTTCATCGACATGACCCGCGAAGACCACCGCGAGGCTGTGCTGGCGGAGTTTCGCAAGCAACTGGCACGTGACCGCGTGAAAACCATGGTCAGCGGGTTTTCGGCTTTGGGTTTGGTGGAGATGACGCGCAAGCGCACCCGCGAATCACTGGCCCACATGCTGTGCGAAGCCTGCCCCGTGTGCGAGGGCAAAGGCAGCGTCAAAACAGCCCGCACGGTGACCTATGACATCTTGCGCGAGATCTTGCGCGAGGCCCGTCAGTTCAACCCACGCGAGTTCCGTGTGATTGCTTCCCCCGTTGTGATTGACGTGCTGCTGGATGAAGAAAGCCAGCACTTGGCGGGCTTGAGCGACTTCATCGGCAAACCCATTTCGCTGCAGCCTGAGGCGGCAATGGCGCAAGAGCAATATGACATTGTGTTGATGTAACTATGAGTCAAGCGCTTTCTATCGTCGTTTTTACCCGCGACTTGGACCGATATTCGGTCAACATGTTGCAAGAGTTGCAGCGTATGGGGCACGGGGTGCATGTGGTGGTAGAGCCCCCTTCGGGTGTGCATTCGCGCGATTGGTCCCAAGATGTGGCAATCGTGGATCGCGTCAAATTAAAAGGTCGATTCGACAAGGCGGCTGCCAGCCGTTACGCCGACATTGTTGACAGATACAAAGCAGATGTTTGCTTGTGTTACACCAGCCGTGCGTTGTCTGTGGCACTGACTGCACGCAGGCATCACAAATTTAAAACGCCCATTGTGGGTACCCGTGGTGCCATTGGCGGGGTGAGTGCGTTTTATCTGCAAGACTGGTTCACCTACTTATCGCCCGCATTGGATGCTGTTTCTTGCATGTCGCAAGCGATTGCCGACAAGCTGACGCATGAAGCACGCCGGTTTTACCCCAAGCATCCGGGCTTGTTTGAGGTGATTTATCCTGGGTACGGCCAATTGATGGACACCCATGAGGCGCCAACGCCGCGTGGTCGTGCGGTGGATCAACCCGTGAGATTACTTTGCGTGGCCAATGATCGTCCGATCAAAGGTTTGGTTGTGTTGTTGGACGCTTTAGAGAGCCACACACCTTCCTTGAACTGGCAACTCGACATCGTGGGTCAATGTGGCGACCAAATTCGCCAAAAAATCGCACGCTCATCCAAGTTGTCTCAGCAGGTGGTGGCGCATGGGTTTCGCACGGATGTCCCTGACTTTTTCCGAGCTGCACACATCTACATTCAGCCGACGTTGTGGCCCGGCGAGGGCATTGGTAACTCGATGGCGGAGGCCATGTCTTTCGGACTTCCCGTGATTACCAGCAATGTCGGTGGCGGCATTGAGTTGACGGTGCATGACCAAACAGGGGTGCATTTTGAAGTCGGCAATGCCGCATCGTTAGGTGCTGCCGTTGAGCGCTTGATCCATGCGCCAGAGCTCTGCGACCGCATGGGCCTGTCTGCTGCGGCTTCACTCAACACACGTTTTGGACTCACGCATGAAGCGAATGCGTTTTTGACGCTGTTTAGGCGTCTGATCGCCAAGACGTTGCTTAACTGAGCTCTAAATTTGGGCCTGATGTGTGAAGCTGGGCGTACACGCCATTCGACGCCAGCAACGCCTCATGCGTGCCCGTTTCCACCACCTCACCCGCTTGCATCACCACGATCACGTCTGCGTGCTCAATGGTGGACAAACGGTGTGCGATGACCAGCGAGGTGCGGCCTTGCATGAGGGTTTTGAGTGCGTTTTTGACGGCTTGCTCAGATGCGGTGTCGAGCGCGGAGGTGGCTTCGTCCAAAATCAAAATCGGCGCGTCTTTGTACAGGGCTCGGGCAATGGCCAAACGTTGACGCTGTCCACCAGAGAGCTGTGTGGCGTTATGGCCCACTTGCGTATTTTCTTGTTCGGGCAGTGCACGTACCACGTCAGCCAAATTGGCGGCTTCTAGGGCGCGCCACAGGCGTTTGGGGTCGAGAGTTTCTCCCAACGCTATGTTTTGTGCCACGGTGTCGTTGAACATCACCACGTCTTGGCTGACGTAGGCCACTTGGCTGCGCAAGCTGGCGAGGGACCAGTTTTTCACGTTCACACCGTCCAAGCTGATGTGGCCGCTGGTGGGCTCTAAAAAACGTGGCACCAAGTTGGCCAAGCTGGTTTTGCCCGAGCCCGAAGGCCCGACCAAGGCCACGGTTTGGCCAGGCTGAACGGTCAAACTCACGCGGTTCAACGCGGGTTGCATGGCGCTGGGGTACTGCAAGGTGACGTTGTCAAACTTGATTTCACCGCGCACTTGTGTGCTGGTGTGTGTGCCTTGGGTTTCGTCGGCCACTTGCGTCAAGAGGTTGAGGCCGCGTTCTAACGACGTGATGCCACGCGTCAAGCTGGCCACGACCTCGGACAAATGTTTGATGGGCGAAATCAGCATCAGCATGGCGGTGATGAACGCGGCAAAGCTACCCACCGTCACCGCGGGTTGGTCGGCGTTGTGCGTGCCTTGCCAAATGGCCATCGTGATGACGGCAGACAAGGCCAAGGCCGCCAGCATTTGGATCAACGGGGTCATGACAGAGTTGGCCACGACCGACTTGACCGCCAGTTGGCTGAGCTTGTGGTTGGCTTGCCCAAATTTATCGGTTTGACTGTCTTGCGCGTTGTGCAGGCGCACCATGCGGTAGGCCAGTACGTTTTCTTCCACGACGTAGGCGAGGGCGTCGGTGGCGTCTTGACCCGCACGCATCACACGGTCGAGCCGGCGTGAAATGGTTTTGACCACCCACGCGATGGGCGGAAAAATGGCAAACACAATGAGGGTCAGGTGCCAGTTGATATAAAACAAGTAACCCAGCAGGGCGACCAACGTGACCGCATCTTTGGCCAAGGCCAACACGGTTGTGACCAATTGCGATGCCCCCGCATTGACCTCGTAGACGATGGAGTTGGTGAGACCACTGGCGTGTTTGTCTTGAAACAGCTGAGGGTCTGCACGCAACAACTTTTCAAACAGGCGCTGGCGGATGGTTTCGAGCGAGGCATTGGTCATGCGGGCCAAGCAATAGCTGGCCACAAAACCTGCGAAACCACGCACGCCAAACAGCAGCAGCAACACAACGGGGATTTTCCAAAGATCCAAAGCGCCTTGTTGGAAGCCTTTGTCCAACAAGGGTTTCATCAAGGCTGGAATGGCCGGTTCTGTGGCTGAACCAATCAAAATGCCAACAATTGCCAAAACCAAAGTGCCAGGGTGGCCAGCAAACCAAGGCGCTACACGACGCAGTCTTTGCCACAAAGAGTCAGACGTGGCGGTGGTTTCGGGGTGGATCATGGATGATTTGTAATTCAGCGTGGACTCAAGCATTATCGCCACTCGCTCACGCACTAAAATCTTGCGCTAACTTACAGATTGCTGAAAATCTCATGACCCTGAATTGCTTGCGAACCGCTCTTAGCTTTTTGACAGCCTGCGTTTTAGCCGTGCCCGCGTGGGCGCAGTTCCGCGTCGAAGTGTCGGGCGTGGGCATGACGCAAGTGCCCATTGCCTTTGCGCCTCTGCGCGGTGAAGAAGCATCGCCGCAAAAGATCGCGGCGATCGTGCAAGCCGATTTGGAGCGAAGCGGGCAGTTCCGTGGTTTGAGTGCTGACCATGCGTCAGACGAAACCGAACGCCCAGACTTGAGCAGCGTGCGTCAAAAGGGTGCAGATGCCTTGTTGTCTGGCAGCGTGAGTCGCATGAACGATGGTCGCTTTGATGTGCGCATTCGCTTGTGGGACGCTGTGCGTAACCAAGACTTAGGCGCCATGAGTTATGCCGTTCCTCCGGCTGATTTGCGTTTGGCCGCACACCGCATTGCAGACTTTGTGTACGAAAAACTCACGGGTGACCGCGGTGTGTTTTCTACCCGCATTGCCTATGTGACCAAAGCTGGCGGCCGTTACAACTTGTGGGTTGCCGATGCAGATGGCGAAAATGCGCAATCGGCCTTGGCCAGTCCCGAACCCATCATTTCGCCTAGCTGGTCGCCCCAAGGCGGGCAATTGGCCTATGTGTCGTTTGAATCACGCAAGCCCGTGGTGTATGTGCACGATGTGTCAAGTGGCAAGCGCCATGTGGTGGCCAATTTCCGTGGTTCTAACAGCGCACCCACTTGGTCACCCGATGGCCGCACGATGGCTGTGACGCTGAGCCGCGATGGGGGCTCACAACTCTTTTTGATCGATGCCAAAGGCGGTGAGCCTCGCCGTTTGACGCAATCAGCAGGCATCGACACCGAGCCCGTGTTCTCGCCCGATGGCTCCGCCATTTACTTTGTGAGTGACCGTGGCGGCGCCCCCCAGATTTACCGCATGCCTGCCCAAGGTGGCCCAGCTAACCGCGTGACGTTCAACGGCACGTACAACATTTCACCAGCGGTCAGTCCCGATGGGCGTTGGTTGGCTTATGTTTCTCGCATTGGCGGCGCGTTCAAGTTGCATGTGATGGACATCGCCAGCGGCAACGTGAGCGCCATCACCGACACCTCGGCTGACGAGCGCCCCAGCTTCGCGCCCAACAGCCGATTGATCACGTATGCCACACATCAAGATGGCCGTGAAGCCTTGATGACCACCACACTCGACGGCCGTATCAAAGCACGTTTGTCGGGCAAAGGTGGCGATTTGCGTGAGCCGCATTGGGGCCCATTTATCAAAGCCCAACCTTAATTTCTTCCTTTCCTTTTTGAGTTCACACGTTCATGAAAAAATTCCTGTTGCTTCTTTCTTTCATCGCCGTTTTGTCGGGTTGCGCATCGGGCGTCAAGCTCGATGAGGTGCCTGTCGACGAGCGCTCTGGCTCTGCCTCCAATTTGCCAGGCTCGGGTGCCGCAGGTTCTAACCTCGATGGCCGTGGCTTGAATGGTTTGAATGGCATGCGCCCTGGTCCTGCAGGCGTGGACAACGTGATCTTGTTTGATTACGACAGCTACACCGTGCGCGCCGAATACCAATCCACATTGGCTGCACACGCCCGCTATTTGCGTGCAGACAAAACCCTGCGCGCCAACATCGAAGGCCATACCGACGAGCGCGGTGGCCGTGAGTACAACTTGGCGCTGGGCCAAAAGCGCTCAGAGTCTGTGCGTCGTGCCTTGAGCGTGTTGGGCGTGCCTGATAGCCAACTCGAAGCGGTGAGTTACGGCAAAGAAAAGCCAGCCCTGCAAGGCAGCGACGAAGCCGCTTTTGCCAAAAACCGTCGTGCTGAGATCACCTACCGATGAAAACGCCTGTTGCTTTGACTTTGCGTGTGGCTGCCGTGGCTGTGGGCTTGTGGCTCACACCCGTGGCGCATGCCGCGTTGTTCGCTGACGATGAAGCACGTCGCGCCATCATTGATTTGCGCGAGCGCGTGGAGCGTCAAGGCGAAGAAATCAAACAATTCCAACGCAGCTTGCTGGACCAGCAAGAGCAATTTGAGTCGCTTCGCAAAGAAGCGGCGCAACTGCGTGGCGAAAAAGAAGAACTGACACAAGAGCTGCGCAAGCAGCAAAACTTGGCCAAAGACTTGGCGCAAGGTGTGGACGAGCGTTTGCGCAAGTTTGAACCTGTCAAAGTCAAGGTGGATGGTGTGGAGTTTTTGGCAGAGCCTGCCGAGGTGCGTGCCTATGACGACGCTGTGGCGGTGTTTCGCAAAGGCGACTTCACCGCGGCCAGTGCCAGTTTGGGCGACTTCATCCGTCGTTACCCCAAAAGCGGTTACGCCAGCACAGCTTTGTTTTGGTTAGGCAACGCGCAATACGCCAACCGCGACTACAAGGAAGCGATCCGCAACTTCTCCGTGCTTTTGGTCGGCTCACCCAACCACGTGCGCGCCCCCGAAGCCATGCTGTCGGTGGCAAATTGCCAGTTGGAATTGAAAGACATCAAGGCAGCGCGCAAGACATTCGAAGAAGTCATCAAGACCTATCCACAATCCGAGGCCGCCAGCGCTGCCCGCGAACGCCTGAGCAAACTCAAATGAACGATATTCAGACACTCACCCAACAGGTCCTTGCGGCCTTTTTTTTGATGTCATTTGTGTTGGGCGTGATCAGCCAACGCACGCACTTTTGCACCATGGGTGCGGTGTCTGATGTGGTGAATATGGGCGACTGGACGCGTGCGCGCCAATGGATGGCAGCATTGGGCGTGGTCATGATCGGTTTTGCCGCCTTGTCCGGCTCAGGTCAAATCGACCCCACCAAAACTTTGTATGCCGGATCGCGCTTCATTTGGTTGTCGACGTTGGTGGGTGGCTTCATGTTCGGTTATGGCATGGTCATTTCATCAGGTTGTGGCAACAAAACCTTGGTGCGTATCGGGGGCGGCAACCTGAAGTCGGTGGTGGTGTTTGTGGTGATGGGCGTGAGTGCCTTTGCCACGCTCAAAGGCATTACTGCGGTGGTGCGTGTGAACACCGTCGATGCGGTGGCGTTAGACATGCCTAGCGGTGCGCATCTGGGGACGCTGCTGGGCGCTGTGTTGGGCGTCAGCCCTGATGCCGCTGCCGTGTATGCCGGTTTTGTCTTAGGGGCGGTGTTTTTGGCACTGGCTTTGCGTCATAAAGATTTCTGGCGCACAGACAATTTGCTCGCCAGTTTCGGTGTGGGCGCCATTGTGGTGGCCTTGTGGTGGATCAGCGGACATTTTGGTTTTGTTGCAGAGCATCCCGAAACCTTAGAGCCCGTATATGTGGCAACCAATTCGGGGCGCATTGAGGCCCTGACGTTTGTCGCGCCTGTGGCCCACACCTTGGATTGGTTGATGTTTTTCAGCGACAAATCGAAGGTGCTGACTGCGGGTGTTGTGTCGGTGGTGGGCATCATTTGTGGCGCCGCAGCCTCGGCCTTGTTGAGCAAGACTTTTCGCTGGGAAGGCTTTGCCAATCAGCGTGACTTGGCAAACCACTTGATGGGCAGCGTGCTCATGGGCGTGGGGGGCGTGACGGCCATGGGTTGTACGTTTGGCCAAGGCTTGAGTGGCATGTCCACCCTTAGCCTGAACGCATTTGTGGCGGTCGCGGCTATTTTGGTCGGTGCTGTCGTGGCGTTGCGCCAGCAAGCTGCGCGCATGGAAGCCAGCTACTGTGGTTGACCCAGATCTACAGCAGCGCCGCTTTGGTGGTTTAGATCGACTCTATGGCGTCACAGGTGCGCAACGCATTCGCGATGCCCATGTGGTGGTGGTCGGCATTGGTGGCGTTGGTTCTTGGACGGCTGAAGCATTGGCCCGAAGCGGCGTAGGGCGCTTGACGCTGATCGACTTGGACCATGTGGCGGAGTCCAACATCAATCGACAAATTCATGCGCTCGACACCACGGTTGGCATGGCCAAAGTGCAGGCGATGCGTGAGCGCATCACCCACATCAACCCCGATTGCCAACTGACATGCATCGACGATTTTGTTGAGCCTGGGAATTGGCCGAGTCTTTTGGGTCCCGCCATTGACACGGTCGATGCGGTGATTGATGCCTGCGATCAGGTCAAAGCCAAAACGGCCATGGCAGCTTGGGCCATGAAACACAAACGCTTGTTCATCAGTGTGGGCGCGGCCGGTGGTAAGCGTCATGCCCACAAAGTGGACATCGACGATTTGTCACTGACCACACACGATCCGCTGTTGGCGCAACTGCGTTATCGCTTGCGTAAGGAACACGGCGCGGCACGCGAGGGTAAAAAAATAGGGGTGGCATGCGTCTTCAGCCGTGAAGCCGTTGCCCCCCCCGATGCCAGCTGCGCCCTTGAAGGCGATGGCACACTGAACTGTCATGGCTATGGTTCGGTGGTCAGCGTGACCGCGACGTTTGGCCAGTGCGCGGCGGGTTGGATAATTGATGAAATTTCTTCTCGCCCATTGGCAAAACAGCAAAAATAGCGTTATACTTTAGGTCTTCGCAGGGTACACAGTAAATACTGTATGCAAGGCGTGATGGGACCATAGCTCAGTTGGTAGAGCAGCGGACTTTTAATCCGTTTGTCGTGGGTTCGACCCCCGCTGGTCCCACCAAGTATTTAAGGGTTAGCAAAGAAATTTGCTAACCCTTTTTGCTTTTTGCAGCCTGATCATTGCACGGAGCAGGCATCATATCGGCATCAGATATTCCTGCATCTGCGTGCACACATGACAGAACTTTTATTTGTCTTCTATTTTTTGGTGTTGCTGGCCACCTTGCTGCTGAAGAGTCCCATTATCAAAGGGCCTTGGCTGTTTTTATTGCGGGCGTTTTTCCCTAATTGGAAGTTTTTTCATGCCGTGGGACATGTGCCGCACCTGTACGCACGTTCTGCGGTGTCGTCACCCTCTGGCGAATTACAGTGGTCGGATTGGCTGCTGATTTACCCACGCCGCATCAGGCGCTTGCACCATCTGGTGCACAACCCCGATACCAATTTAGGACTGGCGCAACAAAATTTGGTGGATCATTTTTGGGCCGATTTGTATGACTTGCCGGAGGGCGCAGACCCCCGCGATTTGGTGACATTTGCCATGGTGTCCCGCTTGGTCGAACAAGTGCTGCGTGCGCCTGACCCCAACTTCACCCACAGCCAGTTTGAACTGCGCATGGTGCTCGATCAGCGCTCAGGAACTGTAGACACGCAAGTGATGATGACGTCGCCGGTGGTCGCATGCTGATCGCTATTCGCGCCACTGAAATTTTGTTTGCTTGGAGTTTGTTGATTCAAACACTGGAATATTTGCGGATGGGCAAGGCGACGCGCAACGAGGGCTTGTGGTCTTGGTCATTGCAACGTGCCGATATTCCTAATGCGCCTGCGCGTGCGGTGCTCGATGTGTTGTTCAAGCCGCGTGTGCACCAATTTCATTTGCTGCTGCGTTTGCTGGGCGCTGTGGTGTTGGCTCTACAAGGGGCATCGTTGCCGCTGATTGGGTTCTTGTTTTTAGGCAACTTGCTGATCCTCATTCGTTGGCGCGGTGCGTTCAATGGCGGCAGCGACTTCATGACCTTGGTGGTGTTGACGGGGTTGCTGATCTCGCAAGTGCTGGGCGCATTGGGCCTGGTGCCATTGGGATGGTTTGCAGGTTTTTGGTACATCGCCATTCAGTCCATTACGTCGTATTTCATGTCGGGCTCGGTGAAAGTGTTACGGCCTGAGTGGCGCAATGGTTCTGCCATGAGCATCTTTTTAAACGGGGCAATTTATGGGCCGCTGCCCGCCACGCATGTGCTTCGCAACAAATGGCTGGCCATGCTGGGTTCTTGGGCCTTCATGGTTTGGGAAATTTTGTTTCCCTTGAGCCTGATCGACCCACACTTAGCCGTCGTGTTTTGTAGCGTGGCTGCACTCTTTCACTTTTTGGTGTTTTGGTTCTTCGGCTTGAACCGATTTTTCTGGGCATGGCTGTGCTCGTTTCCCGCCATCATTTGGTGCAGCGCGCAATTCAGTGGGCAAATCCACGGGTTTACACACTTGTTGATGGCTCTCTAATCTCGTCGAATCAACTGCGCTTGCCATCAAGACGCATGAACAGCAGAAAAAAGACATTTATGAAAAAACTCATCCTCAGTCTCTTCGTGAGTTGTTGTCTCGCTCCAGTTTTGGCGCAAACACCAGACTGGCCTCACAAACCCATTCGATTGATCGTGCCGTTTCCGGCCGGTGGCCCCACCGATCTTGTCGGACGAGAAGCCGCGAATATCCTGCGAGAAGAATTCAAACAACCTGTCATTGTTGAAAACAGGCCTGGTGGCAATGGCGCCTTGGGTCATGGTGTTTTGGCCAAAGCACCGGCAGATGGCTACACAATTGGCTTGCTGGTCATCACTGTGGCCATTGCACCGCACTTGGGTAACGCGCCTTTTGACACGTTCAAAGACTTTGCGCCGATCAGCAACATGGTCTCCATGACCCCCATCGTGGTTGCCAACAACAACGCGCCCTTCAACACGCTCGCCGAGCTCACCCACTACGCCAAAGCCAACCCCGAAAAGTTGGCATATGGCACACCGGGCGTGGCCACCGTTCCGCATCTAGCCGCCGAGCTGTTTCAGATGCAGTCGGGCACCAAACTCAACCATGTGCCTTACAAAGGCGCGACGCAGCAAATTCAAGATCTGATTGGCGGCTCAACATTGCTAGACTTTCAAAGCTCATTGGTTGTGGCGATGCCGCAAATCAAAGCAGACCGCATCAAAGCGCTCGCGGTGTTGTCTGACAAACGCTCGCCACAATTGCCCAACGTCCCGACAGCGAAAGAGTCGGGCTATCCGGGGTTGGTGGTGTCGCCATGGTTTGGTTTGGGTGCCCCGGCGGGCACACCCGCTGACATTGTTCAGAAAATACAAGTCGCCATCGCCAAGGGGCTGAACACCAAAGAGGTGCAAGACCGCTTTGCGGCGATCGGGGCGTCGGTGCACCCCAACAAATCGCCAGCCGATTTTTCGGATTACATCAAGACCGAGTACGAGCGATGGGGCAAGGTCATCAAGGCCGCCAACGTGAAAGCAGAATGAAGTTTGTCAGGCCCGTGGCTTAAGCCATGGCGGCTTCAATCGCGTCCATCGCCTCAGTCAGCTCTAGCCAACGCAGCTCTAACTGAGCCAGTTCATCTTCTACCGCTTTGAGGCGTTTGCCTGCTTCAGCGATGTCGGCGGGGGGCAAGGGCGTGGCAAGTTTGTCGTGCAGAGCGGTCTTCTCTGACTCCAGCGTGGCCATGGTTTTTTCCACGCCATCCAACTCTTTTTTCAACGGGCGTTTTTTCTCGTTGATGTCTTTGCGCAGTTGCGCGTCTTCTTTGCGTTGGTCGCGAGAGGCGATAGGTGCAGCTGCCTTCGCCGCAGGCGAATTCGTGTTCACCACGGGCGGAGCAGCTTGCACGACAGGTGTTGCCACTTCAGCCACAGGCGCAACAACAGCAGGCTTGAGCACCGCCGCATTGGCAGCCGCCACAGCCTCAGCACGCAAGCGTTTGCCTTCGTCGAGCAGGTAGCGTTGGTAGTCGTCCAAGTCGCCGTCAAAGGGCTCGACGCCACCGCGTGACACCATCCAGAACTCGTCACACACGGCACGCAACAACGCACGGTCGTGGCTGACCAGCATCACGGTACCTTCAAATTCGTTCAGTGCCATGCTCAGCGCTTCGCGGGTGGCCAAGTCCAAGTGGTTGGTGGGCTCGTCCATCAGCAAGAGGTTGGGGCGTTGCCACACCAACATGCACAGCACGAGTCGGGCTTTTTCGCCACCGCTCATGCTGCCCACGGCTTGTTTGACCATGTCGCCGCCAAAGTTGAACTGGCCCAAGAAGCTGCGCAAGTCTTGCTCGCGGGTGGCTTGGCCGGCCAGTTTGCCGTCGTTGGTGAGCTTTTTCGCCAACGCAATCATGTGGTCGAGCGGGTTGTCTGCGGGGTGCAACACGTCGAGTTCTTGCTGCGCAAAGTAGCCGATGTTCAGGCCTTTGCCTTCGGTCACTTCGCCGCCCAAAGCGCCCAAGTCACGCGCAATGGTTTTCACCAGCGTGGATTTACCTTGGCCGTTGGCACCCAAGATGCCGATGCGCTGGCCCGCCAGCACCGATCGGCTGACGTTGTGCACGATGACCGTGGGTGGTGTGCCCGCAGGCGCGTCAGCAGGGGCAGTGTAGCCCACGCTCACGCCTTGCATGCTCAACATGGGGTTGGGCAAGTTGGCGGGTTCTTTGAATTCGAAGCTGAAGTCGGCCTCGGCCAACAAAGGCGCAATTTTTTCCATGCGGTCCAAAGCCTTGACGCGGCTTTGCGCTTGCTTGGCTTTGCTGGCCTTGGCCTTGAAGCGCGCAATGAACTTTTGCAAATGCGCAATCTTGTCTTGCTGTTTGGCAAACGCGTTTTGTTGGAGCTCCATTTGCTCGGCGCGCATGTCTTCAAACTTGCTGTAGTTGCCGCCGTAGCGCACCAATTTGCCCGCGTCGATGTGCAGGGTGACGTTGGTCACCGCATCCAAAAATTCGCGGTCATGGCTGATGACGACCATCGTGCCTTCGTAGCGCTTGAGCCAAGCTTCGAGCCACACCAAAGCGTCCAAGTCCAAGTGGTTGGTGGGCTCATCGAGCAGCAGCAAGTCAGACGGGCACATCAGCGCACGCGCCAATTGCAAGCGCATGCGCCAACCGCCTGAGAAGCTGTTCACAGGGTTGTCGAGCTCGGTCGTTTTAAAGCCCAGCCCGAGGATGAGCGCTTGTGCGCGGGATTGCGCATCGTGCTCGCCTGCGTCGTACAAGGCCATGTAGGCGTTGCCCAAACGCTCTCCGTCGTCGGTGGTTTCTGCGGCTTTGACTTCGGCGCGTGCATCGTTCAAGACGGTGTCACCTTCAATCACGAACTCGGTCGCGCTTTGCTCGGTCTCTGGCATGTCTTGGGACACTTGGCCCATACGCCATTGCGTGGGAATGTAAAACTCGCCTGTGTCTTCTTGCAAGTTGCCGTTGAGCAACGCGAACAGCGAAGATTTTCCTGCGCCGTTGCGGCCCACCAAGCCTACTTTTTCACCGGGGTTGAGGGTGACGGTGGCGCCTTCGAGCAACACCTTGGCACAGCGGCGCAAGGTGACATTTTTAATCGTGATCATTGAGTATTTGCGCCTTCAGCAATTGCTTGGCGTGTGAGGAGTAAGACCTGGTCGTCACCAGCACTGGTCGATAGCCACACGACATCTAAATGGGGAAAGGCTGCTTCAAAGTAATCGCGTTCGTGGCCAATTTCTAAAACCAGAACCGCGTGTTCGCTCATGTGTGCTGGGGCGTCGCGCAGCATTTGGCGAATAAAGTCCATGCCGTCATCACCACCAGCCAAAGCGAGCGCGGGCTCAGCCTTGAACTCGGCAGGCAACTCAGACATGCTTTGTGCGTTCACATAAGGTGGGTTGCACAAGATGAGGTCAAAGACGCCATCGGCTTTGGCTAAACCATCCGATTCGGCAAGCGTCATGCGGCCTTCAAGGCCGTGGCGTTCGATGTTGATCTGGGCCACAGCCAAAGCGTCTTTGGACAAGTCCAAGCCCTGTACCGTGATGTCAGGGAAGGCGAGTGCCGCCAAGATGCCGAGGCTGCCATTGCCGGTGCAGAGGTCGAGCACGCGCGTGGTGTTGGGGTCGAGCCAAGGGTCGATGCTGCCTTCGGCCAACACTTCGGCAATGAGCGAGCGCGGCACGATGGCGCGTTCGTCGATGTAGAACGACACACCTTGCAACCACGCCTCTTGCGTGAGGTAAGCCGCAGGCTTGCGGCTGGCAATGCGGTGCTCAATGAAAGCATGCACGCTGGCCACTTGGGTGGCGGGCAATTCGAGGTTGTGCACGTCGTCCGACACATCGGTGTCAAGTGGCAAACCCAGCTTCCACAGCACCAGCCAGGCAGCTTCGTCGGCGGCGTTGGTGGTGCCGTGGCCAAAGCTCAAATTGCCTGCGGTGTGGGCAGCATCAAGCTGCTGCGCGCTCTGTGCGATGAGCGCGCTAAGTGTCATGGATGGGTTCATTGTGCGGACGTGTTGGCCTGTGAGGCCAAGCCGTGCAGCTGTTCCAGCACACGGCGGTAAATGTTTTTCAGGGGATCCAAATCAGCCACGGCCACAAATTCGTTGATCTTGTGGATGGTGGCATTGGGTGGGCCAAGTTCAATGACTTGCGGGCAGACTTGTGCGATGAAGCGCCCGTCGCTGGTGCCACCCGTGGTGGACAGTTCGGTGTCAAGGCCGGTTTCGTCGTAAATGGCGCGTTGCACGGCTCCGACCAAGTCACCAGGCGTGGTGAGGAAGGGCAGTCCGCCAACGGTCCACTTGAGGTCGAAGTCCAAGCTGTGTTTTTGCAGTACGGCTGTGAGGCGCTGTTGCAGTTGCTCAGGCGTGGATTCGGTGCAAAAGCGGAAATTAAAGTCCACCACGCATTCGCCGGGAATCACGTTGCTCGCACCCGTGCCTGCGTGGATGTTGCTCACTTGCCAGCTGGTGGGTGGGAAGAAATCGTTGCCTCGGTCCCATTCAATCGCCACCAACTCTGCCAATGCAGGGCTGAGCAAATGGATGGGGTTTTTGGCGAGTTGCGGGTAGGCAATGTGGCCTTGGACGCCTTTGACATTGAGCTTGCCGCTCATCGTGCCGCGTCGGCCGTTTTTGATCATGTCGCCGGTGCGTTCCACCGAGGTGGGCTCGCCCACGATGCACCAGTCGAGTTTTTCGCCACGTGCTGTCAGGGCTTCGCAAACCTTCGCCGTGCCATCTAACGCCGGGCCTTCTTCATCGCTGGTGAGCAAGAAGGCGATGTTGATGTTGGCATCCGCTTGGGCGGCAGCAAACTCTTCACAAGCCACCACCATAGCCGCCAGTGACGCTTTCATGTCGCTGGCACCGCGACCAAACAATTTGCCGTCACGGTGGGTGGGGGTGAAGGGGTCGCTGGTCCATTGGTCAATGGGGCCGGTGGGCACCACGTCGGTATGGCCTGCAAACACCAGTGTTTTGGCGTTTGCCTGCTTGCTGCGCAGAACAGCCCACAGGTTGCTCACGCGAAAGGTGTCTGGCCCGCTGTCGATGCGCTCGCACTCAAAACCCAAAGGCGCAAGCCTTGTGGTGATGATGTCCAAACAGCCCGCGTCCTCGGGGGTGACCGAAGGGCGCGAAATGAGTTGCTCGGTGAGCTGGAGGGTGCGAGACATCGAAAGGGCCTGATAGACAGATAAGGCGTGAAATTAATCGCGCAACAAGTCGTTGATGCTGGTCTTCGAGCGTGTTTGTGCGTCCACGCGTTTGACGATGATCGCAGCGTACATGCTGTAAGGTGCACCATTCGCAGCGACTTTAGGGATGTTGCCGCTGACCACGACGGAACCGCTAGGCACGCGACCGTAGCTGATTTCGCCAGTGGCACGGTCGAACAACGGTGTGCTTTGGCCGATGTACACGCCCATGCCCAACACCGAGTTTTCTTCGACGATGACGCCTTCGACCACTTCAGAACGTGCGCCAATGAAGCAGTTGTCTTCAATGATGGTGGGGTTGGCTTGCAAAGGCTCCAACACGCCGCCCAAGCCCACGCCACCAGACAGGTGCACGTTTTTGCCCACTTGTGCGCATGAACCCACGGTGGCCCATGTGTCAACCATGGTGCCTGAATCAACATAAGCGCCGATGTTCACGTAAGAGGGCATCAAAATCGCGCCAGAGGCGATAAAGCTGCCACGACGTGCCACAGCAGGCGGCACCACGCGCACGCCAGTTGCTTTGAGTTCTTCTTCTGTCATCTGGCCAAACTTGGTGTCGACTTTGTCGTAGAAGGCCAAGTCGCCTGATTTCATGATGCGGTTGTCTTTCAAACGGAACGACAACAGCACTGCTTTTTTGATCCATTGGTGAACTGTCCATTGGCCCACGGCTTCACGGGTCGCCACGCGCAAGCGGCCCGCATCTAATTCAGAAATCACATGGTCGACTGCGTCGCTCACTTCGTGCGAAACGTTTGCGCCATTGATGTTGGCACGGTTGTCCCAAGCGTTGTCGATGATGTGTTGCAGTTGGTGTTGAGCCATGGTTGTCTTCTCTTCTTCGTTGAAATGAAATGAAATTTAGGAAAGGGCGTTTTTGACAAATGCCACGATACGTTGCGCTGCTTCGACGCACTCAGCAGTTTCAGCCACCAAGGCCATGCGAATTCGACCAGCCCCGGGGTTAAAGCCTGCGCCGCCGTCCACGCCAGCGCCTTCACGCGCCAAGTAGCTACCGGGCAAAACTGTCACATTGTATTGAGCCAATAGTTCGCGCGCGAAGGCGACATCGTCGCCACCCGGGACCGCCGCCCAGAGGTAAAAACCAGCGTCTGGCAAGCGTACATCCATGACTTCTGCCAACAGAGGGGTAACAGCCGCAAACTTTTGGCGGTATTGCTCACGATTGGCCACCACATGGGCCTCGTCGTCCCACGCGGCGATGCTGGCGGCTTGCACCATGCCGCTCATGGCCGAGCCGTGGTAGGTGCGGTAGAGCAAAAATTGTTTCAAGATGTTGGCATCGCCCGCCACAAAACCACTGCGCATACCCGGTACATTGCTGCGCTTGGACAGGCTGGTGAACGCCACCAAGTTTTTAAAGTCGGACCGGCCCAGCTTGGCGGCGGCTTCTAAGCCCCCCAAAGGGGCTTCTTCGCGGAAATAAATCTCGCTGTAGCACTCGTCGCTGGCAATGACGAAGCCGTATTGATCGCTCAAAGCAAAGAGTTTTTCCCAATCGGCCATGGGCATCACCGCGCCCGTGGGGTTGCCGGGTGAGCACACGAACAGCAATTGGGTCTTGGCCCACACGTCGGCTGGCACCTTGTCCCAATTGACGTTGAAATTCAAGGCAGGGTCGCTGGGCGCGTAATAGGGCTTCGCCCCCGCCAACAGCGCGGCACCTTCGTAGATTTGATAAAACGGGTTGGGGCAGACCACCACGGCCTCAAGGCGGTTCCCGTTCTTGTCCAGCTTGGTCGGGTCAATCACTGTTTGCGCGAAGGCAAACAAAGCCTCGCGAGAGCCGTTCACGGGCAACACTTGGGTGGCCGCGTCGATCGTTAAACCATAGCGGCGTTGCACCCAAGCCGCACAAGACGCGCGCAGAGCGGGCAAACCTGCGGTGGCGGGGTAGGCCGCCAGCGCATCGGTAGCGTGGCTCAATGCGTCGAGCACCAAGCGTGGCGTGGCGTGACGCGGCTCACCAATACCTAGGCTGATGGGCGCAAAGGCTGGGTTGGGGGTGATGGGGGCAAAAAGTTGCTTCAGCCGCTCGAAAGGATAGGGCTGTAGACTTAAAAGCAAGGGGTTCATGGCTGCTATTATCCCCGCGCTAGACGCACGTCTTGCCCCATTGATTTGAACACTTTAATTATTTGCCATGCTCCTCGATCTAAACCGCGCCAAAGAGTTTGCCTTTGACCCAGAACAGCTCCGCGAGTTGATGATGACGTTTGAACAAAGCTTGGGCCAAGAAATGGCCATCATTGATGCGGCTTTGGTCGCGCAAGAGGCGTTGAAAGTGGAGCATGCCTTGCACGCCCTCAAGGGCTTCATGCCTTTGTTCACGGGCGAATCTTTGGCGCAAGGTATGACCGATTTGTACCAAACGAGCCGCCAGGAAGCGCTGGATCGCGTCCGCGGCCAGTACCTCGCTTTGAAGCCTGATTTGTTGGCCTTGCAAGCAGAGGTGCGTACTTGGCTCGCCGCTTTATGATCGACCCTCTGCAACAAGAGGTTTTTCGGTGCGTCTGAATTCAATTAAGTTATCGGGTTTCAAGTCCTTCGCTGAACCGACCAATTTTCTGCTGCCTGGCCAATTGGTCGGGGTGGTGGGCCCCAATGGCTGCGGTAAATCGAACATCATGGATGCGGTGCGCTGGGTGCTGGGCGAAAGCAAAGCCAGTGAGTTGCGTGGCGAGTCCATGCAAGACGTCATTTTCAATGGCACCACCACCCGCAAAGCGGCCAGCCGCTCGAGCGTGGAATTGGTGTTTGACAACGCCGACCACCGTGCTGGCGGCCAATGGAGCCAGTTTCCCGAGATTGCGGTCAAGCGTGTGCTGACCCGTGACGGCGGCTCGAGCTACTTCATCAACAACCAACCCGTGCGTCGTCGTGACGTGCAAGACGTGTTTTTGGGCACGGGCTTGGGACCACGCGCCTACGCCATCATTGGTCAGGGCACGATCAGCCGCATCATTGAATCGCGCCCTGAAGAGCTGCGTTTGTTCTTGGAAGAGGCCGCTGGCGTTTCTAAATACAAAGAGCGTCGTCGCGAAACCGAAAACCGCTTGAGCGACACCCGCGAGAACTTGACCCGCGTCGAAGACATCTTGCGCGAGTTGAACGCGAACCTCGAAAAGCTCGAAAAACAGGCCGAAGTGGCCCAGCGTTATCACGCCCTGCAAGGTGATGTCACGCTCAAGCAGCACCAGCTGTGGTTCTTGCGCCGCGCCGAAGCCGAGGCGGACCAATTGGGCTTGAAAACCCAAGCTGACAAGGCCGTGAACGACCTGGAGTCGCGCATTGCCGATTTGCGCCACATCGAAGCCGACCTTGAAACCGTTCGCCAAGCCCACTACGCGGCGAGCGATCAGGTGAACCAAGCCCAAGGGGCGTTGTACGAAGCCAGCGCCGAAGTGGGGCGCTTGGAAGCAGAAATTCGTTTTGTGGTGGAAGGCCGCCAGCGCGCCGAAGCCCGTTTGGTGCAAATCAAAGAGCAAACGACGCACTGGGCTGCACAGTCCGAAACAGCGCATCAAGAAATTGAAAACTTGGCCGCCGCCGCCATGGACGGTGAAGAGCGCGCTGTCATGCTCGCCGCCCAAGTTGAAGAGCAGGCCATGCAGCTGCCCGATTTGGAAGAAGCTGTGCGCACCGCCCAACAGCGCAGCAACGAACAGCGCGCCGCCGTGGCGCAGGTGCAGCAGCAAATTCAGGTGCTGGCCGCGGACCAACGCAACATTGAAGAGCAAAGCCGCCAACTCAACAGCCGCCACGAGCGCTTGAGTGCCGACCGCAACGCCTTGGCCTCGCCCGATGAGGTGCGTTTGGTGAACCTGCAAGAACAGTTGCAAGACGCCCAAGCCACCGCCGAAATTACGGCGGCTCAACTTGAAGAGTTGCAAGCCCATGTGCCGCAGCTCGACGAAGCCCGCCGCACCGCACAGCAAGCCGTCAACACGGAGCAAGCCAAACAGGCCGATATTTCCGCCCGTTTGGAGGCCCTGAAGGCTTTGCAAGAAAAAGTGCAAACCGACGACAAACTCAAACCTTGGCTGGCCAAGCATGGGTTGGACGGTTTGCAAGCGTTGTGGAGCCGCATTCACATCGATGCAGGCTGGGAAAACGCCTTAGAAGCTGCGTTGCGCGAGCGCATGGCTTCTTTGGAAGTCAGTCGCTTGGACATCGTGCGTGCGTTCCAAACCGATGCACCGCCCGCCAAATTGGCGTTTTACACACCGCCCATCGCCTCAGTGCCTGGCAGCGCCAGTGCGTTGCCGCGCTTGTCTGACTTGCTGCGTTTGAACGACGCAGGCCTTCAAGCGTTGCTGACGGACTGGCTGAGTGGCTGTTTCACTGCCCCGAATCTGGACGAGGCATTGGCCAAACGCGCCAGTTTGCAGCCCGGCCAAGTGATCTATGTGCCCAGTGGCCATGCCATCAGCGCCCACAGCGTCACGTTTTACGCGCAAGACAGCGCCCAATCGGGCCTGCTGGCCCGTGCGCAAGAGATCGAAAACCTCGACAAAAGCACGAAAGCACAGGCCTTCATCAGCGACGAAGCACGCCACAACTTGGTGCGTGCCGAGGCTGCTTACAGCGAGTCGTCGCAGCGCTTGGTCAGCATCCGCGCCGAGGCCACGGCGGCCCAAGCGCGTGCCCACAAATTGCAGGTCGAAACCTTGCGCCTCACGCAATTGGCCGAGCAAACCCGCGCCCGCAGCGCTCAGTTGAGCGGCGATTTGGCCGAGGTGGAAGCCCAATTGGCCGACTTGCAAGAGCGCCGCGTGAACGCCGAAGGTCGTTTTGAAGAGCTGGACATGCAATTGGCCGACAGCCAAGAGCGTCACGCCCAGCTCGACGATGCCGTCATCAACGCCGAGCGCCGCCTGAACGACAGCCGCGAACAACAACGCAGCTTAGAGCGTCAAGCCCAAGAAGCGCAGTTCTCGCAACGCAGCTTGGCAACCCGCGAGGCCGAGCTCAAGCGCATCATCGACACCGCCACGCAGCAAGCCGCCTCGGTGGCCGCCGAAGAAGCGCGTGTGCAAGAAGACCTCACCCGCTTGACCGATGCGGCCGCACAAGCCGGCCTGCAAAACGCCTTGAACGTGAAGATGGAGCGCGAAGCCGCCTTGGGCGCCAAGCGCAGCGAATACGACGACCTCACCACCAAGCTGCGGGCCAGCGATGAGCGCCGTTTGCAGTTGGAGCGTGAGTTGGAGCCTTTGCGCCAACGCATCACCGACTTCCAGTTGAAAGAACAAGCCGCGCGTTTGGGTTTAGAGCAATACAGCCAGCTGCTGGCCGATGCCCAAGCCGATCTCGAGGCTGTGGGTGCGTCCATCCAAGCCAACAACGTGCGTTTGAGCGGTCTGCAAGGCGAGATTGACCGCTTGAACCGCGACATCACCGCCTTGGGCGCCGTCAACTTGGCCGCCTTGGACGAGTTGGCCATAGCCAGCGAGCGCAAGGTGTTCTTGGACTCGCAAACCAAAGACTTGACCGACGCCATGAACACGCTGGAAGACGCCATTCGCAAAATCGATGGCGAAACCCGCGAGCTGCTGGGTGGCACGTTCAAGATCGTCAACGAGCACTTTGGCCGCATGTTCCCCGAGTTGTTCGGGGGCGGTAATGCCCGTTTGGTGATGACCGGTGAAGAAATTTTGGACTCTGGCGTGCAGGTGATGGCCCAGCCTCCCGGCAAGAAAAACCAAACCATTCATTTGCTGTCCGGCGGTGAAAAAGCGTTGACCGCGATTGCGTTGGTGTTTGCCATCTTCCAACTCAACCCAGCGCCGTTTTGTTTGCTGGACGAGGTGGATGCGCCGTTGGATGACGCCAACACCGAGCGTTATGCCAAACTGGTGTCGAGCATGTCCAAAGAGACACAATTCCTCTTTATTTCACACAACAAAATTGCCATGGAAATGGCAGAACAACTCATCGGCGTGACCATGCAGGAACAAGGCGTTTCTCGCATCGTGGCCGTTGACATGGAGTCGGCCGTGTCTATGGTCGAACCCGTTTGAACCTTTAAGCATCAGCATGAGCACACTTCAAATTGGTTTAGCAATCGCAGGCGGCGTGGTGCTGGCTGGCGTGGTCGCGCACAGCACCTGGACCTCGCGTAAAAACAAACCACGCCAAGCCCAGCCACAGCCGCAAGACCCTGTTGACAGCAACACAGCGGCCACGACGGCCCCTGCCAACGACCGCGCGCAAGAGCCCTCGTTTGACGCACCTGCCGCCAACACTTACCCATCGCCGGTCTATGAGCGCGCGTCGGACACGCACGCCAGCGCATTCACCGAACCCACCTTGGATCCCGTCAGTGACATGGCCCGCACCATGATGCAAGAGGCCACCTTGCACGCCCTGCGCGTGCCTGACGAAGCCGAATTGGCCCGCACAGCCAAGGTCCAAGCCAACACGGCGTCATTGGCATCGCCTGCCGCGCAACAAAACCGCCCCAATCTAGAGCCCATGATCGACAAAGTCATGGATGGCGGCGCAGCCCCTGCGATGCTGCAGCCCGAAAAACGCCCCAATCTGGATGGGCTGATCGACCTGATTGCAGCCATTGACATCGACCACCCTGTGTCAGGCGAAGCCGCCATGGCCGCGTTGCCCGCCACCCGACGTGTGGGCAGCAAGTTGTTCAGCGTCGAGGGCTTGAACGCCGAAACCGGTGTCTGGGAAGTCCCCTGCAGTGGCCAGCGCTACAGCACCTTCCAAACCGGTGTGCAATTGGCCAACCGCACGGGCGCGTTGAACGAAATTGAGTTTTCAGAATTCGTCTTGAAAACACAAGCCTTTGCCGATGGTATCAATGGCGCCCCTGAGTTTCCAGACATGCTCGAGGTGGTGGCGCGCGCCCGCGAACTCGATGGGTTTGCCAGCGCCCATGACGCGCAACTGAGCTTCACCTTGAAAGCCGTCAAAGCCGCATGGAGCCCAGGCTATGTGCAACAAAACGCCGCGCGTTTGGGGTTTGTACCCGGCGTCATTCCCGGGCGCATGGTGGTGCCTGCCGCCACCGCGGGCTTGCCGCCCATTTTGGGGCTGGTGTTTGACACCCAAGCCGCCATGTCGGAAGACCCCGCGCAATCGGCGATTCGCGAAATCACTTTGTCGCTGGACGTGCCTCAGGTCGACCGCGCCGAAGAGCCCTTTGCCCGCATGATCCAAACTGCCCTCGAACTCGCCCGCGAGATGGACGGCGCCGTCACCGATGACAACGGCCAGCCCCTGTCCGAACCCGCGGTGGGCGCGATTGCCCGTGACTTGATGGCGCTCTACAACACCTTGGATGCGCGTGATTTGTCGGCTGGCTCGCCGCAAGCGCGCCGTTTGTTCAGCTAATTGGGTTGTTCAGCATGACGACCGCTGACTTGTTTGGCAGCGACTTTGCTGCCGACCCGAATCCCCCGAAGCCAAACCCTGCCACCGACTTGGCCGCCAAAGCGGCCACGTTGCGTGCGCAGCTGCATCACCACGGCCACCTGTACTACGTGTTGGACGCGCCCACGCTGCCCGACGCCGAATACGACCGCTTATTCCGCGAACTGCAAGCGCTTGAAGCCGCGCACCCCGAACTGATCACCGCCGATTCACCCACGCAGCGCGTGGGTGGCAAAACGTTGGATGTGTTTGCCAGCGTGCGCCATGTCGTGCCCATGTTGAGCATTCGCACCGAAACAGATACCGAGGCCACCGGGGCTGAAAACTTCGACACCCGCATTCGCAAAGAGTTGGCCCTGACCGATGCGGACCCGCTGGTCGAGTACGTGGCCGAGTTGAAGTTTGACGGTTTGGCCATGAGCCTGCGCTACGAAAACGGCGTGCTGGTGCAAGCGGCCACGCGTGGCGATGGCGAAATGGGGGAAGACGTCACACAAAACATTCGCACCATTGGCCAAATTCCGCTGCGCTTGCCCGACAGCGCGCCCAAGGTGCTTGAAGTGCGTGGCGAGGTCTACATGGCCCGAGGCGACTTTGAGGCCCTGAACGAGCGCCAACGTGCCCGCATAGCGGCAGGCGAAAAGGGCGAAAAAACCTTTGTGAATCCACGCAATGCGGCCGCAGGTGCGGTGCGTCAGCTGGACCCCAACATCGCCGCGCAACGACCTTTGAGCTTCTTTGCCTACGGCTTGGGCGACATCACGCCCGAGGCCGATGGCGGCCCCACCTTTGCCACGCATTACGCGTTGCTGATGACACTCAAAGCTTGGGGCTTTCCTGTGGCCGAGCAAACCGCTTGCGTGCAAGGTGCCGCAGGTTTGGTCGGTTTTCATCAGCGCATGGGCCAAGCCCGTGATGCGCTGCCCTACGACATTGACGGGGTGGTCTACAAAGTGAACCGCCTCGATTGGCAGCGTCAATTGGGCTTCGTCACCCGCGAACCGCGCTGGGCTGTGGCGCACAAATACCCCGCGCAAGAAGAACTCACCACCGTTCTCGCCATTGAGGTGCAAGTCGGGCGCACGGGCAAACTCACGCCCGTGGCCAAGCTCGCGCCTGTGTTTGTGGGCGGCGTGACCGTCACCAACGCCACCCTGCACAACGAAGACGAAGCCCGCCGCAAAGATGTGCGGGTCGGCGACACCGTGGTGGTGCGCCGCGCGGGCGATGTGATTCCCGAAGTGGTGTCTGTCATTGCCGAAAAGCGTTTGCATGAAGCGCAAATCTTCACCATGCCGCATGTGTGCCCCGTCTGCGGCAGCGCGGCCGTGCGCGAAGAGGGCGAAGCCGATTACCGCTGTACGGGAGGCTTGTTTTGCAGCGCACAGCGCAAAGAGGCCATCCTGCACTTTGCCCATCGCCGCGCGGTGGAGATTGAAGACTTGGGGGACAAACTGGTCGAGCAGTTGGTCGACGCCGGTGTGATTCACACCTTGCCCGACATTTACCGCTTGGACTTCAACGCCTTGGTGTCGCTGGACCGCATGGCCGAAAAGTCAGCCAACAACGTGTTGCTGAGTATCGAAAAATCGAAACACACCACCTTGCCGCGCTTTGTCTTCGGGCTCGGCATTCGCCATGTGGGTGAGGCCACCGCCAAAGCCTTGGCACGGCACTTTGGCAACATCGACGCCATCATGGACGCCACGCTGGACCAGCTGTTGCAAGTGGCCGATGTCGGACCCATCGTGGCGCAAAGCATCCGCACTTTCTTTGATCAACCCCACAACCGAGAGGTGGTGGCGCAACTGCGAGCCTACGGTGTGCATTGGGAAGAGGGCGCGCCCACCGCGGGTGCCAGCTTGCCCTTGGCAGGCCAAACTTTTGTGCTGACCGGCACCTTGCCCACCCTCAGCCGAGACGAGGCCAAAGACATGCTCGAAGCCTTGGGTGCCAAAGTGGCGGGCAGCGTGAGTAAGAAAACCCACTGCGTGGTCGCAGGCGCTGAGGCGGGCAGTAAGCTCGAAAAAGCGCAAGCCTTGGGCGTACCGGTGTTGGACGAAGCGGGCTTGTTGGCCTTGGTCGCCTCTCACGCAGGCAGAGCGGCTGACGCCGTGCCAGCGCCCGAATAAAGGACACACACATGGCCGTTCGTGACATCTTAAAAATGGGCGACCCGCGTTTGCTGCGCGTGGCGCAACCCGTGACCGCCTTCAACACGCCAGCGCTGCATGCCTTGCTGCAAGACCTCGACGACACCATGATCGCGGCCAACGGCGCGGGCTTGGCGGCGCCGCAAATGGGTGTGGATTTGCAAGTGGTGGTGTTTGGCTCAGGCGAGGTCAACCCACGTTACCCCGATGCGCCTGTGGTGCCGTACACCGTGCTGATCAACCCCTTGCTGACGCCCTTGGGTGACGAGGAAGAAGAGGGCTGGGAAGGCTGTTTGTCCGTGCCGGGCCTAAGAGCTGTGGTACCTCGTTTTAAACGTTTGCGCTACCAAGGTTTTGACCCATTGGGCAACCCGATTGATCGCACGGTGGAAGGCTTTCATGCTCGGGTGGTGCAGCACGAATGCGACCACCTCATTGGCGTGCTTTATCCCATGCGGGTGCGCGATTTTTCGCGTTTTGGGTACACAGATGTGTTGTTCCCAGGGCTCGATGACACGGACGATTGACCGCTAAGCGCATAAAAAACGGGGCTTTCTAAGCCCCGTTCTTGTTTACGCCTGCAACGCGGCCAACAGCTCTGTTTCAATCTCTAGCTGTGCTTTGTTTTGTTGAAGCACAGCGCCGTCGATCAAGAACGTGTCTTCCACGCGCTCGCCCAAGGTGCTGATTTTGGCCAGCAACAAGTTCACTTTGTGGTTTGCCAAAACCCTCGCAACGCTGTAGAGCAAACCCACACGGTCGCTGGCCGAAATGCTGAGCACCCACTTTTGCGCGCGCTCATCCGGTTGCAACGACACACGCGGCGCGATGGGGAAGCTTTTCACGCGGCGCGACACGCGGCCACGGCCCACGGCTGGCAAAGGCTTGGCAAGCTCCAAGGTTTCGGTCAACCCCGTTTCCACCATGTTGATGAGGTCGCGGTAGTGCTCTTGCGTCAAAGAGGTCACGACTTGGAAGGTGTCGAGCGCGTAGCCGTTGGTGGCAGTGTGCACTTTGGCATCCAAGATGTTGAAGCCCGCTTGGTCGAAGTAGCCGCAAATTCGGGCAAACAAATCGGCTTGGTCGGGCGAATACACCATCACCTGCAAGCCTTCGCCGACAGGCGATAAGCGGGCGCGCACGGTCACGCCCATGGTTCGATCTTCTTTTTTGGCCGTGAACAAACCACGCGACAACTGGCGCGTGTGCCATGCAATGTCGGTGGCGTCGTGGCGCATGAAGTAGCCCACATCCAAGGTACTCCACAAATCTTTGTGGGCCTCAAAAGGCAATGCGTAGAGCGCCAACATGGTGAGTGCCTCACGTTTGCGCGCTTCGACCTCGGCATCGGCATCGGGGGCGCGGCCGCCCAAAGCACGCAAGGTGTAGCGGTACAGGTCTTCGAGTAACTTGCCTTTCCACGCATTCCACACTTTGGGGCTGGTGCCGCGAATGTCGGCCACGGTCAACAGATACAACGCGGTCAAGTTGCGCTCGTTGCCTACGCGCTGGGCAAAGGCTTGGATGATGTCGGTGTCGCTCAAATCTTGTTTTTGTGCGATGTGGCTCATGCTCAAGTGCTCGCCCACCAAGAACTCGATCAGCTGTGCGTCGGCTTTGTCGATGCTGTGGTCGCGGCAGAACTTACGCACTTCACCCCGTCCGAGTTGCGAATGGTCGCCGCCACGGCCTTTGGCGATGTCGTGGAACAAAGCAGCGGCAAACAAAATCCAAGGCTTGTCCCAGCCCGCCGCCAATTGCGAGCAAAACGGGTATTCGTGGGCGTGTTCGGCCATGAAGAAGCGGCGCACATTGCGCAGCACCATCAAGATGTGTTGGTCGACGGTGTAGACGTGAAACAGGTCATGCTGCATTTGCCCCACGATGCGTCGGAAGGCCCACAAATACCGGCCCAGCACGGAGGTTTGGTTCATCAAACGCATGGCGTGCGTCATGCCACTGGGCGCTTGCAAGATGCGCATGAACATGGCGCGGTTGATCGGGTCGGCGCGGAATTTGCCATCCATCACGCTGCGTGCGTTGTACAGCGCGCGCAAGGTGCGGGCCGACAAACCGTTGATGCCCACTGTCGACTCGTACAACCAGAAGGTTTCCAAAATAGCGTGGGGTTCGCACTGATACAGGTCGTCGCTGGTGACTTCGAGCATGCCGGCCTTGTCGGCAAAGCGTTCGTTGATCAGGCGCGGTTCGTGGCCAGAGGGGTGAATGCGCTCTTCAATGTTGAGCAACAAGATTTGATTCAGCTGCGTCACCGCTTTGGCCGCCCAGTAATAGCGCTTCATCAGCGCTTCACTGGCCACACGGGCGTTCAAACTGCCGTCTTCTTCCAGACCCAGCCCCAAGCTTTTCGCCACGGCGTGTTGCAGGTCAAACACCAAGCGGTCTTCACGACGCTTCGCGGCCAAATGCAAGCGGGTGCGGATGAGGGCCAATGTGTCTTCGTTGCGTTTGAGTTGACGGGCCTCAAAAGGCGTGGCCAAGCCTTTGCGCGCCAATTCGTCCCAACTGTTGCCTAAGCCTGCCGCTTTGGCCACCCACAAAATGACTTGCAAATCGCGCAAGCCACCGGGTGACTCTTTGGCGTTGGGTTCGAGCGAATAGGGCGTGTTTTCAAACTTGGTGTGGCGCTGACGCAGCTCCAAGGTCTTGGCCACAAAGAAAGCCTGTGGGTCCATGGCTTGCTCAAAACGGGTTTGAAACGTCTTGAACAAGTCGGCGCTGCCCACAATCAAACGCGCTTCCAGCAAGGACGTTTGCACCGTGATGTCCGCCGACGACTCGTGGATGCACTCGTCCACGTTGCGCACGCTGGAGCCGATTTCCAAGCCTGTGTCCCAGCAACTGCCGATGAACGCTTCGATCTTGGTTTTGAGCCCCTCGTCCTGCTCGGGCGACACGCCTTCGGGCAACAGCAGCAGCACATCCACATCCGAGTAGGGATACAACTCACCACGGCCATAGCCGCCTACGGCAGCCAGGCAGAGCGAGTTGTCGAAACCTGCGTTGAGCCAGAGTTTGCGCAGTGTGTCGTCGGTCAAGCTGCAGAGCTTGTGCAGCAAACCACGGACGCTGCGGGTGGCGGTGGAGCGGTTGGACGCGTCGAGCAGCAAAGCAGCCTTGTCCTTCCTGTAAAGGTTAGCCAAGGCGTTCATAGCGTTTTTTTAGCAGCAGGTGGTGGTGACGAATTCGGGCAGGGCGGGGCTGCCGTCGGAGAGGGTCAACACCTCGTAGCCAGTTTCGGTGACGAGGATGGTGTGTTCCCATTGGGCCGACAAGGAGTGGTCGCGCGTGACGATGGTCCAGCCATCGCCCAGCTCTTTGATGTCTTTTTTGCCTGCGTTGATCATGGGCTCGATGGTGAAGGTCATGCCGGCTTGCAGCGTTTCGCCAGTGCCCGCTTTGCCGTAGTGAAGCACTTGCGGTTCTTCGTGGAAGACTTGGCCGATCCCGTGGCCACAAAATTCGCGCACCACCGAGAAGCCGTGGCCTTCTGCAAAACGCTGAATCGCAAAGCCAATGTCGCCCAAACGCGCACCGGGCTTGACCCTGACAATGCCGTGCCACATGGCTTCGTAGGTCAATTTGGATAAACGCTTGGCCGCAATGGACACATCGCCCACCGAGAACATGCGGCTGGTGTCGCCGTGCCAGCCGTCTTTGATGACGGTGATGTCGATGTTGACCGTGTCACCTTTTTTCAGTGGCTTGTCATTGGGAATGCCGTGGCACACCTGATGGTTGATCGAGGTGCAAATCGACTTGGGGTAGGGGTTGTCACCGCTGGGGTTGTAGTTCAGCGGCGCGGGGATGGCCTGCTGAACTTGCGTGATGAAGTCGTAGCACAGCTTGTCGAGCTGGTTGGTCGTCACGCCCGGCACCACGTGCGGGGTGATGAAATCGAGAACTTCGGAGGCCAGTTTGCCCGCGATACGCATGCCTTGTGCGCCTTGGGCGTCTTTGATGGAGATGGTCATGAGTGTGATTATCCCATTCACGCAACAACACCTTGTTCCATGTAGATATTGTGTACAAATGTGCCGCGCCAGACACGTAAAATCTTGTCTTTGCCGACCAGCCCCAGTCAGCGGCCCGGCTCGAACCGATTCCCGTCTTTTTCTCAAGGCTCCCTCGTGTCCCTGCACCTCAGCATTTTCGAAGGCGGCAACGCCCTCAGCAATTTCCGTGTTCAACAGCTTTTGCCACGTTTGGCGGCCATTTCTCCCCAAATCAAAGGCTTGAGCGCACGTTTTGTGCATGTGTCGGCCAGTGACGCGGCCTTGAGTGCGGAACAGCAAAACACATTGGCTGCCTTGTTGACCTACGGCGAGCCTGCCCACGGTTTGCAACAAGGCACTTTGCTGGTCGTTACACCACGTTTTGGCACAGTGTCGCCTTGGGCTTCAAAGGCGACTGACATTGCGCACAACTGCGGTTTGCAGCTCAAGCGCATTGAGCGCATCACCGAGTTCCACATCCAACTCAAAGACGGCTTGCTGAGCAAAGCCACGCTCACACCTGAGCAGTTGATGGCGGTCGCCGATGTGTTGCACGACCGCATGACCGAGTCTGTCATGCGCACACGCGACGAGGCGCTGGGCTTGTTCACCGAACTGCACCCCGCACCCATGGAACAAGTGGACGTGCTCCAAGGCGGCGAGGCCGCTTTGCACGACGCCAACACCCGTTGGGGCTTGGCCTTGGCCGAGGACGAGATTGCGTATTTGGTGAATGCCTTCACGCAGCTCAAGCGCAACCCCACCGATGTAGAGCTGATGATGTTCGCGCAAGCCAACAGCGAGCACTGCCGCCACAAGATTTTCAATGCCGAGTTCACCATTGACGGCGAAGCGCAATCGCACAGCCTGTTTGGCATGATTCGCCACACTGAAAAAACCAGCCCGCAATACACGGTAGTGGCGTATTCGGACAACGCCTCCATCATGGAAGGTCACAAAGTCGAGCGCTTTTTAGCCACCAACAATGGCAAAGACCTGCCTCAGTACAGCAAAGTATCAGCCACCAACCATGTGTTGATGAAGGTCGAAACCCACAACCACCCCACCGCCATTTCGCCATACCCCGGTGCCTCTACCGGCAATGGCGGTGAGATTCGCGACGAGGGCGCAACAGGCCGAGGCTCCAAGCCCAAAGCCGGTATGTCTGGCTTCACCGTGTCGAAGCTGTGGGACAGCCAACTGGGCCGCCCCTCGCACATGGCCAGCCCTTTGCAAATCATGACCGAAGGCCCCTTGGGCGGCGCCGCGTTCAACAACGAGTTTGGCCGTCCCAACCTGACTGGCTACTTCCGAGAGTATGAGCAAGACGTGGCTGGCGTGACACGCGGTTACCACAAGCCCATCATGATTGCGGGTGGCTTGGGCGTGATTGACAGCGAACAAACCAAGAAGATCGAGTTCCCCGCAGGCAGCTTGTTGATTCAACTCGGTGGCCCTGGCATGCGTATTGGCATGGGCGGCAGCGCCGCCAGCTCGATGGCCAGCGGCACGAACGCGGCAGAGCTGGACTTTGACTCGGTGCAACGCGGCAACCCCGAGATTGAGCGCCGTGCGCAAGAGGTGATCAACCATTGTTGGGCGCAAGGCGCGGCCAACCCCATCCTCGCCATTCACGATGTGGGCGCGGGCGGTTTGTCCAACGCGTTTCCAGAACTCACCAACGACGCAGGCCGTGGCGCACGCTTTGATTTGCGCGCTGTGCCTCTCGAAGAGTCGGGCTTGGCCCCTAAAGAAATTTGGTCCAACGAAAGCCAAGAGCGTTATGTGATGGCCATTGCGCCAGAGTCGCTGGAGCAATTCAAAGCCTTCTGCGAGCGCGAGCGTTGCCCGTTTGCAGTGGTGGGCGTGGCCACCGAAGAGCGCCACTTGACCGTTGCCAATGAAGATGCAACGTTGGCACACCACTTAAGCGCCCCCACGGGGGGCAGCGAATCACACGAAGTGGGGAGCGTGGGGGTGGCAGTCAACATGCCCATGAACGTGCTGCTGGGCAAACCACCCAAGATGCACCGCGATGTCACACGCGTAGCACGCACCAGCGCCCCGATGGACTTGACTGGCGTGAGCTTGCAAGAGTCAGTCATCAACGTGCTGAGCCACCCCACGGTGGCCAGCAAACGCTTCCTCATCACCATTGGCGACCGCGCCGTGGGTGGCCTGACGCATCGCGACCAAATGGTCGGCCCGTGGCAAGTGCCAGTGGCTGACGTTGCCGTGACCTTGGCCGACTACCAAAGCTTCGCCGGTGAAGCCATGAGCATGGGCGAACGCACACCGCTCGCGTCACTCGACGCACCCGCCTCAGGCCGCATGGCTGTGGCTGAAGCCATCACCAACTTGTTGGCTGCGCCGTTTGAATTGTCTCGCGTCAAGCTCAGCGCCAACTGGATGGCCGCTTGCGGCGAAGCCGGTGAAGACGCTGCGCTCTACGACACCGTCAAAGCTGTCGGTCTTGAGCTGTGCCCAGCTTTGGGCATTTCCATTCCCGTGGGCAAAGACAGTTTGTCTATGCGCACGCAGTGGAGCGAAAACGGCGACACCAAAAAAGTGACCTCGCCTGTGAGCTTGATCATCAGCGCGTTTGCGTCCATCCCCGATGTGCGTGGCACGCTCACGCCGCAGCTCAACAACATCGAAGACACCACCTTGGTCTTGGTGCAATTAGGCGAGGGCAAGCGCCGCATGGCAGGCAGCATCTTGGGCCAAGTGCTGAACCAAGCAGGCGACCAAGTGCCAGACCTCGACGATGCGCAAGACTTGGTCAAGCTCGTCAATGCCGTCAACGCCTTGCGCGCGCAAGGAAAAATTTTGGCGTACCACGACCGCAGCGATGGCGGCTTGATGGCGGCCGTGTGCGAAATGGCCTTCGCAGGCCAAGTGGGCGTGGCGCTGAATGTAGACATGCTCATCACCGAAGGCGACGGCATCAACGACAGCCGTGCCGAATATGGCGACACCAAGAACTGGGCCTCACAGGTGAGCGCACGCCGCGAAGAACTGACGCTAAAAGCCTTGTTCAACGAAGAGCTGGGCGTGGTGCTGCAAGTGCGCACGTCGGAGCGTAACGAGGTGATGCAAACCCTGCGCGAGCATGGCTTGTCCAAGCACAGCCACTTTGTTGGCAAAACGCGTCCCGCATCGGCGGCGTTAGACCATGGCAAAGGCGCCATCAGCGTGTGGCGCGACACCAAAGAAGTCTTCACCGCCAAGCTGGCCGACCTGCATCAAGTGTGGGACAGCGTGAGCTGGAAGATTTGCCAACAGCGCGACAACCCTGCATGCGCTGACGCAGAACATGCTGCCGCTGGCAACCTCACCGACCCCGGTATGCATGTGCATTTGCCAGCCGGTATCACCGACAACGTGGCCGCACCCTTCATCAACGTGGCCGCCAAACCCAAAGTGGCCGTGCTGCGCGAGCAGGGCGTCAACTCACACATCGAGATGGCCTACGCCTTTGCCGAAGCCGGTTTTGACGCGTATGACGTGCACATGACCGACCTGCAAACCGGCCGCGCCAAGCTGCAAGACTTCAAAGGCTTGGTGGCGTGCGGTGGCTTTAGCTACGGCGACACCTTGGGTGCCGGCATCGGCTGGGCACGCAGCATCACGTTCAACCCCCTGTTGTCTGAGCAAATGCAGCAGTTCTTTGCACGCACCGACACCTTTGGTTTGGGCGTGTGTAACGGCTGTCAGATGTTTGCCGAGTTGGCCGACATCATTCCTGGCGCTGAACACTGGCCTCGCTTCACCACCAACCAAAGCGAGCGCTTTGAAGCGCGCCTCTCGATGGTGGAAGTGTTGGAATCGCCCTCTTTGTTTTTCGCGGGTATGGCCGGTGCGCGTTTGCCCATCGCTGTGGCACACGGCGAAGGCTTTGCCAACTTCCAAACACGCGGCAATGCAGCCCTAGTGTTGCCCGCCATGCGCTTTGTGGACAACCACGGCGCAGCGACCGAAGCCTATCCGTTCAACCCCAACGGCAGTGCAGGTGGCTTGACCGCTGTCACCACCGCCGATGGTCGCTTCACCGCCATGATGCCGCACCCCGAACGCGTGTTCCGCAACGTGCAAATGAGCTGGACAGACTTGGCTGCTTCGGGTGGCATTGACGCGTTCAGCCCTTGGATGCGCATGTGGCGCAATGCGCGCAAGTGGGTTAATTGATAAATTCATTAGGAAATATCAGCCTCAAAGATTAATGCTTTACGTCAATAATTATTAATACATAAGTTGACTTAAATCAATTAAAATTCAACCTTTCCCAACATGGATGGCGAGAGGTATCAATTTGAAACAACACTGTCTAAACATCAAGGCAAATATTGACAAATTGATGGCGTCGTTTAGGCTTCAGCCCGGCGAGGCATTGGGACACCCTCGTTTCCTGTGGGGCTTACCTCTGATCGCATTGGCTTGGCTATTGGTCCTGGGTGTCATCACCAGCATGCAGCTGACGTTGACGGGTGAACTGATACACGCCAACGCGTCCGCCACACAACTTCACCTAGCGCCTCGGATCTGGACTTTGGGAATGTGCCAGCTGCTGCTCTGGGGCATAGCGATTTGGGCATTGTTGGCAAACCAACGGCAGCAAGCACAGGCTTACGCGATGCAAACGCGTAACTACGAAGATCAACTCAAGGCAACGCACCAAGCCGAGTCGAGCAACCGAGGGAAAAGTCAGTTCCTCGCCAACATGAGCTATGAGTTGCGAACACCATTTAATGCCATGTTGGGCATGCTGAGTTTGTTGGACAAAACCCAACTCGATCCACAGCAACAAGATCTGATCGAAACGACCAAAAACAGCGCCGAACATTTGCTGCGTTTGCTGAACGACATTTTGGAAGTGTCGGCCTTGGAAGCAGGTCAGCTCAATATTCATTCCGAGCCGGTGGATATGGCGGCCTTGCTTCAGGATGTTTTCCGACTCATGCGCTGCATGGCTAACCAAAAAAACTTGGCGTTTTATTTAGAGGGCGATGTGCACACGCCGCAATGGGTCGCCACGGCGCCCACACGCGTGCGGCAAATTTTGTACAAACTGCTCAGCAACGCCATCCAGTACACGGAGTCGGGCAGCATTCACATCGAGGCACGTGTCAAGCTGCATGACAAACGCATGCATTGGACCATCGACGTCAAAGACACCGGCATCGGCATGAGCGCTGAAACCATGCATGGCTTGTTTCAGCACATGCCTTCGGGCGATATGGGTTTGAATCGTTCAGGTCTGGGTTTAGAAATATCGCGCGCTTTGGCCCGACTGATGGGCGGCGACTTGACCGTGACCAGCCGTTTAGGCCATGGCTCGTGCTTCTGTTTTGAATTGGTCATGTTGCAAGCTGCGCCCCCCAAACCACAGGCGTCGCCATTGGTGCCGATTTTGGTCGCTCACCAGCCGATCCGCTCTGATTTACAGCCTCAAGAGCCGCTTCAGGTGTTGGTGGCCGAAGACCACCCGATCAACCGCAAAGTGGTTGGCATGCTCTTGCAAACCATGGGGCACCAAGTGACGTTTGCGGAGGATGGACTGAAAGCCTTGGATTTGGCCCGTTCACAAGACTTTGACGTTGTGCTGATGGACATTCACATGCCAGAGATGGACGGACTGACCAGCACGCGCCACATTCGCGAATTACCCACGCCACGCTCGCAAGTGCCTATCGTGGCGCTGACGGCTGACGTGATGAATGATGCCGAACAACGTGCGATGGATGCGGGCATGAATGCCTTCCTTGCCAAACCGCTGCGCAAAGCACAACTAGAAGCCGTTTTGGGCCGCGCTTGTAAGCGACAGCCGCTCCTTTGATAAATGGCGTAAATCCTGAATCTGCAAATTCAATCAATATGACTTCGTCAATCGGGTTTCCATGAGTTGGATTTTTGCGCTGGCAGCTTTGATTTCGTTTTGAACCAAACGTCTCATTTCTGACATGGCTCCGGATCGGTTTTGATAGTTCTGGAACATCTGACAGTTCGCGGGATGCAAGGCCACGAAGTCTTCATGCGACATGACTTCGAGCCTGTTGTTGCGCTCGATGACGTACCAGCTATTTGAAAAGTCCATGCGGCATCCTTTTGGGGCTTTTAAACATCACTCTTCAGACGTGTTCAGATTAAAGGCCTTCATGGCTTTATTGAAATATTCACGCGAGGCCAAGGGGAGCTCACCCAGAGGCGGTCTTGATCTTGCCCAATCCGCATCACGGTAAATGATGGACAGTATGAACTTCATCGCGAGGGTGCTGGGGTATTTACCCAGCAAAGTGACCAACTCTTGCACCCGTTCATCGCCTTGTTTGACTTTCAAGCCCGGAACGCTGTGCGCCTGTGTTTGAGAAGCCGATGTGCTCATGCCAATGATGACGCGCGGCAAAAGATTGGCCAACGGCGAGACAACGCCGCGTGACTTCAGAAGCTTGTGGTTCATTTCATGGGTGGAAGAAATGTCCACTTTGTCACCAAACGACTTCAACAGATCAAGCGTGTGCGTGGGGTTGGCCCCCTCATCAATCATGCCGACGATGTGGTTGGGATGTTTGCGTAGCAAATCTTCAATGACCGCATCGGGCATGCTTATTTTTTGAGCATTCAGAAGCAAATACAAGCGCCAGTTCGGTTGGTTCACGCGTCCAATGAGCTGATCAACGTAGTCGATCAAACCTTGCTCACTGATCTCTTGTTCATAAGACGGCGGCATCACTGTGACGCCATGGATTTCATGCTGGAGCGCCTGCTGGATCAACTTGAGTGAGTCGTTCATGTTGGTGCAACTGGCACTCAGCATGATGGCGTTTGCAGGAATACCTTGGGCGATCAAATATGCAAGCGCCGTGAGTTTTTCATCCACATCAAACAAAGACCCCTCGCCCATTTCTCCAAACAACAAGACACCGTGCACGCCTTTGGCAAAAAGTGTTCGAATGTGTGAATTCAACCGGATCAGGTCAATGTTCAAGTCTGCTTTCAAGGGGGTGGGAACGCTGGCCCAAACCCCTGAAAATGCATGGCTTTCGTGTGAGATGGTGGTCATGAAATCATCATGTCAGCCAAATACTACCTTGTAACTAGCAAATACCCTTGAAGTTACTTTGATTGATTTATTGCTGAAATACCAAAGCCTTCAGCCCGTCACCTTGGCGATTGGACGCGTTTTGAAGAACGTCATCGGCATTTCGGTCATCTCTTTCACACGCTGATTGAGCACCGACTTTTTCATCTTGCCCACCACATGCATCTCACAGGGCTTGCAGTCAAAACGCAGGGTGAGTTTTTCGCTGCCGTTGATGAGCATCAGAGGCTCAGCCTTCACGGTGCCTTGCACACCGGTGACGCCTTTGGCTTGTTTGGGGCACAAGCTCATGCTGAAGCGCACGCAGTGTTTGGTGATCATCAAGCTGGCTTCGCCCAACTCTTCGTGGCTTTCGTACGCAGCCTCAATCACTTTCACGCCATGCTTGGCGTAGAAGTCGTGTGCTTTTTGGTTGTAGACGTTGGCCAAATAAGTGAGCGAATCTTCGGGGTAGTTCACAGGTGGCTCAACGGCGGCTGCACGTAGAGGCCGTTGATAGGCGGCCAAGCGCGCTTGTTCCAACTGATCAACGGCATCACGTCGCAGCGCGTTCAGAGAAGAGGCTGGCACAAACCAAGGCTGGCTGAGGGTGAGTTGCAGATTCAACACGTCAAAGGCCGTGGCGCCAAATTTGCGCAAGTGCTCACGCAAACTGGCATCGTTGCGCACCGCGTCTTTGGCGAGTTCTTTTGGACAGGTGAGGGTGGCTGTTGCCGTGTGACCATCTTCATCGGTCAGACTCAGCGCAAAGCCTTGGGGTGTTTCAGAAAACGCCAGCCAGACGCCCATGCGGCGCTCGCTGGAGGTTTTCTCTAAGCCACGCACCCAGTCCATGTCGCGGTTGCGGTTGATGACCATGCCTGCGCGCAAATCGCGAAAGCCTTCGATGGGGTCTTTGGGAAACAAGCGCCAGACGCCTTTTTTGGCGGTGGCTTCAGCACGGTTGATGGCCACACCCACCAGCTCTTTTTGCAGGTCGTAGTAGCACAAGCCGTCACCGTTGTGCAGCACAGCGGCTTTATCGTAGGGCTGCACTTCGAGCCAGTTGGGCCCGGTGCCCATGACTTCACCCAACACGATGCCCGGGTTCTTGGGCGAGTCAAACGCGCCAATGTCTTCTTTGCGGCCTTGCACAAAGTAGTCGGTGAATTCGCGGTTGAAGTTTTGCTCGGGGTTGGGTGTGAAGTAGAGCGTGGTGTTGCCGCTGGATGCGCGGCTGAGCGGTGGGCGCTCGGGGTCTGTTGAATATTGACGCGCTTCAATCAGCTCGTCCATCAACACGCGGTAGTGCGCGGTGATGTTCTTCACATAGGCCATGTCTTTGTACCGGCCTTCGATTTTGAAGCTGCGCACACCCGCATCCACCAAGGCGGCTAAGTTCTCGCTTTGGTTGTTGTCTTTCATCGAGAGCACATGCTTGTCGTGGGCGATGAAGCGGCCTTGTGCATCGGTGACGTGATAGGGCAGGCGGCAGGCTTGGCTGCAGTCACCTCGGTTGGCACTGCGCCCTGTGTGCGCATGGCTGATGAAGCATTGGCCGCTGTAGGCCACGCACAACGCGCCGTGCACAAAGAACTCTAAGTTGCAGCGTTCAGCATCGAGCACGTCGTGAATGGCTTTGATTTGCGGCAGCGTCAACTCACGCGCCAACACAATTTGCGAAAAGCCAACGTCTTGCAAGAAGCGCGCTTTCTCGGGAGTGCGAATGTCGGTTTGTGTGCTGGCGTGCAACTGAATGGGAGGCAAATCCAGCTCTAACAAACCCATGTCTTGCAAGATCAGCACATCGGCGCCTGCGTGGTACACGTCCCACGCCATGTTGCGGGCGGCTTCTAATTCATCGTCACGCAGAATCGTGTTGAGGGTGATGAAGATTTTGCTGTTGAATCGGTGCGCTTCTTTGCACAAGCGTTCGATGTCTTGCAGCGTGTTGGTGGCGCTGGCTCGTGCACCAAAGGCGGGGGCGCCAATGTAGACCGCATCTGCGCCGTGGTGAAGTGCGGCAATGCCAATGTCGGCATCACGTGCGGGGGCAAGCAGTTCGAGTTGGTGGTTGAGCAAAGACATGGCGTGAATTATCTAAAAAAACAAAAGCGGCCCGAAGGCCGCTGTGTGTATGGCGCAAAGGTGAATTATTCGACCTTGGCTTTGGCGCGCAATTCTTGCTGGAAAGCGGCCATGCGTTGCTGTGTCATTTGTTGGGTGATTTGAGGCTTCACTTCTTCCAACTTGGGCAACTGGGCTTCACGCACGTCGTCCAAACGGATGATGTGGAAACCAAATTGGCTCTTCACCGCGGCGGGTGTTGTTTCGCCTTTGTTCAAAGCCACCATGGCGTCCGAGAACTCTTTGACGAAGTTGCCTGCCGCCGCCCAGTCCAAATCGCCACCATTGGCACCTGAGCCTGGGTCTTTGGACATCTTCTTGGCCAAGTCTTCAAACTTAGCGCCTTTTTTCAGGCTGGCGTAGACGGCCTTGGCTTGGTCTTCGGTTTCCACCAAGATGTGGCGTGCGCGGTACTCTTTACCGCCGTTGGCAGCCACGAATTTGTCGTATTCAGCTTGCACGTCTGCATCGGTCACAGCGGCTGTTTTTTGGTATTCGGCGAACAACTCGCGGATCAGAATCGTTTGACGGGCCAGTTCGATTTGAGCTTTGTAATCGTCAGTCGCATCCAAGCCGCGCTTTTGGGCTTCTTGCATGAAGATTTCGCGGGCAATGACTTCTTCTTTGACCTGGGCTTCCACCTCAGGTGTGATCGGACGACCCGAGCGAGCGACTTGCTGCATCAGGGCCTCAACGCGTGTCTTGGGCACAGCTTTGCCATTGACGATGGCGATGTTTTGCGCAGAAGCGCCCATGCTCAATGCAGTCAGCGCGGCGGCGGCAACAGCGGTCCAAATCATTTGTTTTTTCATGTCAGGGGTCTCAATCCGGTTGGGTTTCGATGACTTCGATGGCCAAAGCGTGCAAGCCTTGGTCTATGAATTCTTGCAATGCATCATACACAAGGCGATGGCGCGAAACCCGTGATTTACCTGTGAAAACGTCGCTTTGGATACGTACCCGAAAGTGGGTACCTTGACCCGTGCCATCGGCCCCTGCATGGCCTGCATGGGCAGCACTTTCGTCCAAAACTTCAACAAAAGCGGGCGAAAGGCGTTCTTGTAATCGCTGCGTCAGCGCTTGTGCAGAGATATTCATGGCTTATCTTCAGGCGCTTCTTGCACAAAGCGGCTCATGTACATCCCTTGAATCACCACAAACACGAGCATCAAGCCCAAACCGCCAAAGAGTTTGAAGCTCACCCACGTGTCGGTGTCAAAGTGATTGGCCACCCACAAGTTAAGACATCCCATGACCGCAAAGAAGCATGCCCAGCTGTGCAGCAAAACAAGCCATGCGTGGGGTGGTAATTCAATTTGTGCGCCCATCAGTTGGCGCAAAAAGTTGCGCTTGAACACGTAATGGCCCACCCATAAAGCACTGCCCATCAACCAGTACAAGACGGTGGGTTTCCATTTGATGAAGGTTTCGTCTTGGGTCAACAGCGTGGCGCCGCCAAACACCACGATGACGCCAAGGCTCACCCATTGCATGGGCTCTACCAACCCGTTTTTGCGCCACAACCAAGCAATTTGTCCCAAGGTGGCAACGATGGCAACGGCCGTGGCCGCCATGATGCCAAACGCTTTGAAGGTGCCAAAAAACAAAATAATTGGGAAAAAGTCGAGCAGTAATTTCATAGAGCGGGTTCAGTCTTTGGGCACGAAGTCTAACGAGGCCGAGTTCATGCAATAGCGCAAGCCTGTGGGGGCAGGGCCGTCGTTGAACACATGGCCGAGGTGCGCCTCGCATTGGGAACACACGGTTTCAACACGGGTCATACCGTGGCTGGTGTCCCGGTGTTCGGTGATGGCACTGGCATCCGCAGCGGTGTGAAAACTCGGCCAGCCGCAACCCGCATCAAACTTGGTGTCGGCTTCGAAGAGTTTGTTGCCGCAACAAATGCAGTGGTAAGTGCCTGCGGCCCAGTGGTCTTCGTATTTGCCCGTGAAAGGGCGCTCCGTGGCGGCTTTGCGGGTCACTTCAAAGGCCAAAGGTTCGGCATGTTTAGCGGCCAGCAGTTCGCGCCATTCTTGTTCGGTTTTGGGTGTGGTCATGAGGAACAACTGATTTCAATAGATGACGCCCATTCTGGCGCAAGACCGGCCCAAGCTTCAAAGGCCGGATGTTCATCAAACGGGTGATGCAGCACGTCACACAGGTCTTGCACCATCGCAAAGTCGCCAGTTTTGGCTTGCCGAATGGCCAATTCCCCCAAATGGTTGCGCAGAATAAATTTAGGGTTCACCTGCAACATGGCCTGACTTCGGGCTGCGCGTGATGTGGCCACCCCTTCGCCCGTGCCGCTGGCCGTGTGGTCGAGGTCTAAGCGGGCGAGATATTGCGTGAGCCATTGATCCAACACCTCGCGGTGCAAGAACAAATCGCGCACGGGGTCGAAGGCGTGTGCCAAGGTGGTCGATTCCCCCACGGCGTGGCTGAGGCGACGCCAAAAAACGGTGTAGTCCACACGGTCTTGGTGCATGGCTTTGAGCAAGGTTTCCACCAGACCGCGGTCGCCGTCGTTGGCCGTTTGCAAGCCGAGTTTGGCGCGCATGCGCGCATCCAGCGCAGCGGGAAAAGCTTCTTTGTAACTTTCTAAAGCAGCCAAGGCTGGGGCTTGTTCGTCAATGAGCGGCATCAGGGCTTGGCCCAAACAGAATAAATTCCAATACGCGACTTGTGGCTGACGCGCATAGGCATAGCGCCCTTGGTGGTCCGAGTGGTTGCAAATGTGGCTGGGGTCAAAGGCGTCTAAAAATTGGAAAGGTCCGTAATCGAGCGTCAGTCCAAGCACACTCATGTTGTCGGTGTTCATCACCCCATGGCAAAAGCCCACGGCTTGCCATTGCGCCATCAGTGCCGCCGTGCTTTGTGTGACGGCGTGCAACAGCCCTGTGTAGCGCTCAGGGCCTTGCAACGCCTGCAAACTGGGCAGGTGCTGGGCCACCACCGCATCAGCCAGCGCTCGAAGTTCGTCGGTCTGACCGTTGGAGGCGAAGTGTTCAAAGTGTCCAAAACGCACAAAACTTGGCGCAGTGCGGGTCACCACAGCGGCGGTTTCGACCTCTTCGCGACGCACAAACCCGGGTGAACCCGTCACACAAAGTGCGCGAGTGGTGGCGACGCCTAAGCCATGCATGGCTTCGCTGGCCAAATACTCGCGAATGCTGGAGCGCAACAGGGCGCGTCCATCGCCACGGCGTGAGTAGGGCGTCGGTCCTGCGCCTTTGAGTTGCAGGGTTTGGGGACCCAAAGGGGTGTCGATGTCCCCTAAACTCAAGGCACGTCCGTCGCCCAATTGCCCCGCCCATTGCCCGAATTGATGCCCGCTGTACACACTCGCATAGGGGGCGCTACCCGCTAAAACCAAGTTGCCGGTCAGCGCCTGAAGGGTTTCTGGGTGCGTCCAAAAATCACGGGGCAAACCCAAATCGCTCCGCAACAGTTCGTTACGCGCCACCCAATGTGCGGCTGGCAAGGCCGTGGGTGCGGTGGGCGTCGCAAACTGGGGGCCAAGCTGGGTCAAACCCGATGCGTTGGCAGGTCGCCACGGCAGGTCAAGCGGTGCCACAAAAGAGTCGGGGTCGGCGTAAGTCATCGATGAATTGTCTAGGGTATTCCATAGGCTTGTTTTTCGTAGGCCATCCCGAAATCGTCAAAAACTCTGGGCACAATGGATTCACAAAAAGCACGATCGTGCGAAAAATTATCGTTTGACAGGAGTTCCCCCCATGCTGGGTTTGATGCAAGACCAACCTTTGTTGATTTCAAACATGATCGAGTACGCCGATCGCCACCACGGCGATGGCGAAGTCGTGTCGCGCCGCGTGGAAGGCGACATCCATCGTTACACCTGGTCTGACGTGGCGCGTCGTTCGCGCCAAGTGGCCAATGCGTTAGATGGCATGAATTTGGCCTTCAGCGACCGCATCGCCACTTTGGCTTGGAACGGCTACCGCCATCTGGAGTTGTACTTTGGCGTCAGCGGCAGTGGCCGTGTGCTGCACACCATCAACCCCCGTTTGCACCCCGACCAAATCGCGTGGATCACCAACCACGCCGAAGACCAAGTGTTGTGTTTTGACATGACGTTCTTGCCCATCATTCAAGCCGTGCACAGCAAATGCCCGACCGTCAAACAGTGGATTGCGCTGTGCGATGCTGACAAACTGCCCGCCGACACCGGCATTCCCGGCTTGATGAGCTACGAGTCTTGGATGGGCCAGCAAGCGACCACCTACACCTGGCCCGTGTTTGACGAAAACTCGGCTTCCAGCATGTGCTATACCAGCGGCACCACAGGCAACCCCAAAGCGGCGTTGTACAGCCACCGCTCGACCACCTTGCACGCTTATGCTGCCGCCATGCCGGACGTGATGTGCATTTCCGCACGTGATGCCATCTTGCCCGTTGTGCCCATGTTCCACGTCAACGCGTGGGGCATTCCTTACAGCGCGGCGTTGACGGGCGCTAAGCTGGTGTTCCCAGGCTCGGGCATGGACGGCAAGTCGATTTATGAATTGATTGAGGGGGAAGGCGTGACCTTTGCTGCCGGTGTGCCCACCGTCTGGCAAATGTTGCTCACGCACATGAAGCCACAAGGTTTGCGTTTCTCCAAATTGAACCGTACCGTCATTGGCGGCTCAGCCTGTCCACCGGCCATGATCAACGCCTTCCGCGACGACTACAACGTCGAGGTCTTGCATGCTTGGGGCATGACCGAAATGAGTCCTTTGGGCACGCTTTGCACTTTGAAAAACAAGCACCTGAACCTGCCCAAAGACGAGCAAATGAAAATTTTGCTCAAACAAGGCCGCGCCATTTACGGCGTGGACATGAAGATCATCGATGACGCTGGCCACGAACAACCGCACGACGGCAAAGCCTATGGCGATTTGTTGGTGCGCGGCCCGTGGGTCGTGGCCAACTATTACAAAGGTGAGGGCGGCAGCCCGTTGGTGAAAGACGCCAATGGTTTGGAATGGTTCCCCACCGGCGATGTGGCCACCATCGACGCCGATGGCTTCATGCAAATCACCGATCGCAGCAAAGACGTCATCAAGTCAGGCGGCGAATGGATCAGCTCCATCGACATCGAAAACATTGCCGTGGCGCATCCCGCCGTGCTGATGGCTGCTTGCATTGGCGTGAAGCACCCCAAGTGGGACGAGCGCCCCATCGTGGTGGTGGTGAAAAAGCCAGATGGCCAAGTGACGCGCGAAGAATTGCTGCATTTTTACGAAGGTAAAACCGCGAAATGGCAGATCCCCGATGACGTGGTGTTTGTTGACAGCATTCCCATCGGCGCAACGGGCAAGCTGCTCAAAACCAAACTGCGTGAGCAACTCAAAGACTACGTGTTGCCCACCCTTTAAAAGGCTGTTTTCAGTCACACGCGAGATAGTGTCTAGGGCAATCCCTTGCGTGTGCTGAAAACAAACCTTGTACGCTTTCACTGGCATTAAAACTTCTAAGGAGACAACCATGAAATTTGCACGCAACCTCATCGCCACCGCCGTCTTGGTGACCGCTGGCGTCTCAGCTTTTGCGCAAGCTGGCGAGACAGTCAAAATTGGCTGGATCGATCCACTCTCCGGTTTGATGGGCCCCGTTGGCTCCAACCAAATCAAGTCGTTCCAGTTTTTCGCTGAAAAATTCAATGCGACCAACCCCGCCAAGGTCAAGTTTGAAATGGTGCCGTTCGACAACAAGCTCAGCCCCGCTGAAAGCTTGAACGCCCTCAAAGCCGCCATGGACCAAGGTGTGCGCTACATCGTGCAAGGCAACGGCTCTTCGGTCGCGGGTGCCTTGATCGAAGCGGTCAACAAACACAACGAGCGCAACCCCGGCAAGGAAATCTTGTTCCTGAACTACGCCGCCGTGGACCCTGACTTCACCAACAGCAAGTGCAGCTACTGGCACTTCCGCTTTGATGCCGACACCTCCATGAAGATGGAAGCGTTGACCACCTTCATGGCCGATCAAAAAGACGTGAAGAAAGTCTATTTGCTCAACCAAAACTATTCGCACGGCCACCAAGTCGCCAAGTACGCGAAAGAGAACTTGGCCCGCAAGCGTCCTGATGTGCAAATCGTCGGTGAAGACCTGCACCCCTTGGCCCAAGTGCGCGACTTCGCACCGTACATTGCCAAGATCAAAGCGTCTGGCGCAGACACCGTGATCACAGGCAACTGGGGGTCGGACTTGGCTTTGCTGGTCAAAGCGGCCAACGAAGGCGGCTACACCGGCAAGTTCTACACCTACTACACCAGCGTGACGGGCACCCCCACCGCATTGGGCAAAGGTGGCGAAGGCCGTGTGTATCAAATTGGCTATGCCCACTACAACATGGGTGGTCAAAACGACAAATGGGCGGCTGAGTTCAATGCCAAGTTCAAAGACGACTTCTACACCAACGCCGTGGTGCATGTGTTCAACGCCTTGGGGCAATCGATGGCCAAAGCCAAATCGACCGACCCTGTCAAAGTGGCTGCAGCACTTGAAGGCATGAAGTTCAACAGTTTCAACGGCGAAGTTGAAATGCGCAAAGCCGACCACCAATTGCAGCAACCTTTGTATTTGGCCGTGTGGCAAAAGGCGGACAAAAAGTACCCCTACAGCCCAGAAAATACCGGCATGACATTGGCACCGGTGAAAACGTTTGAAGCTTATGTGGCCAGCACGCCCACCAGCTGCCAAATGAAACGACCCGGTTAAGCAAGCGGTCTATCGGTGACGGAGTGCCAAGTCCACTTGGCACTCCGTTTTGTCAGGTCTCGGGAGAACAGGTTCATACATGGAGTTTTTCTTCATCTCCATGCTCAACGGCATGAGCTACGGCTTGCTGTTGTTCATGCTCAGCTCAGGGTTGACGCTGATTTTCAGCATGATGGGTGTGCTTAACTTTGCACACGCCAGTTTTTACATGATTGGTGCCTACATTGGCTACACCCTCAACAGCGTTTTAGGCTTTTGGGTGGCCTTGTTGGTGGCACCGATTTTGGTCGGCGCTTTAGGCGCCATGTTCGAGCGCTTGTGTTTGCGCCGTGTTCACAAATTTGGGCATGTGCCTGAATTGTTGGTGACGTTTGGCTTGTCTTACATCGTGTTGGAAGTGGTGCAACTGGTCTGGGGCCGGACTGCGGTTGAGTTCGCACCGCCGCCATCGTTGCAAGGCCCAGCCTTCACATTGGTGCAAAACTCCTTGAATGGTTTGTCTTTGGTTTGGGGGGCCGCTGCGCCTGAACTGTGCAGTGCCGCAGATGCCGCTGTCCGTGTGGTCTGCTCGCCATTCCCTGCCACCCGTGGTTTCATGATGTTGGTGGCCTTGATGATGATGGTCGGCTTGTGGCTCTTGCTCAAGCGCACCCGCGTGGGCTTGGTGATTCAAGCGGCGTTGACACACCCAGAAGCCGTGGAAGCGTTGGGGCACAACGTGCCACGCGTTTTCATGATGGTCTTTGGTGTGGGCACCGGTTTGGCAGGTCTGGCGGGCGTGATTGGTGGCAGCACCTTTGTCACCGAGCCAGCCATGGCCGCAACCGTGGGCTCTGTGATCTTTGTGGTGGTGGTGGTCGGTGGCATGGGCTCTTTGGCCGGTGCGTTTTTGGCGTCTGTGCTGATTGGCGTGGTCCAGACCTTTGCCGTCGCGTTTGACAACTCACTCGTGTCGCTGATGCAAGGCTTTGGTTGGCAACTCAGCAGTGCGTTGCAAAACAACTCGATCTTGAAGCTCACGCTGTCACAGGTTGCGCCGATCTTGCCGTATCTGTTTTTGGTGTTGATTTTGATCTTCCGACCCAAGGGTCTGTTGGGCACTCGGGAGACTTGAGCCATGGCCTTGACCAAAACCCATTACGAATTCAAACCCTACAACGTGGCCCGTTGGGTCATTTGGAGTCTCTTTGCACTGCTCTTGGTGGTGTCACCCATGGTGTTCACCAGCAATTTGTCTGTGACCATGCTCACCCAGATGGGCATTGCCATGATCGCCTGCTTGTCCTACAACATGTTGTTGGGGCAGGGCGGCATGCTCAGTTTCGGCCATGCGGTGTACACCGGTCTGGGCGCTTACATCGCCATGCATGCGTTGAATGCGGCTAGCAGCGGAGGGCTGAACATTCCTGTCACCTTGGTCCCGTTGGTGGGCGGCCTAGGCGGTATGTTCTTTGCAGTGCTGTTTGGCTATGTAACCACACGCAAATCAGGCACCACCTTCGCCATGATCACCATGGGCGTGGGCGAGTTGGTGTTTGCCATGTCGCTGATGTTTTCGGAGTTCTTTGGCGGTGAAGCCGGTGTCTCGGGCAACCGTGTGATGGGTCAAGCGTTCATGGGCATCACCTACGGGCCACCTGTCCAGGTGTACTACCTCACCGCGGCCTACACGCTGGTGTGTGTGGCCTTGATGTACGCCTTCACCCGCACCCCGTTGGGGCGCATTTTGAATGCCGTGCGCGACAACCCAGAGCGTGTCGAGTTCATTGGCTACAACACCCAGCATGTGCGTTATTTGTCGTTCATCATTGCAGGCTTTTTCGCAGGCATTGCCGGTGGTTTGGCCTCGGTTAACTTTGAGATCGTCACGGCCGAGGTGGTCGGCGCAGGGCGTTCCGGCGCTTACCTGCTGTTCACCTTCTTAGGCGGCGCCACCTTCTTCTTCGGCCCCCTCATTGGGGCTGTGTTGATGGTGCTGGCGTTTGTGCTGCTGTCGGAGTTCACCAAAGCTTGGCTGCTGTATTTGGGCTTGGTGTTCTTGTTCATGGTGATGTTTGCGCCCGGCGGCATCGCAAGCTTGATCATGATGAACTTGCGCTTGGCTGCCTTTGGTCGCTTGCGGCAAATGTGGGTGGCCTACGTGGGGTTGGCCGTCACGGCCTTGATCGCGCTGGCAGGGGCTGCGGCCATGATTGAAATGGTCTACCACTTGCAACTCAACGCAGCGCTTGGCCCTGAATTGAAGTTTGCAGGCGTGCACCTCAACGCCGACTCGCTCAACAGCTGGTTTGGTTCTGCGTTTGTCATGCTCACCGGCTTGGGGCTGTTTGAGTTAGCCAGACGTCAATATGTGCACGATTGGGATGAGACGCAGGTGTTCATCGAAAAAGAAATCAAACGCCGGGAGGCCCTGTGATCGCCCTCGAACTCAAAGACGTCCGCAAGAACTTCGGCAAGACCGAAATCATCCGAGGCGTGAATTTAGCGGTGCAATCCGGTGAGCGCGTGGGCATCATTGGCCCCAACGGCGCCGGCAAATCCACCTTGTTCAACCTCATCAGTGGCAGGTTAGAGCCCAGCAGCGGTGAGATTTGGTTGGGTGACAACCGCATCGACCACAAAAAGCCTTTCGAGATCAACCGCTTGGGCTTGTCCCGCAGTTTTCAGATCACCAACATCTTCCCGAAGTTGAGTGTGTTTGAAAACTTGCGCTGTGCCGTGCTCTGGAAGCTGGGCTACAAGTACACCTTCTTCAAGTTCTTGGCCGATTTGGACGACGCCAACGATGCCGCTGACAAGCTGATGCATGAGATTCGTCTCGACAAAAAACGCGATGTGCTGGCCATGAACTTGACCTATGCCGAGCAACGCGCTTTGGAGATTGGCATCACCATCGCAGGCGGCGCGAACGTGATCTTGCTCGACGAGCCCACAGCGGGTATGAGCAAAAGCGAAACCAAGCGATTCATTCAACTCATCCGTGAAGTCACCGAAGGCAAAACCTTGTTGACCGTTGAGCACGACATGGGCGTGGTGTTTGGTTTGGCCGACAAGATCGCCGTGGTGGTGTACGGCGAAGTGATCGCCTTTGACACCCCTGAGGCTGTGCGCGCCAACGCCAAGGTGCAAGAGGCCTATTTGGGCTCTGCCGTGGCTGAATCCCAAGCCCACGGCTGACCGACGAACACGACCGCGCGAGAAACACCGCATGCTTCACATTGAAAATCTTCACGCGTTTTACGGCAAAAGCCATGTCTTGCATGGCGTGTCGTTCGACATCCAGCCCGGCGAAATTGTGTCGCTTTTGGGACGCAACGGTTCAGGCCGTTCTACCACCGCACGCAGCATCATGGGCTTGGTCGATTGCAAGGGCCACATCGACTGGAAAGGGCAATCTATCCTCGATAAAAAGGCCTACCAAATTGCACATTTGGGCATCGGTTATGTGCCTGAAAGCCGCGATATTTTCCCAACTTTGACCGTGCATCAAAACTTGCTGCTGGGTCAAAAGGGCAAGGGCGAAGGCAGCCGCTGGTCCTTCGACGACATGTACGCCATGTTCCCTCGTCTCAAAGAGCGCGAACACACGGAAGCTGGCGTGATGTCAGGCGGCGAGCAGCAAATGCTCACCCTCTGCCGCACCCTCATGGGCGACCCTGATCTGATCATCATTGACGAACCCACCGAAGGCTTGGCGCCCAAGATTGTGGAGTTGGTCGGCCAGTATTTACAGACGCTCAAAGCACGCGGCATTTCCGTGCTGCTGATTGAGCAAAAACTCACCATCGCCATGGACATTTCTGACCGCGTGTTGGTCATGGGCCACGGCAGCATTGTGTTCACAGGCACACCCGCTGAACTGAAAGCAGACGCGTATACCCGACGCGAATGGCTTGAAGTTTGATCTAGAATAAAAAATAGAACGACCGTTCTTTTTTCCTTTCATTGCTCCAACAAGGAACCCGCATGAGTGCAGACTACAAAGTTCACGGCGACGTGGCCGTGATTTCTCTCAACAACCCACCCGTCAATGGGTTGGGCTTGTCGACACGTCAAGCGATCGCTGACGGCGTGGCCAAAGCCTTGGCCGATGCCGCTGTCAAAGCCATCGTGGTGACCGGTGAGGGCACCGCTTTTTCGGGCGGCGCAGACATTCGTGAGTTTGGTTCTCCCAAAGCGATCCAAGAGCCCAACCTGTTGAGCGTGATCTCGGTCATCGAAAACAGCACCAAGCCCGTCGTGGCGGCCATTCACTCCGTCGCCATGGGCGGCGGTTTGGAATTGGCCCTCGGTTGCCACTACCGCATTGCCGCACCCGGTGCCAGCATTGCCTTGCCTGAAGTGAAGATTGGGTTGATCCCCGGCGCAGGTGGCACGCAACGTCTGCCACGCGTGTTGGGCGTCGAAGCCGCGCTGAACATGATCGTCAGCGGCGAAGCCATCAAGAGCGAAATGCTCGCCATGCTGCCTGGTCAAAAGCTGTTCGACCAAATGGCCGCATCCCCCGCCTCCTTGATGGACGAGGCTTTGGCCTTCGCCCGTTCGGTGGCCGATGTGCGCCCCTTGCCCCGCGTGCGTGACTTGCCTTGCAAGCACCCCCAAGGCGATGCGTACTTCCAGTTCACACGCAACATGGTCAATGGCATGGCCAAAAATTACCCTGCGCCGCCCAAGTGCGTGGACGCCGTGCAAGCCGCCACCAAGAAAAAGTTCGACGACGGCATGGTTCTCGAGCGCGAAATCTTCACCAATCTGATGTGGACACCCGAGTGCCGCGCTTTGCGTCACTTGTTCACCTCACAACGTGCGGCCTCGAAGATTCCTGACGTTCCGAGCGACACGCCCACACGCGAGATCAAACAAGTCGCTGTGATTGGTGCAGGCACCATGGGTGGCGGTATCACCATGAACTTCTTGAACGCAGGCATCCCCGTCAAGATGCTCGAAACGAAGCAAGAAGCGCTGGACCGCGGCGTCGCCACGATCAAGAAAAACTACGAAGCCCAAGTCAAAAAGGGCAAGCTCAAAGAAGACAAATACGCGCAGCGTATGGCTTTGCTGACCACCACCTTGAGCTACGACGACATCAAAGACGCCGACATGGTGATTGAAGCTGTGTTTGAAGAAATGGGCGTCAAAGAGGCCGTCTTCAAACAACTCGACGCCGTGATGAAGCCCGGTGCCATCTTGGCCTCCAATACCTCCACACTCGACGTCAACCAAATCGCCAACTTCACCAAGCGTCCACAAGACGTGGTGGGCATGCACTTCTTTAGCCCTGCCAACGTGATGAAGCTGCTCGAAGTGGTGCGTGGCGCGGCCACGGCCAAAGATGTGCTGGCCACCGTCATGGCTGTGGCCAAGAAAATCAAGAAAACTGCCGTGGTGTCTGGCGTGTGCGATGGCTTCATCGGCAACCGCATGATTGAGCAGTACGGCCGTCAAGGCGGCTTCTTGCTCGAAGAAGGCTGCACCCCACAGCAAGTGGACAAAGCCATTGAAAAGTTTGGTTTCGCCATGGGCCCATTCCGCATGGGCGATTTGGCTGGCAACGACATTGGCTGGGCCATCCGCAAGCGTCGCTACCAAGAAAAACCCAACATGAAGTACAGCAAAACCGCTGACTTGTTGTGCGAAATGGGCCGCTATGGTCAAAAAACGGGCGCCGGCTGGTACGACTACCAAGCGGGCAAACGTGACGCCATCCCGAACAAAGAGGTGGAGGCCATGATCGTCAAGCACCGCGCCGACATGGGCATCACGGCTCGCAAGATCAGCGACGAAGAAATTGTTCAACGCTTGGTGTTCTCGCTCGTGAACGAAGCTGCGCACATCTTGGAAGAAGGCATTGCCTCCAAGGCCAGCGACATCGACATGGTCTACATCACCGGTTACGGCTTCCCCATCTACCGCGGTGGCCCGATGCTGTACGCCGACCAAATCGGCCTGTTCAACGTGGTGCAAGCCATGAACCGCTTTGCCACCAACCCCCTCGATGACGCCGAGTTCTGGAAACCAGCCCCGTTGCTGGCCAAACTCGTCGCCGAAGGCAAGACCTTCAACTGAAACCCAATTAAGGACACCTTATGACCAACGCTGTCATCGTTTCTACCGCACGCACCCCGCTCGCCAAGAGCTGGAAAGGTGCCTTCAACATGACCCACGGCGCCACGCTGGGCGGTCATGCCGTGAAACACGCCATCGCTCGCGCAGGCATCGACGCAGGTGAAGTCGAAGACGTCATCATGGGTTGTGCCAACCCCGAAGGGGCGACCGGCGCCAACATCGCACGTCAAATCGCGCTCATGGCCGATTGCCCCATTTCTGTGTCGGGTGTGACCGTCAACCGTTTTTGCTCGTCTGGTTTGCAAACCATCGCACTGGCCTCGCAACGCATCATTGCGGGTGAGGGCGATGTATATGTGGCGGGCGGCGTGGAGAGCATTTCATGCGTTCAGCAAGAGATGAACCAACACATGCTGGGCGACGTCAACTTGATGAAGAAAAAGCCAGAAATTTACTGGAACATGCTGCAAACCGCTGAGCAAGTGGCCAAACGCTACAACATCAGCCGCGACGTGATGGACGAGTACGGTGCAGGCAGCCAGCAAAAAGCCTGCGCTGCACAAGCCGCCGGTTTGTTTGACGCTGAAATTGCCCCCATCACGGTCTCCGCGGGTGTGATCGACAAAGTCATGGGCATGATGCACAAGCAAGTCACTGTGAGCCGCGACGAAGGCACCCGCGAGGGCACCACGGTTGAAGGCATTCGTGGGTTACGTTCTGCCATGCCCGGTGGCTTGGTCACCGCAGGCAACGCCAGCCAGTTCTCGGACGGCGCCGGCGCTTGCGTGGTGATGAGCGAAGAAATGGCGAGCAAACGTGGCTTGCAACCGCTGGGCCGTTTCCTCGGTTTCGCCGTTGCCGGTTGCGAGCCTGACGAAATGGGCATTGGCCCTGTCTACGCCGTGCCCAAGGTCTTGAAGCGCTTGGGCCTGACGGTCAATGACATCGACCTGTGGGAACTGAACGAAGCCTTCGCCGTGCAAGTGCTGTATTGCCGCGACAAGCTGGGCATTCCACACGACCGCTTGAACGTCAACGGTGGCGCGATTGCCTTGGGCCACCCCTATGGCGTGAGCGGCCAGCGTTTGACAGGCCATGCCTTGATTGAAGGCAAGCGCCGTGGCGCCAAGCGCGTTGCTGTGACCATGTGCATTGGTGGCGGCATGGGCGCTTGCGGCATTTTCGAAGTTTTGTAACTCGTTGACGTTGTCCAAAGGCCAAGGGTGGCGTGAGCCCTTGGCCTGTTCTTTCTCTAAACCCTGAGTGGTGTTGTATGACTTTGCGTTCCACGGTTGATTTTTTACTTCACGACTGGCTGCAAGTCAGCACCTTGAGTCAACGCGAACGCTTCGCTGACCACTCACGCGACACGTTTGATGCCGTGCTCGACACATGCGAGCGCATCGCCCGCGACAAATTTGCGCCGTTCAACCGCACGGTCGACATCGAAGAACCCCAATTTGACGGGGAGCAAGTGGTGCTGCCGCAAGCCACCTACGATGCCCGCGAAGCCTATGCGGCCTCCGGCATGTTGAGCGCCGCACAAGATTACGACATCGGTGGCATGCAGCTGCCCTACACGGTGGAGTCTGCGGCCAACGCCTTTTTTGCTTGCGCCTCGGTCAGCATTGGCGCAGGCATGTTGACCGTGGGCAATGCCAATTTGTTGATGGCGCACGGCACCGAGAAACAAAAAGAAGTCTTTGCCCTGAGAGAGTTCGCAGGCGATTGGGCGGGCACCATGTGCTTGTCTGAACCCCAAGCGGGCTCATCCTTGAGCGACATTGCCACCCGTGCCATGCCCGATGGCGATGCGTTTGAGGCCGACCCACTGGGCCCACGCTACCGCCTCAAAGGCAACAAGATGTGGATCTCAACGGGCGACCACGAACTCACCGAAAACATCGTTCATTTGGTGCTGGCCAAAATTCCAGGGCCGGATGGCAAAACCATCCCAGGTGTCAAAGGCATTTCGCTGTTTGTGGTACCTAAGAAACTGGTCGATGCGCAAGGCGCGATGACGGGTGAGCGCAATGACGTGGCGCTGGCTGGCTTGAACCACAAATGCGGCTGGCGTGGCACCGTCAACACGTTGCTCAACTTTGGCGAAGGCAAGTACCCCGTTCGCGGTGCAGGCCTCGACGGCAAGGGTGCTGGGGCCATTGGCTATCTTGTCGGCAAACCCGGCGAGGGCTTGCGCTGCATGTTCCACATGATGAATGAAGCACGCATTGGTGTGGGCATGGCCGCCACCATGCTGGGCTTGGCAGGCTATTACGCCTCCCTCGACTACGCCAAAACCCGCCCACAAGGTCGCCCCATGACCTCGGCTGGCAAAGACGCGGCATCGCCACAAGCGCGCATCATCGAACACGCGGACGTGAAACGCATGTTGCTGGCTCAAAAATCTTACGGCGAAGGCGCCTTGGCGCTGGAGTTGTACTGCGCTCGCTTGGTCGACGAGCAGCACACGGGTGACGCCGAGAGCGCCAACCAAGCCCGCTTGTTGCTCGAAGTGCTCACGCCCATCGCCAAGAGCTGGCCCAGCGAATGGTGTTTGGAAGCCAACTCACTCGCCATTCAAATTCATGGCGGCTACGGCTACACGCGCGATTACCCCGTGGAGCAATATTGGCGCGACAACCGCCTCAACATGATTCACGAAGGCACGCACGGCATTCAGGCCCTCGACTTGCTGGGCCGCAAAGTGCTGATGGAAGAAGGCAAGGGACTGTGGCTGCTGGCCGATCGCATCAACGTGACCGTCCAAAAAGCACTCGACGCCGACAACGCCCACGAAAACGTGGCTCGAACCGAACACGCCCATGCCTTGGCGCAAGCCTTGCAACGGGTGGGCCGAGCCACCAAAATGGCGTGGAGCAGCGGTGTGCCCAACGAAGCCTTGGCCAATGCCGTGCCCTACATGCAAGCCTTTGGCCACACCGTGCTCGCATGGATGTGGCTGGAAGTGGCCTTGGCCAGTGAAGGCGAGGGCGCTGCCAACGCGGGTCGCCGTGCCGCGGCGCAGTTCTTCTTCCATTACGAACTGCCCAAAATTGGCGCTTGGCTGAACGTGGTTGAAAGCCGCGACATGACCTGCGCCCAACTGTCCGAAGACGCGTTTTAAGCGCCTGCTCTTGTTTCAAGAAAGAACTCCTATGCAAGAAAGTTTTGGCGCCTACATTCCCTTTGTTGAACACCTTGGCTTTGAGATGGTGTTCTTTGACGACGGTCAATCCGAGTTGCGCTTCACCCCCGAACCCGAACACCTGAACTCGTTCAACGTCACCCACGGTGGTGCGGTGATGACGCTGCTTGACGTCACCTTGGCCACCGCTGCACGCAGCATCGACAAGGCTGTTGGCGTGGTGACCATTGAGATGAAAACCAGCTTCATGCAACCCGCACGCGGCACATTGACGGGCAAAGGCCGCTTGATTCACCGCACCCGCAGCATGGCCTTCACCGAGGGCACGGTCTTTGATGCCCAAGGGAATGCGTGCGCCCACGCCACCGGCACCTTCAAGTACGTGACCCGTGCGCCCAAGCACGAGGACGCGGAGCATCCTGCGCATCCCAGCCCAGAAATTTCGACCGATTAATTTTTCACGACACCACAACAACATCTCGGAGACAACATGACAGAAAACCAACAAATCGTGCTCGACAACCGCCCCCAAGGCGAAGCAACGACCAGCAACTTCAAGCTCCTGCACACGCAAACACCTGAACTGAAAGACAACGAAGTGCTGGTGCGCCACCACTACCTCAGCCTCGACCCGTACATGCGCGGTCGCATGAACGAGAGCAAAAGCTACGCCGTGCCCCAGCCTTTGGGCGAGGTCATGATCGGCGCCACCGTGGGCGAGGTCGTGGAGAGCCGTCATCCCAAATTCAACCCAGGCGACAAAGTCGTGGGCATGGGCGGTTGGCAGCTTTACAGCTTGGTCGACGGCAACGCGATCTCGAACGGCATGCTGCGCAAGGTCGACACCACCCATGTGTCGCTCTCTTATTACTTAGGCGCGGTCGGCATGCCCGGCGTGACGGCTTGGTACGGTTTGGTAAAAATCATCAATCCCAAAGCCGGTGAGACCGTCACCGTCAGCGCCGCCAGCGGTGCAGTGGGCAGCGCTTATGGCGCTTTGGCCAAAGCACGCGGCTGCCGCGTGGTCGGCATTGCGGGCGGCAAAGACAAATGTGATTACGTGGTCAACGAGCTCGGGTTTGACGCCTGCATCGACTACAAAGAGCACAAAGACTACATCTCGCTCTCCAAAGCCCTGCGCGAAGCCTGCCCCAATGGCATCGACGGTCACTTCGAAAACGTGGGCGGTATGGTGCTCGATGCTGTGATGTTGCGCACCAACGCGTTTGCCCGCATTGCGGTCTGCGGCATGATCGCCGGCTACGACGGCGCGCCCATCGGCATGACCAACCCCGCTCTGATTTTGGTCAACCGCATGCGTGTGGAAGGCTTCATCGTCAGCGAGCACATGGAGGTGTGGCCCGAAGCGCTGCAAGAACTGGGCAATTTGGTGGGCAGCGGCAAATTGCGCCCCCGTGAAACCGTGGCGCAAGGCTTGGCTGCCGCGCCCGAAGCATTTTTGGGTTTGCTGAAAGGTAAAAACTTCGGCAAGCAATTGGTCAAGTTGATTTGAGTTGACATCAACGATCGCTCGCATGGCCCCCATCATTCTTCACCACTACCCCCTGTCGCCGTTTGCTGAAAAAGTGCGGCTCATCTTGGGCTACAAACAACTCAGCTGGCAAAGCGTGCACATTCCGATGTACATGCCCAAGCCCGATGTGATCGCACTGACTGGCGGTCACCGCCGCACGCCGTTCATGCAAATTGGTGCAGACATTTATTGCGACAGCAACTTGATTGCCGATGTGTTGGAGCAAATCAAGCCCACGCCCACCTTGTACCCAGAGGCCGTCAAAGGTGCCGCCCGCATCGTGGCGCAATGGGCGGACACCTTGGTGTTTCCCGTGGCTATGGCTTACAACTTTCAACCCGCAGGTGCGGCCTATGTGTTGGCCAAATGGTCGCCCGAGGATGTGAAAGTGTTTGTGCAAGACCGCGCCACCATGCGCGGTGGCGCACCGCGCATGCCACCCGCTGACGCCATTGGCATGTACAAAAGCTACTTGCGCCGCTTATCCCACATGCTGGACCAACATCCGTTTTTGATGGGCGATGCGCCTTCGATCGCTGACTTTTCGGCCTACCACCCCACTTGGTACACCTTGCGCCAAGTGCCCTTGCTGGCCGACATCTTCAAGGCCACGCCGAACGTGCGCGATTGGCTGGAGCGCATGGAGAAGTTGGGCCACGGCACACACACCGATCTCAGCGCGACACAAGCACTGCAAATCGCGCACGACAGCCAGCCCGCGGATGTGTCGCAAGAGCCATTCATCGATCACCACGGCATCCCCTTGGGCAGCCAAGTGGTCATCACTGCTGAATCGTTCGGTTTAGAGCCGACGGCCGGCGAATTGGTCGCGGCCACCCGCACGCGCTACACCGTGCGCCGCACCGACGATCGCGCAGGCACCGTGCATGTGCATTTCCCACGCAATGGGTTTATTTTGAAAAAGGCGGACTGATGATTTCTAACTTCAAAGGCAAAACCGCCGTATTGACCGGCGCAGGCTCGGGCTTTGGCCTGGAGTGCGCCCGTATTGGTGCCAAGTTGGGCATGAACTTGGTGCTGGTCGATGTGCAAAAAGACGCACTCGACGCGGCCGAGGCCGAACTCAAAGCCACCGGCGTTCAAGTGCTGGCCCGTTTGGTCAACGTGGCTGACGCCGCGCAAATGCAAGCGCTGGCCCATGACGTGAAAGCCACCTTTGGCGCGCCCAACTTTGTGTTCAACAACGCGGGCGTGGGCGCAGGCGGCCTGATCTGGGAAAACACCCAAGCCGACTGGAACTGGGTGCTGGGTGTCAACGTGTGGGGCGTGGTGCACGGTGTGCGCTTGTTCACCCCCATGATGTTGGAGGCTGCAGCCAAAGACCCAAGTTTTCAGGGACACATCGTCAACACCGCCAGCATGGCCGGTTTGCTCACGCCGCCCAACATGGGCATTTACAACGTCAGCAAACATGCCGTGGTGGCGTTGACCGAAACGCTCTACCAAGACTTGAAGCTGGTCAACGACCAAATCAGTGCCAGCGTGTTGTGCCCTTACTTTGTGCCCACCGGCATCAGCCAAAGCCATCGCAACCGCCCAGCCGCTTTAGATGCCGAGCAACCGACCAAGAGTCAGTTGATTGGCCAAGCCATGAGCGACAAAGCGGTGAGCAGTGGCAAAGTGAGCGCAGCCGATGTGGCGCAAATGGTGTTTGACGCCGTTGCCGCCGATCAGTTCTATATCTACAGCCACCCGCAAGCGCTGGGTAATGTGCAAAGCCGCATGGAAGCCATCGTTCAGCAGCACAACCCACCAGACCCGTTCAAAGAACGGCCAGATTTGGGCGAAAAACTCAAGGCACAGCTGCGCGATTGAGTGAGGCATCGGTGTCTCCAAGGCCGCGCAAGTCGCGAACCTGTGGTTCAGTGAAAGTGGCCTTCGAAGCAGTGACGAACCTCATGGCCCAACACCGCATGGTCGGGGTTGGGTCCTGTCACGATGGTGCACTCGTGGGTGCTTTGTGACCATTTGGCACAGGCGACAGGGGTTCCGTTGAAGGCTTGATCCCGCCCTTTGTGCGCCTGCAAGCAGTACTCGGCGGCATCGGGCCGAACTTCCCAATTCAGTCTGACTTTGTTCATGATCCGCTTGTCATAAGTCATGGGGGTGAATTCGGCGTATTCCCATTTGGGAACGTTGTAGCAACCGCTCAATAAAAACGTGCAAAACAATGCAATTGACGAACTGCCAATTAATTTATTAAACTTTAGTACTATGTAATTCAAGATATCGCTATCTTAACGATTTTGAAAATGCTCCTGATTTTGAGTGTTGCAAGATCACCACGTTGTGGCGCCGTTCGTCAGTGGAAATGGCCTTCAAAGCAGTGACGAACCTCATGGCCGATGACAACATGGTCGGGATTGGGTGTCGTCACGATGGTGCATTCATTGGTGCTGCGCGACCAGATCGAGCAGGCTGCGACGGTCATCGCGGCATCGCGCTGATAGTCTTGCTGAACCCGCTGGCAATACGTCACGGCATCGTCTCGAACTTCCCAAGTGAGTTTGACCCGATTCATGATTCGCTTTTTTTCATCAAGTGGTGTGAATTGCGCATATTCGTTCGGTGAAATTTGTTTGCATCCTGATAAAAACAACAATACAAACATCGTCTCTAAGAAAGCTATACGTTTATTTGTTTTAAGCTTCATTAAGTACCTCTAAGTATTTCAATTTTAGAGATTGAAGCGTTTTTTGTTTTTAGGCGTAGATACATTTGCGGTATGGCAAACTTGCACGCTTTGCCAAGACAGACCAAAAGAACATGCAGAAAATCATGGGCCAGCTGGCCGCTGAAATCAAAATCCGCCCCGAGCAAGTCCGCGCTGCGGTTGAGTTGCTGGACGGTGGTGCCACCGTCCCGTTCATTGCGCGTTACCGCAAAGAAGTCACAGGCGGGTTGGACGACATTCAACTGCGCGAACTCGAAGCGCGCCTGAGCTACCTGCGCGAGCTGACCGATCGCCGCGCTGCCGTGATCAAGAGCATTCAAGAACAAGGCAAGCTCACCCCCGAAGTGCTGGCTGCCATCGAAGCTGCCCCGACCAAACAAGAGCTCGAAGACATTTACTTGCCCTACAAGCCTAAGCGCCGCACCAAAGGCATGATTGCCAAAGAAGCAGGCTTGGAGCCACTGGCCGACAAACTGTTTGCCGACCCCACGCTCAACCCCAATGTGGAAGCCGAAGCGTTCATCCTGCCTGCGGGCAAGATTGAAGGGGCCGACTTCACCACCGTTGCCGCGGTGCTGGACGGCGTACGCGACCTGTTGAGCGAGCGTTGGGCCGAAGACGCTGTGTTGGTGCAAGGCTTGCGCGAATGGCTGTGGACCGAAGGCTTATTCCGCAGCAAGCTCGCTGCAGGGAAAGACGAAAACAACCCCGATGTCGCCAAGTTCCGCGACTATTTTGAATACGACGAGCCCGTGGGCCGCGTGCCATCGCACCGCGCATTGGCTGTGTTCCGTGGCCGTGCCCTGGAAATGCTCGATGCCAAACTGGTGCTGCCCGTTGAGCCCGAACCCGGCAAGCCCAGCTTGGCCGAAGGCAAGATTGCTTTGCACCTTGGCTGGAGCTATTCCAGCAGAGCAGGGGACGACCTGATTCGCAAATGCGTGGCCTGGACGTGGCGCGTGAAACTCAGCCTCTCCACCGAGCGCGACTTGTTCACCCGCCTGCGTGAAGAAGCCGAGAAGGTGGCCATCAAAGTGTTTGCCGACAACTTGCGCGACTTGCTGCTGGCCGCACCCGCTGGCCCACGCGTGGTGATGGGCCTAGACCCAGGCATTCGCACCGGCGTGAAAGTGGCCGTGGTCGACGCCACGGGCAAGCTGGTGGAAACCTCCACCGTCTACCCCCACGAGCCTCGCAAAGATTGGGATGGCTCGCTCTACACCTTGGCCAAGCTGGCCGAGAAACACGGCGTGAACCTGATTGCCATTGGCAACGGCACAGCCAGCCGCGAGACCGACAAACTGGCGGGCGAGCTGATCAAACTCATGACCAAGCACGATGCCAGCAAGGTGATCGACAAAGTGGTGGTGAGTGAAGCCGGTGCATCGGTGTACAGCGCCAGTGAATATGCCAGCCAAGAAATGCCCGATGTGGACGTGAGCCTGCGCGGCGCAGCCAGCATTGCGCGCCGCTTGCAAGACCCCTTGGCCGAGCTGGTGAAGATTGACCCCAAATCCATCGGCGTGGGCCAGTACCAACACGATGTGAACCAAAGCGAACTCGCACGCACGCTTGAAGCAGTGGTGGAAGACTGCGTGAACAAAGTGGGGGTGGACCTCAATACGGCCAGCGTGCCGCTGCTCACACGCGTGTCGGGCCTGAGCACCACCACCGCCAAAGCCGTGGTGCGTTGGCGCGAAGCCAACGGCGCGTTTGCCAACCGTCAGCAGTTGCTCAAGGTCACAGGCTTAGGCGCGAAAACGTTTGAGCAAAGCGCAGGCTTCTTGCGCATCCGTGATGGCGACAACCCGCTAGACATGACCGCTGTTCACCCCGAAACCTACCCCGTGGTCGAGCGCATCATGGCGCAAACCGGCAAGCCTGTGGCCGAGCTGATGGGCCGTGCTGACATGCTCAAAACCTTGAAGCCCGAGCTGTTGGCCAACGACACCGTGGGCGTGATCACCGTCAAAGACATCTTGAGTGAACTCGAAAAGCCAGGCCGCGATCCGCGCCCCGACTTCAAAGTGGCCAAGCTGCAAGACGGCGTGGAAGACATCAAAGACCTGAAGGTCGACATGGTGCTCGAAGGCACGGTCAGCAACGTGGCGGCCTTTGGCGCGTTTGTCGACTTGGGCGTGCACCAAGACGGCTTGATTCATGTGAGCCAACTCAGCAACAAGTTCATCACCGACGCCCGCGAAGTGGTGAAAACAGGCGACATCATCAAAGTCAAAGTGCTGGAAGTGGATGTGGCCCGCAAGCGCATCAGCCTGACCATGAAGATGGACGCTGCGCCTGCGCGTAAAGACGGGCCGCGCGATAACCGCTTTGAGCATGCAGGACGGGATAACCGCCAACGCGGTGGGGGAAGCTACAGCTCGGCGCCGGTGGCAGCGGGCTCGGCCATGGCGAGTGCGTTTGCCAAATTGCAAGGTTTGAAGAAGTAAGACGAAGGCCGCGCGTTGAAAGCACTGAATATCTACGCCGGCCCCAAAGCCATGGCCCACATCGCGGCCCATGGCTTGAAGCCTGAGCACATTGGCGTCATCCCCGCTGCCGCGGGTGGCCCCAAGGGTTTGATACTCGGGCCGCTTGACCGCTTTTTGTTTGGCGAGTGGTTGCCGCAAAGCACACAGCCCATCGATTTGGTCGGCGCATCTATCGGCGCGTGGCGCATGGCCACGGCGTGTTTGAACAAGCCTGTGCAGGGCTTTGATCGCCTGTCACACGACTACATCCACCAAGACTACAAAGTGCCTGAGGGCCAAAAGCGCCCGAGCGCAAGCCAAGTCAGCGACGAGTTTGGCAAAAGCCTGAACGCTTTTTATGGCGGGCGCATTGGCGAAGTGCTGAACAACCCGCGCTATCGCCTGCATGTGGTGACCTCGCGCGGCAAACACATCTTGCACCGCGAGCACCCGCTGCTCACGCCCTTGGGCTACGCCGGTGCGTACCTGTGCAATGCCGTGCAACGCAAAGCCATGGGTGCATGGCTAGAGCGTGTGGTGTTTTCGAGCCGAGGCGAACTGCCGTTTGATACGGCAGACTTTGCCACCCAGCACATGGCGCTGAACGACCGCAATTTCATGGCCGCGCTGCAAGCCAGTTGCTCCATCCCGTTTGTGCTGCAAGCGGTGCACGACATTCCCGATGCCCCCACGGGCGCGTATTGGGACGGGGGCATCACCGACTACCACTTACACCTGAACTACAACGGTTTGGCCAAAAGTCCTTTGGTTCTTTATCCGCATTTTCAAAAGGCCGTGGTACCAGGTTGGCTAGACAAAGCGTTGAAGTGGCGACACAAAGCCACCACGTTTTTAGACAACACCATCGTCTTGGCCCCCAACCCCGAGTGGGTCAAAACCTTGCCCAACGGCAAGCTGCCTGACCGCAGTGACTTTGTGACCTATGCCTCTGAATTTGAGGGACGCGTGAAAGTTTGGCAAACGGCGGTGCGTGCGAGTGAGCAGATGGCCGAGGAGTTTTCAGACTGGCTGGCCAGTCCCAACTTGGCGGCATTGCACCCGCTTTGAGGCGTTGCCTTGGGCCGCGCGCAACAACACCGCATGAACGAATCCATCGACTACCTGCGCGAAGTCTTTGACGCATTCGGCCCCATCCGCGCCCGCCGCATGTTTGGTGGCTGGGGTATTTATCACGATGGCTTGATGTTTGGGCTGTATGCCGCAGGGCGTTTGTATTTGAAAACCGATGCGCATAACGTGGCGCAGTTTGAGGCGGCGGGGTCTGAGCCGTTTACCTACCTGCAACGCGGCAAGGTGGTGAAGCTGTCTTACTGGTCTGCGCCCGAGGTGGTCTTGGACGAACGCGAGCAAGCACAACTTTGGGGGCGTAGCGCGTTTGAAGCTGCGCTGCGCTGCAAGCAAAAATGACAAATTGATTTCTTATTGAGTAAAACACCTATAGATGATGGAAAATAGAAAAATCATCAAAACGTGTTCAGAGGCTTTTTCTACATGCCGGTCATTGCGTACAAGTTGTCGTTAGAAAACGCAGAGCCGCTGACGTTCACGGTGGACACCGAGCGTTTGGCCACGGAAGAAAATGCCGTTCAGCCCCCTTTTTGGACCACGCTGTCGCACCACCAATGCCCCAACTGTCCTTTAGCCGCCAGCACTGAACGCCATTGCCCAGCGGCTGTGGACATTGAGCACATCGTGGATACGTTTTGCCATGTCGACTCACACGCGCACGTGCAAGTTGACGTTCAAATCGGCGACCGCCAACACAGCAAACGCACCGACGTACAAACCGCCTTGCAGTCGCTTTTGGGCCTGACGCTAGCCACCAGCGCCTGTCCGGTGTTGTCACAAATGAAGGGCCCAGGGCGCTTGCACATGCCATTTGCCACGGTCGAAGAAACTTTGTTTCGCATGGTTGGCGCCTACTTTGTGGGGCAGTACCTCAAAAGCCAGCAGGGCAAGACAGCCGATTTCACACTAGACAGCTTGAGCCGCATGTACGCCGAGGTGCAAACGGTGAACCGTTATCTCAAGCTTCGCCTCGACGATGCAGTCTCCCGCGACGCCAACACCAACGCCGTGGTGTCGCTGATGTCGGTGGCGATGTTGGTGTCGTTTTCGTTGGACCAGCAATTGAACGGATTACAACCTTTCGCCATTCAAACGAGCCTGTGAGGCGAGGGTGGGCGTGGATAATCTGTCCATGCCTTCAACCGCGCCATATCTCACCGCCGCTCTCTACAAATTTGTAGATTTACCCGACTTCGCCGCTCTGCAAGGGCCTTTGCAAGCTTGCTGCGAGGCCCATGACGTCAAAGGCACGCTGCTTTTGGCGCATGAAGGCATCAACGGCACGATTGCAGGCCCCGAAGCGGGCATTCGCGCTGTGCTGGCGTTTTTGCACGCCGATCCGCGTTTGGCCACGCTAGCGCACAAAGAATCGTGGAGCCCCAAGCCACCGTTCACACGCATGAAGGTTCGGCTGAAAAAAGAGATCGTCACGTTGCGCGTGCCCGACCTCGACCCCAACAAAACGGTGGGGCAATACGTCAAACCCCAAGACTGGAACGCGTTGCTGGCCGACCCCGACGTGGTGGTGATCGACACCCGCAACGACTACGAGGTGGCGATTGGCACCTTCAAAGGCGCGATCAACCCCAACATCAAGACCTTTGTGCAATTGCCCGCGTGGCTAGATGCCCAAGAGAATCTGCAAGGTGAGGCCGCCAAAAAGACCAAAGTGGCGATGTTTTGCACCGGTGGCATCCGCTGCGAAAAATCGACGGCGCTGATGAAAATGCGCGGGTTTGACGAGGTGTATCACCTCGAAGGCGGCATCCTCAAGTACCTCGAAGAAATCCCGCCTGAGCAAAGCACGTGGGAAGGCGATTGCTTCGTGTTCGACGAGCGGGTGAGTGTGAGCCACGGCTTGGGCCTAGGCCACCACGAGCTGTGCCGTTCATGCCGCTGGCCGCTGAGCGAGCAAGACAAGCTGTCGCCGCATTACGTGCTGGGTGTGAGTTGCGAACACTGCCACGACCAACGCACGCCTGAGCAAAAAGCCCACATGGCGGAGCGTCAGCGGCAAGTGGAGTTGGCCGAGGCCCGCGGTGAGCTTCATGTGGGTGCCAAGATGCCTGAGCACAACCACGACCACGAACACCTCAAGAGCGAATAAGAAAGAAGCGCGCGGCGTTACATCGCCGCGTTCAGCATCTCGCGGTATTCCTGCTCCGTTGCCAAACGCGGGTTGGTTTTGTGGCAATGATCGGTCATGGCGCCTGCAATCACTTTGTCAAAACAATCGGGCGTGACGCCCATGTCGGCCAAGCCTTTGGGCAAATTCAAGCGGGCGTTCATGGCGGTGATGGCTTGCGCGATGGCTTCTGCGGCTTGCGCCGATGCAGCAGCGGAGGCCACGCCCCCACCGATTTCACCCAAGCCCATGGCGTAGGCCATGCGTTCCATGCGGCGTTCTTTTTGCACCGATTCGGCGACGGCGTTGAAACGCACCACGGCGGGTAAGAACATGGCGTTCAAGGTGCCGTGATGCAAGCGTGGGTTCACGCCACCCAAGCTGTGGCTGAGCGAGTGCACACAGCCCAAACCTTTTTGAAACGCCATCGCGCCTTGCATGGAGGCGCTCATCATGTTCAAGCGCGCATCGCGGTCTTGGCCGTCGTTCGTGGCGCGCTCGATGTGCGCCCAGCCACGCGTTAAGCCGTCTAGCGCAATGCCGTCAGCAGGTGGGTTGAAGGGGGCCGCCATGAAGGTTTCCATGCAGTGCGCGATGGCGTCCATGCCAGTGGCGGCGGTCAGGGCTGGGGGCAAGCCCAATGTGAGTTCGGGATCGAGCAGGGCGGCTTTGGGCACCAAGTGCCACGAGTGAAAACCCAGCTTGCGCCCATCGTCCACGATGACGATGGCACCGCGTGCCACTTCGCTGCCAGTGCCTGCCGTGGTGGGCACGGCGATCAACGGCGACACAGCGGGCGTGATTTTGAGGGAGCCGCCTTCGATGGTGGCGTAGGTTTTGAGCGGGCCTTCGTGCGTGGCGGCAATGGCCACGCCTTTGGCGCAGTCGATGGAAGAGCCGCCACCCACCGCAATCAACCCATCGCACTGGTGCGCGTGGTACACCGCCACAGCAGCACGCACGGCCGCCTCGGTCGGGTTCGACGGCGTTTGGTCAAACACCGCGACAGGCAGGTCCTGCAATGCAGCAAGCGCTTTTTGCAAAATGCCCACGGCTTTGACGCCTTGGTCCGTCACGATGAGCGGCCGTTTGATGTTCGCCTTTTCGCACTCTGCACCTAAAGTGCTGAGCGCGCCAAAGTCGATCTGGATGTGGGTGAGGTAAAGAATTTGAGCCATGGCACACTATAAAAGCCCCCTCACAAAAAGCAAATCTGTATGAGTCACCCACGTAACCCACAAAGCCTGTTGACCCCCGCCATGCGCGATGTGCTCAACGCCATCGCCAAAGCCGGTCGTCCTCCCATTGCCATGCTCAGCGCCGCGCAAGCCAAGCAGGGCTACGCCTTGGGCGCAGGCGTGTTGGAGGTGAATGCCCACAAGATGGCCCGCGACGACACGCTGCAGATTCCGGTGCGTGACGGTGCTGTTTTGCGCGCCAAGCTCTGGGCCGAGCACGCCGCCCCCAACTTGCCTGTGCTGCTGTACTTTCATGGCGGCGGCTTTACGGTGGGCAGCCCCGAAACACATGAGGCGCTGTGCAAACACTTGGCGCATCTGGCGCAATGCGCGGTGGTGTCGCTGGACTACCGGCTCGCCCCCGAACACACATTTCCCACTGCGCACAACGATGCGTTTGATGCCCTGCAATGGCTGGCCGCCAACGCGACAAATCTCGGGTTAGACGTGACACGCATGGCGATTGGCGGCGACAGTGCGGGCGGCACGCTCACCACAGCCACCGCGATTGCCGCCCGTGACGCGGGCATTGCCTTGAAGCTGCAACTCATGTTTTACCCCGGCTGTTCGCCCGAGTACATGCCCTCGGCACACACGTTTGAGAAAGGCTTTTTGCTGGAGAAAGCCAGCATTGAGTACTTCTACAACCACTACGTCCCGAACCTAGCGGACCGCCACGACCCACGCTTTTCACCGTTGCTGGCCGATGTGTCTGGCGTCGCGCCTGCTTGGCTGGGATTGGCCGAATGCGACCCGCTGGTCGACGAAGGTGTGGCGTATGCCGACCACCTTCGACTGTGCGGTGTGCCTGTCGATTTAGAAATTTACAAAGGCGTGGTGCACAGCTTCATCCAAATGGGCCGCGTCATTCCCGAAGCCTTGGTGGCCCATGCCGATGCGGCTCGGGCGCTGCGCCACGCGTTTGCTTGAACCTTTGAGGGCTTGGCGCTGCGGCCTTACAACACGGTTTTGCGCACCGCGTGTTCCCACAACGCCATTTGCTCGACGGCGTAGTCGGGCAGGCGCTGCGGGCTGAAGCGACGCTCCACGCGCCACTGCGCGCTCAACTCATCGGTACTGGCATAAATACCGGTGGACAGTCCAGCCAAGTAAGCCGCGCCCAGTGCCGTGGTTTCCACCACTTCGGGACGCACCACGTCAATGCCCAGTAAATCGGCTTGAAACTGCATGAGCAAGTCGTTCACGCACGCGCCACCATCTACCCGCAATTCCCGCACTTGGGCCACCCCCGCCAACGACAGATCGCGGCCCATCGCTTGCAACAACGCCGCGCTTTGGAAGGCAATGCTCTCGAGCGCAGCGCGTGCAATGTGTGCCACCGTGCTGCCACGCGTGAGTCCGGTGATAGAGCCGCGTGCATCGGGTTTCCAATACGGCGCGCCTAGGCCGGTGAAGGCCGGCACCACCATCACGCCGCCCGAGTCGGGCACGGTCTCGGCCAAGGCTTGCACTTCGCTGCTGTGGCGAATGGCACCCAAGCCGTCGCGCAGCCACTGCACCACCGCACCGCCCACAAACACGCTGCCTTCCATCGCAAATTGCGGTTGCGTGTTGGCTTGGGCTGCGCTGGTGGTGATGAGGCCGTTTTGCGAACGCATGGCCACGTCGCCCGTGTGCATGAGCATGAAGCAGCCTGTGCCGTAGGTGTTTTTGACCATACCGGCGCTGAAGCACGCTTGACCAAACAGGGCACTTTGTTGGTCGCCTGCCACCCCACCGATGGGGATGGCGTGGCCCAACACATCCGCACGCACTTGGCCAAACATCGCACTGGAAGGCTGCACCTTGGGCATCATGCATTCAGGAATGCGCAACGCCGCCAGCAACGCCGCATCCCATTGGTTGGTGTGGATGTTGAACAACATGGTGCGCGAGGCATTGCTCACATCCGTGGCGTGCACAGCGCCACCGCTGAGTTGCCACATCAACCAACTGTCGACCGTGCCAAACAGCAGTTCGCCGCGTTCGGCTTGGGCACGGGCGTTGGGCACGTTGTCCAAGATCCATTGCAATTTGGTGCCTGAAAAATAGGCGTCGACCAACAACCCCGTTTTGGCTTGGATGGTGTCGGTCAACCCTTGCTCGCGCAATGCCACGCAGGCGGGCTCGGCACGGCGGTCTTGCCACACGATGGCGTTGTAAATGGGCTGGCCCGTGGTTTTGTGCCACACCACACTCGTTTCGCGCTGGTTGGTGATGCCCAGCGCAGACACCTCGCGCGCGCTGATACCCGCCTTGGCCAGTGCCTCCACAGCCGTAGCCAGTTGGGTTTGCCAAATCTGCAGGGGATCGTGTTCCACCCAACCCGGTTGGGGGTAGATCTGCGTGATCTCTTGCTGCGCCATAGACACGATTTGGCCTTGGGGGTTGAACACAATGCTGCGCGAGCTGGAAGTGCCTTGGTCGAGAGCGAGGATGTAGGTCATGGTGTGAAACGAGGGGTCTGGGTCAGATCAGGAGTCGGTCAATCGGCGATGTGCAGCTGGACTTGCGCCTCAGCCAACAGGGCCGCAAAAGGGGCGGGTGGGGGCGCATCGGTGAACAAGCGGTCGATTTGCGACATGGTGCCGACCTCCACCATGGCAGGGCGGTTGAACTTACTCTGATCAGCAGCCAGCCACACCTCACGCGCATGGGTCAGGATGGTTTGTGACACCTTGACTTCGCGGTAGTCGTAATCACGCAACGAGCCATCCGCTTCGATGCCAGAAATGCCAATCAAAGCAATGTCCACTTTGAATTGGCGAATGAAGTCCACCGCAGCTTCGCCCACGATGCCTTGGTCTCGGCCACGCACCACGCCCCCCACCACGATGACTTCACTGTTGGGGTTGGCGCTCAAGATGCTGGCCACGTTCAAGTTGTTGGTGATCACGCGCAAGCCGCTGTGACGCAAAAGCGCACGCGCGATGGCTTCGGTGGTGGTGCCGATGTTCAAGATCAACGAGCAATCGTTGGGCACAGCCGCCGCCACGCTGCGGGCAATGCGCGTTTTGGCATCAGAGTTGAGGTTGACGCGCTGCTGGTGACCAATGTTTTCTATGGTCGAACTCGGCACACGCACACCGCCGTGAAAGCGTGTCAACTGCCCAGTTTCAGCCATGCGCTGCACATCGCGTCGCACGGTTTGCAGCGTCACGCCAAGTCTTTCGGCCAATTGCTCCACCGTCACTGAGCCGAGTTCTTGCACAACTTTGAGCAAGGTGAGTTGTCGTGGATTGGAATTCATAAGGCCCCATTTTCCATGCATAAACGAAGAGCCATCACTTTAAATCGAATCAAAACGAACATTCAAAGGGTAAATACCGACTTAAAAAGAAAATTACCGAACAATAATGAACGTCATCAAAAGATGGTTCGCAACCGTCTGTGTACTTTATGCATAAAGGTGGTGTGATGCAGTTGTCTCTCGAAGGTGTCAGTAAAAAAGTCGGGCCACAAACCTGGCTCTACGACATGAGCCTCGCCCCGCGCAGCGCCAACGTGACGGTGTTGCTGGGTGCCACGCAAGCTGGCAAAACCAGCCTCATGCGCATCATGGCGGGTTTGGATGTGCCGAGCTCGGGTCGTGTGCTGGTCGATGGGCAAGACGTGGTGGGCATTCCAGTGCGGGAGCGCAACGTGGCCATGGTCTACCAACAGTTCATCAACTACCCCTCCATGAAAGTGCGCGACAACATCGGCTCACCCATGAAGTTGCGTGGCGACAAAGACGTGGCCAAACGCGTGCAAGCGTTGGCCGAAAAGCTGCACATCGACATGTTTTTAGACCGTTACCCCACAGAGCTTTCCGGCGGCCAACAACAACGCGTCGCCTTGGCCCGTGCACTGGCCAAAGGTGCGCCCTTGATGCTGCTCGACGAACCCTTGGTCAACCTCGATTACAAGCTGCGCGAAGAGTTGCGCGAAGAACTGGGCGCCTTGTTTGCCAGCGGCGACTCCACCGTGATCTACGCCACCACCGAGCCCGGGGAAGCGCTGCTCTTGGGGGGCTACACGGCCGTGATGGATGCAGGCGAACTGTTGCAATATGGCCCCACGGCTGAGGTGTTTCACACCCCCAAGTCGTTGCGGGTGGCGCGCGCTTTCAGTGACCCGCCCATGAACTTAATGGCTGCCACACGCACCGTCACAGGCGTTCAGTTGGCAGATGGCACACCGCTGGTGCTTGAACTGCCGCCCACAAGTTGCACCGATTTGACTGTGGGCTTGCGCGCCAGTGCCGTACGCGTCCATGCACAAAACGGCGACATCGCCTTGAGCGGGCGCGTTGAATTGGCTGAAATTTCAGGTTCAGACACCTTTGTGCATGTGGCCACCTCAGTCGGGAACGTGGTGGCGCAGCTCACGGGTGTGCATTACTTTGACTTGGGCGCCCAGATTCAGGTGTTCATACACCCCGCACAGGTCTATGTGTTTGATGCGCAAGGGCCTTTGTTGCTCGCGCCCGTGCGTGTGGGAGTGCATTGAGATGGCACGTATCGACCTCGATCTGGCCCACGCCTACAAAGCCAACCCGCAGCAAGACAGCGATTACGCCTTGCTGCCTTTGAAGATGACCTTCGACGATGGCGGTGCCTACGCGTTGCTCGGCCCCTCAGGCTGCGGCAAAACCACCATGCTCAACGTGATGTCAGGCCTGCTCACCCCCTCGCAAGGCACGGTGTTGTTTGATGGCCGCGATGTGACCCATGCCTCGCCCCAAGCCCGCAACATCGCACAAGTGTTTCAGTTCCCCGTGATTTACGACACCATGACGGTGGCCGAAAATTTGGCATTCCCGTTGCGTAACCGTCATTGGGCCAAAGACAAGATGGACCAACGCGTCGGCCAAATTGCCGAAATGCTCGAGATGAGTGGCCAGCTCAACCAACGCGCCGCGGGTCTGTCGGCCGATGCCAAGCAAAAAATCTCGCTCGGACGCGGTTTGGTGCGCCCCGATGTGTCGGCCGTGCTGTTCGATGAGCCCTTGACCGTGATCGACCCGCACCTGAAATGGCAGTTGCGCCGCAAGCTCAAGCAAATTCACCACGAACTCAAGCTCACCCTGATTTACGTCACGCATGACCAAGTCGAGGCGCTCACCTTTGCCGATCAAGTGGTGGTGATGACCCGAGGCCGCGCAGTGCAAGTCGGTTCACCCGCCGATTTGTTTGAGCGCCCCAGCCACACCTTTGTGGGCAACTTCATTGGCTCGCCCGGCATGAACTTCATGCACGCGCAGGTTCAACCCGATGGCGTGCATGTGGGTGCTCAAGTGCTGGCCTTGCCCGCTTCGATGCGCCTGCCTTTGGGCGACATCAAGTTGGGCGTGCGTCCTGAATATGTAGCGTTGGCAGATGCACAAACGTCGGGCGCATTGCCGATGGTGGTGTCGCAAGTGCAAGACGTGGGCACCCATTTCATCGTCACCGCGCGTCACAACGCCCAAGTGGTGAAAGCGCGTTTGTCAGCGAATGCCGCACAACTCCACGCGGGCCAAACGGTTTGGCTACAGGTGCTGGGAGCGCACACCTGCTTCTACAAAAATGAGGAGATCGTGGCATGAGTACGACCACCAAGCCCGTCAACCAGAAGGCCTGGTTTTTGATATTGCCCGTGTTGTTGTGCGTCGCGTTTTCGGCCATCTTGCCGTTGATGGTGGTCGTCAACTACTCGGTGCAAGACATTATTTCCACCGACCGCCGTGTGTTTGTAGGCACTGAATGGTTCGCCGCCATCATGCGCGACGAAGAATTGCACGGCGCTTTGTTGCGCCAACTGATCTACTCGTTCTCGGTGCTGGCTGTGGAGTTGCCCTTGGGCATTTTGTTGGCGCTGTCCATGCCCGCCACGGGCTGGAAATCGTCCGCCGTGTTGGTCATCGTGTCCTTGTCCTTGCTGATTCCTTGGAACGTGGTGGGCACCATTTGGCAAATCTTTGGCCGCACCGACATTGGCTTGATGGGCGCCGCGCTACAGGGCTTGGGGCTGGCCTACAACTACACAGGCAATGCCAGCCACGCATGGCTGACGGTGTTGCTGATGGATGTGTGGCACTGGACACCCTTGGTCGCTTTGCTGGGTTACGCCGGTTTGCGCTCCATTCCTGATGCGTATTACCAAGCCGCCAGCATCGACGGGGCCAGCAAATTCGACGTGTTTCGTTTTGTGCAATTGCCCAAGATGCGCGGCGTGTTGGTGATTGCGGTGCTGCTGCGCTTCATGGACAGCTTCATGATTTACACCGAGCCGTTTGTGCTGACCGGCGGTGGCCCTGGCAACTCGACCACGTTCTTGTCGCAGTTCTTGACGCAAAAAGCGGTGGGGCAGTTTGACTTAGGGCCTGCCGCTGCGTTCTCGTTGATTTATTTCCTCATCATTTTGTTGTTCTGTTTTGTTTTGTACAACTGGATGCAACAAGTCGGTACTGAGCCCAAGGAGGGCGGTCATGCCTAACACCCGATTCCAAAAACGCACCCTCTTTCTGTGCTTCTACCTTGTGTTTGCCTTGTTGCCCATCTACTGGATGGTCAACATGTCGTTCAAAACAAACAACGAAATCTTGGCCGGCTTCACCTTGTTCCCCGAGCATTTCACTTGGGCCAACTACGAAACCATTTTGACCGATCCGGCTTGGTACTCGGGCTACATCAACAGCTTGATTTACGTGGCCATGAACACCGTCATGTCACTCACGGTGGCCTTGCCCGCTGCCTATGCGTTTTCGCGTTACAGCTTTTTGGGTGACAAGCATGTGTTCTTTTGGCTGCTGACCAACCGCATGACGCCACCCGCTGTGTTTTTGTTGCCGTTCTTTCAGCTCTACAGCTCGGTCGGTTTGATGGACACGCACTTGGCCGTGGCGCTGGTGCATTTGCTGTTCAACGTGCCGCTGGCCGTGTGGATTTTGGAAGGCTTCATGAGCGGCATTCCTCGTGAAATTGACGAAACGGCCTACATCGATGGGTATTCGTTCCCTCGGTTTTTTGTGCAGATCTTTTTGCCTTTGATCAAAGCCGGTGTCGGCGTGGCGGCGTTCTTTTGCTTCATGTTCAGCTGGGTGGAATTGCTCTTGGCACGCACCTTGACCAGTGTGAATGCCAAACCCATTGCCGCCACCATGACGCGCACCGTCTCCGCCTCGGGCATGGACTGGGCCACCTTGGCCGCCGCGGGTGTGCTGACCATCGTGCCCGGCGCCATCGTGATTTGGTTTGTTCGTAACTACATCGCCAAGGGTTTTGCGATGGGTCGCGTGTGACGCGACTTCAAGAGGAGAACTGCAATGTTTGAATGGATGGCTTGGACCACCCCTGTGGCCGTATTTTTTGGTTGCATCGTGTTGATGATCGCGGGCATGACGGTGTGGGAAATCAAATCGCCCACCGTGATTCGCAAAGGTTTTTTACCCATGCCAACCACCCGTGGCGACCGCTTGTTCATCGGCCTGTTGTCTGCGGCTTATGTGAATTTGGCATTCGTGGGCATCAGCGGCTGGCTAGGTCAAGCCTTGGCCTTAGACGGCGATCCCTCCATTTGGTTCAGCTTTGTGGCCTCCATGATGTTGTTGGTTTGGATCATGCGCAAAGGCTGACACACGTTTTCAGAAAAGGGCGGCTTGTTTTCCCCTGGAGCCGAAAGTGCCTTTCAAACAGGGGTATCAAAAAATGAGGAGATAGATATGAAGTTGCGTTACAGCGTCGTTGCAGTGGCAGTTGCCTGCTCACTGTCATCTCAAGGTTGGGCGGATGAAGCCGCCGCCAAGAAGTGGATTGACAGCGAGTTCCAGCCCTCGACCTTGAGTAAAACCCAGCAAGCTGCCGAGATGAAATGGTTCATCGATGCGGCCAAGAAACTTCAAGCCAAAGGCGTGAAGGAAATCTCGGTGGTGTCAGAAACCATCGCGACCCACGAATACGAATCTAAAACCTTGGCCAAGGCCTTTGAAGAAATCACGGGCATCAAGGTCAAACACGACCTGATCGGCGAGGGCGATGTGGTGGAGAAGCTGCAAACCTCCATGCAATCGGGCAAGTCCATTTACGACGGCTGGATCACCGACTCTGACTTGATCGGTACCCACTACCGCTACGGCAAGATCATGAACTTGACCGACTACATGAGCGGCAACGGCAAAGAGTGGACCAACCCCGGCATCGACATCAAAGACTTCATCGGCACCAGCTTCACCACCGCCCCTGACGGCAAGCTGTACCAGTTGCCTGACCAACAGTTTGCCAACTTGTATTGGTTCCGTGCCGACTTGTTTGCCAAGCCTGAACTGAAAGCCAAATTCAAAGCCAAGTACGGTTACGAGTTGGGCGTGCCGTTGAACTGGAGTGCTTACGAAGACATCGCCGCCTTCTTCAGCAACGATGTGAAAAACATCGACGGCAAAGCCATCTACGGCCACATGGACTACGGCAAGAAAGACCCATCTCTGGGTTGGCGTTTCACCGACGCGTGGTTGTCGATGGCTGGCTCGGCTGACATCGGTATTCCCAACGGCAAGCCCGTGGACGAGTGGGGCATTCGCGCTTCGGCTGACGGCTGTACACCTCAAGGCGCATCGGTTGCCCGCGGTGGCGCCACCAACTCGCCTGCTGCCGTGTACGCGCTCACCAAGTACGTCGACTGGATGAAGCAGTACGCACCGAAAGAAGCGATTGGCATGACCTTCGGCGAAGCGGGCCCCGTGCCCGCGCAAGGTCAAATTGCGCAACAAATCTTCTGGTACACCGCCTTCACGGCAGACATGATCAAGCCCGGTTTGCCCGTGGTGAATGCCGATGGCACACCGAAGTGGCGCATGGCCCCTGGCCCGAACGGCCCGTATTGGAAGCAAGGCATGCAAAACGGCTACCAAGACGTGGGCTCATGGACCTTCTTCAAAGGCCATGACGAAAGCAAAACTGCCGCAGCTTGGCTGTATGCACAGTTCGTGACGGCCAAAACCACGTCCTTGAAAAAGACCATCGTCGGCTTGACACCAATTCGTGAGTCCGACATCCAGTCCAAAGCCATGACCGACATGGCACCCAAGTTGGGTGGTTTGGTGGAGTTCTACCGCAGCCCCGCTCGCGTGGCTTGGACGCCCACCGGCACCAACGTGCCTGACTACCCCAAGCTCGCACAGCTGTGGTGGAAAAACGTGGCGGTGGCTGTGACGGGTGAGAAAACACCACAAGCCGCGATGGACAACTTGGCCAACGAAATGGATGACGTGATGGCACGTTTGGAGCGCTCCGGCATGGCCGTGTGTCCTCCCAAACTCAACGCCAAATCGGACCCCAACAAGTGGTTGAGCGACAAGGGCGCACCTTGGAAGAAGTTGGCCAATGAGAAGCCAAAAGGCGAAACCATTGCGTACGACTCGTTGCTGAACGCTTGGAAAAACGGCAAGGTCCGTTAAACCCCATGGCCGTGTGAATACCCATTCACACGGCCATGCTGAAAACTCTCGATAGAAGACTCATGGAGCGCTCGTTTTTATGCCGACTCAAGCACAGCCGTTGCCGACGCGCCGCGAAGACCTCGTTGCCCAGCTTGACCCCAACACGGTCTACGACATGGCCATTGTGGGCGGGGGTGCCACGGGCTTAGGCTTGGCCTTAGACGCTGCCTCACGCGGATACCGCGTGGTGTTGGTGGAGTCGGATGACTTTGCCAAGGGCACCTCGTCGCGCTCGACCAAACTGGTGCACGGTGGCGTGCGCTATTTGGCACAGGGCAACATTGCCTTGGTTCGCGAAGCCTTGCATGAGCGCAGCACGTTGTTGCACAACGCGCCCCACATTGCCCAGCCCTTGCCATTTGTGATGCCGTCTTACGCGTGGTGGGAAAAGCCTTTTTATGGCATTGGCTTGAAGATGTACGACGCCTTAGCAGGCAAATCTGGCCTCGGGCCAACCGCATTTTTGTCACGTCAAGAGACCGTGGCCTGTTTGCCATCGGTGCAAGCCAACGGCTTGCGCGGTGGCGTGAAGTATTGGGATGGTCAATTCAACGACGCCAAATTGGCCTTGGCCTTGACACGCAGTGCCGCACTTGAAGGGGCCTTGTTGTTGAACTACATGCGCGCCTCGCGCCTGCTGTATACCCACGACAAAATTTCTGGCCTGCATTGCGAGGACACGCTCACAGGCCAAACGCATGACATTCACGCACAGTGTGTGGTCAACGCCACCGGTGTGTGGGTCGATGCCTTGCGCGAACAAGATGGCACGAAGGAAGCGATGGTCGCGCCTAGCCAAGGCGTTCACATCGTGGTGGATAAAAAGTTTTTACCCGGACATGCGGGCTTGATGATTCCCAAAACTGCCGATGGACGCGTGCTGTTTGCCGTGCCTTGGTTGGGCAAAGTCATCTTGGGCACGACCGACACACCGCGTGACGATTTGGCCAAAGAGCCTTTGGCCTTTGAAGAAGAAATTGATTTCATCTTGCACGAATCGGCCCGCTACTTGAAGCACGCACCGCAACGCAGCGATGTGAAAAGCATTTGGGTGGGCCTGCGCCCGCTGGTCAAACCGCCGCAAGACGAGGGTGAGAACACCAAAGCCCTGAGTCGCGAACACACGGTGTTGGTCAGCCCCTCGGGCTTGGTCACCGTCACAGGTGGCAAATGGACCACTTACCGTGCCATGGCCGAAGATGTGTTGCAGAAGTGCTTTGACAGCGCGTTGATGGTGCCCAAAAGCTACGCCATGACCGAGCACCTGCCGCTCGTGGGCGCTGACGTCACCACACCTGTGTCGATTTGCGAACCCGAAGGCCCCCATTCCTACGGCAGCGAGCAAGAGGTACTTAACCGTTTGCCTGGGTCTCAAAACTGGCTCACCCACAGCTTGAGCGAGGCGATGGTGCGCTTTGCGGCCCGTTACGAATACGCACTGCGTGTGGAAGATGTGTTGGCACGTCGCTCACGCTTGCTGTTTTTAGACGCCAAACTCGCCGCCAAACTTGCGCCCTCTGTGGCTGAGATCTTGCAATCCGAAACCGGCATGGACCCCGATGTGCAGGGCTTTTTGAAACTGGCAACGCAATACACCTTGGTTTAGAAATGACGGAAGAGTCGTCTGTTAAATTGCGCGCATGCCGCCGAAACACACAGACACCACTGCCGAGAAAAACCAAGTGACCCGCCAAGACTTTCGACTGTTCCACCGCCTGCGCGTACGCTGGGCCGAAGTGGACATGCAAAAAATCGTCTTCAACGGCCACTACCTGATGTACTTCGACACGGCCATGGCCGATTACTGGCGCGCCTTGGCGCTGCCGTATGAGCCCACCATGCACGCCCTAGGCGGCGATTTGTACGTCAAAAAGGCCACCGTGGAGTACCACGCCTCCGCACGTTACGACGACCAACTCGATGTGGGGCTGAAATGCCAACGCATTGGCACCTCGTCGATCCAATTTGTGGGCGCCATCTTTTGTGGCGATCAGCTGCTCATCACGGGGGAGTTGATCTACGTTTACGCCAACCCCGCCACGCAAACCTCGCTGCCAGTGCCACAGAGTTTGCGCGACATCTTTTTGAACTTTGAGGCGGGTAGGGCAGTCACGCAGTGCCAAGTGGGCACATGGCAAGAACTGCAAACCCACGCGAGTGCGGTACGCACCGAGGTGTTTGTGCAAGAGCAGGGCATTGCGGCTGAAGACGAATGGGACGACGCCGATGCCACCGCTGTGCATGCGGTGGTGAGTAACGGCTTTGACCTGCCCTTGGCCACAGCGCGGCTTTTGCAGCCGGCGCCCGGCGTGTCACAAATTGGCCGCATGGCCGTCACACGGTTGGTACGGGGCTCGGGTTTAGGCAAACAACTGCTCGACGCACTGGTGGAGTGCGCACGCACACGAGGTGACCGTGAAATACGCCTGCATGCACAACGCAGCGCGCAAGGCTTTTATGCCCGCCAAGGCTTCAGCAGCTATGGTGATCCATTCGATGAGGTCGGCATTGCGCACATTGAAATGCGTCGCACATTGGCATCGCACTAACGGCTTATAGGTGTACGGGCAGGGGTGGTCAAGCGTGGCTTGGATTGCTACGCTTTACCGCATGCCTGACCCAAGCTTTAACCCCAGCAAAGTCACCCAGCTTTGCGCTTCTGATTTGCGCCTCACGGTCGATGCCTCGGCTTTGGGCTTTGGCGACACCTCAGAGTTGGTGCAATGCGCGTTACCGTGGATCGGACAAGAACGTGCGCAACAAGCGGCGCGTTTTGGGCTGTCTGTGGTTCAACCGGGCTACAACTTATTTGTGTTGGGCGAGGTCGGAACGGGGCGCTCGACATTGATGAACCAATTGATGGCCGAGGTCGCGCAGCAACGGCCTGTGCCGCCTGACCTGTGCTATTTGCATCACTTTGAAACGCCCGAGCAACCCCGCGCTTTAAGGATGGGGCAAGGTCAGGGGCGTGTGTTTCGCCAGCTGATGACGCAATTCTCAAAGTCCTTGCAATCTCAAATTCCCAAACGCTTGTCAGCCCCAGACGTCAAAGCAAAAAATGACGCGCTGCAAAGTGCTTACAAAGCACAAGAAGATGAAGCATATGCAGCGCTCACCGCCTACGCCCAAGCTCGTCATTTCGGGCTCCTGCGCGATGAAGGCCGTTTGGTGTTCACGCTCAAAAACGACAAAGGCGAGCCCGTGACGGCCAACCAATCGTTGGCGTTGTCGCCTGAAAAACAGCTGGAAGTCGACAAAGCCGAGGATGCCTTGCTCAACGAAATCAACCGTTTCTTAGCCAAATCACAAGCGATGGAACGCGACTTGAATGAAAAACTGTCGGCCCTCAGGCGTCAGATGGTCAAGCCGCTCTTGAAACGGGAAACGCAAGCTGTGATGGATGGTTTGCAACAAAAAATTAGCGACGACAGTGCCAAAGACGTCTTCAAGTTGGGCATCTACCTCGACCAAGTGCAGCATGATGTGCTGGAGAACTTAGAGTTATTCATTCCCACGCCAGACGACGAGGCGCGCCTTGAAGCGCTGGAGAGTGTGTTGTCGCGCTTTCGTGTGAACTTGGTGGTCGATAACCATGACTTGGTGGGTGCGCCTGTGATTTTGGAAGACAACCCACTGTTCCACAATCTGTTTAGCAGCATCGAATACGAAACCTATGACGATGTGTTGGTGACCGATTTTTCACGCATTCGTGCAGGCAGTTTGCTCAAAGCCCATGGCGGATTTTTGATGCTGCATTTGCACGACTTGCTGAGCGATGAGCCGGTGTGGGGCAAGTTACGCCGATTCCTGCGCAGCGGACGTTTGCAAATTGAAGAACCCGGCATGGCGGCGGCGCCGATTGCCGCCGTGTCACTGCGACCCGAAGTCGTTCAAGTGGACGTGAAGATCATCTTGATCGGCTCGATTGAGGCTTATTACGCCGTTCAAGATGCCGATCCGGAAACGGCTGAACGCTTTCGCTGCAAAGTTGACTTTGCCGAAACGTTCAAGGCCACGTCGGAGTCCAACCGATCCATCGCCATTTTTGTGGCGCACACCTGTCGTCGCTTAGGGCTGCTGCATTTTTCAGCGGCAGCAGTCGCGGCGCTGATTGAAGAAACCCACCGAGAAGCTGAGGATCAAACCCACCAAAGCGCCATATTTGCCAGCACCGAGGCTTTGGTGATTGAAAGTAGCGTGATGGCGCAAAGCTTGGGGTCTGCGTGCGTCCAACCGCAAGATGTGAGGGCAGCCAAGCTGGCGCGTATACGCCGACACAACTACCCCGAAGAGCAATTGCAAGAGATGGTCGTCAGTGGCGAACGTTTGCTCACGGTCACCGGCGAGCGCGTGGCCCAAGTGAACGGTTTGACCGTGCTGGATCTGGGCGACTACCAGTTTGGGTTTCCGATTCGCATCACCGCCTGCACGCATGCGGGCGAAGAAGGGCTGTTGAACATCGAACGTGAAGTCAAGCTGTCGGGACCGATTCACGACAAAGGCGTGTTGATTTTTCACAGCTACTTGTCGGTGCTGTTTTCACACATCGCACCCTTGGCTTTCAATGCGTCGGTCGTGTTTGAGCAAGAGTACAGCGGTGTCGAGGGCGACTCGGCCTCTTGCGCAGAGTTTTATGCCTTGTTGTCGAGCCTGTCAGGGTTGCCCTTGAAGCAAAGTATTGCCATCACCGGCGCCATGAACCAGCACGGCGAGATGCTGCCTGTGGGGGGCATCAACGAAAAAATAGAAGGCTATTTCCGTAGCTGTGAATTACTTGGTTTTGATGGTCAGCAAGGCGTGTTGATGCCGAGTCGCAACCGTCAACACTTGATGCTCGATCCACACATCGTGGATGCAGTCAAGAGGGGGCAATTTCACATCTACACCGCGGAGCGCGTGAGTGACGGCATGAGTTTGCTCACGGGTGTGGCATTTGGGTCGCGAGAAACGGGCGCTTATCCACCAGAAACGGTGCTTGGTCACGTACAGAAAACACTGGAAGACTATCGACGGGCTTGCGACAGGGTAGGGGTAGGCCACAGACAAAAGCCTGCCGCCGAAGATGTGCCAAGTTGACGACGCGCTTGCGCGTCAAATGTCGTCGCGAAGCGGGTAAGGCAAGGGCAGTCGCTGCAATTCAGGCCCTTGCGCGGCACCGAGATAAAGCGTGCTGTTATCTGTCGCGGCCAGCTGCAATTCAGCAATCGCCACGCACACCGCGCCATCTTGCGCGGCTTGTGCAATCAGGCCGCAGGGCTGTGTGGCATCCAAACTTGAAAACACCTCTTGGCCCGCTGCCATCGGCACTGGGCTTTGCACGATGAAGGCCCGGCGCTTCAAGGTGCCTCTGAACTGGCTGCGCGCCACGATCTCTTGGCCGGGGTAACAGCCTTTTTTGAAGTTCACGCCATCGACCGATTCGTAGTTGAGCATTTGCGGCACAAACGCTTCGAACGTGGCTTGCTCCACCCACGCAATGCCGCTCAACACTTCCCCGACTTGCCACAACGCTGGGGTGAGCACAGGGCCGGCATAGGCAGGCTGCGGCACATCCACAGGGGCAATCCAAAGAGCACGGGGCTGGCCCAAAGCGGGGTAAAGCGTCAACACATCAGCGGTGGCGGCAGAAGCTTCCGTCGTCGCAGCCAACGGGCTGACCCACACGCGGCGCTGCCATGCGGGCAGCGTTTGGGCCGTGAGGGATGCATCGCCCAGCACGAGGCCGACCGACTCACCGGCTAAGCCAAGCAATTGAAACGCGTCGCTGGCATCGCTCAATTTGGCTTTGGCGCGCATCACGAACATCGACAAACGCTTGACCGTCTGAGCCATCAAGTTACGGCGACAAATCAACAACACCTCTTCAGCGCTGCGCTTGTAGACCACAAAACTGGCTTGCATGCGACCTTTGGCGTTACAAAACGCCGCCAAGCGACACTCGCCATCTTTCATCAACAGCACATCGTTGGTGAGCTGGTTGTGCAGAAAGTTGGCGGCGTCGGCGCCTGTGGCACGAATCACGCCGAGGTGAGGCAGAGGGCTGACACCCGTGAACGGGACGTTGAGGTCAAGGACGGCGGCAGGAGCTTGGGCTGGGGTAGACATGGCTGAATTATCATGCCCGCTTCATTCAACACGTTGGAACTAGGGTTGTGATCAAACTGCTCAAGCGCATCTTTTTGACCTTGCTGGTGCTGTCGCTCTTGCTGGGCGCGGCGGCTGGCTGGTGGGTGCTGCGCCCGCTGCCCTTGGTCACGCCAACGGTTGATCTGTCGATTGCGCCACAAACGCCAGTGCGTGGCATCGCACAAGCTGCGGTGGAGGCGGGCATTGAGGTGCAACCCGAGTTGTTGTATGTGTTGTTTCGCCTCAGCGGCCAATCGCGCAAACTGCGTGCCGGCAGCTATGAAATCACCCAAGGCAACACAGCACTCGATGTGTTGCGCAAGCTCACCCGTGGCGAGGAAAGTCTCAAAGCCATCACACTGATTGATGGCTGGACGTTTCGCCAATTCCGTGCCGCCCTCGACAAAGCAGAGGGCTTGAAACACGACACCCGCCAGCTCAGCGACAGCGAGTTGATGGAGAAGCTGGGCTTGCCCGATGTGGCCCCCGAAGGCCGATTTTTCCCCGACACCTATACCTACGGCAAAGGCACATCCGAGTTGCATGTGATGCAACGCGCGGCCAACGCAATGGTCAAGCAATTGGCGGCGGCTTGGGGCCAGCGCGCGGGAGGCTTGCAAGTCAAAACGCAAGAGCAAGCGCTGATTCTGGCCAGCATCATCGAAAAAGAAACAGGCCGCGAAAGTGACCGGACCACGATCAGCCGGGTATTTCACAACCGTTTGGCCATCGACATGCCGCTGCAAACTGACCCGACTGTGATTTATGGCTTGGGCGAGTCGTTCGACGGCAACTTGCGCCGCACTGATTTGCGCACCGACCACCCGTGGAACACCTACACCCGCAAAGGCCTGCCCATCACCCCGATTGCCATGCCTGGCCGCAACGCCTTGTTGGCTGCGGTAAAGCCCGCCAACAGCCGTGCGCTTTATTTTGTGGCACGCGGTGACGGCACGAGCGAGTTCAGCGTAACGCTTGACGCGCACAACGCCGCCGTCAATCGCTACCAACGCCGCGCATCTGCAGCACAAGCCGCATCTGGACAGTGATGCTTCACAGGCAAAATAGCAGGCTATGAAAAATACAGGCCTGTTCATCAGTTTCGAAGGCATCGACGGTGCGGGTAAATCCACCCACATCGACGGTTTGGCTGCCGCATTCAAAGCCCAAGGTCGCCACGTCACGCTGACGCGCGAGCCCGGCGGTACACCGCTGGCCGAAAAATTGCGGGAATTGGTGCTGCACGACGCGATGGACCCCTTGTGCGAAGCGCTGTTGATCTTTGCCGCGCGACGCGATCACTTGCAAAACGTGATCGAGCCCGCCTTGGCCCGTGGCGATGTGGTGTTGTGCGATCGCTTCACCGATGCCACCTTTGCCTACCAAGGCAGTGGCCGTGGTTTTGATGTGGCGGTGTTGCAGCAACTGGAGTCGTGGGTGCAAGCCCTGCCACAAGGGACAGCGGGCAAGTCTGCCACCGGCTTGCGTCAACCCGACGTGACCGTGTGGTTTGAGCTTGACCCTGCCATTGCCGCCGAGCGTTTGGCGGGGGCCCGTGTGCCGGACCGCTTTGAATCGCAGCCTGTTGACTTCTTCCAAAAAGTGTCGGATGGTTACGCCCAGCGTGCCGAGGCCGATCCGCAGCGCTTTGTCCGCCTCAACGCCGCACAGACACGCGACGCCGTTTGGCAACAATTGCTGCAACATTTCATGCAACGCGGCTGGTTGCCTGCCAACCTAGAAGTCACAAGCCACGGCGTTGCGCCCTCAGGCACGTCAGCATGAGCGACGCATCTTCCGCCGTACGCCCCGCGTTGAGCCCGTGGCTGCAAGGCCAACTCACCACCTTGTTGGCGCGGCGCGGCCATGCGTGGTTGTTGCAGGGGCCATCTGGCTTGGGGCAATACACCTTGGGGCTAGAGATGGCTCGTGCGTGGTTGTGCGAACAGCCCACGCCACACGGCGCGTGTTACCAATGCCGCAGTTGCCACAGCGTGGACGTGCGCACCCATGCCGATTTGTGCACCTTAATGCCCGAAACTTTGGCCTTGGCACTCAACTGGCCGCTGGACGAAAAAACACAAAAAGACCTCGACGACAAAAAGCGCAAGCCCAGCAAAGAAATTCGTGTGGAAGGGGCCCGTCAAATGGTCACTTTCACGCAGCAAACCCGCTCGGGTGGTGCGACCAAAGTGGTGTTTGTCTACCCCGCAGAGCGCATGAACCATGTGACGGCCAACACCATTTTGAAAACTTTGGAAGAGCCGCCCGGCGAAACGCGCTTTGTACTGGCCAGTGAGGCCTCGCACTTGTTGCTGCCCACCATTCGCAGCCGCTGCCAAACCCACACGATGGTGTGGCCTAGCGACACTGAGTCGCTTCAATGGCTGCAAGGGCAGGGCGTGCCCAGCGGCGACGCCGCCGTGTTGTTGCGTGCCGCAGGCGGTCGCCCTGAAGACGCGCTCGATTTGGCCAACAACGGCCTGAAAGCTGCCCACTGGGCCAATTTGCCAAAAGCCGTCTTGCGTGGTGATGTGGGGGCGGTGTCTGACGCCACACCCTCGCAAGCCATTGCCATGCTGCAAAAGCTGTGTCACGACTTGCTGGCCGTGCGCACGGGTGCAGAACCACGCTTTTTCATGGCCGCCGATTTACCCGCTGCAGGCACGGTGTCGTCGCTGACGCAATGGTCCAAAGACTTGATGCAAGGCGCACGCACGTCTGAGCACCCTTACAACCCAGGCCTGATGTTTGAAGCGCTGGTCGCCCGCGCGCAAACGGCTTTGCGCGCCAAGGATTAATCATGTTCACCGACTCCCACTGCCACCTCAACTTCCCAGAGCTGGTTGAAAACATTCACACCATCCGCGACGACATGGCCAAAGCACAAGTCACGCGCGCGTTGGTGATCAGCACCACACTGGAAAGGTTTCCTGAAGTCCACAGTCTTGCCACTCAGTTTGACAACTTCTGGGCCACCGTGGGCGTACACCCCGACAACGAAGGCGTGCAAGAACCCACGCTCGACGACTTGCTGACCCGCGCCCAATTACCCCGCGTGGTGGGCATTGGCGAAACAGGCTTGGATTACTTCCGCTTAGGCGAACGCACGGTGGCCGATATGGCGTGGCAGCGCAACCGCTTTCGCATCCACATTCAAGCCGCGCAACAGACCCAACTGCCTTTGGTCATCCATACCCGCAGCTCGTCGGCAGACACCATCGCCATTTTGAAAGAGCAGGGCGAAGACGGCTCGGCGGGCAGCGCAGGGGGGGTGTTTCACTGCTTCACAGAAACCGCCGATGTGGCCCGTGCTGGCTTAGACCTGGGGCTGTACATCTCGTTTTCAGGCATTTTGACCTTCAAAAATGCCCAAGATTTGCGCGACGTAGCGAGCTTTGTACCGATGGACCGCATCTTGATCGAAACCGACAGCCCCTACTTGGCCCCCGTGCCGCACCGTGGCAAAACCAACAATCCGTCCTTTGTTCCGTTTGTGGCCAAACAAATTGCCGAGATCAAAGGCATGAGCGTTGAAGCCGTAGCCGAAGCGACCAGTCGCAATTTTGACCAATTGTTCAAGGCTGTTTTGAAATGAAGCTTTACTTTAAGTACCTTGTCTATTTATCTGTTTTCATTGGATTTTCATCTGCCAATGCGGGTTCATACGACGACTTTTTCAAAGCCATCCACTTTGACCAAGTGCAAGAGGTTCAAAAGCTACTTCGACGTGGTATCGACCCCAATTCACCCAACGAAAAAGGCGTGCCCGCACTGTTGGTCGCGCTTCAATCGGGCTCGCCTAAATCTGCGGTGCTGTTGGCACAAGAGCCTCAAACCCGCGTAGAGGTCAGCAACCCCAACAACGAGTCGGCGTTGATGATGGCCGCCCTGCATAACCAAATTGAAGTGGCGACAGTCTTGATTGAACGGGGCGCCGAAGTCAACCGCAAAGGCTGGACGCCTCTGCATTACGCAGCAACACGCGGTCACATTGCCATGATGCGTTTGCTGCTCGAAAACAATGCCTACATCGATGCCGAATCGCCCAATGGCACCACGCCGCTGATGATGGCGGCGTACTACGCGCCACCTCTGGCTGTGAAACTATTGCTAGAAGAAGGCGCAGACCCCACGCTGCGTAACCAAGCCAAAGCCACCGCACTCGACATGGCCTTGGCCAACGATCGCAAGCAAAGCGCTTATTACTTGCGCGCGTTCATTGAAGCTTGGGAAATTAAAGAAGCTGGGGAATAAAGTGCGGCATCGGCTCCATCCCGATGTATTCAAGCTAGGCTTGGTGAGTTTTCTCACCGACCTGAGCTCAGAGATGATCTTTTCGGTATTTGCCATCGTCTTCACGACAGTCGCTGGTGCCTCCAGTGCCATGCTGGGGCTGGTGGAGGGCTTGGCAGATTTTTCAGCTTCGTCACTTAACTACTTGGCCGGCTGGTTGTCCGACCGCAGCGGGCGACACAAATGGCTTGCCACTGCGGGTTATGGACTCTCGACGCTAGCCAAGCTCATTCTGTTACTTGCGTCATCTGTTGTGACGCTGAGCATCTTTCGCGTGATTGAGCGGTTGGGCAAAGGCTTTCGTGGCCCGCCACGCGATGCATGGTTGTCATCTATCTCCCCGGCGGCGTCACGCGGTTATGACTTTGGCGTTCATAAGTCACTTGACAAGTCTGGTGCTGTGCTCGGGCCGCTGGTGGCTTATGGGCTGCTGTCTTGGCTGGGGGAGTCGGCGAACACCTACGGAACGCTTTTTTTGATAGCTTGCGTGCCCGCAATGGTCAGCGTCTGGGTGCTCACGCGCATCCCTGATCAACCCGGTCCCCCTCATGCTCGCGAGAGTCTGAGTCAGAACTGGCAACAATTGAGCCCTAATTTCAAACGCTTTCTGATTCCATCAGGCATTTTTGCGCTGGCGTATTTCAGTCTTGGATTCATCCTTCTGAAGGCACACGCCCTCGGCTTTGGCGTGACCGAGATCGTTTTGCTCTACGCGCTGTTCAACAGCACCTGCGTGGTGTCAGCGCCGCTGATTGGCAAACTCGGTGACAGGCTCGGGCGCCACCACGTCATCATGCTGGGTTATGCCCTCTACGCGTTCGTCAATCTGTGGTTGATACTGGCAAGCCGCCCGTGGGAAATGTGGGTGCTGCTTGCCATTTATGGATTGTTTTATGCGATTGACGAGTCGCAGAGCAAGGCATTCATCGCTGACCTTGAGCCTGAGAGGGTAGCCACGGCGGTGGGCGTCTATAACTTCACCACCGGATTGCTGTATTTGCCTGCATCGTTGATCGCTGGCACCTTGTGGGCCGCTAGTCCCAGTTTGGCATTCGCAGCGGCTGCAGCTCTGTCATTCACAGCCATGGCATTTTTGACCTTACAGGGTCCTGGTGCCGCGCTGCGATAGACGCTCTCAGATTCAAGACATTTCTAGCTTAAAATTAACTATACATAATATACATCGTATGAAGTAGACGCAGGGTAAGAAGCGGCAGCTCAGAACTCCACTCAGGTCAATAAAGGTCATGGTCTGGTCAAGGAGAAAAATGATGCCGAACAAAACAATCGTAATTTCTGTGGTGTCCACCAAAGGTGGCGTCG
>NZ_JAVKLQ010000058.1:0-21438 GCF_031539175.1 Limnohabitans sp. | reverse complement strand
GGTATCGTTCTTCTCGGCTGAGGTGCTTGTACATTGGGCAATTTCGATTTGGCGGTTAAAGCGGCCATGATGCTCTCGCATCCTCAGCCACCTATAACCAGTTCATCTTTGTTGCACTTCGTCCTTGAATCCGCCTAGCAATAAAAACACAACAGCAGAAATCAAACTGCACCCCGGTCAAGCTGGCGCCGATGATGATTCAAGACTAAAAAGAACCAAAGTTCTTGAAGTCAATTTATCACCATTTGAGTATGACAGTCTCAAAGACAAGTGGAGAGAAACCGATTTTAATTCAATGGCCAAGTTTGCTAGATACAGATTATTTGGCGGCACCGAACATCAAATTACTCTACATTTCGAAAAAAAAAGAGATGATAGGATTCTTGCTGCTAAATATATTGCGGAGCTAAATAAGCAAGGCAAAAATTTAAATCAGATTGCAAAACAGTTAAGCGTGAAAGCAGAGTTCACAAAACAAGAAACAAAATTACTTGTAGAAGAATTGAAAAATACATTGCTTGCCATTCAAGAAATCAAAGATATTTTTACTCCAAAGAAAAAAATCTAAGGCTTGTTTTGTGATCAACGTTGTTCAAGGACACCGCACGAACTCTGTTCAAGAAGCGATTAACTATCTAAAAAGTGACCACGATCATAAAGGCGTGGAGAGAAAACCTAAGCCTAGATTTTTCACCGGAAGTGAAAATGATTGTCTTGCTGTTTGTGAAACTATAGACAGAAAGCATAAGTATGTTTCTGGAACTTTAGCTTTTGAAGCTAATGAATGTCCAAGTGATAGTCAACTTATGGAAGTCGTTAAATCATTCCGTTCAACTTTCATGGCAGGTCTTGAACATGGAGTTAATTTTGTAGACTTCTGGAACATTCACCAAGATAAACGTGGCCGTATTGAGTTGAACTACATAATTCCGTTGACTGAGCTAACCACTGGAAAAAGAATTAATCCCTTTCCACCAGGTAAAGAAAAGGAAGATTTTAAGGACGCATTTGATGCAAACTGGAATCATCTTCTTGGTTTTGATCAGGTAGTTCGTGATCCACTTAAAGCATCATGTTCAAAATTTGAAACTAAAGTTTTGCCTTACTCAGATTCAAAACTTGCAAAGCAAATTAGAGCCACGAAGCCAGATAAGGACGATATTAGTGCAAATGTTGCCTATCAAATTCACCAAGGAAAAATTTCCAGTAGACAGCAGTTGTTTGATTACTTGGAAAATTTTGGAGAAATTACCAGAGTGAACGATAAGTTTGTATCACTTAAAATTCACGGATCACAAAAAGCTTTTCGTTTAAAAGGTCCAGTTTATGAACATGGTGCCGATTTTCAGAAGTTGAAAATTGAGTCTGCCACAAAAAATGCGCCTTATAGAAAGCAGCTAAATGATTCTGACTTTCAAAAGGTACGTTTAACTTTGGCACGATTGACTAACTCCAGAAAGGCATTCAATCAAAAATTGATTGCTACTCCCATGACTGGAAGAAGTAACAGTAACCGTTTATATGGAGATAAAGCAATTGTCAAACAGACTGCACCAGTGAAAGAGGTTCAGCAGACACCACAGAAGGCCCCTACACAGGCTCAAGCGCCATTGACCAGCACATCATCTAAGCAACCTCCTGTAATCGCTCAGAAGCCACCTACAGCCGGTAAACCAGCAACGAAAGATTCACCATCTAAAAATAGTGGTTCTTCTGGATCAACTTCAATGGGTAGCAGTTCAGATTCTTCTATTGGAAATCTTCAGGCTCAATTGTCTGATTTGAGAAATCAAATTGCCAATGCTAAAGATCCAGCCAAAGTAGCATCTTTAAAAGTTAGAGCAATGAAACTTGAACAGCAGATTGGTGCAGCAGTGGAAGCTGATCGCATTAGAAAGCTCAAAGAGTCAGAGCGATTTAGTGGCATCAAGAAAAAGTATTGAATATTTGGTCAATAAAAAAGCACCCAAAGATGCTTATATTTTCTTTGTCTTTTCTTTTGACCTTGGATCTAACGCAATATTCAGCTTTTCATTAAGATACTTTTTTTCAAGCCAATAGTTAAGTTCTACTTCTGTCATTTCAACGCCATGTATAAACCAACGTTTAGATTTATCAAAAGGAAACTCAATTGCAGGACCATCTTCACGATGAAGCTTTCCATTAAAATACCACTCACTACTATAACTTGATTCAATAGCCGGCCCATCCTCCCTATGTGGAACGCCATCCTTGTACCAAATAGTTCTATCGCTTACTTTATATTTTCCATTTCTTTTCTTCTTCATTTTTTCTCCGTATCCTATAGCAGCATACGAAATGCAGAATTCATGTCAACAAAAAAGCACCCGAAGGTGCTTTCTCTATTTGTAATCACGGAAGACATTATCGTCATCATCTATTGCATCGCCTTTTTTCTTTTCTTCAATTACCTCTTCAATTATTTTTTTCAACTGGCGTTTTCTATCATCTTTCCAGTTAACAAAAACAGTCATTATTATGAATATAAAAGCGGCAATTCCGCAAAGGTTGAAAATTACCTGTGTTATATCTCTTATTTCTGCAAGCATAAATCCTCCATCTTTTACCAAAAATAATTGGTATAAGTTGAAAGTCAACTAGCAGTAGCCCAAAGTTTTGCGCCAATGTCACTATGCCTTAAAGTGGCATATCGTTTCAAAGTCCCTAACTCAATATGGCCTGAAATTTTGCTAATTTCAATGTCAGTCAAATTTGTATTCACAAAATACCAGCTAACAGCACAATGCCTTAAGTCGTGAATTTTGAAGTTTGTAACTTTGGCATTTTTGCAGATGACTTTGAACCGAGCAGCAAGAACAGAACTACTTTTCCAATAGTCACCAAACACCAACGATTGACCATCTTTCTTCAACTTCATAAGCCTGTCTTTAATGAAGTGGTAGAACTCTGGCCTTAGTGGAACCTTCCGATCTTCGGCATTCTTTTTATCAGCAATTTTTGTGTTCTCTTTGGGAACAAAAATGTATGAGTGACTTGGATTTTTTTCATCCAAATGAATTTCACTCCACTTGATAAGAAGACTTTCACCAGCACGCATACACGAATAATATTGCCAAAGAATAAGACACCGCAACTCTTCGCGCTTCACATACATTTTTTCTGTAGCAGCCATCAAGCTATCTAATTCACCAGCTTCAAGAATCCGATCCCTTGGAATCCATGCTTTGGGTGGCGAATTCTCATCAAATGGCTTACGGTCAAACATGTAATCGTGGTGCTTGGCGTGCCACGCCAAAGAAGTTTTGATAGCGTAATAAAGCTTCCTGATAGTGCTTTCGCTGTAGGTCTTTGTGACCATCTCACCAGTTTTTACATCCAGAATTTTATGACCAGCATAAAGCGGACTAGGCTTCTTTTTAGTCGCTTGATCTGGAACTTTTTGTTCTAGTTTGGTTTTCAGGTATAGAGCAAACGTTCCAGACTTGAAATTTCCAAGCGGAACTTTTCCAATCTCCAACTTCAATTTTTCAAGGTCATACCGTTTGCCATCGGCAACAGTGTTGTGCTTTAAATATTCGGTGAAAATCTGAGCCAAAGTCAGTTTCTTGATTTTGGTGATGTCTACCGACTCACCACGATCAATTTTTGACTTGACTTCACGAATGAATTTTTCAGCTTCTTTTTTGGTCTTGTAGGTCTTGCTTACCGCAACACCAGCTTCGCGCACACGTACCAAGAACGACACATCGCCATTGACACCCACACGTTCAGTGATCAACTTCCCCGCCATCTTCACCACTCCTTTTAGAACGTCCAAGTTGGAACTTGGAACAAATTTGGAACATTGTGGCTAGGATAGCGTACTAAGAACACGTAAGTGGTTGCTGTACAATGACTTTTTCAACTTGTTATTGTTCCCTCCTAAGGTGTAGATATGGGTTCGATTCCCGTCGGAGGCACCATGACTTGAAACTCACTAGCAAGTCTGCGACAGCCCTAGTCGCATTTCAGGCCTACCCTTCCAGTGTCAAAAACATCACACACTGGAGCCACAATGAAACTCAACGCCCTGACACGCTTGGCAGCCCCCTTTGCGAGCCTTTGTTTAGCCGCCTGTGCCCAAATGGCGCCACCTGCGCAAGGCTGGACAGCACTCTTTGACAACCACAGCAACCTCAATGGTTGGACCCTGGTGGGTGATGCCAATTGGCGCCTGCAAGATGGTGCCATTCAAGCGGATCTATTGCGCGGCAAAGCCCCCAGTTACCTCGTCAGCAAGCAAACGTTCGCCGACCAAGAGATTTACGCAGAACTCTGGGTGGATACACAAACCAACAGCGGAATCTTTATTCGCTGCCAAGACGCCCAAAAAATTGGCGCTGACAACTGCTATGAAATTAATGTGTGGGACACACGCCCCGATCCAAGCTACGGCACAGGTGCGATTGTGGATGTTGCCAAAGTCTCACCAATGCCTAAGGCTGGCGGGCAATGGAACACCCTGGAAATCCAAGCTAAAAATAATCACTTAACTGTCAAGTTGAACGGTGTCGTGACAGCGGATGCGATTGACAACAAACTGAGCAGCGGCTATTTGGCGCTACAGTTTGGCAGTGGCATTGTGAAGTTCAGAAAAGTATTAACGCGGCCGATTTAAGCGGCCATCAAATCAGGTTGTGCGACGGCTTGCGCCATCGCATCGCTCAATTCTTTGAAATACTGCTCAGACAAAGCCGTGGTCACCAAGTATTTGGTACGACGGTTTTTACCTTTGAACACTTGCTCGATCAAACCAGCTTCACGGAGCAAGTCCAGTTTGCGTTGAATCGTCGCGGGAGACGCAATGCAGGACAACTCCATGGCATTGCTCACCGTCATGGGGTTATCTTGTGTGTGGCGCAACAAAATCTTATCCAGCAGCTGTTTTGCAAGCGGATCAATATCAGACATTTTGCTCGAGGGCTCTGTATTCAAAGCCTCGATCAACTGGAGGTAGCGTAAGTAAGAGGTTTTCAAGAGGAGGCCTCAACTGTTAAAACTGGGAATTTCACAAATTTTCTGACCCCGTATTTTTTATTGTTGATCTTAGCATATACGCCAATTGGCGTATATGGTTACGCGTAAACCCTGATCACAAAATGGTTGCCACCAGCGACGCAAGACACGGTGGCGACGTTGCAGCGGCAACGCTTGCCTTATGCTGAAAACATGACCGCCACAGCCCCTAGAACTCGACTCTCTGCCACAGCCTTCGCCACGCTGTTACTCATCGCTTTGATGATGGGCTCCAACCATGTGGCGGCTCGCTTTGCTTTTCAAAACGGGGTAGACGTTGCCACTGCAGTCAGCGTACGCAGCGGCATCACAGCCATCGTGGTGGCCTGCTTGCTGTGGCATCACCGCGTGTCCATGCGTTTGACAGGGCGACACAAACGCGGCTTGCTCGCCGTGGGGCTGCTCGTGGGCATACAAAGCCTCTGTCTGTACTCGTCAGTGGCACGTTTGCCCGTCGCCTTGGCCCTACTCGCTTTCAACACCTACCCTTTGTGGACAGCCCTCTGGGCTCGCCTCGTCTATGGACACAAAGCCGACCCTACGTTGTTGCGCACCATGCCTGTCATGCTCTTGGGCTTGGCCCTTGCACTCGACGTACTGGGCGCAGCCTCAGGTCTTGGCGCGCAAGCGCAATGGGCAGCCATTGGAATCGGTGTGGCATTTGCCCTCGCCGCAGCAGCCACATTTGGCTTGGCTTTGGTATTCACGCAGCACGAAGCGGGCGATTTAGACGGTCGACTGCGAACCTTCAGCACCATGAGCTTGGTGTTTTTACTCAGCAGCAGTGTCGTCCTTGCGCAAGGCGGGCTTCATTTGCCCACAGCCTCAGCGGGTTGGTGGGGCTTGGCCGCTTTGACCTTTCTGTACGGCACAGCATTCACCATCATGTTCACCGTGCTGCCACGCTTGGGCGTGGTGGGCAACTCTGCCATCATGAATGTAGAGCCCGTATTTGCCTTGGTACTGGCGTGGATCATGCTGGACCAAGCCATTGCTCCGGTTCAAGTGATCGGCGGTTTGCTGGTGGTCGCCACAGTGATGTTTTTGGGGCTACGTAAGCGATGACGCTGCGTCTTGGTACGCTCCCACGCCTCTGGGCCATCAGAGGGGGGATCTGTCTGCTGCTGGCAAACAGCACGTTGCAGGCGCAAACACAGCAACAAGCCCAGCAACACATCGCCTCCGACATTGAAAGCGGCTTCAACATCATGCTCAATCGCCAAGAAGGCAATTGTTTGACGTGCCACACGCTGAACGACTGGCGCGATCAAACGCAACGCCACAAAGAGCTCGGCCAACAAGGCAATTTCGGCCCCGTCCTAGACGGCGTAGGCACTCGCTACAACAAGACAGAACTTTTGCAATGGGTCACCGATGCTCGCAAAATCAAGCCCGACACCTTGATGCCGCCCTACGGCAGCTTAGATGGACTGAACCAACCCAACGCCTCGCGCCCCTTACTCACCCTCGAGCAACGCCAAGCGGTGGCAGCAGCGCTCAGCACTTTGCGATAAACCAGACACACGCACGATGCGAAACCCGCCTATTCAGCGCCGACAACATTTGATGCAACTGGCTGCCATCAGCGCCAGCCTGTGTGTGACAAAGTCCGCCCAAGCCGAGGATTTGACACAAGCGCATCTGAAATCGCGTGGGCTGTCCGAGCAAGGCATGACCATCGATCTACCGCCACTGTCTGATAACAGCAACGCCATTCCCCTGCAACTCGCGATACAAGCGCCACCAGGCCGACGTATTCAAAACTTTGACATCGTTGCACCAGAAAATCCCAACCCACTCATCTTGCGCCTCAAGCTACAACAACCTCAAGCCCGCTACCGCTTAAGCACCCGCATCCGTTTGGCGATGACGCAAGAGGTGTGGGTCATCGCCACACTTGATGATGGCCAGCAGCTGGGCAAAGCGTCGCCCATCATCGTGACGGCTACCGCCTGTTTTGACGAGACCTGACATGGCAAACCCATCACTTCAAATTCCCGTGCGACTGACTTTGGCTGGCCCTATGCGTGCACACAGCGACGTCGAAGTTCGACTCATGCTGGGGCACGACATGGAAACGGGGTTCAGGCACGACAGCTCAGGCGTTCGAGTGCCCAAAAACATTTTGGAAACCCTCACCATCAAGCTCAACCAAACACTGATTTTTGAAGCCACCCTGGGCACGGGCATGTCAGCCAACCCCATGCTGTTTTTCCCGCTCACCTTACCGCCCGAAGGTGGGACCTTGGTGGTCACTTGGATGGATGACCAAGGCCGCAGCGGCAGCATGCGCAAACTCTTGGTTTACGAATAAGCCCATGCGTGTCTGGCGACTTCACCTCTCAGCTCTTTTGACCCTGTTCGTGGTGCTGGGGGTAGGCAACGCCCAAACAAGGCAAAGTGGCCTGCTGTTTTTAACGCCGCAGTTGCAAGCCATGCAACGCGACCCCGACACCAACCCAATCAGCCTATGGCGTGACCAAGGCCAAGCGCTTTGGTCTGCGCAGTGCACGGGTTGTCACCCTAAAACTGAGGCCATGAAAGACGTGGCCACGCATTACCCAAAGTTGGTCGCCATCAACGGCATGCATCAGTTGCGCAACTTGGAAGATCAAATCAATGCCTGCCGCCAGCGCACAGAGCATCCCGCCAAAAGTTTGGAAGATGCCGACACCTTGTCGCTCAGCACATGGCTACACACACAAGCCCAAGGCCTGCCCGTCGACGTTCAACCGCCCACGAATGCGCCAGAAGCCCTAGTTGCTTGGCAAGCGGCGTTGACCCAAGGCACCCAACGTTATGCCACACGCCTAGGCCGTATGAACTTGGCGTGTGTGCACTGCCACGATGGCAAAGTCGGCACGCAGTTGCGCGCTGAGGTGATCAGCCCAGCGCACCCTACGGGCTTTCCCATTTACCGCTTGAATTGGCAAACACTGGGCGGCATCGACCGTCGTTTGCGCGCTTGCTACTCCGGTGTGCAAGCGCAAGTACCCGCCCCAGGCAGCACAGAACTGCGCCAACTGGAGCTCTACTTGAAGGTGCGCGCCAACGGCATGCCGCTAGACGGCCCCTCCATTCGACGCTGAGTTAGACCAGCGTCAAACCGTGGTTGCGCAAGGGCAAATCACGCGGCGCCTTGCCTGTGGCGGCATAAATAGCGTTGAGCACCGCAGGGCCCACCACGCAAATCGTAGGTTCACCCACACCGCCCCAGAAGTCGCCGCTCGGCACCAACACGGTTTCCACCTTCGGCGTGTGCTGCATGCGCATGACAGGGTAGGTGTCAAAGTTACGCTCCTTCATGCGCCCCTTCTCCACTGTGTTTTCGCCCATGAAGACGGCCGACAAGCCCATCACCACCGAGCCCTCAATCTGCGCGCGCACTTGCGCAGGGTTCACCACATGGCCTGAGTCCAACGCAAACACCATGCGGTGCACGCGAACTTCCCCCTTGGGCGACACCGACACCTCAGCCGTCGCGGCCGAGTAACTGGCGTAACCCATGAATTGCGCAATGCCACGGAACACACCGGGTGGCAACGGTTTGCCCCAATCGCCCTTTTCAGCGGCTGCATTGAGCACCGCCAAATGCTTGGGGTGGTTCTTCATCAAGGCACGACGAAACTCCAGCGGATCTTTGCCCGCTGCTTTGGCGCACTCTTCGATGAAGCACTCCATGTAAATGCCGTTTTGGTTCGTGTTCACGCCACGCCAAGGCCCCACAGGGACATGGGTGTTGCGCATCACGTATTCGGTCAGCAGCGTGGGGAAGGTGTAGCCCAACTGCGCATCGCCCGCCTCTTCCCAAAAGCCTTGCATCTGACGCGTGTCCTTGTTGTTCTTGATCGACATGGGCGACAACAAGGCATTGAGGGACTGACCGGCCACACGCACATGAAAGCCCGTCATCTGCCCTTGTGCGTCAATGCCTGCCGACATCTTGGCCATCGAGATGGGTCGGTAAAAGTCATGCGTCATGTCTTCTTCGCGGCTCCACACCAGTTTGATGGCTTTGCCCGGAAACTTCTTGGCCACTTGCGCCGCTTGGTTCACATACTCTTGATGCCCACCTCGACGGCCAAAGCCGCCACCGAGGTCCATCTTGTACACATCGCAATTGGCCAACGCAAAGCCCGTGGCTTCCGCCAAAGCGGCCAACGAGCCTTCGGCGCTTTGCGTCGGCACCCATGCCTCGGCACGGTCACCGGTGATACGCACGGTGCAGTTCATCGGCTCCATCGTGGCATGCGCCAAGAAGGGGCTGGTGTAGGTCGCCTCCACTTGCTTGACAGCCCCTTGAATGGCAGCAGGCGCGTCACCGACTTTGCGTTGCCAAAAATCGCCCTCGGCCTTGAGACCTTCGCGCAACATGGCATCAATCGTGGCGCTGGAGGCGTTGGCATTCACCCCGTCATCCCACACGATGGGCAGGGCCGCTAAGGCTGTGTTGGCGCGCCAAAACGTGTCGGCCACCACGGCCAAGGTGCTGTCGTTGATTTTGACCACGCCTTTGACGCCACGCATCTTCGCAATCTTGCTTTCGTCGTAACTCACCAACTTGCCACCAAACACGGGGCTCTGTTTGACCGACGCATTCAACATGCCCGGCAATTGCAAATCGATGCTGAAGGTTTTACGGCCATCGACTTTGTCTGCGGTGTCCAAGCGACGCATGGACTTACCCGCGATTCGCCACTGGCTGGGCTTTTTGAGCACCAAGGCTTTGGCGTCTGGCGGCGTGAGCTTGGCGGCATCGTCGGCGACTTTGCCGTAACTCAGGCTGCGTCCCGACAAGGCGTGATGGATGACACCCTCTTTGGTCATCAACTCCGTCACAGGCACATTCCAACGGTTGGCGGCTGCTTGCATCAGCATCAGGCGTGCTGCTGCGCCGCCTCGGCGCACATAGTCGTGTGAGGTCCGAATGCCACGGCTACCGCCTGTCGACATGTCGCCCCATGCGCGCTTGCGGGCCAAGCTTTGGCCCGGCGTTGGCATTTCTGTGGTCACCTTGGACCAATCGCAATCCAGCTCTTCCGCCACCAGTTGCGCCAAACCGGTACGGGTGCCTTGACCCATCTCAGAGCGGGCAATGCGAATCACGCAAGTGTCATCGGGCTTGACCACCACCCATAGGTTGATTTCATTGGGCGTCAAGGTGGTGTAGGCTGCTTGCGCCATCGCCTCAGGGGCAAAGCTCAGGCCCAAAGCCAAGCCGCCGCCCAGCGTGGCTGTGCCCATCAAAAAAGAACGGCGTGAGGTGTTGATCTGTGTCATGGTGTGCTCCTCAAGCCAGTTGATCGGTGTTGACGGTTTCATAAGACGCCAAAACGTCGCCCAACTTCGCCTGTCCTGCCGCCACATGAATGGCGTCGCGAATGCGTTGGTAAGTGCCGCAACGGCAGATGTTGTTCATGGCTTCGTCGATGTCGGCATCGGTCGGTTTGGGAATACGCGCCAGCAACGCCGCCGCCGCCATGACTTGCCCCGATTGGCAATAGCCGCATTGCGGCACATCCAACTCGGTCCACGCTTTTTGAACCGCATGCGTGGCGTTCTTCGACAAGCCCTCGACGGTGATGACTTTCATCTGACCCACGGCCGAGACAGGGATCGAGCACGAACGCGCAGGTTGACCATTCAGATGCACCGTACAAGCGCCGCACTGTGCAACACCGCAACCGTATTTGGTCCCCGTCAATCCAAGCTCTTCACGCAAGGCCCAGAGCAAAGGCATTTGGGGTTCAACGTCCAAGTTGCGGACGGTTCCGTTCACGTTCAATTTCATAGCTGTCTCCTTATTTCAAATACATGGTGTTCGATCAGCGCAGCACTGCGCTCGCGTCGGCCGCTTGAATCAGCGATTGGGCGTCTTCAGGCAATAAAAAGCCCTCTTTCATGGCGCGCTCAGCGGCTTTGCGCACCGCTTGCACATAGCCCTCGTGCGAGCCATAGCGTTCTTGCAAAGAAGGTCGCACGTCTTGGTTGGCCTGACGCTCTTGCGCCGTGCGCGCGAACGGCACCATGCCACCGACGTAATTGCAAATCTCGTTCTTGTGGAAAGGCTTGTCACCATCGGCGGTGACGTTCCATCCCAAATAAGTGCCCAAAGGGGCATCGAGCAACACCACGGGCACACCACCACGCTCATTGCCATCCGCGTCAACCTTGGGGGCCAACATCGTCAACACTTGCTTGATGCGAGGCGGTGCAAACGTCGGCACACCCGAACCATCCAAGGCCTTGAAATCGGGACCCCAGTCGTAGTCGTGCACGGGCATGATGAAGTCACGCTCGGGAACGGTCGCACGCAGACCTGGTAAACGGGGATAGCCCAACGCGTCTTTGCTGGCCAACGCCAATTCGCCACGTGCCAAGGTCGGATAGCGACTGGCCGGAGGCTCTGTGCCCTTCATCACCCAATTGCGGAAATGCACGCGCAAAGCATTCACTGTTTGCGTGTGCGGCACGGGGTTGGCAGGCAACACACCTTGGCCAAAGTTATTGCCAGGGCAGATAGGGCCGCTCTTGGGTAAACCGACCCCCGGCAAGCTGGTGTCGAATCCGCCCGCACCACCGCCGTGGTTGCTACTGGCAATGTAGTAACGCTTGACGTTGGCAGGCAAAGGCAAATCTTGCTTGCCGTCTGTGCCCACCCACTCGGGCGTGAGCTTCAAAGCCCAGACCTCGGCAGAACCAAAGTGCTCCACAATTTTGGGACAGGTTTGCGTGCGGGTACACCGGTCCAAGATGCCAGCCGAGGGCAGACCACGCACCGTGTCGGGGTGAGGCAGCCACCACTGTGGCCCCTCACTGCCCGCCTGGTACAACTCCAACACACCATCGGGCTGTGCCCACCTGAAGTTCAGCGCAATACGGCGCCCAGCAATGATGGGCCAAAGACCGTCATGCACCTGCTTGCCCGCTTCGTCTTGGTTAAAGCCCAAGTGCAGCCACCCGCGCAAATAGTTGCCCGACTGCGACACACCACGCCCAATGCTGTGCTTGACGGTGTTGGCAATCGGGTTCGTCGTGCCTTGATCGTCCGCGCGTGCGTGTTTGAAGAAAACACCCACATCGCGCCAAGCCGCAAAGCCCACGCCCAAGACATAAGGGTCAGCACCGGTGAAGACCACTTGGTACAAACGTTTGGCATCAAAGCCATTTTTCAAACAAATTTGCGTGGCGTCTGGCACACCTGGAAACGGATGTTGCGCATCGCACTTGGCCCAAGCCCAATCGGTGGCGGCGATGGTTTGCTCATCGCTCACCTCACCACGCATGTTTTCTGCACCGCGCGAGGTCAACGTGGCTTTGGACGTGTCCAAGTCCATTGGCTTGTAGGGCACAGGGTTGTTTTGCACGATCAAAGGCTGCGAGTTAGGGCCCGATTGGTTGACGATACGCCCGAGCACAGATCCGGTCACGCGCGAGCCGTCTTTGTACTTAGCCACAGGCACTTGCAAGAACTGCATACCTGACACAGAGGCCTTGGGCTTGATGGCGGTCCAACCTGCGTTATCACCCTGCCAAGCGCTGGCCAATTCAATGTCGCCCAAGGCGCGTTCTTGCGCCGCGAAGGGGTAGACCCGACCACGGTTGGGCACGTCGTGCCACATCAAACCGCTGGCTTGCTTCAAGTCGACGGGTTTGTAAATCACAAACGACGCCATGTAGCGCACTTTGCCATCAGCGTCTTTGGCCAATTCAATGTCTTGAATGATGGCGTTGGCGGGCAACTGGGCATCCAACTCACCAAACGCACGACCTGCGATTTGCTCGTAGGCCATGTCCACCCCTGCCACGGCGGGCATGGGCTGCGTTTCGTCAATGACGATGCGTGTCACACGCGCTTGCGCGTTGAAGTGCATCGCCCCCAAAAGGCCAAAGGCCAACACCCAAGCAGCTTTGTGCATCGTCAATCCTTCACATCAAAGTAAGTTCATCGTTGTTTGATCAGCGTGTCATCCGAGGTGCGGTTTTCAGCAAAGCCTCAACCTCACTTTTCCACCACTTGGCTTGCCCTGTCGTGCCGTGGCCCGCAGTTTGATCACTGGCAGGAATCAAGAGCAAGCGTGAATTCGGTATGCGCTTGAGCACTTTGTCCATCACACCCAACTCGGGTGGGTTACGTTCGTCATCGGCAGAGTTGATGGCCAAGACCGTGGCTTTGATTTTTTCGAGATGCGCAAGTGGGTTGTAGTCGCGCGACGAGTCCCATTGGTAAAGGTGGTCATTGGCATCGCCTGGGAACGCGGCTTTCAAGCGCTGGTCCAACAGCTGGTCAGCCTTCTCGCGCGTGGGGGCCAAGCGTTGCAAGGCTTGATGGCCGCCACTGGTGGCGGTGGCGTAAAACACGGAGGAAAATTGCCAGCTGCGCGGTTGGGTGGTGTAGTTGCCCCCCATCCATTCGGGATCGTTGCGAATCGAGTCGATGATCAGTCGACGCATCATCCAATTGCGCCCAGACATCTCACTGGGCATGGACGCCATAGGCACCATCACATCCATGAATTCAGGATGCGTCATGCCCCACAGCCACACCTGCATGCCGCCCATCGAGTTGCCCAAGATCAGGCGCACATGCTTGACATTCAAGCCTTCCGTGAGCAGGCGAAATTGCGCATTCACCATGTCGTCGTAGTTGTAACGCGGGAATTTAGCGCGCAACCCATCCGATGGTTTGCTGGAGCGACCGGTGCCAATGGCGTCGGGCAAGATCACGAAGTATTTGCTGGCATCCAAGGCTTGGCCGGGACCAAACAGCTCGCCACCAAATGCAGGGTTCAACATGCCCGTGCCTGTGCCGGTGGTGCCATGCAAGATCACCACCGCTTCGTTCGCGGGATCGCCCAACGTGGTGTAGCCCACTTTCAACTCCGGCATTACCTCACCGGTGTGAAAGCGAAAGTCTTTGGCCAACCAAACGCCTTCCTTGCGGTTCGTGAAGTTTTGCGCATCCGCGCAGGTCATGAGCAAAGACAACACCACGCCAAATAAGCTCGATAAGTGACGATTCATACACCCCACCTTTTAAAGAGATTTCAAAAATTCGATGACAGCTTTCACGGTCTGTGCCGTGGATTCTGGGTTGTGCCCCACATGCGCGCCCACCGCCACGCAGGCGTCGGTGTAGCTAAAGGCTGCGCCTGTTTTTTCATTCACCAACTCGGCGGGCGACTTTTCTGTGAAATAGCAGTTGCGTGTGCTTTGCGCGCTTGGAACTGCCAAGCGTTTGGGCGCCAACGGGCTGTCGTAACCGTGCTCGGTATCGGGGAATTCTGTGAGGCTCACATCCACACCTTGCTGCTTCAAGGTCTGCACATAACTGCGGCATGGCGCGACGTTCACATAGTCATCGGTGGTGCCATGAAAAAAGCGCATCGGCGCCCCCGTCAATTGGGTGTCTCCCAAGTAGCGGGTATTGCATGGGGTGTAAAGCCCGATGTGCGCCGCAAACTGTGCACGGCTGCCGTACATGGCTTTGAATCGGGTGGAGGCAGAGAAGACCGAGGCGACTGCCCCCTTGGAAAATCCCATCACCGAGATTTTTTTGGCATCAATGCGCGGGTGCTTGGCGAGCATGTCCAGCGCACGGTAGGCGTCCACCATCATGGCCAAACTGTGCAGCTGGGTTTGGTCTTGCACCGTACTCACAATGCCTCGCCCCGAAAAGGTATCGATCACAAAGGTGGCTATGCCTGATTGGTTGAGCTGGTGCAGCCACATGTCCATGCTGCCGCTCACACCCCCACTGCCATGCACCAAGACCACCACGGGATATTTGGCGGTGGTGCCCACGGGCAGCCGCAACTCACCCGCCAAAGTCACCGGCTTGCCCGCTTGCCCGCCACGTAAAAACTCATCCCCCGTCAAGGTGGTGCTTTGAATGGGGTGAAGCTCTATGCGAGAGGGCAAATTGACACTGTTCTGTGCACCACTCCATAAAGGTAAAACCAGCATCAAAGATGTCAAAACCTGTTTGAGACGAGACAAGCAACAACGCGTCATGGAAAGCTCCTGCAGTAGAGATCGCGCGACTCTAAGGCGGCCCCCAGCCACGCTGTGTCGCGCAGGTGGCAAACAAAACCCAAGCCAGCAGCAGTGCCAATCGCCTTGGCGACTCGATCGCTGGAAATTTCAGCTTTAATCCGGCTCACTAAAAGGAGACCTTCGTGAAACTGACCCGCTTAAATCGCACTCTGCAAAGTGCCACCCTCACACTGGGCATGGCCCTGAGTACCTTGGCCATGGCGCAAGCGCCTGCTGCTGCGCCCGCTGCTGCGGCCATTCCTCCCACTTGGGCACAAGGCCGCACGGCTGAACAAGCGGCCTTGAATTTGGTACCCCATCCCCCAGGCATGACCGCCTTGCCCGTCAGCGATATTCCTACGGACAAACTCAAAGTTCCCGCGGGCTTCAAAGTCGAGTTGTGGGCATCTGGCATGCCTAACGCACGCTCAATGGTGCAAACCCCAAGCGGCACCTTGTTTGTTGGCACCCGCTTCCCCGGCAACGTGTATGCCGTGGTTGAGAAAGACGGCAAGCGCGATGTCAAAGTGATCGCCAAAGGCCTGCACCGTCCCAACGGCGTGGCATTCAAAGATGGCTCGTTGTATGTGGCCGAGCTGTCTCGCATCATTCGCTACGACAACATCGAAGCCAACTTGGACAACCCACCTGCACCCGTCGTCGTGTTTGATGCACTGCCCAAGGACGAGGCCCACGGCTGGAAGTTCATGAAGTTGAGCCCCGATGGCAACTACCTGTATTTCCAAATCGGCACACCAGCCAACATCACGGTGCAACCCGTCACACACGCTGTGATTGTTCGCCTGAACCTCAAAACCAACATCTTGGAAACTGTGGCACATGGCGTGCGTAACAGCGTGGGCATGGACTTCCACCCCATCACCAAAGAGCTGTGGTTCACCAACAACGGCCGCGATTGGGTCAACGACGATCTGCCCAACGACACGCTGAACCGCATCACACGCAAAGGCATGAACTTTGGCTATCCGTTCTGCCACCAAGGTGACCTGTTGGACATCGATTTCGGCAAAGGCCGCTCTTGCGATGAGTTCGACAAGCCCGTGTCAAAGATTGGCCCTCACGTCGCCGCCTTGGGTATGCGCTTCTACACAGGCAAGCAATTCCCTGCCGAGTACACCAACAACATCTTCATCGCCGAGCACGGCTCTTGGAACCGTACCAAGAAAACCGGTTTTGATGTGGTGCGTGTCGCGCTCGATGCCAAAGGCAACGTGACCAAGAAAGAAGTCTTCATCTCCGGTTGGATTCAAGGTGATGATTTCTGGGGCCGCCCCGCGGACGTGCATGTCATGAAAGACGGCTCGATGCTGGTTTCTGACGACGTCGCTGGTGCCATCTTCCGCGTGTCACACAGCAAATAATGTTCTCGAACGTTTCAAAGGCCATTCCTGGAATGGCCTTTTTTTTCTTAGCATTCACCACCTCTTACGCCACAGCGGCCCCTGACGCTGTGGCGGGGCAAGCCAAAGCGCAGCTCTGCGCGGCTTGCCATGGAGAGAACGGTGTGTCGACCATCCCAGGCACACCCCACTTGGCCGCGCAACCTCAGCTGTCGATTTTTTATCAGCTGCTGCAGTTTCGCGACCAACGACGCAAAGGCAGCGGCATGGAAGCCATCGCCGCCACACTGAGCGAACAAGACATGCGTGACATCGCCGCGCACTACGCCCGTCAACCTGCACCCGCAGCCCACTCGGGCGGCGATGCTGCGCAAATTGCACGCGGTCAGCAAATTGCCCAACAGCAATATTGCTCATCGTGCCACGGCGCGCAGCTGCAAGGCCAAAAGCATGTGCCACGGTTGTCTGGACAATCCAGCGAATACTTTGTCACCCAACTTCGCAACTTGCGGTCTGGTGCTCGTGCTGACATGGACGGCACCATGGCCAGTGCTGCACGCAGCTTGACCGACGAGGAAATCGAAGCCATGGCGGCCTACGCCCGTAGCCTGCCTTGACAAGTTAAGAATGCGCGCTTGATTTAGATCAATCGAGCGCGCATGATGCCAAGGTGTAATTTGTTACAACTTTGGAGAAAACTATGAAGTCAAACGTAGGCGGCATTGACCGCGTTTTGCGGATCGTGGCGGGTCTGATCTCGATTGTTTTAGCAGCCACGGGGCAAATCGGCACTTGGGGTTATGTCGGCGTGATCGTTTTAGCCACGGGGTTGTTTAGCTTTTGCGGCGCTTACACCCTGTTCGGCTTCAGCACTTGCCCCTTAAAAACAGAAGAAGAGCTGAAAAGCTAAGCGGTTGCGACAGATCAATCCTCTGAAGCATAACAAGACGCAAGATGAGCCATCTCTTTTCACAAGGATGGCATCATGAAACTCTGGATTGATCTTTTCACCACTGACTATGGGCTGATGAGCATCATCGGCCTCGCCTTCATCATTGGCATGGGCGTCTTTTTTCTCAGGATGTTCTTGGGGCTGACAAAGACCTGAATTTGAGCCACAACAAACCTGCCCCTGTCACCGCGACAGGGAGCAACGAACCCCAATTGAGCCAAGTCCAGCCTTGGCTGGTGACCAAAGCTCCCGAGGCAAATGACGTGAATGCCATCGTGGCAAACACACAGAAATTAATAGCGGCTTGGGCACGATTTTTTTCAGCCGCTGTGTAGGCCTGCATCGACAGCGTGGTGCTGCCTGTGAACAAAAAGTTCCAACCGACCCCCAGCAAAAATAAAGCGAACAAGAATTGATGCAAGTCTGTGCCTGAGAGCGCCACAGCAATGCATGCGGCATTGAGCACCACACCGACACCCATGATCGTCAGCACGCCAAAACGTTTGATCAAATGCCCAGTGAAAAACCCAGGGGCAAACATGCCGATCACATGCCACTGCAGCACCCAAGCCGTGTCTTCAAACGGCAAACTGCACACTTGCATGGCCAAAGGCGTCGCCGCCATCAACAAGTTCATCACGCCATAGCCCAAAGCTGCCGCCAAAGTGGCGATCACAAACACGGGCTGTCGCATGATGACGCTCAAGGGACGACCTGTGTCGGCATGCATGGGCCCTGCAGTGACAGCGGGAAACTTGATCAAGCTCACCACGACCATGGACAACAGCGCGATCGCAGCCAGTGCCACATAAGCGCCCGCAAATGGCTTGGCCATCAAGCTCTTGGTTTGAATGGCCAAATTTGGACCGATGATGGCCCCCATCAAACCACCCGCCATCACCAACGAGACCGCCTTTTCACGGTAATCCGCAGCACACAGCTCTGCGGCGGCGAAGCGGTACAACTGCGCATTCGCACTGTAATACCCCGCCACCAACGTGGCGGTGACCAGCAGCCAAAACGATTGAACCGACACCGCCCAAGCCCCCAAACCCGCCGACAGCAACGCCACCAGCAACCCCAGTTGAAATGAGCCCTTGCGCCCAAATCGTTGCTGCGATTTGGAAACCAAACCCGTGCTGAGCGCACCGCCCACCACATAGCCCATCACGGGCAGCGTCGCCATCCATGACACTGGGGCCAAACTCAAACCCACCAAACCATTGATGGCAATGAAGGTGACGTTGTTGGTGAGAAACAGACCTTGGGCGATCGCAAGTAGAAGCAAATGACGGTTCATGGTGACCTAAGGCAAGGAAATAAAAAGGGGACGGATTTAAGCGAGGGTATCCCAAGCCTTCAGTGTTTCAGCCGCATACATCAAAGCAGGGCCACCACCCATGTAAACACACACGGCCAGCATCTCTTCAAGTTCTTGACGTGTGCATCCCAATTTGAGCAGCGCCTTGACATGAAAACCGATGCACCCCGAGCAATGCTGCGTGATGCCAATTGCGAGCGCCATCAGCTCTTTGTGCTTGGTGCTGACAGCGCCTTCAGCCATGGCTGACTTGGCCAATTGCCCAAAGCCTTGCATGGCGTCAGGTTGGCTCTTGCGAAATTGCCCCAGCGATTCAGTGATGCCTTGAATCAAATTGGCATGGTCAAACGTGCTCATCGAAATACCTCATCAATGGTTAAAAGACCGGCTGGGTTAGCCTAGATTGGTGAGACTAAATTGTATCTATAAATAATTAATCACTTATATTAAAAGCTGAGGCAAGCAGTCAACATTCATTTTTTTGGGGATTCATTTGTAGATGACTCACATCGCCCGTGATTCAGCGTAAGCTCGCACAACTTCTGTCTCTTGCCCTTTCAGGAAAACCCATGAACAACGATTTCATACACGACACACAAGCCCTGCTCAACCATGAGGGCCCAACCTTCTCACAACCAACACGACGCTTGGCCTTGCAATCAGCACTGGGCTTGGGATATGCGGCCGCTGCCATGCCGTTGATGGCACAAACAGCGATCAAGACATCCGGCGAAGGCTTGGTCGAGGGGGAAGTGATGGTGAATGTGAATGGGTTTCAAATGCCTGCCTACCGCTCTGCGCCAGCAGGTCAAACCAACCTGCCTGTGGTGTTGGTGATTTCTGAAATTTTTGGGGTGCACGAATACATCGCCGATGTCACGCGACGTTTTGCCAAGTTAGGCTATTTGGCCATTGCGCCGGAACTGTTCGTGCGTCAAGGTGACCCAAGCATGTATGGCGAAATCGCCAAGTTGCAATCCGAGGTGATCTCCAAAGTGCCAGACGCGCAAGTGATGAACGACTTAGATGCATGCCTCACTTGGGCAGCCACGCATGGCGGCAACCCAGACAGAGCAGCCATCACAGGTTTTTGCTGGGGTGGTCGTATCACGTGGCTCTACGCAGCGCACAACCCCAAACTCAAAGCAGGGGTTGCTTGGTATGGCCGCGTGGAAGGTCAAACCAATGCGAACAACCCACAGCATCCCGTTGATCTGGCGGCCTCATTGAAAGCGCCCGTCTTGGGTTTGTATGGTGCAGCAGACACTGGCATTTCCGTGGCCTCAGTGGATCGCATGAAAGCCTCGCTTTCAAAAGCCGCATCACAAGGCAACGCAGCAGCGAAGGCGTGTGAATTTGTGGTGTACCCCGACACACCACATGCCTTTCATGCCGACTACCGTGCCAGCTACACCGCAGGCCCAGCGAACGACGGCTGGCAGCGCGCCGTGGCATGGATGAAGCGATACGTTTAAACCACAACGTCAGGCCACAAACACCCGCGCTTTGCGCGGTGTGAGCACCAAGGTCTCACCCTCTGCAAATCCCTGCTCGTAGAACTGCGATGCAGGGATTTGCGCTTCAATGATCTGTTGATCTGACGTGCCATCGCCCTCCGCAGCCACCAGCTCTAAGCGTGCAATCGGCCCCACCACAATGGCACGGGTGAGTTGCGCCACGATGCCACCATCGTCATCTCGACCCGACGTGTAGCGACGCACATCCAAATCGTGCGGGCGCACATAGGCAAAGGCTTTGGCGTCTTGTGTGTCGTGATGCTCGGGGCTGGCCACGCGCACAGTTTGGTCTTCCACGCCAATGTGCATTTCACCTTCGTGGGCGCGACCATGAAACAAGTTCACATCACCCAAGAAGCCATACACAAACGGGCTGGCGGGGTGTTCCCACACCTCTTGTGGGCTGCCCACTTGTTCGATGTTGCCCTTGTTCATCACCACCACGCGGTCGGCCACTTCGAGGGCTTCTTCTTGGTCGTGCGTCACAAAGATGGTGGTCACATTCAAGTCGTCGTGCAAGCGGCGCAACCAGCGGCGCAGCTCTTTGCGCACCTTCGCATCCAGCGCACCAAATGGCTCGTCCAGCAACAACACTTTGGGTTCAACCGCCAAAGCACGTGCCAAGGCAATGCGCTGGCGTTGGCCGCCTGAGAGCTGTGAGGGGTAGCGATCAGCCAACCAATCGAGCTGCACCAAGCCGAGCAAGTCGTGCACCTTCTTCTTGATTTGTTCTTCGCTGGGGCGCTCGTTGCGTGGCTTCACGCGCAAGCCAAAGGCCACGTTTTCAAACACCGTCATGTGGCGGAACAAGGCGTAGTGTTGGAACACAAAACCCACTTGGCGCTCGCGCACATGCACATGCGTGGTGTCTTCACCGCTGAACAAAATAGTGCCTGCGTCCGCGGTTTCTAAACCCGCGATGATGCGCAACAAGGTGGTTTTGCCGCAGCCCGATGGACCCAACAAAGCGATCAACTCGCCCGAGTGAATGTCAAGGCTTACATTGCCCAGCGCTTGGAAGTCGCCAAACTGTTTGTGGATGTTTCTGATTTCGATGCTCATGATTCTTTTACTCGGGCGGATTCAAGGACGAAGTGCAACAAAGATGAACTGGTTATAGGTGGCTGAGGATGCGAGAGCATCATGGCCGCTTTAACCGCCAAATCGAAATTGCCCAATGTACAAGCACCTCAGCCGAGAAGAACGATACCAAAT
>NZ_JAVKLQ010000057.1:0-13889 GCF_031539175.1 Limnohabitans sp. | reverse complement strand
AAACCGTGACGGATGAGGAATTGACTATGATTGAAAACCGATTGAATCATCGCCCCAGAAAGCGACTAGGATTCAAGACACCTCACGAGGTATTCCATGCCTCGTTAAAGCGTGTTGCACTTCGTCCTTGAATCCGCCTTGACTTGTTTGCCATTGATAGCTTGAATCAAGTCACCTAGCTGGAAATTCGTGGCGTCTGTCCAAGAGGTACCTATAACCTGCTGAATTTGAATGTTGCAAATGCGCATTTTCACCTCGTGACGAGTACATTGCTAATAATTAGTAATTGTACATCATTAATAATCACGATTGATAGTTAAATGTTTGTGATGTATTTATCTTTTTCTCATGATTAAGATTTCACTATGAGTAAGGCAACCTCAGGCTGAAGCTGAATGCATTGAGGACATCCAAAGCTAGGCATGAATTAGGTATGCAAGCAATCACATTACTAAAAATGAAATTCATTTGAATTACCACGCATTGAGGTAACTCAAAAATGAACATATTCAATGGTTCTTTCGAACTTGTTAGCTGATTTCCGTGGTAACTAGTGTGGTAAAAAAAGAAGAATCAGTAGAAATCTTACGCTGATGCTAGAAAGTTCATGGTGAAGCTGTCGGTGTAATTGACGCCAGCGGCAAACTCATCGTGTGCCGTATTCATGGTGTACGTCCACACGCCAGCGCTGGTCAGACTGAACTTGCCGTAGCCGTTGGTACCTGTCACGTTGGCCTGGGCTAGAAAAGTAGCGGCACTATCCACGTCGGTGATGGTCAACGTACCTGTGGCTGTTTGTGCCGTATTGGTTTCGTTGACGCTTGCAGAACTCACGCCACCGATCACAGCAGCGTCATTGACAGGCGCCATGTTGATTTTGAGGGTGCTTTGCGTGGTGTTACCCGCCCCATCGCGCACTTGGTACGCGAATGTATCGATGGCCGTGGTTTGAATCGCGTCTAAGTTGGCGGTGCGTGTGTAGGTGTAAGCACCGTTCGCCCCTAAAACCAAGGTGCCATAAAGACCCGTTGCAGAGCCGACAAGGCTGTACGACTCAGAGCCATCTTTGCTGGTGTCGTTGGTGCCGACATTGCCTGTCGTACTGATCACATCTTCGGTGGTATTGACCACATCGGCCACAGCGACAGCCGCCACGGTGTCGAGTGTGAAGTCGCCATCGGCGCCGTCGGCTGTGGTGGTCGTGTTTCCTGCTTTGTCTTTGGTCACCGTCGTGACCTCGACGGCACCCTCACCCAACGTCGTCAAGTCGGCAGCGGTCAACACCACAGGTTTGGCGGTGCCGTTGTTGGTGACGGTTTTGACAACTTGACCACGTTGACCCACGAAGGTGACCGTGGAAATCGAATCGACTTCGCTGGTGATGGTCATCACACCTGTCGTCGCGGTCGCCTCTGCGGCCGTTTTAAGGTTATCGCCCAAGGGCGTAACGACAACCACAGGACCTGTGGTGTCGACGGTGATGGCAAAACCATCACTGGTTGTCGTGTTACCAGCCACCGTGATGCTGGCGGTGTAGGTGTGCGTGCCTTCGGTTTGTGCGCCTGTAGGGGTAAAGCTCCAATGACCGACAGAATCAGCAGTGGCGGTGCCTAAAACAGTCGCGCCCTCGCTGAGGGTCACAACAGTATTGGCTTTGGCGGTGCCAACGAAGGTCGGCGTGGTGTCATCGGTGACGCCACCACTGGCCACACGGCCTTGAATGTCGCCCGCATTGTCGGTTGCGTTATTGATTGCCACACTGGCAGCGCCTGTGTCGACCGTGAAATTCATAGGCGCCGAGACAGGGCTGGGATTGCCTGCGCGGTCGTACTCAACGACGGTGATGGCGTGGGGGCCATCTGTCAGCGCTGTGGTTGGCGTCAAGCTCCATTTACCTGTCACGGTGTTGATGGTGGCCTTGCCCAATGAAACCCCGTTGTCAAAAACTTCAAGGGTGTTGTACTTAGCGGCAAGCGTGCCAGAAATGAGGGGTTTGGCGTCATCCGTGACCGCGCCCTCAGCAATCACCCCCACGGTTTGGCCCACATCATCTATGGCCACAGGGGCAATGGGCGCATTCGGCCCAATGGTGTCAATGCTCAGCAAACCTTTTGCCGTACTCACATTGCTGAACGAACCGTCGCTGTAAGCGATTTGCGACGTCACACTATGCCCCCCTTGCGTCAACGCTTTTAAAACGTCGGCAGAAATGGTGACTTTGGCAATACCGGTGCCTGTAGTCATGCCCGTCGTGTTGCTGATCTCGCTGGCATCCAAGATGTGCTCAGCAACCAACACGTTATCAATAAACACCTTCAAGACATCGCCGGGTTGTGCCCCACTGCCCGCGACAGAAATGGTGACTTCCGTGCCATCTTGAATCTCTACAGCATTGATCGCACCGCCGCTCGCGCCACCACTTTCAGCGCAGATGGCCACACCAGGTGAATAGCTGGTCTCGCTGGGATCTATCAGGAAAAATTGAGGAAACGTAGAAGTAGTGCTCATGTGTGAACCGTTTAAAAATGAAGGTTTGTGAGGACGCGAAGGGTTTGAATTCTTGCGAAATGAGTTAATTTGTTGTATTAAGCTTTGTTAAACCGATGGAAGAAAAAGCAATGTTCGGAAAGACAGCATGCGTTCTCCTCAGTCATACACGGTCAACATGGGTTTCGATTTAATGACATGGTGTGCACTTATTACTCATAAAAATTAATTTCTATATTACTCCGTAAACATCAAAATCAACAAAAAGTGAGTACTTAAATTTAGTATTTGGCTTTTTGTTGTTTGTCACAAACGCAACCCACGGCACAACCAGGCCATAAAAAAACCCACGTCCTGCAACAGGACGTGGGTTAAAACTTGCGATGAACGGCGTGCCGTTGGCGTGAAAACGATTAGTCCGTGTGAACGGTCATCTCCACAACCACACGCCGGTTCACCTTGTTACATGCCACGCTGATCGGAGTGACAACGCGCGAACACGTGCTGTCGACCAGCTCACTAAACCCACGCCCCTCGCTTTTGATTTTTTCGGCTGTGACCCCTGCTTGCACCAAGTAGTTCTTCACGGTTTGAGCACGGGCCTCGGACAAGCGCTGATTAGCGGCCACGGAGCCGACGGGGTCGGTGTAGCCAATGATGTCAATTTGACTGTGCTGGAAATCTGCATAACGGGTACCCAGTCGTTCGGCCAAACGGTCGAGTTGCTCTCTTCCAAAAGGCAAGATCGAGGCGACATCCGAACGACCATACGCAAACAACGCATCTGTACCCAGCGTGATGGCGATGGTTTTGGGTGCGGGCGAGCCCGTCACTTGATCACATGCAGAAGCTCCCGGGACGCGACTGATGGAATGAATTTGGCGACGTGTTTTTTGCAACTCAGCAAATGCCACTTCAGGTTGCACATTGACCAGAGACAAGCGCGCTTTGGGTAAATCGACCACCCGAATGAAAATTTCTTGCCCAGCCTTCGCCGTGACAAGCAGTGAACTTTCCGGCAAATCTTTGGCGCGCTCACCGGGCTTTTGCAAGCTAACCCCAACATCGACGACCGAAGGTTTCATGCACAGATCGCTGTAGCCCCCAGGCTGCAAGGAGGTTTGGTATCGATCGTTAACGACCACGCTGGTGACCCCTGTGGCTTGGCCGTTTTCGGTTCGATAAAAAGTCAATCGCGCCAATTGCGCATGCGCGCGCGCAGGCGGGCTATACAAAGCACCCAATGGGCGAAGAATACTGGGCTCGTCTGACTCAGCACGGACTGAAAAGCTGGCCAATGCGAGCAAAACCACCATCAACACACAGGCCATAAGAGGTGTGATGGGCCTTGATTTTGATTGTGAAGTATTCATAAAGGACTCTTAAAGGGTGTCTCAGAGATGTAACCAAGTACTACCTGCTTCAATTCTTACGAAATGCGCTGGGCCTGTGTATTAAATATTGTTAACTTAATGTTTCATTTTTCAACTTCAGTTTGTCAGTACCGTGATGCCGATTTCTACGCGGCGCGGGGGCTTATCTCCAACGCTTTGACGATCTTTGCTTCCTCGCCCTTCTGACGTGATCGGGGCAAAGTGCGTCGATTGACTCATCCAAAAACGCTGAACGCTTGAAGCGAGCGCCTGAGAGAACGCATCATTGCGGGCCTCTGTCTCAAAGTCTTGTGCATAGCCAACAATGTGCAAAGAGACGTTTTTGAAAGTGCGGTACTGCGACTCAAGACGCTTGATCAGTTGTGTCAACTCAACCGGATCTTGTGCACTCTGTGCGGTCAGCGTGACAACCTCTGGCGCAAATGCAAGAGATGGCGTCGCAGCGACCTCCATGCAGGGCTTGGCCAACGTCACACGTGACAAACTATGGGTTTGCTGACGTGTCGTCTGCACTTCTTGTGCAGCGACGTGGGAAGGAACCACCTCCATGCGCGGCCGGGTAGCCAGCGCTTCCGTCAGACGTACAAACAAGGTTTGGCCTCCAGACATAACCACGTTTTGCGACACCTCGCGTGAGGGATCGGCCCTCGCCCAACTGCGCCCAGGCTGGGCTTGTAAATTCACGAGGGCCCGGTCTAAACAAATCACCGAAAAAGCCCCGTCTTGCAAAGAGGTGTGATAACGCCCATCAATGTGCAAGGTAATCACCCCCAAACCATCCCCTTCGGGCCGGTAAAACACCAACCGACTTTGCTCAGAAGAGAGCTCTTTGACAGGGGTATACCCAGCGCCTAAGGCGTGGGTGATGCTTCGCTCTCCTGCAACTGCAGGCAACGAAAAGAAAGCGCCTGAGATCCCGACAAGGACAACCCATAGGCGAAAGGCATAAGCGTGAATGAATGCGTCCACAGGCCTACATAAAATAGGTAACATTTTTCTTATAAACAGTACATTGAGCCTGCTTGTTCTTTTACTAAATGATGAATAAATTAATTTTATAGAGAAAAACACTATAAATAAATCTTAAGTATCAAAAAATTTAATTTATCTACGCTTTTTGTTGTTTTTAATACTTAGTTCAAGCTTGCGATGTCTAGCGTCCGAAGGGCTTCGCATGCGCGTTCGGCTCGCGCGATGGACAAGGAATGGGCAAAAAAAGCCTTCCGAAGAAGGCTTGAAGCAATCAGCGAGCGCTTGGCTCAAAGAGGATGCTGAGCAGCGCGCCTTTGGGCCAAAGCCACATACCAATCGAGGCAACCCGGATTGGCCATGGCGTCTTTGTTGACCACTTTTTCAAGGGGCTGGCCCAGCAGCAACTTCTTGATCGGCAACTCTTGTTTCTTACCCGACAAAGTGCGTGGAATCTCGGCCACTTGAAAGATCTCGTTGGGCACAAAACGCGGGCTGAGTGCCGTTTTGATGGCGTTGTTGAGCTTGACTCGCATGGCGTCGTCTAGGGTGACGCCCTCGCGCAACACCACAAACAAGGGCATGTAGCTTTCACGACCCAAGTACTCCAAATCGACCACCATGCTGTCGAGCACTTCGGGCAAGGCTTCAACGGCGCTGTACAACTCACTGGTGCCCATGCGCAGGCCATGGCGGTTGATGGTGGCGTCGCTGCGACCATAGATGACGCAAGAGCCCGTGACAGGGTTGATCTTGAGCCAATCACCATGGCGCCACACGCCGCCCAAACTGGCAGGACCATCGCCACCCCCAGGCTGTCGGCCGTGCCCAGCGGGGTACATGTCGAAGTAGCTGGAGAGGTAGCGGGCGTTGTCTTTGTCGCCCCAAAAATACAAAGGCATGGATGGCAAAGGTTGGGCGCACACCAACTCACCCACATCGCCCAACACAGGTTGCCCTTGTTCGTTCCACGCTTCCACCGCGCAGCCAAGCAAACGACATTGCATTTCGCCAGGCACCAAAGGCAGCTCGCGGTTGCCGCCAATGAAGGCGCCGGCAAAGTCGGTGCCACCAGAGATGTTGCACCACCAAATATTGGGCATGCCCAAGCGTTCAAACTGCTGCGTGCCCCAGCGTTGCGCGTCTTCGCTCAAAGGCGAACCCGTGGTGCCCAAAGCGCGCACCGATTGAAGCCCCGTCAAGCCGCTGAGGTCGATGTTGGCTTTGAGGCAGTTGGCAAAAAACGCGGCGCCGGCACCGAAGAAGGTCACGCCGTTGTTGGCGGCAAAGCGCCACAGGGTGGTCCAGTCGGTTTTGTCTTTGCTGCCGCCGGGGTTGCCGTCGTAAATGACGCAGGTGGTGCCGTTGAGCAAGCCGCTAAGCTGTGCGTTCCACATGACCCAACCGGTGGAGCTGTACCAGTGGTAGCGCTCGCCAAAGGTGTTGGGGTGGTAGCTGCAACCAATGTCGTTGTGCAAGACCTTCAAGGCCAGCGCGACGATGAGCGTGCCGCCATGGCCATGCACGATGGGCTTGGGCAAACCGGTGGTGCCGCTGGAGTAAACGATCCACAGCGGGTGGTTGAAGTCCAGCCACATCGGCTCGAAGCTCTGGGTGGCGGCGTCATTGCGGGCGATGGTGTCTGCAAAGTCGGTGCTGTCGGACAGGCTGGCTTGCTCGTTGAGGTTGCGCAACACCACCAAGTGCTGCACGCTGGGCAGGGCGGCGCGCATGTCGGCCACCACTTGCAAACGGTCGTGGTCACGGCCGCCGTAGCTCACACCGTCACAGGCGATCAAGATCTTGGGCTCAATTTGGGCAAAACGATCGAGCACGGCATTGGTGCCCATGTCTGGCGCGCAAATGCTCCACACGCCGCCCACGCTGACCACGGCCAAAAAGGCAACCATGGCTTCGGGAATATTGGGCAAGTAGGCGGCGACGCGATCGCCAGGCTGCAGACCTTGGGCCTGCAAATGCAGCGCCAACGAGGCGGCTTGACGCCTGAGTTCAGGCCAGCTGAGTTCGCGGTGCAAGCCCTTTTCGTTCTCACTGATGATGGCGGGAAAACCTGCGGCATGCGCCGCATCGGCGTGTCTGAACACTTGCTGCGCGTAGTTGGCTTGTGCGCCGGTGAACCACTGGCCGCCAGGCATCGCGTTTTTAACCAACGCGGCTTGATGCGGTGTCGGTGACTGCAGGTCAAAGTAGTCCCAAATGCTTTGCCAAAACGCATCTAACTCGGTGGTGGACCAACGCCATAGGGCGTCGTAATTGTCAAAGCTCAGACCGCGATGCTCATGCAACCAGTTTTGGTAGAGCCGAATTTGGGGGGTGAAAGGTGGCTTCGCGGACATGGTTCAAGCTCCGGTTCGTTTCATGCGCTCACTTTTCCAATACACATCGTCGCCGCCGTTCATGCGGTTGAGCACGCGGGCCAGCACGAACATCAAATCACTGAGGCGATTGAGGTATTGGCGCGGCGCTTCTCGAATGGCTTCTTCGTTGCCCAAAGCCACCACCGCACGCTCCGCACGACGGGCCACGGTGCGGCAAACATGCGACAAGGCGGCACCCCGTGTGCCCGCAGGCAAGATGAATTCTTCGAGCTTGGGCAACTTGGCGTTGTAGGTTTCAAGAGCGGTGTCTAACGCTTGGACCGCCTCTTCTTTGAGCAATTCAAAGCCGGGTATGGACAACTCGCCACCCAAGTTGAACAACTGGTGCTGGATGTCGACCAACACGTCACGCACGTCGGCAGGCATGTCTTCGCAAAGCAACACGCCGATGTTGGAGTTGAGCTCGTCCACCTCGCCCATGGCGTGGACGCGCAAGCTGTTTTTAGACACGCGCTGGTTGTTGCCCAGCCCCGTGGTGCCAGCGTCGCCGGTGCGCGTGGCGATTTGAGTGAGACGGTTGCCCATGAATGTTCCCTCAGCAAATGGTGACGCTTATTGTGCCTGTCGCACAAGCAGCCGACACGGGTCAACGCTTGTTCTTAGAATGGACCAAAGCTTAGGAGACAACCCCCATGAACGCCCCCACATCTCACCAACACTTGGCCCCACACGTGGCACAACGCGAAGTACCCGCCGCTTTGATTGCGGCACTGCAAAGTCGCTTTGGCGTCAACTGCTCGACCGCGCAAGTGATTCGCGAGCAACACGGCCGCGATGAATCGGCCTTTACCACCGTGCCGCCCCCTGCCGCCGTGGTGTTTGCAGAAAGCACGCAAGACGTGGCCGACGCAATCAAACTCGCCGCGCAATACCAAGTGCCCGTGATTCCGTTTGGCGTGGGCTCGTCCCTCGAAGGCCACCTGCTGGCCGTGCAAGGCGGCATCAGCGTGGATGTGGGCCGCATGAACAAAGTGTTGAGCATCAATGCCGAAGACCTGACCGTGACGGTGCAGCCCGGTGTGACGCGCAAGCAACTCAACGATGAAATCAAAAGCACGGGCTTGTTCTTCCCGATCGACCCCGGCGCAGACGCCTCGATTGGTGGCATGAGCGCCACGCGCGCGAGCGGCACCAACGCCGTGCGCTACGGCACCATGCGTGAGAACGTGTTGGCCTTGGAAGTGGTGACAGCCAGCGGTGAGGTGATTCGCACGGGCACACGCGCCAAGAAATCGTCGGCCGGTTACGACTTGACCCGCCTGTTTGTGGGCAGCGAAGGCACGCTGGGCGTGATGACCGAAATCACGGTGCGCTTGTACCCCTTACCCGAAGCCGTGTCTGCGGCGATTTGTTCATTCCCCAGCATTGAAGCGGCGGTGCACGCCACGATCAGCATCATTCAAATGGGCGTGCCGATTGCGCGTGTGGAGTTGATCGACACCAACACCGTGCGCATGGTCAACGCCTACGCCAAACTCGGGCTGGCGGAGTCGCCCATGTTGTTGATGGAGTTCCACGGCTCGCCCAACGGCGTGAAAGAACAAGCCGAAACCGTGCAAGAAATTGCCACCGACTTGGGCGGTCAATCGTTTGAATGGGCCACCACGCCCGAAGAGCGCACCCGCTTGTGGACCGCGCGCCACAACGCCTATTTCGCGGCGCTGCAAAGCAAGCCCGGCTGCCGCGCCATCAGCACCGACACCTGCGTACCCATCAGCCGCTTGGCCGATTGTTTGCTCGACTCGGTGGCCGAGGCCGACGCCTCAGGCATTCCGTATTTCTTGGTCGGCCATGTGGGTGATGGCAACTTCCACTTTGGCTACTTGATCGACCCCAACATTCCAGCCGAACGTGAAACCGCCGAAGACCTGAACCACAAGCTGGTCACCCGCGCTTTGAGCTTGGGCGGCACCTGCACCGGCGAGCACGGCATTGGTTTGCACAAGATGGACTTCTTGGTGACCGAAGCCGGCACCGGCGCTGTGGACATGATGCGCACCATCAAGCGGGCCTTGGACCCGCACAACATCATGAACCCAGGGAAGATTTTTTCAATGTAAGCAAGTTCTCGACGTGGTCACACATCTTGGCCGCGTCGAACGGTTTGAGCTCCACCGCGTTCACACCTGCCGTGCTGAAACGCTCTAAGTCTTGTGGGTTGACGTTGGCCGTCAAGCCCAAGACGGGCGTATGACAAGCTGGCGCGTCAAAGGTTTGGCGCAAGGCCGTGGTGGCCTCGATACCATCCATTTCGGGCATGACCATGTCCATCAACACCACGTCAAAACTCTGCGCTTTCAACGCGGCGAGTGCTTTGGCGCCGTTGTCGGCCTCGATGACCTCGCAATTTTTCCATCGAGTTTTCAGAATTTGGCGGGCCAACAAACGGTTGATCGGGTGGTCATCCACCACCAAGAACCGCAAAGGTGTCTCGCTGACCGCAACAGGCAACTCCACCACAGGGACTTGCGCCTGCGGCGGTGTGACCTCCATCAATGGCAAGGTGAACCAAAACGTGGATCCACGACCGGGTGTGCTTTCAAAGCCGATGTGTCCGCCCATGAGTTCCACCAAACGCTGAGTGATGGACAAGCCCAAGCCGTTGCCGCCATAACGCGACTGGATGTCGTCGTCTGCCTGAACAAAACGCTGAAAGATTTTGGGCTGCTGCTCAAACGCAATACCGATGCCACTGTCTCTGACCGAGAAAAACACACACAAGGGCTGCTGCTGCACGCGCAAGGTGACGTGGCCTTGGTGCGTGAACTTGATGGCGTTGCCCAACAAGTTGACCAAAATTTGCATCAACCGGTGGCGGTCTGCGCGCACCCAGTGCGGCACGGCGGCATCGATCTCGCACTTGTAAGTCAAGTGCATGCTGTGCACACGGGGACCGAATAACTCAAAGGCGGTGTTGACGGTCTCTCGCAACTCAAACACCTCGGGCTGCACTTTAATTTGCCCCGCCTGCAGCTGCGAATAATCCAGCACATCATTAATCACGGTCAGCAAATGATCCGCCGATTGACGCGTGTGGTTCAAAATTTTGAGCGCTTGTGGCTTGTCTTTGACGCGCTTGAGCAACATGGCGTTAAAGCCCAGAATCGCATTCATTGGCGTGCGCAACTCGTGGCTCACCGTGGCAATGAACTGTTCACGTAAGGCAGAAGTGCGCAACAACTCTTGACGCTTTTCTTCCAACTCTTGGTTGTGCTTTTTACGCTGCTGATACGCCTGTAAATACAGGCTGTCGTACAGAAATGGAACGGAGATGATGATCAACAACACAATGTTGTAGGAGGCAAAGGACGACCATACTTGCGCCGCCCCCAAGACCAGTTGATCGGGCATCCAACCATTCCAGTTGAGGGTGGCCATCGCCAGCTCAGCCGCGAGCACCAACCCCATCCAAATCACGCCTGCACGCCGACCCACCGCGTAAAACGTCACCAACGGCATCGCTGCCATCCAAGACATACGCGGCGAAAAAATGCCCCCTGATACCCAAGCGGCATACATGACTTGCCCCATGCCGGCGATCACACCGAGATGAACGCAAATCTCCACCGCCAGACCATAGCTAAACAGCATGAGCAAAATCAACAAAATGCCCGCAAAAACCAAGGGAACGGGAATGCCGCTGTTGTACGGGGTCACGATGGCCAACACCACCATGGCAACAATCAAGATCAGCACCAAGAAATACAAGTAAGGCAGCCGCCCCTCTTGAAAGCGTCGTGGCAGCATAGGCAAGGCCCAGCGCGTCAAGCGCTCAATCCATGTGGTCGTCATTTGGCATCACCTTGCAATGTACGGACCAGAAGTGCAGATATTTTGTCGACCAGTTGCTGTTGGTCTATGGGCTTGTTGAGCACATCATCCATGCCCGCCTCCAAACACTTGTCGCGGTCCACAGGGTTCGAACTGGCGGTCAGGGCCAACACTGGCATTTGACGCACAGGAGGCGCAAAGTCGCGGCGCAAGGCACGCACGACGTCTAAACCATCCATCTCAGGCATGACCATGTCTAGAAGCACGAGATCAAATGATGTTTGACGCAAACTGTCCAAGGCGGTTGCGCCGCTCGTCGCTTCGGTGATCTCAGATTTAGGGAAGCATTTTTTCAACATCAACCGTGCCACCATCAAGTTCACCGCGTTGTCATCCACCAATAAAATTTTCAATGGACGACTGGCTAACGTGCGTGCTATTTCCACGGCGGCCAACCCGTCTTTCGCGGCAACGACACGCAGCGGCAATTGGAACCAAAAGCGCGCACCCTGCCCCTGTACGCTGTGCACGCCAATGAGCCCCCCTTGGAGCTTGACCAAACTTTCGCAAATCGACAAACCCAATCCTGTGCCACCAAATTGACGGTTGGTTTGAACGTCGGCATGTTCAAAGCGGTTGAAAATTTGCTCCTGCCGATCTTCAGCAATGCCAATGCCCGTGTCTTCTACTTCAAACAAAATACCGGCGCCGACCGGTTGGACGCGCACTTGAATGCGTCCCCGCGTGGTGAATTTCACGGCGTTGTCCACCAAATTTTTAAGCACTTGCATGACCCGCTGACGGTCACCTTTGACCCACAAGGTATCGACCATGCCAGTGTCTACTGATATTTTCAAACCCTTGGCTTGCGCTTTACCGATGTACGGCGCCATCACGGCATCAACGACATCAGCCACCGAAAAATCCTCATGGTGCAGGGTCAGCAAGCCGGCTTGCAGCTGTGAAAAATCCAAAATGTCGTTCACAACTTGCAGCAGTTGTTCTGTCGAGCGACGAATATGGTCCACCACGTCAGTGTCTTCAGGGCGGTCACTCAACTCTGTGCGCAAGATGCCATTGAGGCCCAAAATGGCGTTCATCGGCGTGCGCAATTCATGCCCAACCGAGGCAATGAATTCGTCTTTATGAGCTTGCGCGCGAATCAAGGCTTGGTGCGTCACTTCCAGATCCGCATTGCTGCGGTCGATTTCCGTGACTTGCAGGTAATGCATGCGCTCAGAAAAATAACCAATGAGCATGGCCGTCCCCACCACGGCCAACTTGGTCACCAAAGCCCACAACAAGACACTGTTACTGATGTCTGCATTGGGATTGAAATACCCACCCAAGGTGCCCAACAAAATAAACACATTGCTCGCCAACACGCCAACCAACCAAAGCAAAGCGGCACGCCGCCCGAGCAACAAAATGGCGGGCAATACGACCACCGTGGTCCAGACCATCGCTGGCGAATTGATGCCCCCGGTGTAAATGGCCACATAGTCGACCAATAACACGGCCAACAAGATGCCAAGGTTCACGGTCAAACCGTATGGCAGGCCCAATCGCAACGCGACAAACAGGAGCACGTAGCAAAAGCCTCCCAGCAAATGGACAATCGGGTCGTAATTGGCGTTGTAAAGAAAGTAAAAACCAAAGTTGTAAGAAGCCGTCATCCACAGCATGACTGTAAATAGCCAACGCCTGCGCTCAAACGTGGTGCCGTCAAAACGGGCACCTCGCATCAACCAATCTTTCAACCTTGACAACATGCGTGTTTGTATTTCTGACGCGTTAGGCGCGCAGTTTGTCGATCAGTCCATTCAGCTCGTCCAACGAACCAAACTGAATGGCCAACTCCCCCATCTCTTCGATGCGTCCGTGACGTTTGACACGTTTTTTGATGCGCACCTCAACCTGAGCCATCAACAGATCTGACAACTCTTCTTCGACGCGCTTCAAATCACGCGACTTCTCTTTCTTCGGCTTTTGCGGGACTAAGTTGAACTCTGCACTGAGTTTTTTGACCAAGCTCTCCGCCTCACGCACCGACATGCTCTTGGCGCTGATTTGATTGGCCGCCGTGATTTGCGTGGCGCGATCTAAGGACAGCAAGGCACGCGCGTGGCCCATGTCAATGTCACCGGCCATCAACATGCCTTGAACAGGCTCAGCCAAATTGATGAGGCGCAACAAATTGCTGGCGGCGCTGCGTGAACGGCCGACCGCCTGCGCCGCTTGCTCGTGCGTGAGACCAAACTCTTTGATCAAGCGCTGCAAGCCTTGGGCCTCCTCCAGCGGGTTGAGGTCTTCGCGCTGGATGTTTTCAATCAGCGCCATGGCAGCGGCGGCCTCGTTGGGCACGTCGCGCACCAGCACCGGTACGCGGTCTAAACCGGCCAATTTGGCAGCACGGCTGCGACGCTCACCCGCGATGATTTCGTACTTGCCGGCGTTGGGGCCATCTGCCAACTGACGCACCAAAATAGGCTGCATGATGCCTTGGGCTTTGATGCTCTCCGCCAATTCATACAACGCACCTTCGTCCATGCGTGTGCGCGGCTGGTACACGCCGGGGACCATGTCGGTCAGCAACAAGGTGGTAGGCAGACCGTCATTGGCGGCAGCCACGGCGGCGGCGGCATCGTCTACTTTGGGGCCGAGCAGTGCTTCGAGGCCGCGGCCTAAGCCTTTGGGTTTTTTAGTGACCATGGGTAACTTCTTTTTGGAGGGCGGATTCAAGGACGAAGTGCAACACGCTTTAACGAGGCATGGAATACCTCGTGAGGTGTCTTGAATCCTAGTCGCTTTCTGGGGCGATGATTCAATCGGTTTTCAATCATAGTCAATTCCTCATCCGTCACGGTTT
>NZ_JAVKLQ010000056.1:0-50820 GCF_031539175.1 Limnohabitans sp. | reverse complement strand
TTGGTATCGTTCTTCTCGGCTGAGGTGCTTGTACATTGGGCAATTTCGATTTGGCGGTTAAAGCGGCCATGATGCTCTCGCATCCTCAGCCACCTATAACCAGTTCATCTTTGTTGCACTTCGTCCTTGAATCCGCCCTTTTAAATACCAGCCACGCCGGCAATGTGGGCGCGACCGCTCGGGCCATGAAGGTCATGGGATTCACGGATTTGGTGCTGGTTGCCCCCCGTTGGGACAACGTGTTGCGCCGCGAAGAGACCATTCAACGCGCCAGTGGTGCCCTTGACGTTTTGGCCCATGCCCGTGTGGTAGCCACCTTAGATGAGGCACTTGATGGAATGACCCACCTATGCGCCACCGCCATGACGCCTCGCGATTTCGGTCCCCCCACGTTGGAGCCTCGTCCGCACTTTGCCGCTTTAGCCGCTGAACATGCGCATGACCCAGACTTTGGCGTGGCATTTTTGTTTGGGTCCGAGCGTTTTGGCATGCGCAATGAAGATGTGTATCGCTGCCACACCTGCTTGAGCATTCCTACCGATCCTAAATTTGGCTCACTCAATTTGGGCGCTGCCGTGCAGGTGCTGGCCTATGACTGGCGGCAGGCTTTGGGGGGCCTTGCGACAATGTTGCCCTCAGTCGACAGCGGTGAAGCTGCAAAGGCTGCCGAGTCGGCAGTCGTTTCAACACCCTTGGCCGATGCCCAGCAGCTGGCAGGTTTGCTCGACCATTGGCAGCAATCGCTGACCGATATTGGTTTTTTAGACCCAGAGGCGCCTAAAAAACTCATGCCGCGCTTGAACCAGCTGTTCAACCGAGCGCAGATCACGCAAGAAGAAATCCACATCTTGCGGGGGATCGCCAAGGCGATGTCGCAGGCTTCGCAGAAACCCGCGGACGGACAACGATAATCTTGGCTATGTTTTCACGCATCCGCTCAGACGTTCAATGCATTTTGGACCGTGACCCCGCCGCTCGCAGCCGCTGGGAAGTTGTGACTTGCTACCCAGGTTTGCATGCCGTTGTGCTGCACCGTTTGGCACACGGTTGTTGGAACCTCGGTTTGAAATGGTTAGGTCGTTTCATTTCGCACATCTCGCGTGGGCTGACGGGCATTGAAATTCACCCAGCGGCCAAGATCGGTGAGCGCGTATTTTTTGACCATGCCATGGGCGTGGTGGTGGGTGAGACGGCCGAGATTGGTGACGGTTGCACGATTTACCAAGGCGTGACCTTGGGCGGCACGTCACTCTACAAAGGCGCAAAACGTCACCCCACTTTGGGCAAAGACGTGGTGATTGGCGCGGGTGCCAAGGTGCTGGGCGGCTTCACTGTTGGCGATGGCGCCAAAGTAGGTAGCAACGCCGTGGTGACCAAACCGGTACCTGCCGGTGCCACCGCGGTGGGTAACCCCGCGCGCATCATTCACGCCGAGACCGATGCCAAGCGTGAGGAAACAGCTTCCAAGATGGGTTTTTCAGCTTATGGTGTCACGCAAAATGATGATCCAGTCAGTCAAGCCATGCGCGGCTTGATAGACAATGCGGCCACGCAAGAGCATCAAATTTCCTTGCTGTGGCAGGCCATTGAGCAATTGTCCAGTGGCCAAGCCAAACCCGATTGCGTGCCCGAAGAAGCGGCGCGCAAAGAACAATTCGAAGCGGCGCGAATTAACCAGTTGCTTGAATAGAGATGAACTTTTTAACCCTTTACCCCACAGAAATATCGGCTGTCTTGAACGATGAGGGCAGCTTCGTTGGCGAATTGAACTTAAATATTGAGCAATATGGCTTATTTTTTAACGAAGTGAAATGCGCCATCACCATGCGTATTGAGGCGGGGCACGCGCAACCTTGGTACTTGGCCATTGATCCCATTGACTCCGTTGAAGTGCCGCATTTCAGCAAATTTGTCGATGCGATGAACAGCTATGTGTTCACGGTCTTGTGCTTTGAGCCCAATTTGAAAAGCCAAGGCAACGATTCACCCCGCATCAAACTGTTCTTTGATGAAATCTTTTTCGATATGTCTGAAGAAAAGCCGCGCGCTCGCAGTGCTAACCCCACGCCTGACGGCAAGAGTAAAACCAAAGCTAAGCCTGCCAAGCGCTGAGTGGCAGCATCGCCATCGCTTTTGTCTTAGCGTGCTGGACGTACAGCCGTTTTAGGCCGCCAGGCTTTGCAAAATGCATCGCGCGTTTCCATGTAGGGGCCGCCAATCAGGTCGACGCAATATGGCACCGCCGCAAAAATACCGTCCACCAGTTGTTGACCTTGCGCATCTTTCAAGCCGCCCAAGGTTTCTTGAATGGACTTGGGTTGTCCCGGCAAGTTGATGATCAAGCTCTGACCGCGAATGACCGCCACTTGGCGTGACAGGATTGCCGTAGGCACAAAGCGCAGGCTGATTTGACGCATTTGTTCGCCAAAACCGGGCATTTCTTTGTCGGCCACCGCCAAGGTGGCTTCTGGCGTGACATCACGCAGCGCGGGGCCTGTGCCGCCGGTGGTCAGCACCAAGGCGCAGCCCGCATCGACCAATTCAATCAAGGTTTGGCTGATGGTGGCTTGGTCGTCTGGAATCAGGCGGGCTTGGTACTCAATCGGGTTGAGCAGGGCATGGCCCAGCCAGTCTCGCAATGCCGGCAGGCCTTTGTCTTCATAGGTGCCGCTGGAGGCCCGGTCACTGATGGAGACGATACCCACGCGAACCGTGTCGCAACGTGCATCAGGGGTGGGCAAGGTCGCGTCGCTCATGGCTTGTACTCTCCATCCTCGTCTTCTGGCGTGTGAGCCGCATCGTCCGCCAAGTTCATCTGCTCTTTGATGAGTTGAAAAATCTCACGGTACGCCCGACCTTGGCGGGGCAGTAGACCTTTGGCCACATCCGCCTTGGAGGTGGTGTCGTCTTTGCGGGCTTGACGTACCAACGCACGCAGTTGCTGGCTGTCGGTGCTGGGGTATTCGGTGATCCATTCTTGTGCGGCGGTGTCGTCGGCAATCAAACGGTCGCGCCAGTGCTCGGCCAAGTGGAGTGCCAAGGTGTCGCGGGTGCTGCCCATGCGTTGTTCATTGAGCGCGTCTTTGACGGCCTCAATGGATTCTTCGCTTAGCTTGCGCATGAGTTTGCCCACGTACTGCATTTGACGGCGTTTGCCTTCAAAGTTGGTGATGCGACGGGCTTCGGCCAACGCATCACGCAGTTGGTCGGTGACGTGACCTTGGAGGCTGAGACGCTGCGACAAGTCGTTGCGCAAGGTCAGCATCTCCACGCCAAGGTCTTGGCGCTCGTCGCTGTCTTTTTTGCGGTCCGTGCGGCTGGCGCCATCGGTGCCTTTGAGTTCAGCTTTGAGTTCGAGGTCGAGTTCGCTACCTTCGGCCACAAATTGGCCGCGGACGAAATAACCTTTTTTGGGTTTACGTGACATAGGGGGGGGGAGGTAAATATCGGCAGTTTCACCCTCCAACACGGAGGCAAACGCACTGACAAGTATCATAGCCGCCGATATGACCAAAGCCTCTAAAAACCAAGCCCCTCAACACACGCCTGCGCAAGGCTTTAGCCACAGCCGTGAACAATTCGAAGCGTTGGTGGATCACGCCATCGCGCATGCCAAAAAACTGGGCGCCACGGACGTTGGCGCTGAGGCCTCAGAAGGCTGTGGTTTGAGCGTGTCTGTGCGCAAGGGCGAGTTAGAAAACGTGGAACGCAACCGCGACAAGTCGCTGGGCGTGACTGTGTATTTAGGCAACCGCCGCGGTAACGCCAGCACTTCCGATTTCTCGGGGGCTGCGGTGGAACGTACCGTGCAGGCGGCGTACGACATCGCCCGCTTCACGGCCGAAGACCCCACCGCAGGCTTGCCGGATGAAAAAGACATTGCCAAAACGCACCGCGATTTGGATTTGTTTCACCCTTGGGCCATCACCAGCGAAGAAGCGGCTGTTTTGGCCTTGCGTTGTGAAGAGGCGGCTTTGCGCACCAGCAAACGCATCACCAACAGCGAAGGTGCGGCTGTGTCGGCCCAACAGAGTCACTTTTTTAGCGCACACACGCACGGGTTTCGTGGCGGCTACGCCAGCTCGCGCCAAGGCTTTTCAGTGGCACCGATTGCGGGCAAAGGCAACAACATGCAGCGCGACTCGTGGTACAGCTCCATGCGCGCCGCCGAAGATTTGGCCTCGCCCGAAGCGGTGGGGCGCTACGCCGCAGAGCGCGCGTTGAGCCGTTTGAAGTCTCGCAAAATTGCCACCACCGAGTGTCCCGTGCTGTTTGAAGCGCCCGTGGCCGCAGGCTTGTTGGGTGGGTTTGTGCAAGCGGTGAGTGGCGGTGCCCTGTACCGCAAGAGCACGTTTTTGTTGGACTCTTTGGGCAAACGTGTGTTTCCCAAGCACATCGACATTTTGGAGGACCCGTTCATTTTGCGTGGCAAAGGCAGTTCGCCATTTGACGATGAGGGGGTGACCACCCGCGCGCGCAGCGTGGTCAAAGGCGGTCGAGTGGAAGGTTATTTCCTGAGCACTTATTCAGCGCGAAAACTGGGCATGCCCACGACGGGCAATGCGGGTGGTTCACATAATTTGGTGATGCGCTCGCGTTTGACGCAAAGCAGCGACGACTTAGACACCATGCTGAAAAAACTCGGCACGGGCCTGTTTGTCATCGAGCTGATGGGCCAAGGCGTGAACTACGTGACCGGCGATTACTCGCGTGGTGCAAGCGGTTTTTGGGTGGAGAACGGCCAAATTGCCTTTCCTGTGCAAGAAATCACCATCGCTGGGAACATGAAAGACATGTTCCAAGGCATTGAAGCCATTGGCGCAGATGCCTACAACATGGGCGCTAAAACCATCGGCTCGGTGTTGATCAACCGCATGAAAGTGGCGGGCAGTTAAAACGTCAAACGTGCATGCAAAACGGGCCTTCAAGGCCCGTTTTTTATGGGATGGCGTACGTTTTTAGCTCGCCAATGCGGCTTTTACCGCCGCAGACACCAAGCCCATGTCGGCCTTGCCTGCCAATTGCGCTTTGACTGCGCCCATCACTTTGCCCATGTCGCCAGGTCCTGCGGCACCGACTTCGGCCACGATGGCTTTCACGGCTGCTGTGATTTCATCGGCGCTCAGGCGTTGGGGCAAATAGACCTCCAACACTTTCATTTCAGCGCTTTCCACGTCGGCTAAGTCTTGACGTTGCGCAGTCTGGTAAGCCGCGACGGAGTCTTTGCGCTGTTTGATCAATTTGTCGACGATGGCGATCACCATGGCATCGTCGAGTTCCACGCGCTCATCCACTTCTTTTTGTTTCATCGCGGCTTGCAGCAAGCGGATGGTGCCCAAGCGCACGCTGTCTTTGGCGCGCATGGCGGTTTTCATGTCTTCGGTGATTTGTGCTTTGAGGCTCATGGTCGGCTCCGTTGGCGAAAGGTGAGAAGTGTGATGAGGCAAAAAAAAACTCGCATGAGCGTCCCCATGCGAGCGTCTGATTGAGTTTTACAACTCAGATCAGGAGAAGCTGATTAGTACAGCTTCTTGGGCAGCTGCATGCTACGCACGCGCTTGTAGTGACGTTTCACTGCGGCTGCTTTTTTACGTTTACGTTCAGCGGTTGGCTTCTCGTAGAACTCGCGAGCGCGCAAGTCGGTCAACAGACCCAATTTTTCAATGGTGCGCTTGAAGCGACGCAGGGCAACGTCAAACGGTTCGTTTTCTTTAACACGGATAGTGGTCATTACCAAAATTTTCCAAATATTGCAGCCAGCGGGTGTTCAAGAAGATCGTGCTTAAACGCCATGTCTGCGGGGTTCCCCAACACAAAGTTGATCAGGCCGTTGGGGGTTTGCCAGCAAAGACATAAATTATAGCGACTTATCCAGCAGGTTTAAGACGTTCGCCCAACGCTTTTGCACAGGCATGTGCGCTGGACCACGCCCATTGGAAGTTGTAGCCGCCCAACCAGCCTGTGATATCCACCACTTCGCCAATGAAATAGAGGCCTGGTTGCTTGGATTCCATGGTCTGCTGGGACAAGTCGCGCGTGTTCACACCGCCTACGGTGACTTCGGCTTTTTTATACCCTTCTGTGCCTGTCGGGGCGAGCGACCAGCTGCTCAAGCGCTGCGCCAGCAGGTTCAGCGCTTTGTCGCTGGCTTCAATCACAGGGCGTTGCCATGCGGCATCTTGGCTCACCCATGCATCGGCCAAGCGCGACGGCACCCACGCATTGAGTTCGTTGGCGATCAGTTTTTTTGAGTGTTGTTTGGCGCGCATCAGTGCATCGGCCAACGCGATCTCGGGCGCCAAGTTGATGCGAATGTCTGAGCCAGCTTGCCAGTAACTTGAAATTTGCAGCACGCCAGGGCCAGACAGACCGCGGTGGGTGAACAACAGGTCTTCGTCAAAGCTTTGCAGTGATTTTTTGCTGCCCGTCTCAATCCGTACGGGCAGAGACAAGCCAGACAGTTGGGCGTAAGGGCCCCAAGCCTCGCCGTCAAAGGTGAGCGGCACCAGCCCTGGGCGGGTTTCGACCACGCGCAAATCAAACTGCTTGGCCAAGCGATAACCGATGTCGGTTGCCCCGATTTTTGGGATGGACAAACCACCTGTTGCCACCACCACGGCTGCGGTTTGTACGGTGCCTTGTGAGGTGTCTACCTCGTAGCGCTGTGCTTCGGGCGCCGCATCCGCGTAGCGAATGGCTTTCAGGCTGCAGGGCTGCCAGCGGGTCACACTGCCGCCGTTGGCAGACCCATGGCACTCGGCCAACAGCATTTGAATCAGGTCTTCGGCCGAGCGATCGCAAAACAGCTGGCCTTTGTGCTTTTCGTGAAACGGGATGTTGTGTTTTTGCACGAGCGCCACAAAGTCTTGTGGTGTGTAGCGCGAGAGGGCGCTGCGACAAAACTGTGGGTTATCGCCCAAAAAGTGCTTGTGCGGGGCTCGCACATCCAGCTCACGGTTGGTGAAGTTGCTGCGACCACCGCCGGAGATGCGGATTTTTTCGGCCACTTTTTCGCTGTGGTCGAGCACCAGCACTTGCAAACCCTGTTGCGCGGCCACGCCTGCACAAAACAAACCGGCAGCACCGGCACCCACGATCACCACATCAAACAATTTCATGGGGTGAGTTTAGTGGGCGGTCTCGCCTTAGCTCGCAGTCTTGGCCGGTGGTATCTCTAAACCGCCCATGTAAAAACGGTTGAAGGTGGGCGAGATGATGAGTTCGTTGATGCACGTACGTGCCGGCATTTGGGCCAAAAACAAAATGGCTTGGCCCATGTCTTCGGCTTGCACCATGCGGTCGCGTTGCTCTTGCGAGGGCGGCACGGGGCGTTTGTTCAAAATGGGCGTGGCCACTTCGCCTGGCAGCACCGAGCTGGCGCGAATGCCATGGCCACCTTCTTCCATGTTGATCGATTCCGTCAAGGCGATCACGGCACGCTTGGTCGCGTTGTAGGCGGGGCCTGTGAGCTTGGAGGCATACAAACCCGCCCACGACGAGACGTTGATGATCAAGCCGCCACCCCGTGCTCGCATGCTGGGCAACACAGCATGCACGGTGTAGAACGAGCCCGAGAGGTTGATGGCCACCACGTTGTCCCAATCGTCGACCGAGACCACATCCAAGTTGCGTTTTGTCGCGTTGGTGCCTGCGCTGTTGACCAAGATGTCGATGTGGCCGTGCTGCGCCAAGATCTGATCCGCTGCGGCTTTGACCGCGTGTTTGTCGGCCACGTCCAGCTCAATGCCTTGAGCACTGCCCAAGGCTTGCAAGGCGGCCAAGCCCGAAGCGTTGGAGGCTGCATTGCGTCCAGAAATCACCACATGGGCGCCTGCTTTGACCAATTCAATGGCTCCCGCCAAACCAATGCCACTGCCGCCGCCTGTGACCCAAGCCACTTGGCCTTTGAGTGAGTTACCCATGAACGTGTCTCCTGTGTTGTCAGATCAGGCCATCTGAGCACAGGCCCTTGGCAAGGGCTGTTCTGTGGGTGACAGCCGCACAGACGTTTGGACGCCTAGAGCGCCGCGTTCAGCCTTGTGCCGCTTGCGGCGGGTTTGTCGCCGCGTGGTGTTGCATTTCCAGCAAACCTTTGAACACATCGCCCACCACGATCACGGAGGGGCTGGCCAGTTTTTCGCGCACCACCGTGTGGTGCAGCTCTACCAAGGTGCACACCGCGTGGCGCTGGGTGGGCAGGCTCACCTGATGCACGATGGCCACTGGCGTGTCGGCGCGCAAGCCCTGGAGCAACGCGGCCTGCAAGGCCGCTGCGCCACTCATGCCCATGTAAATGACCAAAGTGAGTTTGGCTTGGTGTGCCGTTTTGGCCAGCGCCACCCAGTCCACCCCGTCAGAAGCCCCCAGCTTGGCGTGACCGGTGATGAAGACCACGCCATGTGCGTGCTCGCGGTGCGTCAATGGCACGCCCAACGAGGTCACGCCTGCCAAGCCAGACGTGATGCCATTGATGACTGTGACCGCCACCCCTTGCGCTTGCAAATGTTCAACTTCTTCGCCGCCACGTCCAAAAATGAACGGATCGCCGCCTTTCAGACGCACCACGGTCTCACCCGCTTGGGCTTCTTGCAGCATGAGTTTTTCGATGAAAGCTTGCGGCGTGGATGTGCAGCCACCGCGTTTGCCCACATGGATGATGCGTGCGGTGGGCGAGGCGTGTTCTGTGATGGCATCGCTCACCAAATCGTCCACCAATAAGACCGTGGCTGACGCAATGGCCTTGACGGCTTTGAGTGTCAACAACTCGGGGTCACCGGGGCCTGCGCCGACCAAAGTGACATGCGGTGTGGGTGTGTTGTGGTGAGACATGGTGCAAACTTTCAGAGCGGGTCTCAGAGGGCCAAGGCTTGCAGCGCGGCTTGGACTTGGCGGGCAATCGGAGCGGGCACGGGCCGTTGGCCGTCGAGGACGTGTTGGATGTAGCGAGCGGTGCTGTCCGCATCGATGTGTGTGGGCAGCTCAGGCAGCTTCACCAGTGAGCCGGCTTGTGCTTCGACCAAGGGGGTGCGTGTGCCGTTCACAAATGCGTCGATTTGCGGCAGTCGGCGAGCATCGGCCACCACCTCGCCTTCGGTACCGCGCAGCAACAGGGCGCGTGCGCCCGTGAGTTCGAATGTGGCGGCCATGGACAGCGCATATTCAGGGTGGGTGTAGCTGCTGACCAGCAAGGTGCGGTTGGCGTGGGCTTGGGTGCCGTTGATGAGCGTCTCGGGCAAGCGTGCCACAGGGTTCATCAGCTTGACCAAACTGTGGGCGGGGTTGCGCAGGTTCACCACGCGACGTACATCCAACAAGCGTTTCAAAGCGGGGTTGAGTACGTCGGTGGGGACAAACGCCACGTCGCCCGCTGCCACAGTCCCAGCGGTTTGACGCGCTTGAATGCCCAAGGCGGCCAACACCGCTTCTGAGGTGATGCGGCTGGACTCGGTTGCCGTGCCGTGCATGACAACTGCCACACCCTCGCGGGCCAACAAACAGGCCAACAGCGGGGTGAGCACCGGTAATTTACGTGCCCCGTTGTAGCTGGGCAACACCACCACAGGGGTGTCAGTGTTGGCGCGAACGTGCTGCAAGCGCGCGTGGGTGGCGTCTAAAAAACCTGCCATTTCTTCGGGGGTTTCGCCTTTGATGCGCATGGCCAAGCAAAACGCCCCGATCTCTAAATCGGTCACTTGCCCATCGAGCACTTGGCCCATCAGGTCTGTGGCGTGTTCACGCGTGAGGGGGCGAGCGCCGTCGCGACCGCGCCCGATGTCTTTGATGTAGTGGCCAATTCCCATGGGCGTATTGTCTCGCAGCGCTGATAACTCAGGGCTATAAGGTCAATGACGGGGATGCCGCATCACTCGACAAGGTGAGGCGAATCATGCGGCGCAACTCGGGCACGCAGGAGCCGCATTGGGTGCCGCATTTCAGCGTGCCTTGCAACGCGGCCAAACGCGCGGTTTCGTCGCCTTGGCAGGTTTTCAAGTGCGTTTGGATGGCCACGTCTTTCACACCCACGCAACTGCACACGGTGCTGCCTGCATCGACCAAGGCCACGGGTGGCTTGTTACCCGTCATCAACAAGCGGCGACCATATTCCTGCGTGGACGCTTGGGTTTGCAGCAAAGCTTTGAGCCATGTTTCGGCCGAGGTATCGCCCGCGATCACGAAGGCGGCAAGCTGTGTGTCTTTGGCTTGAGGGGCTTCGCTGTGTTGCAAACGCATGCTGCGCAATTGGTGGCGTTTGGCATCCACGTAGCGCAAGCTGTCTGCCCCGTTGAGGCCCAAGAGTTGTTCGATCTCGTGCAGCAGCGCCATGTCGGGTGCTTCGCTGCAGGCGGCGCGCATCAACACACCTTGACGTGCGGGACCTTGTGCGGGTGTGTCGCTGAACGGCACGCAGCTGGCAAACTCAAACTGCACCATGCGCGTACGCAGGTTTTGCAAAATGGTTTGGGCTTTGTGTTCTGGCAACCAAGCCACGGCCAGCAAGGTCCAGGGCAGTTCGGCCTTGAGCACTTTGACTGCAGCGTGTTTGAGCTCGGGTTGTTTGGAGGTGGGGCAATACGCCGAGGTGGTGATGGCGTTCACACCGGCCAACGGTTTGTTTTGGTGGTCGCGTCCGCTCAAAAATGCAGGCCCCCAGTGCATCGCGATGAATGCTTGGTGAGGACTGAGGTCGTCACTGGCTTGGGCCGGTAACACGATGGAGCCCCGCTTGCTGGTGACGTGCACCAAGGTGCCTGCCGCAAAACCCAAACGCGCCATGTCGTCGGGGTGCAGTTGCACCACGGGTTCAGGCACATGGCCAAAGAGTTTGCCCACCAAACCGGTGCGCGTCATGCCATGCCATTGGTCACGCAAGCGGCCTGTGTTGAGCGAGAACGGAAAGCGGGATTCACGCACCTCAGCCGTCGGCACATAGGGAATGGCTGCAAACTTGGCGCGGCCATTGGCGGTCGCAAACACGCCGTCTTCGTACAAACGCGCTTGGCCTTGTGTCGCGCCTTCGCGCATGGGCCATTGCTCGGGGGTGTCTTCTAAATGCGCGTAACTGAGGCCTGTGATGTCGAGGTCGCGGCCACGCGTAGATTCGCGGTGCTCCACCCAAATTTCTTCAGGGGAGGTGTAGGCCATGTGCAGCCCACTTGCCGTGGCGTGAGGCATGACGCCGGGTTCTTTGCGCAAACGTGCGGCCAAGTCCACCACAATTTGCCAGTCGTGCCGTGCATGTCCGGGGGCGGGCACCGCGGCGCGCACGCGGGTGATGCGACGTTCGCTGTTGGTGACCGTGCCTTCTTTTTCGCCCCAGGTGGTGGCGGGTAACAGCAGGTCTGCAAAGTTGCAGGTCTCGGCGGTGGCGAAGGCTTCTTGCACCACCACAAACTCGGCACGCTCTAAGGCGCGACGCACTGTGGCTTGGTCGGGCATCGATTGCGCGGGGTTGGTACAGGCAATCCACAGGGCTTTGATTTCGCCATCTGCGGCGGCTTCAAACATTTCTACGGCCGTTTTGCCGGGTTTGGCTGGTACATCGTCAATGCCCCACAACGCGGCGACTTCAGCTCGGTGTTCTGGTTTGCTCATGTCGCGGTGGGCGCTGATGAGGTTGGCCAAACCACCCACTTCGCGACCCCCCATGGCGTTGGGTTGGCCCGTGAGCGAGAAGGGGCCTGCACCCGCTTTGCCAATCTGCGCCGTTGCCAAATGCAAGTTGATGAGCGAGGCGTTTTTGGCCGTGCCACTGCTGGATTGGTTCAAGCCTTGGCAATACAAGCTGAGCGTGCGCCATGCGGGATCAGGTCTGTTCGTGGTGCTGTGAGGGGGGACGCCTGCAAACCACCGGGTGGCTTGCAGCAGTTGTTCAGGCGTGATGCCGCACACCTCATGCACGCGAGCGGGTGTGTAGTCGGCCACGAGGCTTTGCAACGCTTCGAAGCCCTCGGTGTGTGCCGCGATGTATGCGGAGTCGACCCAGCCTTCGGCCAACATCAGATGCAACATGCCGTGAAACAAGGTCACATCCGTGCCGGGTTGCAACGCCAAGTGCAGATCGGCGCTGCTGGCGGTGTCGGTACGGCGTGGGTCAGCGACGATGATTTTGAGGTTGGGGTTTTTCGCGCGCGCGTCTTCAATGCGTCTGAACAAAATGGGGTGCGCATACGCCGCGTTGCTGCCCGCGATGAACAAGCAGTCGGCGTGCATCACATCGTCGTAGCACGCGGGTGGCGCATCGGCACCGAGGGTGAGTTTGTAGCCCGCCACCGCGCTGCTCATGCACAAGCGCGAGTTGGTGTCGATGTTGTTGGTGCCCAGCAGGCCTTTGGCCAACTTGTTGAAGACGTAATAGTCTTCGGTCAGCAACTGACCCGACACATAAAACCCCAGCGCATCAGCGCCGTGCGCACGCACGATGCTGGCCAGTGTTTGGCTGGCCAGTTGCATGGCGTTGTCCCAGGCCATCGGCTGCAAACTGCCGCCACGCACCAAGCGGCGCATGGGTTGCAGCAAACGCGTTTGCTCAGCCATCATCGGGCTGGCCGTGAGGTGCAGAGAGGAACCTTTGCTGCACAAACGGCCAAAGTTGGCAGGGTGCTTTGGATCCCCACGCACCCCAGTGATTTGCCCACCATGGGACTCAATGATGACGCCGCAGCCCACACCGCAGTAGGGGCAGGTTGAACGCGTTTCTTTCATGGCATCTTTCTGGCGAGGGGCATGGTTTATTGCGCGGTGTGTGTCAGTTAGTAACGGTAGCGTCGTCAATGGCGAGGGTGTTGAGCTCGTTCATATCCAATGCCACATCGCCGTTTTCTACGCGCACCGCAAAACGGGTGGTGCAGCCTTCATCGGGCGCATGCGCACAGCCATCCACCAAACCAATGTGCCAGTTGTGCAGCGGGCACACCACGGTTTCTCCAAACACCAAGCCTTGGCTCAGGGGCCCACGCTTGTGTGGGCATTGGTCCAGCAGCGCAAACACTTTGTCTTCGGCGTTGCGAAACACCGCCACTTCGACGCCCTTGGTGCGCTGCACGCGGCGTGCGCCCAGCACGGGGATGTCGTCAACTTTGCAAATGACTTTCCATTCGGTCATGGTGTGGTTCCTTAAACGGTGATGGCTTCAAACTGGCGCGTGTCGACTTGCGCTTTGTCGAACTCAAACCAAGGGTCGGGTTCACCGTCGAGCGCAAATTGCAAACGTGCCCACAAGGCTTTGCGGCCTGCTTCGTCGTCCAAGATTTTTTTCTTCACGTAGTCCATGCCCACGCGGTTCACGTAGTGCACGGTGCGCTCTAAATACCAACCTTCTTCGCGGTAGAGCTGCATGAAGGCGCCGGTGTACTCCATCACTTCTTCAGAGGTTTTGACCTTCACAAAGAACTCCGCCACTTCGGTCTTGATGCCGCCGTTGCCGGCGATGTACATCTCCCAGCCGCTGTCCACGCCGATGATGCCCACGTCTTTGATGCCAGCCTCTGCGCAGTTACGCGGGCAGCCCGACACGGCAAACTTCACCTTGTGTGGGGCGTACATGCGCCACATGGCTTTTTCAAGATCTTTGCCCATTTGCGTGCTGTCTTGGGTGCCCATGCGGCACCACTCGCTGCCCACGCAGGTTTTGACCGTGCGCAAGGCTTTGGCGTAGGCGTGGCCGCACGGCATGCCAATGTCTTTCCACACATTGACGAGGTCTTCTTTCTTCACGCCCAGCAAGTCGATGCGTTGACCACCCGTGACCTTGACGGTGGGAATGTTGTACTTGTCCACCACGTCGGCAATGCGGCGCAATTCATCGGCGGTGGTCTCGCCGCCCCACATGCGTGGAATGACGCTGTAGGTGCCGTCCTTTTGGATATTGGCGTGGCTGCGCTCGTTGATGAGGCGGCTTTGCGGGTCGTCCAAGGCTTGTTTGGGCCAGCTGCTCATGCGGTAATAGTTGATGGCTGGGCGGCAGGTGGCGCAGCCCGTGGCTTTGGTGTCTGGGCTGGGCTTTTTCCACTCTAAGAAATCAAACACCGCGTCGTTGGTCAACAGCTTGTGGTCACGAATGGCGTCACGCACTTCTTGGTGGCTGTGGTCGGTGCAACTGCAGATGGCTTTTTTCTTCGGCGTGGCCGAGTAGTCGCCGCCGGCGGTGAACATCAAAATCTGCTCGACCAAACCTGTGCAAGAGCCGCATGAGGCGCTGGCTTTGGTGTGCTTGCGCACCTCATCCAAAGTGAACAAACCTTTGTCTTTGATGGCTTTGCAAATTGCGCCTTTTTTCACGCCGTTGCAACCGCACACCTCGGCATCGTCGGGCATGCTGGCGGCTTTGCTGTGGCCTTCATGGCCCACGTCACCGATGTTGGATTCACCAAACATCAGCTTCTCGCGGATGTCGGCCACGCTGCGGCCATCGCGCAACAGCTTGAAGTACCAGCTGCCGTCCACGGTGTCGCCATACAAACAGGCGCCCACCAATTGGTCGTTGCGGATGACGAGCTTTTTGTACACGCCTTCGTGTGGGTCGCTCAGCACAATTTCTTCGGTGCTGCCGTCGTCGCTGCCCATGAAGTCGCCTGCGCTGAACAAATCAATGCCGGTGACTTTGAGCTTGGTCGACGTCAGCGAGCCGGTGTAGCGGCCAATACCAAACTCGGCCAAATGGTTGGCCAAGACCTTGCCTTGTTCAAACAAAGGCGCCACCAAACCGTAAGCAATGCCACGGTGGGCCGCGCACTCACCCACGGCGTAAATGCGTGGGTCGGTCACGGTTTGCAAGGTGTCGCTGACCACAATGCCACGCTCGCAATGCAGGTGCATTTTTTCGGCCAAGCCTGTGTTGGGGCGAATGCCCACGGCCATCACCACCAGTTCAGCGGGGACGCTGGAGCCGTCTTTGAACAGCACAGTGGCCACGCGCCCGTTTTTGTCGGCTTGCAATTCTTGGGTGTGTGCCCCCATGCGGAACTCCATGCCCCGTTCTTCAAGTGAGCGTTGCAGCAGTTCGCCTGCGACCTTGTCGAGCTGGCGCTCCATCAGCCATTCGCCCACGTGCACCACGGTCACGCTCATGCCGCGTTTCATCAAACCGTTGGCGGCTTCGAGGCCTAGCAAACCGCCGCCAATCACCACCGCGTGTTTGTATTTTGTGGCCGCGTCAATCATGGCCTGGGTGTCGGCGATGTCGCGGTAGGCCAGCACGCCGTCCAACTCACGGCCCGGCACGGGCAGCATGAAGGGGTTGGAGCCGGTGGCCAAAATCAAGCGGTCATACGGTGCGCTTTTGACTTCGCCTGCGGCGTTGGTGGCGTGCACCACGCGTTTGACGCGGTCCACCTCGGTCACGGTCCAGCTGGTGTGGAGCGTGATGTGGTTGTCGCTGTACCAGGCCAGCGGGTTGAGGATGATCTCGTCCAGCGTTTGTTCGCCGGCCAACACGGGCGACAACAAAATGCGGTTGTAGTTGGGGTGGGGCTCAGAGCCGAAGACCGTGATGTCGTACAGGTCTGGCGTGAGCTTGATCAGTTCCTCCAAGGTGCGCACGCCGGCCATGCCGTTGCCCACCATCACGAGTTTGAGTTTGTTCGTCATGTCCAACTCCTTAGTGTTTTTCGACATGCGCTTGGCGCGTGTACAAAAAGTCAATCACCGCTTTGCGGTAGTGCAGATACGCAGGGTCGTTGGCCAGCGTCACGCGTGAGCGGGGGCGAGGCAGGTCAACGTGCAGCACTTCGCCAATGGTGGCGGCGGGGCCGTTGGTCATCATCACAATCTTGTCGGACAGCAACACGGCTTCGTCCACATCGTGCGTCACCATCACCACGGTGCTTTGGGTGTTGGCCACGATGGCCAGCAACTCGTCTTGCAGCTTGGCGCGGGTCAATGCATCCAACGCACCAAAGGGCTCGTCCATCAACAACACTTGCGGCTCCATGGCCAGCGCTCGGGCAATGCCCACGCGTTGCTTCATGCCACCCGAAATTTCGCCGGGGCGTTTGAAGGCCGCATGGCTCAACCCCACCATGTCGAGTGCGGCGTGGGTGCGTGCGGTGAGCTGCGCTTTGTCTTCTTTGGGTTTGCCGTCCACGATGCCGCTTTGGCCAAACACACGTTCCACGCCAAGGTAGACGTTTTCAAAGCATGTGAGCCAAGGCAGCAGCGAGTGGTTTTGAAACACCACCGCACGCTCGGGGCCCGGGCCTGCGATTTCGCGGTTGGCACAAATCAAGGTGCCTTCAGATGGTGTGGTCAAGCCGGCAATCAGGTTGAGCAAGGTGGACTTGCCGCAGCCCGAGTGGCCGATCAGGGTGACGAACTCACCTTTGCCAACACTGAGGTCGATGTTGCGCAGGGCAGGGAAATCGCCCTTAGCTGTTTTGAAGGTTTGGGCCACGCCCTGAATTTGCAAATATTTACTGGTCAACGATGTGCTCATGACTGCACCTCTTCAAAAGTGAATGCGGTGGCGAGTTTGATGAGGGCGTACTCCAACACCAAGCCCACGATGCCAATCACGAAGATGGCGATGATGATGTTCTTCACATTCAGGTTGTTCCACTCGTCCCACACCCAAAAGCCAATGCCTACACCGCCGGTCAGCATCTCAGCCGCGACGATGACCAACCATGCCGTGCCTACCGCAAGGCGAACGCCTGTGAGCATGTAGGGCAGTACAGCGGGGAACAAAATCTTGCTGACAATCTTCCACTCAGACAGGTTGAGCACGCGGGCCACGTTCATGTAGTCTTGTGGCACGCGTTGCACGCCAACGGCTGTGTTGATGACCATGGGCCAGATGGAGCAAATGAAGATGGTCCAAATCGCCGCAGGGTTGGCGCCTTTGAACACCAACAAACCAATGGGCAACCAAGCCAAGGGCGACACGGGGCGCAACAAGCTGATGAGCGGGTTGAACATGCGCGACAAAAACTCGAAGCGGCCGATCAAGAAGCCCAAAGGAATGCCCACCAATGCAGCCAAGCCAAAGCCCAGAGCCACACGCTTGAGAGAACTCCACACGTTCCAGCCCACGCCTTGGTCGTTGGGGCCGTTGCTGTAGAACGGGTTGCTGAACACATCCACGGCTTGCCAGAAAGTGTCGGTCGGGTTGGGAAAGTTGTTGGTGCTGGTGATGGACACCAGCGACCAAATGCCCACCAGCAGTGCCAAGCCCATAAAGGGCGGCACCACGCGTGACAACAGGTTTTTCAAATACATGGTGTGTCCTTGTGCGAGAGTGTTCGTCGGTGCTTTAAGCGTGAACTTTGAAGCTGTCGGCGTATTTCTTCGGGTCTTTGCCGTCCCACACCACACCGTCCATGAGTTTGCTGGTGCGCATCACATCTTTGGGCACCGGTGTTTTGCTGGCAGCGGCGGCTTCTTTGAACAGGTCGATCTGGTTGATCTCTTTGGCCACCTTCAAGTAGTCAGGGTGGTCTTTGAGCAAGCCCCAGCGCTTGTGTTGGGTGAGGAACCACATGCCGTCAGACAGGTAAGGGAAGTTGGCCGTGCCGTCGTTGAAGAACTTCATGTGGTTGGGGTCGTCCCACGTCTTGCCCAGCCCGTTTTGATAGCGGCCCAAGATGCGTTGGTTGATCACGTCCACGCTGGTGTTGACATACGACTTGTCGGCGATGGTTTCAGCCATCTTCATTTTGTTTTGCAAGCCCGCGTCAATCCACTTGCTCGCTTCCAAAATGGCCGCTGTCACAGCGCGTGCGGTGTTGGGGTATTTCTTGACGAAGTCGCCGGTGGTGCCCAGCACTTTTTCGGGGTGGTCACGCCAGATGTCTTGCGTGGTGGCCGCGGTGATGCCAATGCCATCGGCAATCGCACGGTGTCCCCACGGCTCGCCCACGCAGTAGCCATCCATGTTGCCCACGCGCATGTTGGCCACCATTTGAGGGGGGGGCACGGTGATGACCTTGGCATCTTTGAGGGGGTTCACGCCCACGCTGGCCAACCAGTAATACAGCCACATGGCGTGTGTGCCGGTGGGGAAGGTTTGTGCAAAGGTGTATTCGCGTTTGTCAGTGGCCATCAGTTTGGCGAGGCTGGGCGCATCGACCGCACCTTTGTCGGCCAGTTTCTTGGACAAGGTGATGGCTTGGCCGTTTTGGTTCAAGTTCATCAAGACCGCCATGTCTTTCTTAGGACCGGCAGTGCCCATGTGCACGCCGTAAATCAAACCGTACAAAGCGTGGGCAAAGTCGAGTTCGCCATTGACCAACTTGTCGCGCACACCGGCCCAGCTGGACTCTTTGGACGGGATGATCTTGACGCCATACTTTTTGTCGATGCCAAGCACCGAGGCCATCACCACGCTGGCGCAGTCGGTGAGGGGAATGAAGCCAATCTTGACTTCTTCTTTTTCTGGCTTGTCTGAACCTTGGGCATACACCGCGGCACGCAAAGCGGGGGCGATGGTGAGAGCGCCTGCGGTGGCGGCTTGCAAAACATTGCGGCGGCTCATGGGGGTCTCCAAAAGTTTCGTCATAACATCACTCCTATAAAAACTGGGTCAGAAACGACAAAGGCGTCCTCACCGCATGCACGGGTGTGTGCATGGGTGGGGACGCCTTTGTCCTTGAACCGTCATTGGTTCTTGCTGGGGATGATTGCAATTGCTGTGCCAGCTGCCTAGGGTTCTCCCGAATTAAAAAGGCCCCGAATTGGGGCCTTGTTAGTGTGTGTGGTGTTGAGCCTGCACCAAATTGGTGTTTTTGATGTTGTCATGCACTCAAGACAGTAAATCGGCCATGTCGAGCGTGCGTTGCGCGATGTCGGCCAATTTCAGTCCTTTGTCCATGGCCACTTTGCGCAGTTTGGTGAAGGCTTCTTTTTCACTCAAACCTTGTCGTTCCATCAAAAGTGCTTTGGCACGGTCGATGACGGTGCGTTCTTGTAAGGCGCTGCGGGCGTCGTCTCGCTCCAAGCGCAGGCGCTCTTCGTAATCGAAACGGGCCATGGCCACGTCCAAGATAGGGCGTATGCGCGCGCTCGATAAACCGTCCACGATGTAGGCTGACACGCCCACGGCGACGGCATCGCGGACATGGGTGGTGTCGCTGTCGTCGGTGAACAGCACGATGGGACGACGGGCATCGCGTGTGGCGAACACCACGTGCTCCAACGCATCACGGGCTTCGGATTCGGCATCGACGATGATCAGATCGGGTTGCAATTGGTTGATACGGTCGGCCAAGAACACGTCGGCAGGCAGAGTGGCAATCAGGTTAAAGCCGCTTTCCAGCAGACCAATGCGCAAGGCGCGCGAGCGTTCGGCTTGGCTGTGTGCGTGGTCGTCACTTGGGTCGTCCACCACCAAGTCGGGCGCAACCACAACGATGCGCAGGGCCGCATGTGGTTGATTTTTTTTCGAAGAAGCTTTCAACAGCGTGACTTTCTAGACGTGATCACTTCTGGTGCTCGCAATTTATGCGCCAAGTTCCGGCTGGGTGTTGTGCTGCGTAAGGCTAGCACTGGCTCAGTTGTTGTAAAGTTGCGGGCTTAGAACTGGCAAGCGGTGGTTGATCCCAGCGTTTTTGCTTGAGGTTCGAGTCTGAATTTCTTTTCTCACAATCCACTAAAAGAATGAGTGCACACATGGCTGCTGAAAAATCAAAAATCATTTACACCCTGACGGACGAAGCGCCTTTGTTGGCCACGCGTGCGTTTTTGCCCATCGTTCGTACTTTTGCAGCCGCTGCTGACATTGATGTGGTGGAGAGCGACATCTCCGTTGCAGCCCGCGTGTTGGGTGAATTCTCGGATTTGTTGCCTGCTGAGCAGCGCGTGCCGCACAACCTGTCTGAGTTGGGTAAGCTGACTTTGACGCCCGAAGCCAACATCATCAAGTTGCCCAACATCAGCGCCTCTGTAGGCCAGTTGACGGCAGCCATCAAAGAGTTGCAGTCCAAAGGCTATGCCTTGCCTGACTACCCTGATAACCCAACCACTGACGAAGACAAAGCCATCAAGTCTCGCTACGCCAAGTGCATCGGTAGCGCCGTGAACCCTGTTTTGCGTGAAGGCAACTCTGACCGCCGCGCGCCTCGCGCTGTGAAAGAGTTCGCTCGCAAGAACCCACACAGCATGGCCGAGTGGAGCCAAGCTTCTCGTTCGCACGTCTCCCACATGCACCACGGCGACTTCTACCACGGTGAAAAGTCTTTGACCTTGGACAAAGCCCGTGACGTGAAGATGGAACTCATCACCAAGAGCGGCAAAACCATTCTGTTGAAACCCAAAGTTTCTTTGCTCGACAAAGAAATCATCGACAGCATGTTCATGAGCAAAAAAGCGCTGGTCGAGTTCTATGAAAAAGAAATCGAAGACGCACACAAAACGGGCGTGATGTTCTCCTTGCACGTCAAAGCCACCATGATGAAGGTGTCTCACCCCATCGTGTTCGGTCACTGTGTGAAGATTTTCTACAAAGAAGCCTTTGCCAAGCACGCCAAGTTATTTGACGAATTGGGCGTGAACGTGAACAACGGCATGGCCGATCTGTACAACAAGATCGCCACCTTGCCACAAAGCCAGCAAGACGAAATCAAGCGTGACCTGCACGCGTGCCACGAGCACCGTCCAGAGTTGGCCATGGTGGACTCGGCCAAAGGCATCACCAACTTCCATTCACCCAACGACATCATCGTGGACGCTTCCATGCCTGCCATGATCCGCAACGGCGGCAAGATGTGGGGCGCCGATGGTCGCTTGAAGGACGCCAAGGCTGTGATGCCTGAGTCGACTTTCGCACGTATCTATCAAGAGATGATCAACTTCTGCAAGTGGCACGGCAACTTCGACCCCAAGACCATGGGCACTGTGCCTAACGTGGGCTTGATGGCGCAACAAGCTGAAGAATACGGTTCACACGACAAGACGTTCGAGATCCAAGAAGACGGTGTGGCTAACATCACCGACTTGGCCACAGGCGAAGTGTTGTTGAGCCAAAACGTGGAAGAAGGCGACATCTGGCGCATGTGCCAAGTCAAAGACGCTGCGATCCGTGACTGGGTGAAGTTGGCTGTGACCCGCGCACGCAACTCCGGCATGCCTGCCATCTTCTGGTTGGACCCATACCGTCCACACGAGAACGAGTTGATCAAAAAGGTCGACCTGTACTTGAAAGACCACGACACCAAGGGCCTGCACATCGAGCACATGTCTCAAGTGCGCGCCATGCGCTACACCTTGGAGCGCGTGAGCCGTGGCCTCGACACCATTTCCGTGACGGGCAACATCTTGCGCGACTACTTGACGGACTTGTTCCCCATCATGGAACTCGGCACTTCCGCCAAGATGCTCTCCATCGTGCCTTTGATGGCCGGTGGCGGCATGTACGAAACAGGCGCGGGCGGCTCTGCCCCTAAGCACGTGCAACAGCTGGTGGAAGAAAACCACTTGCGTTGGGATTCACTGGGTGAGTTCTTGGCATTGGCCGTGTCTTTCGAAGACATGGGTCTGAAAAACGGCAACGCCAAGGCCGTCGTGTTGGCGAAAACTTTGGATGCCGCGACCGGTAAATTGTTGGACACCAACAAAAACCCATCGCCCAAAACAGGTCAGCTCGACAACCGTGGCAGCCAGTTTTACTTGGCCATGTACTGGGCCCAAGAATTGGCTGCACAAACTGAAGACAAAGACTTGGCTGCCAAGTTCGCGCCTTTGGCCAAAGCACTGACAGAAAACGAGAGCAAGATCGTGGACGAACTCAACAGCGTTCAAGGTAAGGCTGTCGACATCGGTGGTTACTACCTGCCTGATGTGGCCAAAGTGACCGCTGTGATGCGTCCAAGCGCTACGCTGAACGCTGTCATGGACGCTGCACAGAAGTAATCTGCGCATTCTCCGGTTGAAGCGACCATTCAGGCTGTTGCAGTCTGAATGGTCGCTTTGCATTGCGCGTCGATCTTTGATCAGAATGTGCATGAACGGGCCGCATAAACTCTCCTCCTATGTTGATCCTCGGTATTGAATCTTCCTGCGACGAAACGGGTGTAGCGCTCGTGGAGTCAGACGCGCGTTCCGGCGGTCAAGTGGTGCTGCCTAAGTTGCTGTCGCATGCTTTGTACAGCCAAGTTGCCATGCACCAAGCCTATGGCGGTGTGGTGCCAGAGTTGGCGAGCCGTGACCACATTCGCCGCGTGATTCCACTCGCGCGTGAGGTGATGGCCGAGGCTCAAAAAAGTTTGCAAGAGGTCGATGTGGTGGCCTACACCCGAGGGCCAGGGTTGGCTGGCGCTTTGTTGGTCGGTGCTGGTGTGGCTTGTGCGCTGGGCGCGGCCCTGCAAAAGCCTGTGCTGGGCGTGCATCATTTGGAGGGGCACTTGTTGTCGCCGTTTTTGAGTGCCGACCCGCCTGAGTTCCCGTTTGTGGCTTTGTTGGTGTCCGGTGGGCATACGCAACTCATGCGCGTCGATGGCGTTGGGCGCTACGAGTTGTTGGGTGAAACCATTGACGATGCGGCGGGCGAGGCCTTTGACAAGTCAGCCAAGTTGATGGGTTTGGGGTATCCGGGCGGTCCCGCTTTGTCCAAGTTGGCGGAGCAAGGCGATCCGGCAGCGTTCAAGTTGCCGCGCCCTTTGTTGCACAGCGGGAATTTGGATTTTTCTTTCGCAGGGTTGAAGACTGCGGTGATGACCCAAGCCAAAAAGCTGGGCGATGAGTTAGACGCACGTAAAGCCGATTTGGCTGCCTCGACGGAGGCCGCCATTGTGGATGTTCTGTTGAAAAAATCGTTGACGGCTTTGCGCGAAACAGGTCTGAAACGCTTGGTTGTGGCGGGGGGGGTGGGCGCTAACCGTCATTTGCGCGAGCAGCTCAATGCGGCGTGCAAGCGCCAAGGCGTGCGCGTGCATTACCCCGAGTTGCATTTGTGCACAGACAACGGCGCCATGATCGCGATGGCTGCGGCGATGCGCTTGCAAAGCGGCGAGGGCGGTCAAGCCCAAGCGCTCCATCACTATGGCTTTGACATCCAACCACGCTGGCCGTTGGCTGATTTGGCGTGAGCTTGTGCGCCATGCCGTTGGGTAGGTGCCGTCTAAATCGTTGTTTTTAAATGAGAGAGTTTGTCATGGGTGCGTGTTTTCGTGTCGTTTTGAAATGGTCTGCCGCCTTGGCGTCTGGTGCCGTGTTGGCTTCGGTCGCTTGGGCCACCACGCCTAAGGCTGCGCCCTCGGTGGTGCAGGTCAAGGCGGCGCTGCCGCCGATTAAGTTGGCCTTGATTGAAGGGTTGAGCGGTCCTTTCGCCAACACCGGTGAGGCAGTGCATCGCAATTTGTTGTGGGCCGTGGAGCGCGTGAATCAGCGTGGCGGGGTCAAGTTAGCCGGTGGCGCGCGTGAGTTGGTTTTGGTACGCCACGACAGCAAAGGTCAAACCGAAGAGGCACTTTCTGCCTTTCGTGCTGCCGTGGACGAGGGCGCGAGCTTTGTGCTGCAGGGCAACAGCTCAGCCGTTGCGGCGGCATTGATTGAGGCCGCGAACAAGCAAAACGAACGAGAGCCTGATCGCCGCGTTTTGTTTTTGAACTATTCCGCAGTCGACCCCGCGTTGACGAATGAGCGCTGCAGCTTTTGGCATTTCCGCTTTGACGCGCACGCTGACATGCGCATGGCCGCGTTGATGCAGGTGATCCAGCAAGACAAAAAAACCAAGCGTGTGTATTTGATGGGTCAAGACTACAGTTTTGGTCAGGCGGTCTCGCGCGAGGCGCGTCGACAGCTGGCGGCGCAGCGTCCCGACGTGCAGATCGTGGGCGATGAGTTGCATCCCGTGGGCCGCGTGAAGGACTTTCTACCTTACGCCACCAAAATCAAAGCCAGTGGTGCCCAAGCCGTGATCACGGGTAACTGGGGCAATGACTTAACTTTGTTGGTCAAAGCGGCACGCGAGGTGGGGTTTGAGGGCAAGTTCTATACGTTTTATGGCAACGCTTTAGGGGCGCCTGCTGCAATTGGCCAGTCGGGGGTCGGTCGTGTGGTGGCCGTTGCCGATTGGTTGCCCAACGTGCAAGGCAAGCCTTCGGCTGATTTTTACAAAGCATTTCGTCAGCGTTTCCCACAGCCGTCCGATGATTACGTGCACATGCGCATGCAGTTGATGGTGGAGTCTTTGGTGCAAGCGCTTGAAAAGGCGGGAACGGTGGAGGCTGTTCCTGTTGCGCGTGCTTTAGAACGCGTGCATGTGACCAAATTTGGTCAAAAAGGGTTCATGCGCGCGGCGGATCATCAATTTCAACAAGCCTTGGTGGTTGGGCAAATGGAGCATCAGGGCGAGCCCGGGGTCGCTTTTGATGTGGAAGGCTCAAGTTATGGCTTTCGCGTGATCAAGTCGCTCACGCCTGAGGCGGCTCAACTGCCCACCAGTTGCCAAATGCAGCGCTATTGAGGCATTGAAGACGCCCTGTTATACTTAGAGGGCTTTACTTTCGGGTAAGGCATCCAGCACGTTGCACCAACTTCCACGGTGCAACGCAAGTCAAATATTTAAGGAAAAAACCATGTTGACAGCAAAAATTGCTGAAGTCGTCAAAGACAACGCACGCGCCGCCGGTGATACAGGTAGTCCCGAAGTCCAAGTGGCTTTGTTGACCGCTCGTATCAACGAACTCACACCTCACTTCAAGTTGCACGCCAAAGACCACCACGGTCGTCGCGGTTTGTTGCGCATGGTGAGCCGCCGTCGTAAATTGCTCGACTACCTCAAGTCGAAAAACTTTGACCGTTACGCTGCTCTGATTGCCAAGCTTGGCCTGCGCAAGTAATCACTGAAGTTCTCGCGAAAAACGCCTGAGTTTTCAACAAGCTCAGGCGTTTTGCACTTTCAACCACGAACTTTTTAACCCACGGCAAGACAACGAGGCGCAGATTCGACAGCTGTGTCATTCCAAAAAAGCACCAACTTTTCTGGAATGGCATCGTGTGCTGCACCGGGGCCTGCCAAATTTCATCAGGAAAATACATGTCAATTTTTAACAAAGTTACCAAAACCTTCCAATGGGGCCAACACACGGTCACCATGGAAACCGGCGAAATCGCTCGCCAAGCTGGCGGCGCTGTGCTCGTCAACATGGACGACACTGTGGTGTTGGCCACTGTGGTGGGCTCGAAGATTGCCAAAGCTGGCCAAGACTTCTTCCCCTTGACGGTTGACTACATTGAGAAAACCTACGCGGCAGGCAAGATCCCTGGCAGCTTCTTCAAGCGCGAAGCCAAGCCCAGCGAACACGAGACATTGACCAGCCGTCTGATCGACCGCCCCATCCGTCCTTTGTTCCCAGAAGGTTTCTACAACGACGTGCACGTGGTGATTCACACCGTGTCGTTGAACCCAGAAGTTGACGCTGACATCGCGGCTTTGATCGCTGTGTCTGCTGCGTTGAGCATCTCTGGCATTCCTTTCAACGGCCCCATCGGTGCCGCTCGCGTGGGTTACATCAACGGCGAATACGTCTTGAACCCAGGCCAAACACAACGCAAAGACAGCCAGATGGACCTCGTGGTCGCTGGCACCGAAGCGGCTGTGTTGATGGTGGAATCTGAAGCCCAACAGTTGTCAGAAGAAATCATGTTGGGCGCCGTGGTGTTTGGCCACGAGCAAGGCAACATCGCGATCAACGCCATCCACGAGTTGGTGCGTGACGCAGGTAAGCCAGCTTGGGACTGGACTGCACCAGCCAAGGATGAGCCATTGATCGCCAAGGTCGTGGCTCAAGCGGAAGACAAGCTGCGCGCTGCTTACCAAATTCGCAACAAACAAGCCCGTACCCACGCTTGCCGTGAAGCTTACGGCGCTGTGATGGCTGGTTTGAAGGCTGACGGCGTTGAGTTTGACTCGGTCAAGGTCGAAAACATGTTGTTCGACATCGAAGCGCGCATTGTTCGCAGCCAAATTTTGGCAGGCGAGCCACGCATTGACGGCCGCGACACACGCACTGTGCGCCCTATCGAAATCCGCAACAGCGTTTTGCCACGCACCCACGGTTCTGCCTTGTTCACACGCGGCGAAACCCAAGCTTTGGTGGTCACCACCTTGGGCACTGAGCGCGATGCACAACGCATCGACGCTTTGGCCGGTGAGTACGAAGACCGTTTCATGATGCACTACAACATGCCTCCGTTCGCCACAGGCGAAGTGGGTCGCATGGGTTCAACCAAGCGCCGCGAAATCGGTCACGGCCGTTTGGCCAAGCGCGCTTTGGTGGCTGTGTTGCCAACCAAAGAAGAGTTCCCATACACCATGCGCGTGGTGTCTGAAATCACTGAATCCAACGGTTCTTCATCGATGGCTTCAGTCTGCGGTGGCTGCTTGTCCATGATGGATGCTGGCGTGCCGATGAAAGCACACGTGGCCGGTATTGCCATGGGTTTGATCAAAGACGGCAACCGTTTTGCTGTGTTGACCGACATCTTGGGCGACGAAGATCACTTGGGCGATATGGACTTCAAAGTGGCCGGTACCACCAACGGTATTACCGCTTTGCAAATGGACATCAAGATCCAAGGCATCACCAAAGAAATCATGCAAGTCGCATTGGCTCAAGCCAAAGAAGCGCGCATGCACATCTTAGACAAGATGCAAGCTGCCATGGGCGAAGCCAAGACCGAAGTGTCTGACTTTGCACCTAAGTTGTTCACCATGAAGATCAACCCCGAGAAAATCCGTGACGTGATCGGCAAAGGCGGCGCCACCATCCGTGCGTTGACCGAAGAAACCGGTTGCCAAATCAACATCGAAGAAGACGGCACGATCACCATCGCTGCCACCGACGGCGAGAAGGCTGAAATCGCCAAGCGTCGCATCACCGAAATCACGGCTGAAGTCGAAATCGGCAAAGTCTACGAAGGCCCGATCACCAAGATTTTGGACTTCGGTGCGTTGGTCAACTTGTTGCCCGGCAAAGACGGTTTGTTGCATATCAGCCAGATCAGTCACGAGCGCATTGCGAAGGTGACGGACGTGTTGGCCGAAGGTCAAATCGTGCGCGTGAAAGTGCTCGAAACCGACGAAAAAGGTCGCGTGAAGTTGTCGATGAAAGCCTTGATGGAGCGTCCTGCTGGCGACCCACATCACGGTGACCGTCAAGACGCGCAGTCTTAATACACAGACCGAGGTTGGCACATGATGCACATCGTTGAAATCTCTAGCCCTGGCGCCCCTGAGGTGCTGCGTCCTGCTCAGCGGCCTGTGCCGCAAGCCGGTGCGGGTGAATTGCTGATCCGTGTCAGCGCCAGTGGCATCAACCGCCCTGACGTGCTGCAACGTACCGGTAACTACCCCGTGCCCGCAGGTGCGTCGGATGTGCCGGGTTTAGAGGTGGCCGGTGTGATCGAGTCGGGCGATGCCTCAGCCTTGGCTGAAGCGGGCTTGAAGGTCGGTGATCGTGTGTGTGCTTTGGTGGCCGGTGGTGGTTATGCGCAGTATTGCGTTGCCCCTGTTGGTCAATGTTTGCCTGTGCCCAAAGGTTTGAGCGATGTGGAGGCGGCGTCATTGCCAGAAACCTTCTTCACCGTTTGGAGCAATGTGTTTGACCGTGCGCGTTTGCAAGCGGGCGAGACTTTGTTGGTGCAGGGTGGTTCCAGTGGTATCGGGGTGACGGCCATTCAAATGGCCAAAGCTTTGGGTGCCACAGTGATCGTCACCGCAGGAAGCGACGATAAGTGCGCTGCCTGCGTGGCACTCGGCGCTGATCACGCCATCAATTACAAGACCCATGACTTTGCTGCCGAGGCGCTGCGCCTGACGGATGGAAAAGGCGTGGATGTCGTGCTCGACATGGTTGCCGGCGACTATGTGGCACGCGAAGTGACATGCATGGCCGAAGATGGCCGCTTGGTCATCATCGCGGTGCAGGGTGGCATCAAGAGTGAATTTAATGCAGGCTTGGTGCTGCGTCGCCGTTTGACTTTGACGGGCTCAACCTTGCGCCCGCGCCCTGTGTCGTTCAAGGCGGCGATTGCGCGCAATTTGCGTGAGCATGTCTGGCCTTTGATTGAAGCGGGGCGCATTCGTCCCGTGATTCATTCGACCTTCGATGCGGCCTCTGCCGACGGTGCTGCCAATGCGCACCGTCTGATGGAGTCCAACCAGCATGTGGGCAAAATCGTTTTGACTTGGAGTTTGTGATGAAGCAAAAACTCATTGCAGGAAATTGGAAAATGAATGGCAGCTTGGCTGCCAACGAGGCTTTGGTGCAAGGCGTGCAGCAGGGGCTGGCGCAAGCATTGGGTGGCAAACAGGCGCAAGTGGCGGTGTGTGTGCCAATGGCTTATTTGTCGCAAGTGCAGCAACTCGTCAAAGGCTCTGGGATTGAATTGGGTTCGCAAGATGTGTCTGCACATGAGCAGGGCGCTTACACCGGTGAAACATCGGCCGCCATGCTCAAAGACTTTGCTGTGCGTTTTTGTCTCGTTGGACATTCTGAGCGTCGTCAATACCATGGCGAAACAGATGAGCAAGTGGCTTCTAAAGCGCAACGCGCACTGTCTGCCGGTATCACGCCCATCGTTTGTGTGGGTGAGACTTTGGCTGAGCGTGAAGCTGGCAAAACCGAAGAGGTGGTCAAGCGTCAGTTGGCTGCTGTGATTCATACCAATGGTCACTGCATCAGCGAAATCGTGGTGGCATATGAGCCAGTTTGGGCGATCGGCACAGGCAAAACCGCCACACCTGAAGAGGCGCAAGCTGTGCATGCCGTATTGCGTGCCCAATTGCACGCTGCGACGGAGCATGCAGATCGTGTCCAAATTTTGTATGGTGGCAGCATGAATGCTGCCAATGCATCGCAACTGTTGAGCCAGCCAGATATTGATGGTGGCTTGATCGGCGGTGCTGCATTGAAGTCGGCTGACTTCCTCACCATCATTGCCGCTGCGGCGCGCTGAAATCTATATTTTTCGGAGTTTTTATGAGTTTGATTCTTAACATCGTGCAAGTGGTTCAGTTGTTGGCTGCCTTGGGCATGATTGGCTTGATCTTGGTTCAGCACGGCAAGGGTGCAGACATGGGTGCTGCTTTTGGCAGTGGCAGTTCTGGCAGCTTGTTTGGCGCGACAGGAGGGGCTAACTTTTTGTCTCGCACCACTGGCGTCTTGGCTGCTGTGTTTTTTGTGTGTACTTTAGGTTTGGCTTATTTCGGTAATTTGCGTCCTGTCAGCTCTGGCAGTGTGCTGGAAGGTGCGGCGGTTGCGCCTGCGGTCACCGAAGCGAGCGGTGCTGTGCCTGCGCCTGCTGCTGTGCCTGCTTCAGGCGCGGCACAAATTCCAACAAAGTAAGGTAAAAACCTTTCGGTTTTAGAGTGATTGGGGCTCTTTTCAGGGTAAACTCTAAAGCTGTTCAGGAAGCGTTATCCCTCTTCGTTTTCCTTGAGCAATCAACCCAAAGCCGTCGTGGTGAAATTGGTAGACACGCTATCTTGAGGTGGTAGTGGCGAAAGCTGTGCGAGTTCGAGTCTCGCCGACGGCACCATCCAAAAAAAGTTTGCTGTAACTCTGGTGTCAACCAGTTACGGCAAACTTCGCTGACTAAAACAGATAGTCATACCGCGAGATTGAGATGAGCTTAGAACAATACCTTCCCGTCCTCCTGTTTATCCTTGTGGGCCTTGGCGTGGGGGTTGCCCCCCAGGTTCTGGGTTATATCTTGGGTCCGAATCGCCCTGATCCGGCCAAAAACTCCCCTTACGAATGTGGTTTTGAAGCGTTTGAAGACGCGCGCATGAAATTCGATGTGCGTTACTACTTGATCGCCATCCTCTTCATCTTGTTTGATTTGGAAATTGCATTTTTGTTCCCTTGGGCTGTGGCGCTCAAGGAAATTGGTTTCATTGGCTTCATCGACATGATGATCTTCCTTGCCATCCTGGTAGCCGGCTTCGCCTACATGTGGATCAAGGGTGCCATCGATTGGGAATAAGGATCAACTATGTCACTTGAAGGTGTTTTCAAAGAAGGCTTCATCACCACGTCGTATGACTCGGTGGTGAATTGGGCCAAAACGGGCTCGTTGTGGCCCATGACATTTGGCTTGGCGTGCTGCGCGGTCGAAATGATGCATGCGGGTGCTGCCCGCTACGACATCGACCGTTTTGGCATGTTGTTCCGTCCCAGTCCCCGTCAGTCCGATTTGATGATCGTGGCTGGCACCTTGTGCAACAAGATGGCCCCCGCTTTGCGTAAGGTCTATGACCAAATGTCTGAGCCACGTTGGGTGTTGTCTATGGGATCATGTGCCAACGGCGGTGGTTATTACCACTACAGCTATTCGGTCGTGCGCGGTTGTGATCGCGTGGTGCCTGTGGATGTGTACGTGCCAGGCTGCCCCCCCACGGCTGAGGCTTTGTTGTATGGCATCTTGCAGCTGCAAAGCAAGATTCGCCGTGAAAACACCATTGCCCGCTGAGCAGGAAATTCAAGATGAGTCATTCCATTCAAACGCTTGAGGCGGCTTTGCACGATGTGCTGGGCGGTCAAGTCAAGCAACTCGATTCGGCGTTGGGCGAGTTGACGCTCACAGTTGCTGCCGCTGATTACCACGATGTCTGTCAAACTTTGCGCGATCACGCGCGTTTGGGCTTTGAGCAGTTGATCGATGTGTGTGGCATGGACTATTCCAGCTACAAAGACGGTGCGCATTCCAAATTTACGGATGCACCACGTTTTGCTGTGGTCAGTCATTTGCTGTCCATCAGCAACAACTGGCGTTTGCGCGTGCGTGTGTTTGCTGTGAGTGACGACGTGCCTGTCGTGGCCTCCATCAATGATTTGTGGAGTTCTGCCAATTGGTTTGAGCGCGAAGCCTTCGATTTGTTTGGCATCGTGTTTGAAGGCCATTTGGACTTGCGCCGCTTGCTGACCGATTACGGTTTCATTGGCCATCCATTCCGCAAAGATTTCCCCACCTCGGGTCACGTTGAAATGCGTTACGACGCCGAGCAAAAACGTGTGGTGTACCAACCCGTCACCATCGAACCGCGCGAAATCACGCCGCGCATCATTCGTGAAGACAACTACGGCGGTACGCACTGACCATGGCTGATATCAAGAACTACACCCTGAACTTAGGTCCTCAGCATCCTGCTGCGCACGGCGTGCTGCGCTTGGTGCTCGAGCTCGACGGCGAAGTGGTCCAGCGCGCTGACCCTCACATCGGCTTGTTGCACCGTGCCACTGAAAAGTTGGCCGAGAGCAAAACCTACATCCAATCGTTGCCCTACATGGACCGTCTCGACTACGTGTCCATGATGTGTAACGAGCATGCGTACTGCTTGGCCATCGAAAAAATGATGGGCATTGAAGTGCCAGAGCGTGCGCAATACATCCGCGTGATGTATTCCGAAATCACCCGTCTGCTCAACCACTTGCTGTGGTTGGGTTGCCATGGTTTCGACTGCGGCGCGATGAACATCTTGATTTACTGCTTCCGCGAACGTGAAGACTTGTTCGACATGTACGAAGCCGTATCGGGTGCGCGCATGCACGCGGCGTACTTCCGTCCAGGCGGTGTCTACCGTGATTTGCCTGACACGATGCCTCAGTACAAAGTCAGCAAGATCAAAAATGCCAAAGCTATTGCCCGTTTGAACGAAAACCGCCAAGGTTCGTTGCTGGATTTCATTGACGATTTCACACAACGTTTTCCTAAATTGGTGGACGAGTACGAAACGCTGTTGACGGACAACCGCATTTGGAAACAGCGCACCGTGGGTATCGGCGTGGTCACGCCAGAGCGAGCCAAAAACCTCGGTTTCACGGGCGCGATGTTGCGCGGTTCAGGCATTGCTTGGGACTTGCGCAAGCACCAGCCTTACGACGTGTATGACCGCATGGATTTTGATATTCCTGTCGGTAAAACAGGTGACTGCTACGACCGTTATTTGGTGCGTGTGGAAGAGATGCGCCAATCCAATCGCATCATCAAACAGTGCGTGGACTGGTTGCGCGTCAACCCCGGCCCCGTGATCACTGACAACCACAAGGTGGCTGCACCGAGCCGTGAAGGTATGAAGTCGAACATGGAAGAGTTGATCCATCACTTCAAGCTTTTCACCGAAGGTTTCCATGTGCCCGAAGGCGAAGCGTATGCCGCCGTTGAGCATCCCAAGGGTGAGTTTGGCATCTATCTCGTGAGTGATGGTGCCAACAAGCCTTACCGTATGAAGATTCGCGCCCCAGGGTTTGCCCATTTGGCAGCCATGGATGAAATGGCGCGTGGCCACATGATCGCTGACACCGTTGCGGTGATTGGCACCATGGACATTGTGTTCGGGGAAATTGACCGATGAGTTCTGAAGCTACCCACCACAGCGCACCGCTGTCGGCCGAAGTCTTTGCGCGTTTCGACCGCGAAGTTGCCAAATACCCTGCAGATCAAAAACAGTCAGCCGTGATGGCTTGCTTGTCGATTGCTCAACAAGAGCAGGGTTACGTGAGCGCTGAAAGCGAACGCGCCATCGCCAAGCTCTTGGACATGGCGCCGATGGCTGTGCACGAAGTGACCACCTTCTACAACATGTACAACCAACAACCGGTTGGCAAGTTCAAGATCAACGTGTGCACCAACTTGCCTTGCCAGTTGCGCAACGGGCAGGGTGCTTTGATGCACTTGGCACAAAAGCTGGGTATTGAAGTTGGCGGTACCACGGCGGATGGCGTGTTCACTTTGCAACCGGGCGAATGTATGGGCGCTTGCGCCGACGCGCCTGTGTTGTTGGTCAACGACCGCACCATGTGCAGCTATATGAGCAATGACAAGCTGGACCAATTGGTTGACGGCTTGCGTGCTGCGAAGGAATGAGCATGAACGTCCAACAAGTGCTTTCTCAATTCCAAACCACTGCCGAGGAAACTTGTTTCCACGACCGTCACCTCGGCCCCCAAATCTTGGCTGGCTTGAACGGCAAGAACTGGTCGTTGCAAGATTACGTGGCACGTGGTGGTTACCAAGCATTGCGCAAAATTTTGGGTCAAGACGGCAGTGCGCCGAATCCCGAAACGGGCGTTGCGGGTATGACTCAAGATCAGGTGATTGCGACCGTCAAAGAGTCGGGCTTGCGTGGTCGCGGTGGTGCGGGTTTTCCAACAGGTTTGAAGTGGAGCTTCATGCCGCGTCAGTTCCCAGGCCAAAAGTACTTGGTCTGTAACTCCGACGAAGGTGAGCCGGGTACTTGCAAAGACCGCGAGATCTTGCAGCACAACCCACACATCGTGATCGAAGGCATGGCCATTGCTGCTTATGCCATGGGCATCAGCGTGGGTTACAACTACATCCACGGTGAGATCTTCCAAAGCTACGAACGCTTTGAAGCCGCGCTTGAAGAAGCACGCGCAGCGGGCTTCTTGGGCAACAACATCATGGGCTCGACGTTCAGCTTCCAGTTGCACGCGGCTCACGGTTTTGGTGCCTACATTTGTGGCGAAGAAACGGCATTGCTCGAATCGCTCGAAGGTAAAAAGGGCCAACCCCGTTTCAAGCCACCGTTCCCCGCGAGCTTTGGTTTGTATGGCAAGCCCACGACCATCAACAACACCGAGACATTCGCTGCGGTGCCTTGGATCATCCGCAACGGCGGTCAGGCTTACCTCGAATGTGGCAAGCCAAACAACGGCGGCACCAAGATTTTCTCGGTCAGCGGTGACGTCGAGCGCCCTGGCAACTATGAAATTCCGATGGGCACACCGTTCTCCAAATTGTTGGAATTGGCCGGTGGCGTTCGCAAAGGACGCACCCTCAAAGCTGTGATTCCTGGCGGTTCGTCATCGCCTGTGTTGCCTGCCGATGTGATCATGCAATGCACCATGGATTACGACTCCATCGCCAAAGCCGGCTCCATGTTGGGTTCGGGTGCGGTGATCGTGTTGGACGACTCCCGCTGCATGGTCAAGAGCTTGCAACGTTTGAGCTACTTTTACATGCACGAGTCATGCGGCCAATGCACACCTTGCCGAGAAGGTACAGGCTGGTTGTGGCGCATGGTTGACCGCATTGAGCGTGGTGAAGGCCGCGAAAGCGACTTGGCCTTGCTGGACAACGTGGCAGAAAACATCATGGGGCGAACCATTTGCGCCCTCGGAGATGCAGCCGCCATGCCCGTGCGCGGCATGATCAAGCATTTCCGCCACGAATTTGAACACCACATCACGCACAAGACCTGCATGGTCCCGGCGTACGTTTGACGGATAAGCACCATGGTTGAAATCGAACTCGACGGAAAAAAGATTGAAGTCCAAGAAGGCTGCATGGTCATGCATGCGGCTGAACAGGCTGGCACTTACATTCCGCATTTTTGTTACCACAAGAAGCTCAGCATTGCTGCGAACTGCCGCATGTGCTTGGTCGATGTGGAGAAGGCACCAAAGCCTATGCCCGCTTGCGCCACGCCTGTGACGCAAGGTATGGTGGTTCGCACCAAAACTGACCGTGCTGTCAAAGCGCAAAAGTCGGTGATGGAGTTTTTGCTCATCAATCACCCCCTCGATTGCCCGATTTGCGACCAAGGCGGTGAGTGCCAGTTGCAAGACTTGGCCGTGGGCTACGGCGGTTCTACCTCGCGTTACGAAGAAGAAAAACGTGTGGTCATTCCAAAGGATGTCGGTCCTTTGGTGAGCATGCAAGAGATGAGCCGTTGTATCGCCTGCACACGCTGCGTGCGTTTTGGCCAAGAAGTGGCGGGTGTCATGGAGTTGGGCATGTCTCACCGTGGCGAGCACGCCGAGATTGAAACCTTTGTAGGTCAATCGGTGGACTCCGAGTTGTCGGGCAACATGATCGACATTTGCCCCGTGGGCGCGTTGACCAGCAAGCCATTCCGTTACAGCGCACGTACCTGGGAATTGAGTCGTCGCAAGTCGGTCAGCCCTCATGATGCGACTGGCGCGAACTTGATCGTTCAAGTCAAAAACAACAAAGTCATGCGCGTCGTGCCTTTGGAAAACGAAGACGTCAACGAATGCTGGATTGCTGACCGCGACCGTTTCAGTTACGAAGCTTTGGAAAGCGCAGACCGCTTGACCACGCCCATGCTCAAGCAGGGTGGCGAGTGGAAAGAAGTCGATTGGCAAACAGCACTCGAGTACGTGGCCAACGGCTTGCAAGGCGTGAAAGCCCAGCACGGCCCACAAGCCATCGGCACTTTGGCCAGCCCACACAGCACCGCTGAAGAATTGTTCTTGGCTGCGAGCCTGACACGCGGTTTGGGTAGCCAAAACATCGACACGCGTTTGCGCGCTGCAGACTTCCACCACGATGAAAAAGCCCGCTGGTTGGGAACCTCTGTGGCATCGTTGACCAAGCTCCAACGCGTTTTGGTCATTGGCTCCAACGTGCGCAAAGATCAACCTTTGTTGGCGCAACGTCTGCGTCAAGCGGTCCGCAACGGCGGCAAGGTCAACGCCTTGAACGCACAAGTCGATGACTGGGCCATGCCTGTGGCCAACACCTTGGTGGCTGATGCCGCCAACTGGGTGCAAGCCTTGGCTGACATCGCTGCTGCCGTCGGCGCCATCACCGGTGCTGCTGCACCCGTGGCGGGCAACGCCAACAGTGCAGAAGCACAAGCCATCGCCAAGTCATTGAATGGCGGTGAGCGCAAAGCCATTTTGTTGGGCAACGCAGCGGCACACCATGCCAAAGCATCAAGCTTGCTGAGCTTGGCCAACTGGATCGGTGCACAGACCGGTGCGACCGTTGGTTACCTCGGCGAAGCCGCCAACACCGTGGGTGCTCAAGTGGTGGGCGCCTTGCCAAAAGCGGGCGGTCAAAACGCAGGCCAAATGTTGGCAGGTGGTTTGAAGGCGGTGGTGTTGCTCAACACCGAACCTGCTTTCGACGCAGCCAACGGCGCAGCTGCAGCACAAGCCATCGGCCAAGCCGACATGGTGGTGACACTCTCCCCATTCAAGGCCAATATGGACATCAGCGATGTGCTGTTGCCCATCTCGCCCTTCACAGAGACTGCGGGTACTTTCATCAACACCGAAGGCCGCGCACAAAGCTTCCACGGTGTGGTCAAGCCTTTGGGCGAAACACGTCCTGCATGGAAAGTTTTGCGCGTGTTGGGCACCATGCTCCACGTGCCTGGCTTCGACTTCGAGACCATCGAAGAAGTGCTTGCCCAAGCAATCCCTGCCGATGTGCAAGCTTTGTTGTCCAACGCATGCACGGCACAAGTGGACGTGAGCCCAGCAGCAGGTCAGCCTGCCTCTGCGGCGATTTACCAACTCGACAGCTTGGTGCGTCGCGCACCATCGCTGCAACTCACCGTGGATGCCAAGCAACCTTCGGTTGATGCGAAGGGAGGCCTGTGATGGTTGACAACATTTACAACGCAGGCTTTGGCTTAATGTCCGACGTGTGGTGGACCACACTGGCTTGGCCCGTTCTGTGGGCTTTGCTCAAGATCGTGGCGGTGCTGTTGCCTTTGCTGGGGTGTGTGGCTTACTTGACCTTGTGGGAACGCAAGGCCATTGGTTACACCCAAATCCGTAAGGGCCCCAACCGTACCGGTCCATTTGGTTTGCTGCAACCGATCGCCGACGCGCTCAAGTTGTTGACCAAAGAGATCATCATCCCGACCAAAGCCTCTACCGGCTTGTTCTTGTTGGGCCCCATCATGACCATCATGCCGGCTTTGGCCGCTTGGGCTGTGATTCCCTTTGGCCCCGATGTGGCTTTGGCCAACGTCAACGCAGGTTTGCTGTTCTTGATGGCCATCACGTCATTAGAGGTTTATGGCGTGATCATTGCCGGCTGGGCTTCTAACTCCAAGTATGCGTTCTTAGGTGCCATGCGTGCATCGGCGCAAATGGTGAGCTACGAAATTGCGATGGGCTTTTGCTTTGTGATTGTGTTGATGGTGTCTTCCAGCCTCAACATGAGCGACATCGTCATGGGGCAAGCCAAAGGCATGATGGCGGACAAAGGTCTGAACTTCCTGTCTTGGAACTGGTTGCCTTTGCTGCCCATCTTCATCGTTTACTTCATCTCTGGCTTGGCTGAAACCAACCGCCATCCGTTTGACGTGGTGGAAGGTGAGTCCGAAATTGTGGCCGGTCACATGATCGAGTACTCGGGCATGTCTTTCGCCATGTTCTTCTTGGCCGAATACGCCAACATGATTTTGGTATCGATGTTGACGGTGGTGATGTTCTTAGGCGGCTGGTTGTCACCCTTTGACAATGCCTTGTTCAACATGATCCCGGGCTGGATTTGGCTTGGGCTCAAGACCTTCGTGGTCGTGACCATGTTCTTGTGGGTGCGCGCCACGTTCCCACGTTATCGCTACGACCAGATCATGCGTTTGGGTTGGAAGATTTTCATTCCGCTGACACTGGTTTGGTTGTTGGTGGTGGGTATCTGGATGCAGACCCCTTGGAACATCTGGAACTGAGGCTGCAAACACCATGACAACGACTACACAATCTGCTCCTTTCTCGTTGCGCGACTTCTTGTCGAGCTTCCTGTTGACTGAGCTGTTCAAAGGCATGGCCCTGACCGGCAAATACATGTTCTCGCGCAGCATCACGATTCAGTTTCCTGAAGAAAAAACACCAGCATCGCCACGTTTCCGCGGTCTGCACGCCTTGCGTCGTTATGAAAACGGCGAAGAGCGATGCATTGCTTGCAAACTGTGCGAAGCCGTGTGCCCCGCGATGGCCATCACCATTGAGTCGGACCAACGTGCCGACGGTAGCCGCCGCACCACACGCTACGACATCGACTTGACCAAATGCATCTTCTGCGGTTTCTGCGAAGAAAGCTGCCCCGTCGACTCCATCGTTGAGACCCACATCTTTGAATACCACGGCGAAAAGCGTGGTGACTTGTACTTCACCAAAGAGATGTTGTTGGCTGTCGGCGACCGTTATGAACCCGAGATCGCAGCCAACAAGGCTGCGGACGCCAAATACCGTTGAAAGATTTCATGATGGACGTTCAATCGGCTCTGTTTTATGTGTTTTCAGCCACCATGCTGTTTGCAGCGTTTCGCGTCATCACGGCGCGCAACCCTGTGCATGCTGCGCTGTATCTCGTGCTCGCGTTCTTCCAAGCCTCTGGCATTTGGATGCTGCTGCGTGCTGAGTTCTTGTCTATCGCTTTGGTGCTGGTGTATGTCGGCGCAGTGATGGTTTTGTTCTTGTTTGTGGTGATGATGCTCGACATCAACATCGACAGCATTCGCCAAGGCTTTTGGAAACACTTCCCCTTGGCTGCCACCATGGGCGCTGTGATTGCGCTCGAATTGGCAGCGGTGTTGTTGGGCGGTTTCCGCATCAGCGAACCCCAAATGCATGCCGCCCCTAGCATTGCAGTGCCTGCGGCTGTGGTGGCCTCGATGCCTGTCGATGTGGTTTCGGCCGCCGTGGGTGCTGCGTCTGCCCCTGATGTGGGACATGTGGTGGTGGCTCAAGCCTCCAACACCAAAGAATTGGGTGTGTTGCTCTATACCGAGTACCTCTACCCCGTGCAAATCGCTGCGCTCATTTTGTTGGTGGCTTTGATCGCTGCCATCGCTTTGACCTTGCGCGCACGCAAAGACAGCAAATACCAAAACCCGGCAGACCAAGTTCGCGTCAAAGCGCGTGACCGCGTCGCATTGGTGAAGATGGAGGCGGTCAAACCGCCCGTCGCGCCCGCAGCCGAAGAGGAGAAATCAGCATGAGCATCACCTTGGGCCATTACCTGACGTTGGGCGCGATTTTGTTCGCGCTCTCCGTGACCGGCATTTTCTTGAACCGCAAAAACTTGATCGTCTTGTTGATGGCGATTGAGTTGATGCTGTTGGCTGTCAACATGAACTTTGTGGCTTTCTCGCACTACTTGGGCGATTTGAACGGTCAAATTTTCGTGTTCTTCATCTTGACCGTGGCGGCTGCTGAGTCGGCCATTGGTTTGGCGATTCTGGTGCAGTTGTTCCGCAACAAGTCCAGCATCAACGTCGACGAACTCAACACGCTCAAGGGTTAATAGATCATGTCTCAAACCCTTCAAGCTTCTACGCTTTTGGCCGTGCCATTGGCACCTCTCGTGGGTTCCTCTTTGGCTGGTTTGTTCGGTACACGCTTTGGCGGTAACTGGATCGGTCGTCGCCTGACGCACACCTTGACCATCTTGGGCGTGCTGCTGGCTTTCGTGTTGTCTGCCATGACGTTGAACAGCGTCGCCAACGACGGCGCGCGTTTCAATGAAACCCTCTACACCTGGATGGTGGTGGGTGGTCTGAAGATGGAAGTTGGCTTCATGGTCGACGGCCTGACCGCCATGATGATGTGCGTGGTGACCTTTGTGTCGCTGATGGTGCACATCTACACCATTGGTTACATGGAAGAAGACGAGGGCTACAACCGCTTCTTCTCTTACATCTCCTTGTTCACCTTCTCCATGCTGATGCTCGTCATGAGCAACAACATGCTGCAACTGTTCTTCGGTTGGGAAGCTGTGGGCTTGGTGTCTTATTTGTTGATCGGTTTCTGGTTCAACAAACCCACGGCGATCTTTGCCAACATGAAAGCCTTCTTGGTCAACCGTGTCGGTGACTTCGGTTTCATCTTGGGTATTGGTTTGATCGCTGCGTACGCAGGCACATTGAACTACACCGAAGCTTTCGCCAAAGCGGGTGAGCTGGGTGCATTGACGTTGCCTGGCACCGACTGGATGCTGGTGACTGTCATTTGTATCTGCTTGTTCATCGGCGCAATGGGCAAGTCGGCTCAGTTCCCCCTGCACGTGTGGTTGCCTGACTCCATGGAAGGTCCGACACCGATCTCTGCGTTGATTCACGCCGCGACCATGGTGACGGCCGGTATCTTCATGGTCACCCGCATGTCGCCTTTCTTTGAAATGTCAGACACAGCGCTGAACTTCATTTTGGTGATTGGCGCCATCACGGCCTTGTTCATGGGATTCTTGGGTCTGATTCAAAACGACATCAAGCGCGTTGTGGCTTATTCCACACTGTCGCAACTCGGCTACATGACGGTGGCCTTGGGCGCATCGGCTTACTCCGTGGCCGTGTTTCATTTGATGACTCACGCGTTCTTTAAAGCTCTGCTGTTCCTTGGTGCCGGTTCCGTCATCATGGGCATGCACCACAACCAAGACATCCGTTGGATGGGCGGCGTGCGCAAGTACATGCCAATCACTTGGATCACCTCGTTGTTGGGTTCGTTGGCCTTGATCGGTACACCGTTCTTTTCGGGCTTCTATTCCAAAGACAGCATCATCGAAGCCGTGGCTGAAAGCCACTTGCCAGGTGCAGGCTTCGCGCACTTTGCCGTGTTGGCGGGTGTGTTTGTGACGGCGTTCTATTCGTTCCGCATGTACTTCCTCGTGTTTCACGGCGAAGAGCGTTACGACCAAAACCCAGAGGCACACCACGACGATCACCACGGTCATGACGACCATGGTCACGATCACAGCCCACACGAATCGCCTTGGGTGGTGACAGTGCCGTTGCTGTTGTTGGCCATTCCTTCGGTGGTGATCGGCTACTTGACGATCGATCCGCTGCTGTACGGCGAGTTCTTCAAAGACGCCATCTTCATCAACGCGGACAAGCATCCCGTGATGCACGAGTTGGCCCATGAGTACCACGGTGCAGTGGCGATGGCGATTCATGCTTTGAGCACGGCGCCGTTCTGGTTGGCTTTGGCCGGTGTGCTGAGCTCGTACTACATGTACATGATCAACCCCGCCGTTCCTGCTGCGATCAAACGTGCCTTCCAGCCCGTCTACACCTTGTTGGAAAACAAGTACTACTTGGACTGGATCAACGAAAACATCTTGGCCCGCGGCGCACGCCTGTTGGGTACCGGTCTGTGGAAGGGCGGCGACCAAGCCATCATCGAAGGTGGCATCGTCAACGCGTCATGGAAATTGGTGGGTTGGTTGTCGACTGCTTCGCGTCAGCTGCAGTCGGGTTACCTGTATCACTACGCCTTGGTGATGATTCTGGGCGTGTTCTTGCTGATGACGTGGTTCGTCTGGCTCAAATAAGGAGAATAAAAAATGGGTTTATTGAGCCTTGCCATTTGGACACCAATTTTCTTTGGTGCCGTGTTGTTGGCCTTCGGCCGTGACGAATACGCCAAAACAGTCCGTTGGGTGGCCTTGATTGGCGCCTTAGTCAGCTTGTTGGTGACCTTGCCAATCTATGCAGGTTTTGACACCGCGTCTTCTGCCATGCAGTTGGTCGAAAAGGCGCCTTGGATTGAGCGCTTCAATGTGTTCTACCACTTGGGCGTAGACGGTCTTTCAATGTGGTTTGTGTTGCTGACCGCTTTCATCACGGTGATCGTGGTGCTCGCAGGTTGGGAGGTCATCACCGATCGGGTGAACCAGTACATGGGCGCGTTCTTGATCTTGAGCGGTTTGATGGTGGGTGTGTTCACGGCTGTGGACGGCATGCTGTTTTACGTGTTCTTTGAAGCCACGCTGATTCCGATGTACTTGATCATCGGTATCTGGGGCGGTCCTAACAAGATCTACGCCGCGTTCAAGTTCTTCTTGTACACCTTGCTCGGCTCTTTGCTGATGTTGATCGCCTTGATTTATCTGTACACCCAGTCGGGTGGCAGCTTTGACTTGGCCACTTGGCACAAATTGCCGTTGGCTGCGAGCGCTCAAACCTTCTTGTTTTTTGCCTTCTTTGCTGCCTTCGCGGTGAAGGTGCCGATGTGGCCTGTGCACACCTGGTTGCCTGACGTGCACGTGGAAGCGCCTACGGGTGGTTCTGCCGTGTTGGCTGCCATCATGTTGAAGTTGGGCGCTTACGGTTTCTTGCGCTTCTCCTTGCCAATTGCCCCTGATGCTGCCCGCGAATTCGCTTGGCTCATGATTGCTTTGTCACTCGTGGCGGTGATCTACGTAGGCTTGGTGGCGATGGTCCAAGAAGACATGAAAAAGCTGGTGGCTTACTCATCTGTGGCGCACATGGGCTTTGTGAGCTTGGGCTTTTTCATCTTCAACGACATCGGTGTGTCGGGTGCTTTGGTGCAAATGATTGCCCACGGCTTCGTGTCTGCCGCCATGTTCTTGTCGATCGGTGTGTTGTACGACCGCATGCATTCGCGTGAAATCGCCAGCTATGGCGGTGTGGTCAATACCATGCCCAAGTTTGCAGCATTTGCTTTGCTGTTTGCCATGGCGAACTGTGGCTTGCCAGGTACCGCAGGTTTCGTGGGCGAATGGATGGTCATTTTGGGTGCCATCAAGTTCAACTTCTGGATCGGTCTGGCCGCAGCGTCTGCCCTGATCTTTGGCGCGGCTTACACCTTGTGGATGGTCAAGCGCGTTTACCTCGGTCCCGTTGCGAACGATCACGTCAAAGAGTTGACGGACATCAATGCCCGTGAATTCTTGGTCATGGCCTTGCTGGCAATTGCCGTGTTGGCCATGGGCCTGTATCCCAAGCCCTTCACCGATGTGATGGACGCCTCGGTGGCTGACTTGCTCAAGCATGTCGCCCTGTCGAAGTTGCCCCAATAAAAGGGATAGAAGAATATGTTTGAAAAACTGAGCATCGCTGCGGTTTATCCCGAAGTTTTGTTGGCTGTGATGGCCATCGTGATTGCGCTGGTCGATTTGTTTGTCAAGTCGCCCCGTCGCACGCTGACCTACGCTTTGTCGATGATCACCATTGGTGTCGTCGCTTACTTGGAAGCTTGTGCTGCTACACAAGGGCAGACCGTTTACAGCTTTGGCAACATGGTGGTGTCTGACCCCATGGGCAGTTGGCTCAAGTGCTTTGCGGCTTTGGCCGTGATGGTGACTTTGGTCTACGGCCGTCCTTATGCCGCCGATCGCGACATGTTGCGCGGTGGCGAAATGTTCACCTTGGGCTTGTTTGCACTGCTGGGCATGTTCGTCATGATCTCGGGCAACAACTTCCTCGTGCTGTACCTCGGCTTGGAGCTGTTGACCTTGTCGAGCTACGCTTTGGTTGCTTTGCGTCGCGATAACGCGACCGCCAGCGAAGCCGCCATGAAGTACTTTGTGCTCGGCGCTTTGGCCAGTGGCTTCTTGCTCTATGGCTTGTCCATGCTGTACGGCGCAACCGGTTCCTTGGACATCAGCACTGTTTTCAAGGCTGTGGCTTCGGGCCAAATCAAGCACCAGGTGCTGGTGTTGGGCTTGGTGTTTGTGGTGTGCGGTTTGGCGTTCAAATTCGGTGTGGTGCCTTTCCACATGTGGATCCCTGATGTGTACCAAGGCGCACCCACGGTGGTGACTTTGATGATTGGTGGCGCGCCTAAATTGGCCGCGTTTGCCATGACCATTCGTTTGTTGGTGGAAGGCTTGTTGCCTTTGGCCGTGGATTGGCAGCAAATGTTGATGGTCTTGTCCATCGGCTCGCTCTTGATTGGTAACTTGGCCGCTGTGGCGCAAACCAACCTCAAGCGCATGCTGGCGTTCTCGACCATTTCGCAAATGGGCTTTGTGTTGATTGGCTTGCTCTCGGGTGTGGTCAACGGCAACACAGCTGCTGCAGCCAACGCCTACAGCTCATCCATGTTCTACGTCATCACTTATGTGCTGACCACCTTGGCCACGTTCGGCATCATCTTGTTGCTGGCTCGCGAAGGCTTTGAGAGCGAAGAGATCACGGACCTCGCTGGCTTGAATCAGCGTAGCCCTTTGTACGCAGGCGTGATGGCCTTGTGCATGTTCTCGTTGGCTGGCGTGCCACCTTTGGTCGGTTTCTACGCCAAGCTGTCGGTGTTGCAGTCGCTCATCGCTTCGGGTCAATCCGGTGCCATTGCTTTGGCCGTGTTTGCAGTGATGATGTCGTTGATTGGCGCCTTCTACTACCTGCGCGTGGTCAAGGTCATGTACTTTGATGCGCCGATCACGGCCACCACCGTGTCTGCAGGCTCTGATGTGCGCGTTGTGTTGACCATCAACGGCGCCTTGATTTTGATCTTGGGCATGTTGCCCGGCGGTTTGATGGCCTTGTGCGCACGTGCCATTGTCTCGACGCTCGGCACCTGATCTACCACCTTCCTACCAAGCCAGCCTTTGTGCTGGCTTTTTTCATGCCTGAACCCATGTCCTTACCCAACAGCCATTTGGTGGAACACACGCTCGATCATGTGGAGTTGCTCAAAGGCCACTTTTTGCATGCCTTTCGCGACACCGTGCGCTTGCCCAATGGTGAGCAAGCCACGCGTGAATTCGTCATTCATCCCGGTGCGGTGATGGTGATTGCGCTCTTGGACGATGGCCGTTTGGTGATGGAGCGTCAGTACCGCTATCCCGTCCAGCAAGTGATGATCGAGTTCCCCGCTGGCAAGTTGGACTTGGGTGAAGATCGTCTCGCTTGTGCCCAACGTGAGTTGTTGGAGGAGACCGGTTACCGTGCCACGGAGTGGGCGCATGCGGGTGTGTTGCACCCCGTGATCAGCTATTCCACGGAGTTCATCGACATTTGGTTTGCGCGTGGCTTAAGCCTTGGCGAACGCCAGTTGGATGAGGGTGAATTTTTAGACGTGTTCACGGCCAGCATGGACGAGTTGTTGGCTTGGTCCCGCGATGGGCAGCTGACCGATGCCAAAACCCTCACGGGCTTGCTGTGGCTTCAAAATCACCTCAGCGGCGCTTGGCCTTTGACATGGCAAACCGTTTGAGCATCTGCGTTTGGCATTCACCTTGTGTGGCTTAATTTGCGCTTATGAAAGTTCTTGACCTCCATTGCAGCCAGCAGCACAGCTTTGAGGGCTGGTTCGCGTCTGAAGACGACTTTCAGAGCCAACTTGCACGAGGCTTGGTCACTTGCCCGCTCTGCGCCGACGCCACCATCGTGAAAAAACTCAGCGCACCCAGGTTGAACTTGACGACATCGCGGGGTGAGCGTTCTGCTGGGATTGCACGTCAAGTCGAGTCTGAGCCGATACACACAGAATCTGCTTCTGAGGTATCAGCGGCTGCGACCAATCACGCACAAGAACCTCACGCGCTTGAGCCCGCGCAACTGCAAGCTGCGTTATTGAAAATGGTGCGCCATGTCGTGGCCAACACCGAAGACGTGGGCGCCAGTTTTCCCGAAGAAGCACGCAAGATGCATTACGGAGAAACCGAGCACCGCAACATCCGTGGACAAGCCAGCCCACAAGAAACCGAGGCTTTGTTGGACGAAGGCATTGCGGTGTTGCCTTTGCCCATGCCTGAGTCGCTCAAAGAGACGCTGCAGTAAGCCGCTTCACCAAGGCTTGCGTTTGAGCCAGTGCGTCAGGCGCATCACAAGGCACGATCAAGCGTTCGTCCATGCCACGCAGCCAAGTGAGTTGTCGTTTCGCCAGTTGACGCGTTGCTGCCGTGCCCAGTTCACGCAGCTGTGGCAAGAGGCTGTCGATGGGGACCTTGAAGTCTTCGGCGCGTTCTAGCAATTCCCACGCTTGCCGGTAGCCCACGCAGCGCATACTGGGCAAGTCGATGTGCAAATCGCCACGTGCGCGCAAGGCGAGCACTTCATCGATAAAACCCGCCTTCAACATGGCGTCAAAGCGCTGACCTACGCGTTCGTGTAACCAAGCACGGTTGCTGGGCTCTAAAGAAATCAGCGCCATATTCAGCGCGGTTTGTTGAGCGCGTGTGTCGGCGGCCTCTGCAAACCATTGCGACAGCGCTTTGCCGCTGACACGCCACACCTCTAAGGCGCGAGAAATGCGTTGCGCATCGTTGGGGGCCAGTCGTGCTGCGGTTATGGGGTCTACCTTTGCCAATTCGGCATGCATGCCAGGCCAGCCTAGGTCGATCGCTTGGTCTTCAATTTGGGCACGCAGTTCGGGTTGTGCCGTCGGCAAATCATCGATGCCATCGCGCAGCGCCTTGAGGTAGAGCATGGTGCCGCCCACGACCAAAGGCAGCTTGCCGCGCGCACGAATGTCCGCCATCAAGTGGGTGGCATCGCGTGCGAATTCGGCGGCGCTATAGGCATGCAAAGGATCTCGGATGTCGATCAGGTGGTGAGGCACTTGCGCCAGCTCTTGCGCGGTGGGTTTGGCCGTGCCAATGTCCATGCCGCGATACACCAACGCCGAGTCGAGGCTGATGATTTCGATGGGCAGCCATTGCGCCATGGCCAAGGCGGCGGCTGTTTTTCCGCTGGCCGTCGGGCCCACCAAAGCGATGGCGTCTAAGGGGTGGGACGTCATGCTTTAAGGCCAGGTTGTCGCAGCACCAAGCCCCATGCGGACAGTGCGGTCAGAAGGCTCCAAAACGCCAAGGTGTTGACCATTGGAAAGACGCTGCCGTCCGCTTGCGTGCCCAGCCACAGACCTGTGGCGAAAGCCGCCACCATCATCAAAAAACCACCCAAAGCAGATGCTGCACCGGCGGCCTGCGGGAACGGACCAATGGCACCGCTTTGCCCACACGGTTGGTGAATGCCATGACCCAAGATGAAGAAGTAATAGGGCCACATGACGCTGGGCACACTGAGCCAGCCCAGCCACGCATTCAGCACCATCCAACTGCCGCCAAACAAGCTCAAACATCCGCCAATGGCCACGGTATGTCGCACCCCAAAACGCTTCAACAAACGTCGGCACAGCAGCGTGCCATTCAGATAAACGAATGCCATGGAGAACAGCAGCAGCCCATATTCCCAGCGCGCCAGTTTCAACAGACCAATGAACACGAAGGATGACGAAGCCAAGAACGTGAACAGCCCGACATAGGAGCACAGGGACACCGCAGTGAACGCCACAAACGTCGGATGGCGCACGATGTCCCACCACGTTTGCATCAGCACCTGCCCTCTCAGGGCTTGCAGATTTTTGACCTGCACCGTTTCTTCAAACTTCCAAGCGACCAGCACGCAAGACAGCAAGCCAAAAGTCGCCACCAAAGCGAGTGCGGCATGCCAGTTCCAAAGGTCGGTGAGTAGCCCCCCCAGCGGGGCACAGATGGCGGCCATCACGCCCAAGCCTGTGAGCGCTTTGGACATCACGCGCGCGCCAACCTCGGGCATGTACAAATCGCGCACGATGGCACGGCCACACATCACCACCGCGCCCATGGCCGCGCCTTGCAGAGAGCGCCACAAAATGAGCTGCGGCATGGTCGTGGACACGACGCAGCCTAGGCCTGCCAGCGCGAAGGCGGTCAGTCCACACAGCAAAATAGGTTTGCGCCCAAAGCGATCAGACAGCGGGCCCCACGCCAGCTGCGAACTGCCAAAGGCCAGCAGCAGCGCACTCAAGGTCAGGTGCGCTTGCGCCACCGACGCCTGAAGGTCCGCCGTGATCGCGGGGAGGGCGGGCAAGTACAAATCTGTGGCGACAGGCTGAATGCCCAACAACATCGACAGCAGGGCCACAATGAGTTTGGGTGACATCAACGACCGCGCAAAAAGAGAGCGTCAAGTTCGCGCATGCTGAGTTGTCGCCAGGTGGGGCGGCCGTGGTTGCATTGGTCGGAGCGTTCGGTGACTTCCATTTGGCGCAGCAGCGCGTTCATTTCGTCCAAAGTCAAGCGTCGGTTGGCCCGCACGGCACCGTGGCAGGCCATGGTGGCCAGCAGTTCGTTGCGGGCACGTTGCACCACGGTGCTGGCATCGTGTTGCGACAGCTCGGCCAACACGCTGCGAGCGAGGGCGACGGCATCGCCTTGCGCCAAGCTGCTGGGCACAGCGCGCACGGCCAAGGTCTTGGCAGACAAGGCTGAAATTTCTAACCCCAATTCGTGGAGGGTTTGCACATGGGCTTCGGCCGCTGCTATTTCTTGCGCCGTCGCCGGAAAACTGGCGGGAATCAACAGCGGCTGGCTGGCCATGTGCTGCGTGTCCACTTGGGTTTTGAGTTGTTCGTAGACGATGCGCTCGTGCGCGGCGTGCATATCGACCAAGACCAAACCTTGTGCGTTTTCCGCCAAGATGTAGACGCCATGCAGTTGCGCCAACGCTTTGCCCAAAGGCCAAGATTCGGCGTGGTCAGAGGCCGCAGCAGGGCGACTGACGTTGGTCAAAGCGGCAGCGCCAGATAGCGCATCCTTCGAAAAGACGGGGCCCCAAGTTTCGCTTTGTGTGACCACCGTGCCAAAGTTTGCTTCCGCTGCCTCGTGTGCGGGCAAACCTCTCGGGGCGTTGGCTTGCCACAAAGCGCTGAGATCGGACACCCGATTGCCCGCCAAGGGCATAGCCGCTTGTTGCCAATGTGCTTGTGGCCATGTTCCAGGGCTTGGCTTGAGCGGTGCGCCATCGTTGGTGGCCAGAGTGGAATCTGTCGCGGTCAATGCGGCGGCTGCCAGCAAATTGGCGCGTGGCACGGCCAAGGCGTTTTCAACCGCGTGACGGACGGCTTGATGCACCTCGCGGCTGTCACGGAACCTGACCTCAATTTTGGTGGGGTGCACGTTGACATCCACCCGTGTGGGGTCGATCTCTACATACAAGGCATAGACCGGCTGGCGGTGGCCATGCAACACATCTTCATAAGCGCTGCGGGCTGCGTGGGTCACCACTTTGTCGCGCACATAACGGCCGTTGACGTAGGAAAACTGGTGATCGCCTCGTGAGCGTGCGGCATCGGGCACGCCGGCGCGACCGACCACGGTCACGTTGCCCGATCGGTAATTCACGGCGACGGAGTTGTCGAGAAAATCATCCCCCAACACATCGGCCAAGCGGCGATCTAAGGCGCGTTGTCGAGCGGTTTGAATCGCATCGATGGCGTGTTCACCCACCTCGTCCGCGTTGACTTCGGCGTGTTGTGCGCGCCATTGCTCGACCAGTTTGCCTTCATGCCAAATGGCAAAGCCCACTTCTGGTCGCGTCAGCGCATGGCGACGAACGGCCTCGACGCAGTGCGCCAACTCGGTGTTGTCTGTTTTTAAGAATTTGCGGCGTGCGGGCGTGCTGTAAAACAGCTCTTTGACTTCAATGGTGGTGCCTTGGGCGCGGGCCGCAGCTTGCAGCTCGCCGCTGCGACCATCGAGCAGCATGGCCATGTCTTGCGCGGCTGTGCGCGACAACACGGAGAGTTCAGACACCGATTGAATGGCGGCCAACGCCTCACCTCGGAACCCCATCGTGCCCACCGACTCGAGCTCGCTCAAGCTGGTGATCTTGCTGGTGGCGTGACGCTTCAACGCGATGGGGAGCTCATCGGCAGGAATGCCGACGCCGTTGTCTTCCACGCTGATCAGGCGCACACCACCTGCGAGCAAGCGCACGGTGATGTGTGTGGCGCCTGCGTCGAGGGCGTTGTCGACCAACTCACGCACCACGGAAGCGGGGCGTTCTACCACCTCGCCGGCGGCGATTTGGCTGATGAGTTCGTCGGGGAGTTCGCGGATGGCGCGTGGAGGTTGGGTAGCAGGTTGCACCAGCTGATTTTAGAGGCAGGGATAATCACCCCTATGGAACCCATCACACTCTTGCTTGACTTCATTTTGCACATCGACCGTTACATCGAGGGCTTTGTGCAGGCCTATGGCGTCTGGGTGTATGCCCTGCTGTTTCTCATCATCTTTGTGGAGACGGGATTGGTGGTCATGCCATTTCTGCCGGGTGACTCGTTGTTGTTTGTTGTGGGTGCCATGTGCGGCGTCGGTTTGATGGACTACGGCTTGTCGGTCGCGCTGCTGCTTGCGGCGGCGGTGGCGGGTAACCAAACCAACTACACGATTGGCCGCTTCTTTGGCCCCAAGGTGTTTGCGTGGGAAGACTCCAAGTTTTTCAACCGCCGCGCGTTTGACCAAGCCCATGCGTTTTATGAGCGCTACGGTGGCGTGACCTTGATTGCGGCGCGCTTCATGCCTTTTGTCCGCACCTTTGCCCCGTTTGTGGCGGGTGTGGCGCAGATGTCACGCCGGAAATTCACCTTCTTTGATGTGGCGGGTGGCGCTTTATGGGTGGGCGGCATCGTGACCGCTGGCTATTTCTTTGGCAACATTCCCTGGGTGAAGTTGCATCTCGACAAAATCATTTGGTCCATGATTTTGATTCCCGGAGCTCTGGCCATTTACGGCTCTTGGAGAGCTTCTCGCCAACCCGTTTAAAAGCCGTGCTAGGCGTTAATCAGGTGCTTTTTTCAAGAAGCTGAAACTTTGCACCATGATTTTCAGGGCGAACAGCACAATCAATGTGCCCAATAAATCGCCCACCATCATCACCAACGCGCTGGCAATGAAATCATCGGTCTTGCCGTTCCAGAAATACCAAAGTTGGTGGACCAGTGCGCTGATAGCTGCAAATAATGCAGATATTTTGAGTATTCCTATGACTTTGAGATTTTTTAAATTCTTATCCAATTGGAAATAATGTATCGCGACTTGGCGTGCCAAATACGGGGCGAGGCCAGCCATTGAACCATTCAGCATCATTGAAACGTAATTGCCGTCAAAGTAAAGCAAATACGTGATGAGTGTTGAGGCCAAGGCAATTCCGATGGCCCCATCGGCGAGAAATAATAAGACAAATGCCAGCCGCAAGCCGCTGGGTAAGAATATCCAATCGACACGGTGAGAGAAATTCAAAGAACCAAACAAGCTCATATTGAATCGGTACAGCAAAAAATAGCTGATCGATGTGAAGACGATGATGGCAAGGCGTTGTCGGTGTGACACGATAAATTGAATTTTCTTTTAGCGAAAATATCAATGTATCACGATAATGAACGATAAATTACAGTTGATGGCTGAATTGCAGCGTGGCATCAATTAAATTAGTTTTATATTTAACTAAACAAAGGCGGATTCAAGGACGAAGTGCAACAAAGATGAACTGGTTATAGGTGGCTGAGGATGCGAGAGCATCATGGCCGCTTTAACCGCCAAATCGAAATTGCCCAATGTACAAGCACCTCAGCCGAGAAGAACGATACC
>NZ_JAVKLQ010000055.1:0-46564 GCF_031539175.1 Limnohabitans sp. | reverse complement strand
TTGGTATCGTTCTTCTCGGCTGAGGTGCTTGTACATTGGGCAATTTCGATTTGGCGGTTAAAGCGGCCATGATGCTCTCGCATCCTCAGCCACCTATAACCAGTTCATCTTTGTTGCACTTCGTCCTTGAATCCGCCAATTGATGTTTTTTTCAAAACACCTCTTAAGCTGCAGTTAAAGATGGCGTAAGTCGTTGATTCATAAAGAACAGGCCCCTCAAAACGGGGCAGCTTGCCAGAGACTTCTATAATTTTTGTACTAACTTTGTGATCGACAGTCTTGTCCAAACTTTTTCATTCCCTTTTAAACACCGCAAAAAGCCAATCTTTGTCATGGATTTGGCTTTTGCTCGCCGCCCATCTCTTGGTCTGGGTGCTCGCCCACGGCATCAGCGACACCAACCTCGACGGCTACGCGGACATGCTGGAAAACTTTGCATGGGGCCAAACCTTTGAATGGGGCAGCGCCAAGCACCCCCCGCTCTTTGCATGGGTCACTGGGGCTTGGTTCACCGTGTTTCCCAACACCGATACGGCCTATCACCTGCTGTCTTACGCCAATGCGGCGCTGGGCCTGCTGGGGGTTTACCGTGTGGCTCAGTCGATTGGGCGAGAAGACTTGGCGCTGCCCGCCGTGCTGCTGTTGTGCATGGCGTTTCCGTACAGCACCTTGGCCGTCAAGTTCAACGCGAATGCGATTTTGCTAAGCCTGTGGCCATGGGTGGCTGTTGCTTGGATCAAAAGTATTCAACTGGAAGGGCGTGATGGCTGGACTTGGTCCATCGGCTTGGGTGCGTTGAGCGCCTTGGCGATGTTGGGCAAGTATTACAGCGGCGTATTTTTATTGGGCATCTTTTTGACCGCGTTGGCCAATGCCGACAGCCGCCGCTGGTTTTTGACGCCCAAACCTTGGCTGGCTTTGGCCATCTTTGCGTTGTGCATGTGGCCGCATTACCGATGGCTGGCCGCGCATGACTTTGTGACGTTGCATTACGTCAGTGAACAAGGTGGCGAAAGCGGCACCAGCTGGAGCATGGTGACCAAATTTGCCATCGCGCCTGTCGCGTTTTGGCTGATTCCTTGGTTGCTTTGCACGTGGTTTGTCATGCCTGGTCAACCCACCTGGACCCAACGCGCCCAGACATGGCCTGTGCGCATGTGGCGCAGCTGGTGCCCACAAAGCTGGGATGACAGCTTGTTTTGGTTCGCCATGCTGCCTTGGGCGATCACGCTGGTGTTTGGCATGACGGGCTTTGTCGAGCTGTCATTGCCTTGGGCCATCCCCATTGGCTATGGCTTTTCTCTGCTGTGGCTGCGCAATTTGAGTGTGGATGGAACCGACTTGCCTTGGGTTGCTTCACGCCTGCGCCTAAGCGTCGCCATTTGGTTGGTACTGGTTTTGGCCATCAGCCCTTGGTACGCTTGGCACCAAGCACAAAACGGCACAGAAAATCATTACCTGCCCCGCCGTGAAGCGGCCCACGAAGTGCTCAAAGGTTGGCAAGAGCGTCACCCTGACCAGCCGCTGAAATGGGTGGGTGGCCAATGGGCGGAAAACGCTTTGGTGGCGTTTTATGGCGACCACCACCTGCGCGTGATTCCTGGCGTGCCTGACCAATTCCCAGCCACCGTCAACCCCTTGACGGGCTGGCAACAACAAGCGGGTGTGCTGCTGTGCCCTTTAGGCCCTCTCGAAAAAACCGAAGAAAGCACCTTGTGCGCAGAGCAAATGGCCTCTTGGCTGTTCAAGCAAGGCCAGCCACAAGACCCCATCGAGTTCAAAGTGCACAGCGAAGGCCTGCGCTTTCCACTGATCAAACCATTCAGCTATTTGGTGTTTGACTACGTGCCGCCCAAGGCTGCGCAATAAGACAGGCAACAAAAAGCCACCCGAGGGTGGCTTTTGAAACAAGGCCAAGCCTAGGTGCTCAACGCACCACAGCGATTTGATCGCGCTTGCCGCCTTTGAAGGTGTAGAGCGTCAGAGCGCCATTTTTGATGTCGCCTTTGGCATCGAACGAAATGGTGCCCGTCACCCCTTTGTAGCCCGTGGTCTTGGCCAACTCAGGCAAATATTGCGTGGGGTTGGTGGACTTGGCGCGCTGCATCGCATCCACCATCACGTAGACGGCGTCGTACACATAGGGCGCATAGAGCTTGACGTCTTCGTTGAAGCGTTTTTTGTACTTCATATTGAAGTCATCCATGCCCTTTTTGAGGGCGCCATCGACGCCACCGGCTTCAGCACACACGACTTGACCGTCCGCCATGGCGTCCCCCGCCAACTTGATCATCTCTGTGGTGCAAATGCCATCACCGCCCATGAATTTGGCATTCAATCCCAACGATTTCATTTGTTTGACCATGGGGCCGCCCACCGCATCCATGCCACCAAAGAAGACGATGTCTGGCTTCTTGCCTTTGAAGGTGGTCAAGATCGACATGAAGTCTGTGGCTTTGTCGGTGGTGAACTCGTGGCCCACCAAAGTGCCGCCAGCCGCTTTGACCGCTTTTTCAAACTCCTCGGCCACACCTTGGCCGTAGGCTGTGCGGTCGTCAATCACGGCAATGGCTTTGCCTTTGAGTTCTTTCACGGCATAACGGCCCAATGTGCCGCCCAAATGCACGTCATCCGCCACCACACGAAACGCTGTTTTGTAGCCTTGACGTGTGTATTTGGGGTTGGTCGACGAGGGAGAAATTTGAGGAATGCCCGCATCGCTGTAAATGCGCGACGCTGGAATGGTGGTGCCCGAATTGAGGTGACCAATCACGCCGCTGACCTTGGCATCCACCAATTTTTGAGCGACTGCGGTGCCTTGCTTGGGATCGGCGGCATCGTCTTCCGCCTGCAATTCAAACTTGATCTTCTTGCCGCCAATGTTCAGAGCTTTGGCGTTGATTTCTTCAAGCGCCAAACGTGCGCCGTTTTCGTTGTCTTTGCCTAAGTGCGCGATGGCGCCGCTGAGGGGGCGACATGGCCAATTTTCACAACTTGCTCTTGCGCCGAAGCCAAGCCAGTCAGTGCCACCCATGTGGCCATCGCGGTTAATTTGAATGCGGTTTTCATAGGAAACGTCCTTGTTTGAGATGGCATAAAACGAAAAAAAGAACTCACAACACAGATGCAAAATTCAAGCCTAAGTTTCTTTCAGCTTCAAATCATGACGTGTGATGGAATACCCCCGATCGGTGTAATGCTTCCACCGTGAACGGGCCAATTGGCGGTCATGCTCATCCAAGCTGACCACCTCAATCGCGCGCTCAAAACGCTCAAAGCCAGCGGCCACCTCGGCCCCCAAGTTCAGCAGCACGTGGTGATGAGGTAACTCAGCCCCCCCATCAATCTGAGGCGCCAGCACGATGGGCGAAGCCATGCGCTGCTCGATGGGGCTGTCTGCACGGCAATGGGGCAAAAACTCCAAAGCAGAGAACGTCCACAACTGAGTATCCAAGGCCTGCAGGCTGGCGGCGCTGCCGGTGACCACCACTTTGGCACCGCTGCTCACCGCTTTACGCAGCAAACGGCAGGCATAAGCCAGCTTGTCGGGTGCGTTGAAATGAAAGGCGATTTCGGTCATAGCCGCGATCAGGCGGTCAACAAATACTGCAGCAGCAAGCCCACGGGACGGCCGGTCGCGCCTTTGGCCGCGCCGCTCTTCCATGCTGAGCCCGCGATGTCCAAATGCGCCCACGGGTAGTCTTTGGCAAAGCGCTGCAAGAACTTGGCAGCCGTGATGGCACCGCCCTCGCGTCCGCCCACGTTGGCCACATCGGCAAAGTTGGACTTGAGGCCTTCGGCATAGTCGTCGTCCAAGGGCAAGCGCCAGCAGGGGTCAAGCGCGGCTTCGCCAGCTGCCGACAGGGCTTGGGCCAACTCGTCTGAGGGTGAGAACAAACCGCTGCGCACATGGCCCAAAGAAATCACGCAAGCGCCAGTCAACGTGGCAATGTCAATCACTGCGCGGGGTTTGAAGCGGGTGGCATAGGTCAAGGCATCGCACAAAATCAAGCGACCTTCGGCGTCGGTGTTGAGCACCTCGATGGTTTGGCCGCTCATGCTGGTCACCACATCGCCGGGCTTCAACGCCAAGCCATCGGGCATGTTTTCGCAGGTAGGAATCAGGCCCACCACGTTGATGTTGGGCTGCAAGAGGCCCAAAGCCTCAAAGGTGCCCAACACGCTGGCCGCGCCGCACATGTCGAACTTCATCTCGTCCATGCCCGCACCGGGCTTGAGAGAAATACCGCCTGTGTCAAACGTGATGCCCTTGCCCACCAACACCGTCGGGGCCACTGTTTTGGCCGCGCCGTTGTACTGCAGCACGATGAAACGCATGGGTTCGCGCGAACCACGCGCCACCGCAGCAAATGAGCCCATGCCCAAAGCTTCGATCTCTTTCGGGCCCAACACCTTGCAGCTCATGCGCTTGTGCTTGGCCAAACCTTGCGCCACCTTGCCCAGCTGGGTTGGCGTGGCATGGTTGGCAGGACGGTTGCCCCACTCTTTGGCCAAGGCCACACCCGCCACTTGGGCGCAGGCTTGCTCAAACGCGGGTTTGGCCGCTTTGGTTTTGGCCGCCGTGGGCAACGCCAAGACCACGCGCTTCAACGCAGCCGCTTTGGCCGAAGGTTTGGTGGCGGTGTAGGTGTAGCTGGCATCCGCCACGGCTTGTGCCGCAGCCTGCAAACAGGGCGCATTGGCATCGGGCAAGCACACGGTGACGTGCTTAGGCGCTGCGGCTTTCAAGGCGCCCATCGCCGCCGTGACGGCTTGACGCACACGGACCGCGTGGCCATCGCCGGTAGACACCAAGACCACGCGGGTGGCCTGCATGCCTTCAGGGTGCCACAAAGTCAGTAATTTAGACGGGGTTGCATCGATATCGCCACTTTTGCGTGCGTCGGCCACCCATTTCGCCAGCGTACCTGCTGGCAATTTGGCCTCTGCGGAAAGCAGGACAATCAGGGCATCGGTTTTGTGGCCCGCAGCGGCTGCGGCATCCAGTGTCTTGAGCTCAAAGTTCATAATTGCGTCTTTCTTCTGCTCTGATGTTATTCCATTCCTCCATTCGCAAAGAGCTGTCCCGCAGCTTCGGCGCCACGCTCGTTGTCTTGGTCACCATCGTGATGACCATGATGCTGATTCGCACCTTGGGCCAAGCCTCACAGGGCAGCGTCAATCCGTCTGAAGTGAGTCTGGTGCTGGGCTTCACCATGCTGGGGCACTTGCCCACCGTGCTGACCATGAGCTTGTTCATCGCCTCCGTCGGCACCTTGTCGCGCATGTATTTGGACAGCGAAATGGTGATTTGGCTGGTCAGTGGTCGCGGTTTGCGCGGTTTTCTCAAGCCCATGCTGCGCTTTGCGTGGCCCATGCTCTTGGGCGTGGCGGTGCTGGTGCTGCTGGTCTGGCCATGGTCTAACCAACAAATCAGCGATCTCAAAGAGCGCTTTGAGCGACGCGGTGACTTAGAGCGCGTCTCGCCCGGTCAATTTCAAGAATCTGCCAACGGCTTGCGTGTGTTTTTCATCGACAAAGACAGCGTCGAAAACAAGCAAGGCAAAAACGTGTTCATTTCGTCCATCGACCACGGCAAACAAGCCATGACCTCCTCCAAAGGCGGCGAGATCGCCTTGATAGACGACGAGCGTTTCTTGATCTTGAACCTCGGCCAGCGAGTGGAGCAAACGCTGGGCGAGTCAGACCTCAAAATCAGCGAATTCAGCACCTATGGCGTGCGCATTGGCAAAGACGTGAAAGCCTCCGCCACCATTCCTGCCAAAGCCACGCACACCCTGCAATTGATTCAAAACCCGACCTTGAACAACCAAGGCGAATTGGCATGGCGTCTGGGCTTGGCGCTGGCGGCCATTAATTTTGTGGTGATCGCGCTGGCCATCACCAGCGCCAACCCTCGCGTGGGACGCGGCGGCAACTTGGCTTTGGCGTTGTTCATTTTTGTGGTGTATTACAACTTCATCAACCTCGGCCAAAGCTGGATTTCTGCAGGCAAGATGCCTTTGTTGCCCTTCTTGTTGGTCTTGCACGGTGGCATGTTGGCCGCTGCCGTTTTTTGGCTCACCGTGCGTCATAACAATTGGACATGGCGCCAACTCTTGGGCGCGGCCAAGCGCTCGGAGGTCGCCGCATGAAAACCTTGCGCCGCCTGATTTATGGCGAAGTGTTGATCGCGGTGAGCTTTGTGGCCCTCAGCTTTTTGGCCTTGTTTTTCTTTTTCGACTTTGTGGACGAACTCCAAGCGGTCGGTAAAAACAACGGCCAATACCAACTCAAACACGCCCTCACCTTCGTGTTGCTCTTGGTGCCCAGCCATTTGTATGAGTTGCTGCCCATCTCGGTCTTGATCGGCACCATTTTTGTGATGGCCCGCTTGGCCCAAAGCTCTGAATTCACCATTTTGCGTACCAGCGGTCTAGGCCCCACCTTGGCGCTGCGCAACTTGATGGGCCTCGGTTTGGCCTTTGTGCTGCTGACCTTTGCCGTGGGCGACTACCTTTCCCCGCTGTGCGACCGCTATGGGCAACTGCTCAAGTCACGCTACATGGGGCAAATCACGGTTGGGCAAACAGGCGCTTGGCTGCGCGAGCGCCAACCCGAGCGCAGCTACGCCGTCAACGTGACCACCCTCACCCCCGACGGCAACCCCAGCGGCATTCGCATTTTTGAATTCAACGCGGAAGGCCAATGGGTGGCGCTGACCAAAGCCGATGTGGGCCTGATCGCCAACGACAACGCTTGGGAGCTGCACAAAGTCGAACGCGATGAACTGCTGCGCGACAAATCCAACAGCACTTTGAATCGCAGCTACCGCGACAGCTGGAACTGGCCCACCAGCATCACGTCTGAAATGGTGTCGGTCGCGCTGCTCAAACCCGATCGCATGGGCACCATCGACTTGTTCCAATACATTCGCCACCTGAGCGCCAACGGCCAAAGCACTCAGCGCTTTGAGATTGAGTTCTGGAAGAAAGTGTTCTACCCCTTGAGCTGTTTGGTCATGGTGGTGCTGGCCCTGCCTTTCGCTTACTTGCACTTTCGCAGTGGCAACATTGCCAGCCATGTGTTTGGTGGCGTGTTGGCGGGCATCAGCTTTTTCTTGCTCAACAACGTGTTCAGTTACGTGGGCAACATCAACAGCTGGGCGCCGTGGTTTGCCGCTGCTGCGCCCGGTTTGCTTTACTCCATGGCATCACTGGCGGCCTTTGGCTGGCTGGTGCTGCGTCAATAAGGTTTTGCCATGCACGCCATCATTTTGTTTGCCCACGGTTCGCGTGATCCGCTGTGGCACAAACCCATTCAAGCGGTGGCCCAGCGCATCGAACAGCGCGTGGCCCAACAGGGTGAGTCCACCGTCGTGCGCTGCGCCTACCTCGAATTAACCGTCCCCGACCTGCCCACCGTGGCGCAGCAACTGGTCACCGAAGGAGCCACCAGCTTGGATGTGGTGCCCATGTTTTTAGGCGTTGGCCGACACGCCCGCGAAGACTTGCCCGCGCTCATGCAAGCGCTGCGCGTGGCACACCCCTCGGTCGACATCAGCTGCCAACCCGCCGTCGGCGAGCGCGAAGTTTTGCTAGATTTGCTGGCTGACATTGCGCTAGGAAAACTGGCATGAACCTGCACCAATTCCGTTTCGTCCAAGAAGCCGTTCGGCGCAACCTCAATTTGACCGAGGTGGCAAAGTCACTGCACACCTCGCAGCCGGGCGTGTCCAAAGCCATCATTGAGCTGGAAGAAGAACTCGGCATCGAGATCTTTTCACGCCACGGCAAACGCCTCAAACGCGTCACCGAACCCGGGCAGCATGTGCTGCGCAGCATCGAAGTCATCCTGCGCGAAGTGGGCAACTTGAAACGCATCGGCGAGCAGTTCAGCGCCCAAGACAGCGGCACCTTGTCCATCGCCACCACCCACACCCAAGCGCGTTATGTGCTGCCCGTGCCCGTGTCTCAACTGCGCGAGGCCTACCCCAAAGTCAACATCAGCTTGCACCAAGGTGCCCCCGGCCAAGTGGCACAAATGGTGATGGACGAAGTGGCCGAAATTGGCATTGCCACCGAGTCGTTGGCCGACTACCCCGAGCTCGTCACCTTGCCTTGCTACGAGTGGGAACACATGCTCGTGATTCCCAAATCACACCCGCTGGCCGCCAAAGTGCGCATCACCCTGGAAGATTTGGCAGCCGAGCCCATCATCACTTACCACCCCTCCTTCACGGGCCGCACCCGCATTGACAAAGCGTTTGCCGCCAAACAACTCACGCCACGCATCGCACTCGAAGCCATCGACTCTGACGTGATCAAGACCTACGTGCGACTGGGTTTGGGCGTGGGCATCGTGGCCGAAATGGCCGTCAAAGAAAGCTTGGACGACGATTTGGTGGCCCGCCCCGGCGCCCAATTGTTTGGTAAAAACGTGGCCCGCGTGGCCTTCAAGCGCAACGCCTACATCCGCAACTTTGTGTACGACTTCGCCGCCCTGCTCAGCGACCGCCTCGACCGCAACCTCATCCTCAAAGCCCTCGAAGGCCATGCCAACGACTACGACATGTAAACGACCATGACGACACCACACCTCGACACCAAATTCCCCAAAATCGGCACCACCATCTTCACCGTGATGTCGGCGCTCGCCACCGAAAAAAATGCCGTCAACCTCGGCCAAGGCTTTCCCGACTTTGACTGCGACCACAAGCTCGTGGCATGCGTCAACGACGCCATGACCCACGGCTTGAACCAATACCCGCCCATGACTGGCGTGGCTGTGCTGCGCGAAGCCGTGGCCGACAAGATCGAATCGCTGTACCAACACCGCTACGACCCCACCACCGAGATCACCATCACCGCAGGCGCTACCCAAGCCATCCTCAGCATCATCTTGGCCATCGTGCGCGCGGGTGACGAGGTGATCGTGTTGGAGCCCTGCTACGACAGCTACATCCCCAACATCGACATGGCTGGCGGCGTGGCCGTGCGTGTGCCGCTCACCCCTGGCACCTTCCGCCCCGACTTTGACAAGATCGCCGCAGCCATCACGTCCAAGACCCGCGCCATCATCGTCAACAGCCCACACAACCCCAGCGCCATGGTGTGGACGCGCGAAGAAATGCTCAAGCTGCAAGAGCTATTGGCCCCCACCAACATCGTGCTTATCAGCGACGAGGTGTACGAGCACATGGTCTACGCGCCCATGCAGCACCTCAGTGCCTCGAGCTTCCCAGGCTTGGCCGACCGCGCCTTCATCGTGTCGAGCTTTGGCAAAACCTTCCACGTCACGGGCTGGAAAATTGGCTACGTGGCCGCCCCTGCGGCGTACAGCGCCGAGTTCCGCAAGGTGCACCAATTCAACGTGTTCACCGTCAACACGCCGGTGCAATATGGCTTGGCCAACTACCTCAAAGACCCGCAACCCTATTTACAACTTCCTGCCTTTTACAGCGCCAAGCGCGACCTGTTCCGCGCCGGTTTGGCCAACACCAAGTTTGAGCTGTTGCCGGGCCAAGGCAGCTACTTTCAGTGCGTGCGCATCGACAAACTGGCCGTGCCTGAAAAAGACTTGAGCGAAGCCGACTTCTGCAAATGGCTGACCACCGAAATTGGCGTGGCCGCCATCCCACTCTCCGCGTTTTATGCCGATGGCTTTGACCAACGGGTGGTGCGCTTTTGCTTTGCCAAGAAAGACGAAACCTTGAAACTCGCACTGGGCCGTTTGGCACGACTGTGACCTTGCTGCACAACAGACGCCAACTGCTGAGCCTGCTGCTGGGCTCTGCCTTGCTGCCTATTTCTTGCGCCGCCCAACCCAGCCGTCATGGCCACTTGGTCATCATCGGCGGCGCGGAAGATCGCCAGCAAGACCGCGTCATCCTTCGGAGATTCCTCAGCCTCAGCGGGGGCAAAAACGCACGCATCAAATTCATCACAGCAGCCAGCGGATTTCCTGATGTATCGTGGGCCAGCTACCAAGCCGTGTTCGCAGACCTTGGTGCCACCGATTGCGAGTTGGTGCCCTTGCTCACCCGCGACGATGCATCCAACCCCGAAGTGATTCGACAGCTCGCCGAGGCCGATGGGATCTTCATGACCGGCGGCGACCAAAACCGACTGATGGAATGCCTGTGGGAGTCGCCCGCAGCAAAAGCCATGCACCGCGCCTTTCACCTCAAGGGGGCATGCATTGCGGGCACCAGCGCGGGCGCGGCCGTGATGTCACGGCAAATGCTGGCCCAAGGCAGCGTGAAGCCCAACCCCGAAAAAGACTTGGTGCAAATGGACATTGGTTTGGGCTTCATCGCCAACGCCATCATTGACCAACATTTTTCGCAACGACAACGCCTGAGCCGCTTGCTCTCCGCCTTGGCACAACGCCCCGATTTGTTGGGTGTGGGCATTGACGAAGACACCGCGCTGGTCATCGAGCGTGGGCAATCCATCGAAGTGGTCGGACGCGGTGCCGTCACCTTGGTCGACCCTCGCAAAATGCAGAGCAACTTCGACCTCATCAGTTCAGAAGAAAAACTAGAAATGCTGGGTTTGCAGTTGCACTTGTTGCCTGCCGGTCACCGCTACGTCGTGCCAAGCACCCTCAAAAACAACAAAAAACAGCCCACGGCTTTGTGGGAAGCGTTGTACTTACTGGCCCAAACAGGGCCCATGCGAGATTAAAAAACACATGCAAGCCTTGCTCAACGCCATCGCCACGATGGCCCTGCCCACCGATGCCCAACGGGTATTTCACGGTCGGGGCGGCTTGTACCCAGGCTGCGAACATTGGGCACTCGACGCCTTTCCACCCGTCTTTGTACTGACCAGCTTTCAGCCCGCCAGTGAAGCCGAATTAGCCGCTGTGCATGACGCTTTGACGGCACGCTGGCAGCAACTCGCCCCTGATCAGCCTCTGAACTGGGTGTTTCAATGCCGACACGACAGCCAAGCCGAAACGCGCCTCATGACGGGCAGCGTGCCCGAACCCCATGTGGTCACCGAGCAAGGCGCTCGCTTTCGGGTGCATGTGCTCAAGGGCCAAAACCACGGCTTATTTCTGGACATGGCGCAAGGGCGCCAATGGGTGCGCGACCATGTGGCTGCACACCCCAAACTCAAAGTCCTCAACCTGTTTGCATACACCAGCGCCTTCTCGGTCGTGGCGCTGCAAGCCGGTGCCAAAAGCGTGATGAACTTGGACATGAGCCAAGGCGCCTTAGCCATTGGCCAGCAAAACCACCAACTCAATGGCCTCACCACAGGTGCCAGCTTCTTGGGTCACGACATCTTCAAGACTTGGGGAAAAATCACCCGTGGCGGCCCGTATGGGCTGATCATCGTGGACCCACCCAGCTACCAAAAAGGCAGCTTCGTGGCCACCAAAGACTACGCCCGTTTGATGCGTCGTTTGCCTGAACTGCTGGCCCCTGATGGCCATGCGCTTCTGTGCCTCAACGCCCCCGAGTTGGGCTTGGCGTTCTTGCAAGATCAAATGCAAGAACTGGCACCTGAGTTGCACTACGTTCAGCGCGTCGCCAACCCCGCTGTGTTTGCGGATGTGTCGGACGAACGCTCGCTGAAAGTGTTGGTTTACAAGGCGCCTCAGTTGACGCGGTTGTAACGCTGTGGGTACATCTCGTTGAGTTTTTTGCCCGCTTCGCCATCGGCAATGATGTCGCCCGTGCGAATGGCTTCCATCAACTCAGCCTTCACTTGCTGACGGGTTACGCCTTGAGTGGCAGGCTTGGCGGGGTACAAACCGGGCGTCAATTCGTTGGCTTTTTGGCCCGTTTCGCTGTTGGCCACGAAGTTGCCTGTGCGAATCGCCTCAGCCAACTCGGCTTTCACTTGGGCGCGGGTGTTGCCTTGAACGACAGGCTTGGCAGGGTACAGGCCGGGGTTCAATTCGTTGGCCTTTTGACCGGTTTCGCTGTTGGCAACGATGTCGCCCGTGCGAATCGCTTCGGCCAATTCAGCGTTCACTTGCGCACGGGTTTTACCCACAGTGGCATCGGCAGCGATGGCTTGACCGGCAGCGAGTGCAGCCACGGTAAGGGCGATGGCGGAGAGGTAAGAACGGTTCATGATCAGGTTTCCTTCAAGTTAAAAGAATGGCCTGCCTGTCGGAATGACTTGGCGGATGGCCAGGTCGGTGAGGCTTTGGTTGGAAGCGCTGCATCGATGGGTGAACTTTAAAATTTCTAATTCAATAGAAAAATAGCAAAATAAACACACCCTCATTCCTAAATCAGAAATAATCAAACCCTTGAAATTTGGGTTTGGAGCTTTTGATGGACCGTTTGCTGTCGATGCGCGTGTTCGAACGCGTCGCGAATGAAGGCAGCTTTTCTGCCGCAGCGCGCGCGCTGGACATGTCGCCCCCCGTGGTGACGCGTCTGGTGGCTGACCTAGAAGAGCATCTGGGCACACGCTTGTTGCAGCGTTCCACGCGCCGTCTGTCGCTGACCGATGCGGGCCTGCAATACCTCAGCCGCGTGCGCAACATCCTGCAAGACATTGATGAGGCTGACGCCGTGGCTCACTCTCAAACCACCGAATTGGCGGGGCTGCTGCGTCTGCACGCGCCCCCCGTGCTGGCGAGTTATGTCATCGCACCGCTGGTGGCAGAGTTTCGTAAACGCCATCCCAAAATTTTCATCGAACTGGAAGTCGCGTCGATGCGTGAACCACCGATTGAGGACTTTGACATCACCTTACTCGGCACCGATGACAGCTTTGATGCCGACGTGGTGGCGCGCAAAGTGATTGAGTCGGAAGCCATCTTGGTGGCCTCCCCTGCCTACCTCAAGCGCCAAGGGACACCACAACGCCCCGAAGATCTGGTTCAGCATGAATGCTTGGCCCAAAAAATGCCAAACAGCAGATCTCGCCTTTGGCGCATGTGGTGCCCCGAAAACCCCACCCAACCGCTAGACATCGACATTCAACCCGTGCTGATCGCCAACCACACCGACAGTCTGCTGCGCGCCACACTGGACGGAACGGGCATCACCTCGGTCGCCATGGACATCGTGGCGCCTTACCTGAGCCGAGGCGAACTGGTGCGTGTGCTGGCACCTTGGATCACGGGACGCTTGATGATGTATGCGGCACTGCCCAGCCGAAAATTTATTCCGCAACGCACACGGGTGTTTCTTGATTTTTTGGTGGAAGAGACGCGCCTGCAAAACGCGAAGGCGATGGCAGTGAGTTCGAGTGAGAGTGGCAATTAATGGAGATGGATAAGTGCCACAGACCCTCAATAACTCAACTGCCCCCAAGCCTTCTCCAACCGCTTCACACTCACCGGCTGGGGCGTGCGCAGTTCTTGCGCGAAGAAGCTCACGCGCAGCTCTTCCAGTAGCCATCTGAACTCTTGCATGCGCGCATCGGTCACGCCTTTGCGCTCGGCCACCAAGCGCCAATATTTTTGGTCCAGCGGTTTGAGCTCGGCCAGTTTGGCCGCGTCGCGTGCGGCATCGGCGCGCAGTTTGTCTAGGCGCAGCACCACGGCTTTGAGGTAACGCGCAAAGTGCTGCAGCTGTGTGTAGGGCGTGTCGGCGATGAAGCGTTTGCCTACCAAGCGCTGCAACTGTTGTGCGGCATCGGCCACGCTGTCAGGGCTGATTTTGGTGTCTTTCACTTTGCGACTGGCCGCTGCAAACTCGGTCAGCACGGTGCTGGCCAAGCGGGCTATTTCGTTGGCGATCAGCGTCAGTCGGCCACGGCCTTCTTCGAGGCGGCGTTTGAATTCGGCCTCGCTGGTTGGGAGTGGGTCGAGCAAGAAAGCGCGGTCCAAAGCGACATCCAATATTTGCTGCTTGAGCTCGTCGCTTGTTCCCAAGCTCATATAAGCCACCGCCATTTTTTGCAGGTCCGGCAAGTTTTTCTCAAGGTACTTGAGCGCGTCTTTGATCTGCATGGCAAACAAACGGCGCAGGCCCGCGCGGTGCTTAGTGGCGGCCACTTCAGGCTCGTCAAACACCTCGATGCACACGGCGTCGCCCACATCCACCAAGGCCGGAAAGCCAATGAGGGTTTGGTTGCCTTTGGTGATTTCCATCAGCTCGGGCAACTCGCCAAAACTCCATGTGGTGTAACGCTGCTCGGCAGGGCTTGCCTTTTTGCCCGCGCCTGATGCGCCAGCCCCACCGCGCAAGGCGTTCGCCGTGCCACGCACCGACTCAGCAGCGCCCTGCCCCGACGCGCTTGGCGAAGCCGCCGCGCCTTGACCCGCAGCCGTCGCGTCAGACGCCACCGACAAGGTGCCCACGCCTTTCAGCGCCGCCAGCGCCTGAAACGCGCCACGCGCTTGGCTGCCCAACTCGGCTTTCAACGCGCCCAAGTTGCGGCCATGGCCCATTTGCCGCCCGTGCTCGTCCACCACCCGAAAGTTCATGAACAGGTGCGGCGCCAGCATGTCGAGTTTGAAGTCGGCGCGCTTCACGTCCACTTGCGTGGCATCGCGCACCAGCTTGAGCAAAGCATCCACCAAAGGGCCAGCGCCAAACGCCACGTCTGTCGACAAGGTCTCAGTGAAGCGGGCGGCGCTCTCCGGCAAAGGCACCAAGCGCGAGCGAGGCCGTTGGTGCAAGGTTTTGAGCAAGGCATGAATTTTTTGATTCAGCATGCCAGGCACCAGCCACTCGGCGCGCTCTTCGCTGACTTGGTTCAGCACAAACAGGGGCACGGTCACGGTCAGGCCATCTTTGGCATCGCCGGGTTCGTGCAAATAGTCGGCCGCGCAGTCCACACCGCCTAGGCGCAGCGTTTTGGGAAACGCCTGCGTGGTGATGCCCGCGGCTTGGTGCCGCATCAACTCGTCGCGGGTGAGGTGCAGCAATTTGGGTTGGCGTTTCACCTCTTCGCGGTACCAACTCTCCAACGTCACCAAGCCGCACACCTCGGCGGGCAGTTGTTGGTCGTAAAACGCGTAAATCAACGCGTCGTCGACCAACACGTCTTGACGGCGCGACTTGTGTTCCAGCTCTTCCACTTGCGCAATCAGCTTTTGATTGGCAGCCAAGAACGACAGTTTGGTGTCCAGCTCGCCCGCCACCAAGGCCTCGCGAATGAAGATTTCGCGCGCACCCGCCAAGTCGACTTTGCTGTAGCTCACGCGGCGGCCGTTGTAGACCACCAAGCCATACAACGTGGCGCGTTCCAGCGCTTTGACTTCGCCCGCCTTCTTTTCCCAATGCGGATCGAGCAATTGCTTTTTCAGCAAATGGCTGCCCACTTGCTCCAGCCATTGCGGCTCAATGGCCGCAATGCCGCGGCCAAACAGGCGCGTGGTTTCGACCAACTCGGCCACCACCACCCAGCGCCCAGGCTTCTTGCGCAAGTGCGCGCCGGGGTGTGGGTAAAACTTGATGCTGCGCGCGCCCAGATATTCGTTGCTGCTGGTTTGCCCCGCAGCGGGTTCGAGCTTGCAACCCACGTTGCCCAACAAACCCGCCAACATCGACAAATGCAATTGCTCGTAGCTGGCGGGCAAGGTGTTCAAACGCCATTTGTGCTCGGTCACCACCGTCAACAGCTGGGTGTGGGTGTCGCGCCATTCGCGCACGCGGCGCACGTTGATGAAGTTTTGGCGCAACAGCGCTTCGTATTGCCGGTTGCTCAGCTTGTGCTCAGTGGGTACGCCTGTGGCGCCCACTTTGACCGCGCCTTGTTGGCTCTGAGGCTGCTTCACGGCCAGCTGGTGCTTCACGCTCCCAGGCACATGGGGCTTGCCACCGCGCGAGTTCTCTAGCCATTTCCACAGATTCAGGTAGCCGCTGAATTCGCTGCGGTCGTCGTCAAACTTGGCGTGGGCTTGGTCGGCAGCGGCTTGCGCTTCCATCGGGCGGTCGCGCACGTCTTGCACGCTGAGGGCCGAGGCGATGACCAGCACTTCGTCCAAGGCGTTGCGGTCACGCGCTTCCAAAATCATGCGGCCCACGCGGGGGTCGAGAGGCAATTTGGACAACTCACGGCCCATGGGCGTGAGTTCGTTGTCGTCGTCCACTGCACCGAGTTCGCTCAGCAACTGATAACCGTCAGCGATGGCTTTGGGTCGCGGGGCCTCCAAGAACGGGAACTGCTCCACGTTGCCCAAGTGCAGCGCCTTCATGCGCAAGATCACACCGGCCAGCGATGAACGCAAAATTTCGGGGTCGGTGAAACGCGAGCGTCCGTTGAAATCCACCTCGTCGTACAAGCGAATGCAAATGCCGTTGGCCACACGGCCGCAACGGCCTGCGCGCTGGTTGGCGGCCGCTTGGCTGATGGGCTCGACCATCAACTGCTCCACCTTGCTGCGCCAGCTGTAGCGCTTGACACGGGCGCTGCCTGCGTCAATCACGTAGCGAATGCCGGGCACGGTGAGCGAGGTTTCGGCCACGTTGGTGGCCAGCACGATGCGGCGCCCGCCGCGGGTGTCAAACACGCGGTCTTGCTCAGCACTAGAGAGCCGCGCAAACAGGGGCAGCACTTCCGCGCTGCGCATCACGGGGGAGTGGCTCAAGTGGGCACGCAGGTGGTCAGCCGCCTCGCGAATTTCGCGCTCGCCGGGCAAGAACACCAAGATGTCGCCCTGCTGCGAGGGGTTGCTCCACAGTTCGTCCACGCCGTCAGAAATGGCGTTGTTGAGGTCGTAGTCGCGGCTTTCTTCGAAGGGGCGGTAACGCATCTCCACGGGGAAGGTGCGGCCCGAGACCATCAACACCGGCGCTGGGCCTTTGCTTGATGCGAAGTGTTGGGCAAACCGATCAGCATCAATCGTGGCTGAGGTGACGATGATTTTTAAATCAGGTCTGCGCGGCAAGATTTCGCGCAAGTAACCCAGCAAAAAGTCGATGTTCAGGCTGCGCTCGTGCGCCTCGTCAATGATGATGGTGTCATAGGCTTTGAGCAGCGGGTCGTTTTGGGTTTCGGCCAGCAAAATACCGTCGGTCATCAGCTTGACCGAGGCGTCTTTGCTCAACCGGTCTTGAAAGCGCACCTTGAAACCCACCACATCGCCCAAGGGGGTGTTGAGCTCTTCGGCAATGCGCTTGGCCACCGAGCTCGCGGCAATGCGGCGTGGCTGCGTGTGGCCAATGATTTGTTTGCGCTGGCCGGGCTTGGGATGAGGGCCCAACTCGCGGCCCTGCCCGCGCCCCAGCATCAGCGCCATCTTGGGAAGCTGCGTGGTCTTGCCCGAACCCGTTTCGCCACACACGATGATGACTTGGTGCGCCTGCATGGCTGCCATGATTTCGTCGCGCCGCGCAGAGACGGGCAAGCCCTCCGGAAACTCAATCTTCAACGGCTGAGGCACGCGGACGGGCTGGGCCACAGGCGTCAAAGGTGACTGGGGAGAGTGCGGCAGTGAATTTGGCGGTGAATTCGGCTTTGAGGGGTTAGACAAAACAGGCGATAACTTGGGTGACAATCCGCAATTATCCCAGCCCGACCCAGCTGGCATCCTCTTTACCCCCACACGCCATGTCCGCTGTTTTCGATTTCACATTTGTACCTTGGTTTCGCTCCGTGGCGCCCTACATCCACATGCACCGTGGCAAGACGTTTGTGGTGGGCATTGCTGGCGAAGCGATTGCCGCTGGCAAGCTGCCGAACTTGGCGCAAGACTTGGCGCTCATTCAAAGCATGGGCGTGCGCATTGTGCTGGTACACGGCTTTCGCCCGCAGGTGAACGAACAGCTGGCTGCCAAAGGCCATGTGCCGCAGTACTCGCACGGCATGCGCATCACCGACAGCGTGTCGCTCGACTGCGCGCAAGAAGCCGCGGGCCAACTGCGCTATGAAATTGAAGCCGCGTTCAGCCAAGCCCTGCCCAACACACCCATGGCAGGCGCCACCGTGCGGGTGATTTCGGGCAACTTCATCACCGCGCGCCCCGTGGGCATTTTGGACGGCGTGGACTTCCAGCACTCTGGGCTGGTGCGCAAGGTGGACGTGGCGGGCATCACGCAAACGCTTGCGGCGGGCTCGATGGTGTTGCTCTCGCCGTTTGGCTTCTCACCCACCGGCGAAGCGTTCAACTTGACCATGGAAGAAGTGGCCACCTCAGTCGCCACCGCCTTGCAAGCCGACAAACTGATTTTTGTCACCGAGACGCCGGGCATTCGCATCCACCCCGCAGAACCTGCGAGCGAAGACAACCCCATCGACACCGAGCTGCCACTGGACGCCGCCAAAAAGCTGCTAGCCACCCTGCCCGCCACTTCCAACCCCTCAGACATTGCCTTTTACCTGCAGCATTGCGTCAAAGCCTGCGAGACGGGCGTGGAGCGTAGCCACATCTTGCCGTTTGCGGTGGATGGCGCGCTGCTGCTGGAGGTGTACATGCACGACGGCATCGGCACCATGGTGGTGGACGAGAAACTCGAAGAATTGCGCGAAGCCACACACGAAGACGTGGGCGGCATCTTGCAGCTGATTGAGCCGTTTGAGAAAGACGGCACCTTGGTCAAGCGCGACCGCAACGAGATTGAGCGCGATGTGGGCCAATACACCGTCATCGAGCACGACGGCGTGATCTTCGCCTGCGCCGCCCTGTACCCCTACCCCGAAGCCAAAACGGCCGAAATGGCGGCACTCACCGTGTCACCCCAGTCGCAAGGCCAAGGGGACGGTGAAAAGATCTTGAAGCGCATCGAACAACGCACGCGCAACAAAGGACTCAAGAGTTTGTTTGTGTTGACCACGCGCACCAAGCATTGGTTCTTGAAGCGCGGTTTTGTGCAGGTCGATCCCGAGTGGTTGCCCGAAGCGCGCAAGCGCAAGTACAACTGGGACCGCAAGAGCTTGGTGCTGGTCAAGCACCTATAAAAGGCACATCGTCTTTTTTGTCGTCGGCGTCAGCCTCTGCGCTGATGTCACCGCTGGCGTCTGACACGCCGTCATCGCCAACATCAGGCTCGGCCCGCAAGGCTCGCCAAGTGGTCAGCAGCGCCAGCAAGGCCATGCCGGTGAAGGCCACAAACGACCAATTGGCAATCGAGCCCCCCAAGAAGGTCCAGTCCACCTTGGCGCAGTCGCCGCCGCCTTTGAAGATCATGGGAATGGCGCGCTTGAGCGGAAAGGTTTCGATCATGCCGTAGAAGTCTCGGCCGCACGACACCACCTCGGGCGGGTACCACTGCAACCAACTTTGACGCGCCGCCACATAAGCGCCTCCGGCCGACAACACCACCAGCCAACTGCCGACGATCAAACTGGTTTTGCGTCCCGACAAGCAAGCGCCCAAAAGCGCCAGCAAACCGACCAGAATCATGGCGTAACGTTGCACGATGCACATGGGGCAAGGCTCTAAGCCCACGACGTGTTGCAAATACAAGCCAAATGAGAGCAACCCCACGCAGGTGGCAAACATCAACCACCACACACGACGGGGCTGATTCAAAAGTTCTAAGGTCATTCACAACTCCTCAATGACAAGTTTCACATTGTCGCTGTGAAACAATTACCCCATGACGCTCAGCTTGCCCTCTCTCGCACAAATACCCGATTTGCAGTACTTCGTCACGCAGTTGAATGCGCTGCTTGCGATGCACACGGATGAACCTACGCGCTTGAAGCACGGCCAAGCGCTGCTCGAAGATTTGCTCAAAAAAGACGATTGGCTTCCCGACGCCTTTGCCCAACCCAGCCCCGAACGCTACCAACAGTACCTGTTGTATGCCGATCCACAAGACCGTTTTTCGGTGGTGAGTTTTGTGTGGGGCCCCGGCCAATCGACGCCCATCCATGACCACACGGTGTGGGGCTTGGTGGGTGTCTTGCGTGGTGCCGAGTTGGCGCAACCTTTTGCCAAAAACGAGCAAGGCCATTGGGTGGCCAGCGGTCCACAAACGCGCATCGAAGCGGGGCACGTTGAAGCCGTGTCACCCACGATTGGCGATGTGCACCGCGTGTGGAACGCCTTGGCTGACCAGCCCTCCATCAGCATTCATGTGTACGGCGCCAACATTGGCAAAGTCAGCCGCCATGTGTTTTTGGAAGACGGCACAGAAAAGACGTTCATCTCAGGCTACAGCAACGCGACACGCAGCGAAATTGAAGAAGCAGAGACGGTGACCCCCGAGTTTGCGGAACGCACCTTCGCCGACATTCGCCAAACGCTGCTGAACCGTGACGAAATTGCTATTTTGGACGTGCGCGAGGAAGACCCGTTCGCGCAAGCCCACCCCCTGTTTGCCGCCAACATGCCCTTGGGCCGCATTGAGCTGGAGGCATGGGCGCGCATTCCGCGACGCAACACCACCATCGTGGTCTACGGCGACTCGCCCACAGGCGACGACTTGGCGCTGCCTGCCGCCCGCATGCTGCGCCGCTTGGGGTACACCCACGTCACGCTGCTGGCCGGTGGCCTGCAAGGCTGGCACAACGCGGGCGGTGAACTGTTTCGCGATGTCAACGTGCCCAGCAAATCGTTTGGCGAGTTGGTTGAGTCCAAGCGCCACACGCCGTCGTTGTCGGCCCAGCAAGTCAAGGCCTTGATCGATGCCAACGCCGATTTGGTGGTCATGGACGCACGTCGTTTTGACGAGTACCAAACCATGAGCATCCCCACCGGCATCAGCGTGCCGGGCGCCGAACTGGTGCTGCGTGCGCGCACGCTGGCCCCCAATCCGGCCACACGCATCGTGGTCAACTGCGCGGGCCGTACCCGCAGCATCATTGGCACACAGTCGCTGATCAACGCGGGCATTCCCAACCCCGTCACGGCCCTGCGCAACGGCACCATCGGCTGGACGCTGGCGGGCCAAGAACTCATCAAAGGCGCCAACCAACGCTTTCCTGAGGTGAGCGAAGAAAACCGCCAAAAATCAGCCGCCATTGCTCAATCGGTGGCCATCCGTGCAGGCGTCAAACGCGTGTCATTGGACGAGGTACGCGCTTGGCTGGCCGACGCCACACGCACCACGTACTTGTTTGACGTGCGCACGCCCGAAGAATTCTCGGCAGGACACATTCCTGGCGCACGCAGCGCACCCGGTGGCCAATTGGTCCAAGAAACCGACCACCAAGCCGCCGTGCGCGGCGCACGCTTGGTGCTCTGCGACACCGACGGTGTTCGCGCCAACATGTCGGCCTCTTGGCTGGCCCAAATGGGCTGGGACGTGGCGGTGCTGCAAGGCGCGACACCCGCTGATTTCAACAACCGCATCGCCAAACACCCATTGCCCGAGCCTGTGGCGTCGGCACCTTACGCCACACCCGCACAACTCAAAGAATGGCTGGCCGACCGCAACAGCCACACCATCGTGTTGGACTTCAGCCCCAGCGCCCAATTTGTCAAAGGCCATATCCACAGCGCGTGGTGGGCACTGCGCTCGCAATTGGCAGAAAGTTTGAAGCGCGCCTACAAAGGCAACCGCTATGTGCTGACCTGCACCAACGGCAGCCTGAGCCGCTATGCCGTGGCTGATATCAAAGCCTTGCTCAAGCCCGAAGTCGAAGTGCTGCTGCTGCAAGGCGGCAACCAAGCGTGGGAGTACTCGGGCAACAAACTGCAAACCGGCGAACACCAACTCGGCGCCGAGCGCATTGACCGCTACCGCCGTCCGTACGAGGGCACCGACAACCCCGTGGCCGCCATGCAAGGCTATTTGGACTGGGAGTTTGGCTTGGTGGAACAACTGGGCCGCGACGGCACCCACCATTTCAACGTGCTGTGAGCCCCTGCCCGTCAAACGGGCACTGAAAAATTGCTACAGTCCGTCCCCAATTGCAACGTTTATTTAAAGAAAAATCACCATGGCACGCACTGTTCAATGCATCAAACTCGGCACCGAAGCTGAAGGCCTCGACTTCCCGCCTTATCCAGGCGAGCTGGGCAAACGCCTGTGGCAATCGGTCAGCAAACAAGCTTGGGCCGAATGGATGAAGCAGCAAACCATGTTGGTGAACGAAAACCGCCTGAACTTGGCCGACCAACGTGCCCGCGACTACCTCAAGCGCCAAATGGAAAACCATTTCTTCGGCGACGGCGCTGACGCCGTGCAAGGCTACGTCCCCCCCAGCGCCTGATTGGGCGTGACGCCCTCGCTGCCACAAGCTTCGCACGCCCACGCTTGGCAAGGCCACGCCAGCTGGTGCGTGGCGCAAGCCCACCTAGACCTCCCCGCTTTTTTAGCCACTTGGCACGCATGGACACTGGACCCGCAGCGTCCTCGGCATTTGCATGTGTTGGCGCACTGCCACACGGCTGAATCAGTTCATACAGCGTGTCGCGCAGCAGTTGCCGACCCAATGGGCCTGGCACAACAAGTGGCTGACCAATGCTGGGGCTTGCTGCCGGGCATGCACCGACTGCGCTTTGCACAAGGCCACGTCACGCTCACGCTGTGCATCGGCGATTCGCCGGAGTTTGCCGAACTGCTGCGCCAGCACCCCACGGGGCCTTGCTTGCCCCCTGCCAATTTAGGCCCTGAAACCGACCGCACTGTCACCCTCATTGGCTCGGGCATTTCGGGCGCAGGCACCGCACGCGCCTTGGCCGAACGTGGCTGGCAAGTGACCGTGCTCGATGCCGGCCACGCACCCGCCGCAGGCGCCTCAGGCTTGCCGGTGGGCGTGATTGCGCCCCACACCTCCCACGACGACAGCGCGGTTTCGCGCCTCACCCGTGCTGGCGTGCGCTTGATGCGCCACACCTTGCAAACGTGGTTGACCGAAGGCACCGACTGGTCGCCCACAGGCGTGCTCGAGCGCCGTTTGCCCGGCAAAACTCGGCGCGGCGGCGTGCCTTTGAGTTGGCTGAATGAACACGCCGAGGTGGCCCAAGACTGGACCCACAAAGCGCCGCCCCCCGCGCCTGACGATGCCTATTGGCACGCCAAAGGCGCTTGGCTGCGGCCTGCCCAACTGGTGCGCGCGCTGCTCGACCACCCCAACATCCGATGGCAAGGCCACGCCAAACCCGATGCCTTGAAGCACGTCACAAGCCATCCCGATGGCACGGCGATCGGCAACACCACCCCAAACGCCGCATCATGGCAAGTGCTGCAAGCAGGCAACGTGTTGGCGCAGGCTAGCCGCGTGGTCGTCGCCGCAGGCCCGGGTTCTGCGGCCTTGGTGGCCACCGCCACCACAGACGGCAGCAGCCCACGCATCAACCCCTTGCGCGGCCAAATCTCGTGGGGACTGATGGCTGATTTCCCCAAGGGCACGCCATGGCCAGCCACGCCCGTGAACGGCAATGGCGCGTTTGTGCACAGCGTGCCCACCGAAGAGGGCCCCGCGTGGTTTGTCGGCTCCACCTACGACCGCCTGCAAACCGAAGCGTTGTTGTCAGACAGCGACCACGCCGACAACTTCGCACGCCTGCAAGCCCTTCACCCCGACACGGCCGCCACGCTCGCGCCCTTGTTTGCCACGGTCGGCAGCGATGCCGCACGCGTGCGCGGCTGGGCCGGTGTGCGCTGCGGCGTGCATGACCGACTGCCCATGACCGGACGTGTTCACAACGCACCCGAGGGCCTGTACCTCAACACAGCCATGGGCTCGCGCGGCTTGACACTGGCGTTGCTGTGCGGCGAGTTGCTGGCTGCACAATGGCACGGTGAACCCCTGCCCGTTGAAGCCAGATTGGCCAAGTTTTTAGAGGCGGCTCGGTTCAAACCCAAGGCTGAACAATGACCCCCACCCCGACATCGCCCCCGCCCCCCGTGAGCTTGGCCCAAGCCTTTTGGTTTTGGCTCAAGCTGGGTTTCATCAGCTTTGGGGGACCTGCGGGGCAGATTTCCATCATGCACCAAGAGCTGGTGGAGCGACGCCGCTGGATTTCTGAACGCCGCTTTCTCCACGCCCTGAACTACTGCATGGTGCTGCCGGGCCCCGAAGCGCAGCAGCTGGTGACCTACATCGGCTGGCTCATGCACAAGCGATGGGGTGGCGTGGTGGCGGGCGCTTTGTTTGTGTTGCCCTCGTTGTTCATCTTGATCGCGCTGTCTTGGGTTTACATCGCGTTTGGCGAGGTGAGCGTGGTGGCGGGTTTGTTTTATGGCATCAAGCCTGCGATCACCGCCATCGTGGTGCAGGCGGCGCATCGCATTGGCTCTAAAGCCTTGAAAAACCAGGTGTTGTGGGCCATCGCAGCGGCATCGTTTGTGGCCATCTTTGCGCTCAACGTGCCGTTTCCGTTCATCGTGGGTGCCGCAGCGTGCGTGGGATATGTGGGTGGCCGTTGGTCGCCCCACACCTTTGAAATCGGTGGTGGTCATGGGGCGAGCCAAACATCGTCTGGCCCTGCGCTGATTGACGACCACACCCCCACGCCCGACCACGCGCACTTCAGCTGGGCGGGCTTGATGCAAGTGCTGGTGGCAGGTGCGGTGTTGTGGAGCGTGCCCATGGGCGTGTTGTATGCCGTGTTTGGCTGGGGCCACACCTTCACCCAAATGGGCTGGTTTTTCACCAAAGCGGCCTTGCTGACCTTTGGCGGCGCCTACGCCGTGTTGCCCTATGTGTACCAAGGCGCGGTGGATCGCTTTGGCTGGGTCACGCCCACCCACATGATGGACGGCTTGGCTTTGGGCGAAACCACGCCCGGCCCGCTGATCATGGTGGTGGCCTTTGTCGCGTTTGTGGGCGGCTACCTCAAAGCGCTGTTGGGGCCTGACAACTTGTTTGCCGCTGGGGCACTGGCCGCGTGTTTGGTGACGTGGTTCACCTTTTTACCCTCGTTCATCTTCATTTTGGCGGGTGGCCCGCTGATCGAGAGCACGCACCGCAACCTCAAGTTCACCGCCCCCCTCACCGCCATCACCGCCGCCGTGGTGGGCGTGGTGCTGAACTTGGCCCTGTTCTTTGGCTACCACTTGCTGTGGCCGCAAGGCTTTGGCAGTGCAGAGGCGCAAACGCTCAGCAGCTGCCAATGGCAGGACCCGCTGTGCATGGGCTTTGACTGGCGCTCGGCCTTGATCGCCGTGGGTGCAGCCGTGGCGCTCTTTCACTACAAACGCAGCGTGATGCAAGTGATTGGCGTGTGCGCCTTCATCGGCTTGGCCATCAAGACACTGCCACTTTGAAGCGTTGGCCGTGCACACCCTCGCTCAACTCCGCGCCGGAGCACTTCAAGGCATCACCCGACTGCAATTGCGAGAGGGCTTGACAACGTTTCCGCCAGAAATTTTTGATCTGGCTGACACGCTGGAAATTTTGGACTTGTCAGGCAACCAACTCACCGCCCTGCCCGACGACTTGCCGCGCTTGCACAAGTTGCAAGTGATCTTTTGTTCGGACAACCCGTTCACCGAATTGCCCGAAGTCTTGGGCCAGTGCCCACACCTCACGATGGTGGGCTTCAAAGCCAACCGCATTCGCCATGTGTCTGCACAGGCGCTGCCGCCGCGTCTGCGCTGGCTGATCTTGACGGACAACCACATCGACACCTTGCCCGCTGAACTGGGCCACTGCACCGATCTGCAAAAACTCATGCTGGCTGGCAACCGTTTGAGCCACTTGCCCGACACGATGGCGAATTTGCACCAGTTGGCGTTGCTGCGCATCTCGGCCAACCAATTCACAGCATTACCCGCGTGGCTGCTGAACCTGCCGCGCCTGAGCTGGCTCGCGTTTGCGGGTAACCCGTTGTGCGCGGACCTCGAAGCCTCGGCGCTGGCCAATGCCGCCGCACGCGCCATCGATTGGACCGACTTAGAGCTTCAAGAGTTGCTGGGCGAAGGCGCATCGGGCTTGATTTACCGCGCAAACTGGCAACAGCCTGAAACACATGCAGCGCAAGCAGCAACGCAGGTTGCGGTCAAGGTGTTCAAAGGTGCCCTCACCAGCGATGGCTTGCCCTTGAGCGAAATGGCCGCCAGCTTGCATGCGGGCACCCACCCCAACTTGGTCGCTGTGCATGCGCCCGTGACCCATCACCCCGAGGGCAAACAAGCTTTGGCCATGCCCTTGGTGGCTCGGCAGTTTCAAAACTTGGCCGGCGCCCCCAGCTTGGCCTCGTGCACCCGCGATGTGTACGCGCCCGATACACGGGTGACACTGCCTGCGTTGTTGCATTTGGCCCACGGTGTGGCTTCGGCAGCACGGCACTTGCACCAATGCGGACTGACCCACGGCGATCTGTATGCCCATAACATCTTGTGCACCGCCGATGGGCACGCTTTGTTGGGCGACTTTGGTGCAACAGGCTTCTTTGATCCCACACACATCGACCTCGCTCACGCCCTACAACGGCTAGAAGTTTGCGCCTTTGGTCACTTGTTAGCCGAACTGCTGGCCCATGGCGACACCCGCCACGACAGCCCAAAAAATACAGCCATTTGCCAAGCCTTGCAGCACCTCAGCGACCAATGCTGCAACAAGGTGCCGCACCTGCGGCCGTTGTTTACCGACATCACGGCGCAGCTGTCACACCACTTAGAAAGCAGCACACACCAAATGAGTGAGTGACACGCGCCATTCGCGTGCACCACGCCTGAAAGCACCAACATGGCGCGAAAAACGCCGTCTTAAAGCGCCACAGCACTGGCCCAGCACTTGCTATGTCATAGACATGACTACTTTTGCAAGGTGCTGACATGAATGAGTTCTTCTCGCCCTACGACGCGGATCGTCCGTTGCTGATGAAGTGTGGCTGCGGCCGCAACCACTCGGTGGCAGAACACACGAAGGAGCTGAATGCGCAACAAGCCATTCAAGTGCTCAAAGAACGCAGCCTGACCGATGAGTTTGAGGCCTACAGCAACGAGTTTGTCGAAGCCTCGCTGATCAAGTCGCTGTTTCCACAGGATGCGGTGCGCCGCAACTTCTTGCGTGCGGTCGGCAATGCCACAGCCATGGCGGCGATTGCCAGCGTATTGCCCGTGGCGAGCTTGCAAGCGATGGCGCAAGACAAAGGCACCTTGGAAAAACGTGATTTAAAAATTGGTTTCATCCCAATCACTTGCGCCACGCCACTCATCATGGCGCACCCCTTGGGCTTTTATAAACAACAAGGCCTCAACGTTGAGGTGACCAAAACAGCAGGCTGGGCCTTGATTCGCGACAAGATGCTCAACAAAGAGTTTGACGCCACACACTTTTTGTCGCCCATGCCATTGGCCATCAGCATGGGGCTGGGTTCCAACGCCACACCGATGAACGTGGCGACGATTCAAAACGTGAACGGTCAAGCCATCACCCTCGCGCTCAAACACAAAAACAACCGCGACCCCAAGAATTGGAAAGGCTTCAAACTGGCAGTGCCGTTTGACTACTCCATGCACAACCTGCTGTTGCGCTATTACTTGGCAGAAGCGGGCTTGAACCCCGACACGGATGTGCAAATCCGTGTGGTGCCTCCTGCCGAAATGGTGGCCAACTTGCGTGCGGGCAACATCGACGGGTTCTTGGGCCCCGATCCGTTCAACCAACGTGCGGTGTACGAAGAAGCCGGTTTCATCCACCTGCTGACCAAAGACTTGTGGGACGGTCACCCCTGCTGCGCCTTTGGCACAAGCACCGAGTTCATCGAAAAGAACCCCAACACCTTTGCGGCGCTTTACCGCGCCGTGCTGACCTCTGCGGCCATGGCACGCAAAGCAGAAAACCGCGAGTTGATCGCCAAAGTGATTGCACCTCAAGCCTATTTAAACCAACCCGAAGCCGTGCTGACCCAAGTGTTGACGGGCAAGTTTGCCGACGGTTTGGGCAACATCCAAAACGTGCCCAATCGCGCCGACTTTGACCCCATGCCGTGGCAAAGCATGGGCGTGTGGATGCTCACGCAAATGCAACGTTGGGGCTACATCAAAGGCGAAGTCAACTACAAGCAAATCGCAGAAAAAGTGTTCATGCTGACCGATGCCAAAAAGCGCATGAAAGAACTGGATCAAAAAGTGCCCGACGGCGCTTACCCCAAGTTCAAGATCATGGGCCGCGAGTTCGATGCCGCCAAAGCCGCCGAATACGCCAAGAGCTTTCCGATCCGCAAGGTGAGCTGAGATGGCGATCAAAGCGTCGTTGAACCTCCGAGCGGGCGTGGTTTCTGCCTGCATCTTCTTGAGCATTTTGGGGCTCTGGCATTTGGCCACCACCACAGCCAGCGCGCCCGTTGCAGCCACCAGCACGCTGACGGCCGAGCAACAGGAATACGCCAAGATGATGGGCAAAGACACCGCCTCGGCCAAGAGCGTCGGTTTCCCCACCTTGGGGCAAATGGGCGAGACCGCGTGGGGGCATTTGTCCAACCCGTTTTACGACAACGGCCCCAACGACAAAGGCATTGCCATCCAAATCGGGCACTCGCTGCTGCGCGTCGGACTGGGTTTTGGTCTGGCCTGCTTGGTCGCCATTCCTTTGGGCTTTGTGATTGGCATGTCACCGCTGCTGCGCAAGGCGTTTGACCCTTTCATTCAGGTGCTCAAACCCATCTCGCCCTTGGCATGGATGCCCTTGGCGCTCTACACCATCAAAGACTCCACCACCTCCGGGATTTTTGTGATCTTCATTTGCTCACTCTGGCCCATGTTGACCAACACAGCTTTTGGTGTGGCCAGCGTGAAACGCGAGTGGCTCAACGTGGCGCTGACGCTGGAAGTGAACCCCCTGCGCAAAGCATTTTTGGTGATCTTGCCAGCCGCCGCACCCACCATCTTGACGGGCATGCGCATCAGCATGGGCATTGCTTGGCTGGTCATCGTCGCGGCTGAAATGCTGGTGGGCGGCACAGGCATTGGCTACTTTGTGTGGAACGAGTGGAACAACCTGTCGCTGACCAATGTGATTTTTGCCATCTTGGTCATTGGCGTGGTGGGCATGCTGCTCGACATGGCTTTTGGCCAACTGCAAAAGGCGGTGACCTATGTTGAATAACACCACCGCTGCAGGTAAATTTTTGCAAATCGAGCGTTTGGGCAAGGCCTACGCGCTGGATCGCCCCGTGTTTGCCGATGTGTCGTTCAGCCTGGACCAAGGTGAATTCGTGTGCATCATCGGCCACTCCGGATGCGGCAAAACTACCATCTTGAATGTGCTGGCCGGACTCGACCAAGCCAGCGAAGGCCATGTCTTCATGGACGGGCGCGTGGTCGATGGGCCCAGCCTCGACCGCGGCGTGGTGTTTCAAGGCCACGCCCTGATGCCTTGGCTGACGGTGCGCCAAAACATCGCCTTTGCCGTGCGCTCCAAGTGGCCCGAAAAGTCAGCAGCAGCCATCAATGTGCATGTGGAAAAGTTTGTCGACTTGGTGGGTTTGAACCACGCCATCGACAAAAAACCGTCGGCACTGTCGGGTGGCATGAAGCAACGTGTGGGCATTGCGCGTGCCTTTGCCATCGAGCCCAAGATGCTGTTGTTGGACGAACCCTTTGGCGCCTTGGACGCGCTGACGCGAGGCACCATTCAAGACGAATTGATGGGCATCGTGCGCGACACCCGACAAACGGTCTTCATGATCACCCACGATGTGGACGAAGCCATTTTGCTGGCCGACCGCATTTTGCTCATGAGCAACGGCGCAGACACGCCCGAGGGCTACAAGCCTGGCGGCATTGCGGAGGTGGTGGTCAACCCCCTGCCGCGTTGGCGCACCCGTTCCGAGTTGCACCACATCGACGGCTACTACCCGCTGCGTAACCACATCGTCGACTTTTTAATCAGCCGCGCCAAAGCGCATTAATTTTTCTAAAACTTCAGGAGATCTGCATATGAACCGCAACGACGTGACAGAGAAAATCATCGGCACCAAAGTGTCCAAAGGCATCAAGTGGGAAGACGTGGCCAAAAAAGTGGGCCTGTCCAAAGAGTGGACCACTGCCGCCTGCTTGGGACAAATGACCTTGGATGCCAAACAAGCCAAAATCATCGGCAAGATCTTTGGCCTCAACGCCGAAGAACAAAAGTGGCTGCAAGTGGTGCCCTACAAAGGTTCGCTGCCCACGCCGGTGCCCACCGACCCCTTGATCTACCGCTGGTACGAGATCGTCAGCGTGTACGGCACCACCATCAAAGAGCTGATTCACGAAGAGTTTGGTGACGGCATCATGAGCGCCATCGACTTCTCGATGGACATTGAGCGCCAGCCCGACCCCAAAGGCGACCGCGTGAATGTGGTGTTGTCGGGCAAGTTTTTGCCTTACAAGCAATACTGAACGCGTCCGCGCAAATAAAAACCCTCACGACAGTGACGTCGTGAGGGTTTTCTCAAATGGAAACGTGGTGACGGATTAGCGTGGCAATTCGCACTTCTGCTGCATCATCATGTTTGTGAGGTGAACTTTGCGATTTTCGGCGGCTGAAATGGCCTCATTCGCGTTCATGTGCGTGCCAACGATCGCTGGCCAAAAAAGCAGGCGGGCAACGTTTCCACCGGTCACACCCTTTTCAGCGTCTGCTTCTTTTTTGAAACGCTCTGCATCTGAATATTCATTCTGCAATTGTGGGCAAGTTAAACCCATATCACCGGGCTTGATCGTTTGCACAACGGTGGGGGAGGCGCATCCTGCCAAAACAACAACCAAAGCTAAAGTAAATTTTTTCATGTAATTTTCAATTTAAAAATTAATTATATATAGCAAATATATTAATATTTGCTTAAATTTTCAAATGCAAGAAAAAAGGGGCTGACCCCCAACGGTGTCAGCCCCTTTTGCGCATGCGGGAGGCGGTTTATTTGTAAAACGCTTCCACCTTGCCTTTGATTTTGATGACCAGCGGGTTGCCCTTGCGGTCGCGGGTTTTGGCAACAGGCACGCGAACCCAGCCTTCGCTGATGCTGTATTCCTCCACGTCAAAGCGCTCTTTGTCGTTGAAACGGATGCCAATGTCGTGCTCAAACACGGCGGCGATGTGATGGGGGCTGCGCGGGTCAACAGACAGGCGGTCAGGCAATTCGGGGCGGTTGGTAGGTTCAGTCATACGGGTGATTTTCCATGATTTGAGAACGGGCTTGGTGCCCCGCCAAACCTGCCTTATTCCAATAAAGCATATATGTACAACTAAGAAATCGTTGGTTTTGGCATAAAGACCCCCTACAGTCCGTGCCATGCATGATTTTGGTTTTATCTTCGCCGGTTTCTTTGTAGGTCTGATCGTCGGCTTGACAGGCGTGGGCGGCGGCTCGCTGATGACGCCTATTTTGATTTTCTTCTTTGGCGTCAAGCCCTACATGGCGGTGGGCACCGATTTGTTGTTCGCAGCCTTCACCAAGGCTGGCGGCACGTTCAGCTTTGCCCGACAGCGTTTGGTGCCTTGGCGCGTGGTGATGGCTTTGTGTGCAGGCAGCCTGCCCGCATCGGCCTTGACGCTGTGGGTGCTGCACAACGTGGGCCCCTCTGACCCTGTCGTGCAAAAAGTCATGACCTTCACGTTGGGGTTGGCGTTGTTGTTGACCGCCAGCGCCATGTTGTTCAAGGTAATTCGCGGCAAACAAACCCCTGTCGTGCTGGCCGAAGAGAACCTGAACGCCGCCACCCAACCCCGTCATTGGGCCCTGCCCGTGCTGTTTGGTGCCGTGATCGGCACCTTGGTGACCCTCACCTCCGTGGGCGCTGGCGCCATCGGCGTGACGGTGCTTATGATCCTCTACCCGCAATTGCCTTTGGCCCGCATCGTGGCTGCAGACATTGCCTATGCCGTGCCACTGACTTTGGTCGCCGGTTTGGGCCATGCCTCATTGGGCTCGGTGGATTGGTCGTTGTTGTCGCTCTTGTTGGCGGGCTCTTTGCCCGGCATCTGGGTGGGCTCACGGCTGATGCACAAAACGCCTGAGCGGGTGATTCGCTCCATCCTTTCTGTCTTGCTGGCTTGGGCCGGCAGCAAATTGGTTTTCGCTTAATTTTTTGCCTGAGTTTTAGATGTACCAATACACCGACTTCGATCAGCAGTTTGTCAAAGCCCGCGCCGCGCAATACCGCGACCAACTGACCCGCAACCTCGCAGGCAAATTGGCCGACGACGAGTTCCGTCCCCTGCGTTTGCAAAACGGCTGGTACGTGCAGCGCTACGCCCCCATGCTGCGCGTGGCCGTGCCTTATGGCGAACTCAACAGCGCCCAGCTGCGCGTGTTGTCGCAAATTGCCCGCGATTACGACACCCCATCGTCCGAATTGCTGGCCCGTGCGCAAAGCACCCAAGACAAAATTGGCGGCATTGACGCCCCCAAGCTGACGGTCAACTACGGTCACTTCACCACCCGTCAAAACGTGCAGTTCAATTGGATTCCGTTGGACAAAAGCGCAGAAGTGATGGAGCTGTTGGCCAGCGTCAACTTGCACGGCATTCAGACCAGCGGCAACTGCATTCGCAACATCACCAGCGACGAGCGTGCCGGTATTGCGGTGGACGAAGAAGTCGACCCACGCCCCTACGCCGAAGTGCTGCGCCAGTGGAGCACCTTGCACCCCGAGTTCGCTTACCTGCCGCGTAAATTCAAGATCGCCATCACGGGCTCCAACGAAGACCGCGCCGCCATCGCTTGGCACGACGTGGGCTTGCGCGTGTTGCGCAACGACGAAGGCGAAGCGGGCTTCCAAGTGTTGGTTGGCGGTGGCATGGGCCGCACGCCCATCACGGGCACCGTGATTCGTGAGTTCTTGCCTTGGAACCAAATCATCAACTACCTCGAAGCTGTGGTGCGCGTGTACAACGGCTGGGGTCGTCGCGACAACATCTACAAAGCCCGTATCAAAATTTTGGTGAAGGCCGAAGGCCAACGCTACTTTGACGAAGTCGAAGCCGAATACGAGCGCATCTTGGAAAGCGGTGCGCACCACACCATCCCTCAGGTTGAGTTGGACCGTGTGACGGCTTGCTTTGTGATGCCGCCTGTCGATGTGGTGTCTGATGAGGCCCAAGAAAAAGCCGAACAAGCCTTGTTGGCTCAAGCCCGCGCCGACAAAGAGTTCACGCGCTGGTTGCAACAAAACGTCACCAGCCACCAAAACCCAGGCCTGCGTGTGGTCACCTTGTCGTTCAAGCGCTTGGGCCAAGCCCCAGGCGACGCCACGGCCGACCAACTCGCCACAGCCGCTGACTTGGCCGACAAATTCAGTTCAGGTGAAGTGCGTGTGAACCACGACCAAAACTTGGTACTGCCTTGGGTGCGCATTGACCAACTGGCCGACTTGTACCAAGCCGCCAAAGCCGCAGGCTTTGCCCGCGCCAATGTGCACTTGTTGACCGACATGATTGCCTGCCCGGGTGGCGACTACTGCGCCTTGGCCAACGCCCGTTCGTTGCCCATCGCTGCCGCCATCACCGAGCGCTACCAAGACCTCGACGAGTTGTTTGACTTGGGCGAAATCGACTTGCACATCAGCGGTTGTATCAACTCATGCGGCCATCACCACAGCGGCCACATCGGCATCTTGGGCGTGGATAAAGACGGCCAAGAGTGGTACCAAGTGACCCTCGGTGGCTCGGACGGCTCGTTCTTGAGCGGCCCAGCCAAAGCCGGCAAAGTGGTGGGTCCATCGTTTGCAGCCGCCGAAGTGGTGGACGTGGTGGAAGCCATTTTGGACGTGTACCGCGACAAGCGCGAAAGCGGCGAAACCTTCGCACGCACGCTGAACCGCGTCGGCATGGACGACTTCAAAGCCGCCGCCAACGCCGCCCGCAACACCACAGCGCGTGCCCATTAAGCACACGACCTGAACCCCACAAAGAGAATTGCCATGACCTTGCAAATCATCACCCAACACACGGCAGACGGGACCAACGCCCGCGCTTTGGCCAACGACGTGGACGTACAAACCTTGGACCTCGAAGGTCTGGAGCGCATCGACTTGAACTTTCCCAAGTTCACCGATGGCCGCGCGTTCAGCCAAGCCTTTGTGCTGCGTCGCCGTGGTTTCACCGGCGACATTCGTGCCCACGGCGATGTGCTGATTGACCAGCTGCTGCAAATGCAACGCAGCGGTTTTTCCAGCGCCGTGCTGCGCGACGACCAAGACGCTGCCCACGGCGAAAAACTGTTGGGCTTGTACAAGCGCTTCTACCAAGGCGATGCGGTACACGCCACGCCACTCTTTGCAGACGCGTCGTAAGCACGGTCATCTTTTCAAATTTCACGCACCACGTGTTGAGGCCCGCAGCGCACGCTGCGACCTCAACCGCTGAGTTGCCACTTGAAACTTTTATGAGCACCTCCTCTTTTCTCTCAGCGGGCAACGCCTCCAAAGCCACCACGCTGAATGCACGCGCCAGCGACGATTTCGCCGCCAAACTGGCTGAATCCCTGGCCTTGCTGCAACGCGCAGCAGCTGAGTTCCCGCCTGTCACCCAAGCCTCTAGTCTTGGGGCAGAAGACGTGGTGATCACCCACCTCATCAACCGTTTGAAGCTCGACATTCCCGTGTTTGTACTCGAAACCGGCGCGCTGCACACCGAAACTTTGGCTTTGTTGGAGCGCACAGAGGCCACCTCACGCGCACCCATCCACGTGTATCGCCCTGTGCATGAATCGGTCATCCAATTCGTGCGTACCGAAGGCCAAGACGCGATGTACAAAAGCATTGAGCTGCGCAAAGCCTGCTGCGGCATCCGCAAGATGGAGCCGCTCGCTCGCGCCCTCCAAGGCCAACGCGCTTGGATCACCGGCTTGCGCCAAGAGCAATCGAGCGCGCGCGCCGATGTGCCTTTGCAAGACGACAGCGAAGTGGCCACGAAGAATCTGAGCAAATTCAACCCCTTGGCCAAGTGGACTTGGGGTGATGTGTGGCACTACATCGCCACAAACAGCGTCGATTACAACCCCCTGCACGACCAGTTTTTCCCCAGCGTGGGCTGTGCGCCTTGCACACGCGCCATCGCCATGGGCGAAGAGTTTCGCGCGGGCCGCTGGTGGTGGGAAGACGAAGCTGCCAAAGAGTGCGGCTTGCACGTGAAGAAATAAAAGTTAGATACCGAGAAACGTCATGAACGCTACAACCCAAAACGAGTTGCACCACTTAAGCAACACCCACCTCGATGCACTGGAAGAAGAAACCATCTTCATCTTGCGCGAAGTTGCCGCTGCCTTTGAGCGCCCCACCCTGCTGTTCTCAGGCGGCAAGGATTCGTTGGTCATGCTCAAGTGCGCCGAAAAGGCGTTTGGCGCCGGCCGCATTCCTTACCCCCTGTTGATGATCGACACCGGCCACAACTTCAAAGAAGTGACGGACTTTCGTGACTCACGCGCCAAAGAATTGGGTGCAGAGTTGATCGTTCGCAGCGTCGAAGACTCCATGAAAAAGGGCACCGTGCGTTTGGCGCACCCCGGTGAGAGCCGCAACGTGCACCAATCGGTCACCTTGCTCGAAGCCATCGAAGAATTCCGCTTTGACGCCCTGATTGGCGGCGCCCGCCGTGACGAAGAAAAAGCGCGCGCCAAAGAGCGCATCTTCAGCCACCGCGACAGCTTTGGCCAATGGCAACCCAAAGCACAGCGCCCTGAGCTGTGGACCTTGTTCAACCACAAGTTGCAACCCGATGAACACTTCCGCGTGTTTCCGATCTCCAACTGGACCGAGTTGGACGTGTGGCAATACATCGCTCGCGAAAACATCGCACTGCCCTCCATCTACTACACGCACAAGCGTGAAGTGGTGGACCGCCGTGGCTTGCTGGTGCCCGTGACCGAACTCACCCCCCCCAAAGAGGGCGAAGAAGTGGTGATTCGCGACGTGCGTTTCCGCACTGTGGGCGACATCACCTGTACCTGCCCCGTCGAAAGCACCGCCGCCACACCCGAGCAAATCGTCATCGAGACGTTGGCTGCTGACGTCAGCGAGCGCGGCGCCACACGCATGGACGACAAGACCTCCGAGGCTTCGATGGAGAAGCGCAAGAAAGACGGCTACTTTTAAACGTCGCCACGACCTTGAGCGCTTCCCAAAGACCTACTTTATTTCTGACAGACATGCAAACTTCTGAACATTTTTCCGCCCTGAAATTCATCACCTGCGGCTCGGTGGACGACGGCAAAAGCACCTTGATCGGCCGCTTGTTGGTCGACACCAAGGCCGTGCTGCAAGACCACTTGGCGGGTGTGCAACGCTCAGGCGAAACCGACCTCGCTTTGTTGACCGACGGCCTCTCGGCTGAGCGCGAGCAAGGCATCACGATTGACGTGGCTTACCGCTACTTCAACACCGAGGCTCGCAAGTTCATCATTGGCGACGCCCCCGGCCACGAGCAATACACCCGCAACATGGTGACCGCAGCCTCTAGCGCTGACGCCGCCGTGGTGTTGGTCGACGCCATCAAGCTGGACTGGAAAAACCCAGCGCTTGAATTGCTGCCCCAAACCCGTCGCCATTCGCTCTTGGTCAACCTGCTGCGCGTCCCCTCCATCGTGTTTGCCATCAACAAACTCGACGCCGTGGAAGACCCGGCCCTGGCCTACAAAAACATCGAAGCCGCCTTGCGCAAGTTCGCCCAAGAAGCGGGCATTGCCATCACCGCCATGGTGCCTGTGTCAGCCCTCAAAGGCTGGAACGTGGTGGACACGACCAACGCCGACCAAGCCGCTTGGTGTGGCTACACGGGCCCTAGCCTGTTGAGCATCTTGGAAGAGTTGCCCAACACCCCCGCCGAGACCGAGGTGGCGTTCAGCTTCCCCGTGCAGTGGGTGGAAAAATTCCACGACTCAGGCGTGACCACCCAAGGCCGCCGTGTGTTCTGGGGCCGTGTGGCCACAGGCACCATCGAGCCCGGCCAAACCGTTCAAGTTTTCCCAAGTGGCCAAACCGCGGTGGTGTCGCAAGTGCTGTCCGCCACACGCGAACCACAAAACAAAGCCGCGGGCCACAGCGCGGGCATCGTGCTGGACCGTGAAGTCGACGTGTCGCGTGGCGACTGGTTACTCGCCGCCGAAGGTAGCCCCGAAGGCCAACGCCAGCTCAACACCACCATCGCGTGGATGGACGACGAGCCTTTGGTGGCTGGTCGCGTGTACTGGGCGTTGCACGGCCACCGCTGGGTCAAAGCCAAGGTACAACGCGTGGTGCACCGTCTGAACGTGAACACCTTGGCCGAAGAAGAAGCCACCGAATTGGCCCCCAACGCCATTGGCCACGTCACTTTGGCGCTGCAAGAGGCTTTGGTGACGCTGCCGTTCAAGCAGTCGCGCATCTTGGGTGCCTTGGTGTTGGTCGACACAGCCACCCACAAAACCTCGGGCGCTGTGTTGGTGAACTGAGCGCCAGCCCTGCCCCACAACCAAGCCGTTTAAAATCAAGGGTTCGCGGTCAGAGCATGGCTCTGACGCCCACCCCTTTCCTTACTGATTGAATTGTCATGACGCACGTTGTCACCGAAGCCTGTATCCAATGTAAGTACACCGACTGTGTGGACGTTTGTCCCGTCGACTGCTTCCGCGAAGGCCCCAACTTCCTCACCATCGACCCTGATGAGTGCATCGACTGCGCCGTGTGCATCCCCGAGTGCCCCGTCAACGCGATCTACGCCGAAGAAGACGTGCCAGACGGTCAACAACACATGACCAAGCTCAATGCCGAGTTGTCCTTGATCGGCTGGCCCAGCATCACCAAGCGCAAAGCCCCCATGGCCGATGCCGACGTGTGGAAAGACAAAACCGGCAAACTTGCCGAACTCAAGCGCTAAGCTGCGCCCCGAGCGCGTACGCCCCTATGACGGCCATCCCGATTCACACCGATGCCGTCATCGTCGGCGCGGGCCCGGTGGGCCTGTTTCAGGCTTTCCAACTCGGCCTGCAAGACATACGCTGCCACATCATTGACGCGCTGCCCCACGCGGGCGGCCAATGCGTCGAGCTCTACGCCGACAAACCCATTTACGACATCCCTGGCATTCCGATGTGCACGGGCCGTGAGTTGGTGGCGCAGCTGCAAACGCAAATCAAACCCTTTGCCCCCACGTTTCACCTCAACCAAGAAGTGACGCAAGTCACGCGGTTGGACGATGGCTGCCTGTCTGTGCATACCTCTGCACAACAGCATTTCATTTGCAAAACTTTGTTTGTGGCAGCTGGCGTCGGCGCATTTCAAGCACGCAAACTGGCCGTCGAGGGTGCGCTGAACCTAGAAGGCACCCACCTGCACTACCGCTTGGGCGATGTGTCGCGCTTTGCGGACCAAGATGTGTTGGTTCTGGGCGGTGAAGCATCGGCTGTGGCAGCCGCCTTGCAACTCACGCTCGCAGCCCAAACAAACGCCAACGCCCCGTCAAAAGGACCACGCAGCGTCACGCTGATGCACCGACGTGATGTGTTCCAAGCCGACCCCATGCTGCTGCAAGCCATGCGCGACGCGGTGGCTGGCGGCACCTTGCAATTGCAAATCGGTCAACCCACAGGCTTGCTCGCCACCGAGGGACAACTTCACACGCTGCAAATCGCCACCCCCGATGGCCACACCGTGGACCGCCCCGTGCAACAACTGGTCGCCTTCTTGGGCCTCTCGCCCAAACTCGGGCCCATCGCCAACTGGGGTTTGGCCATGGAGCGCAAGCAGCTGGTGGTCAACACCGAAAACTTTGCCACCGATGTGCCCGGCATCTTTGCCGTCGGCGACATCAACACCTACCCAGGCAAAAAGAAACTCATTTTGTGCGGCTTTCACGAAGCCACCTTGGCCGCTTTTGGCGCAGCGGCCATCGTGCATCCGGCACGAAAAACCCTGCTGCAGTACACCACCACATCCACCGAGCTGCACCGGCTGTTGGGGCTGGTTTAAAATTCACACCGCGCTAGAAATAGTGCATTCGCTAGGGGTGTTGAAGCCGTCACCGACTTCGACTGAGAAAGTCCCTTTGAACCTGATTGAGGTAATCCTCGCGCAGGGAAGCTGGTCTAGACAGAGCAAGCACTTTCAATGGGCTTGCTCAGGCCTCGCCGAACTGCCATTTACTTGAGACAAGCAATGGCAAATACAAACAACACATCACTCACCCCCGTGGGCGAAGACGCGCGCGTCTTCAGCGGGTTTTCTCACGCCTCTTTGTGGTTCAGCCTCGGCGTGGGCCTGCTGGTCATGCAAGTGGGCGCCTATTTGGTGCCCGCCATGGGCACACGCGATGCATGGCTGGCCATCGTGATCGGCTCTCTCGTAGGCTCCGCACTGCTGGCCGTCACAGCCAAACTCGGTTGCGACAGTGGACTGTCCAGCGCAGGGCTGATGCACCGGATTTACGGCAGCGCTTTTGCCCGCTTGCCCGTGGTGCTGAACATCATTCAGTTGATCGGCTGGACCACGTTTGAGCTGGTCGTCATGCGCGATGGCACCGCCGCCATTGGCGAGCGCGCCTTCGACGCGCAACTGAACATCCTCTGGCCGACCTTGCTGTGGGGCGGCGTGCTCACCCTGCTGATGACAGGCTCCATGCTCACCTTGGTGCGACAGTTTGTCAGCCGCATCGGTTTGCCCTTGGTCATTGGCTCGCTGCTGTGGCTGAGTTGGCACTTCATCGGCATGGTCAGCGCCCAAGGTTGGGCCGCTTTCATGGCGCGCCCAGGTGACGGCAGCATGAGCATGTTGTCGGCAATTGATTTGGTCATGGCCATGCCCGTGTCGTGGTTGCCGCTGGTGGCCGACTACGCGCGCCATGGCCGCAGCGGACGCAGCACCTTGACGGGCACCTGGGTGGGCTATGCCATCGCCAATGCGTGGTGCTACGCCTTGGGCTTTCTGGTCGCCAGCGTGTCCGAACCCGGCACCGACTTGGTGATGGCTTTGCTGTTGGCGCAGGGCGGCTTGCTCGCCCTCGGCTTGATCTTGCTGGACGAACTCGACAACGCCTATGGCGATGTGTACTCGGGCGCTGTCTGCGCCAACAGTTTGAAGTCGACGTGGTCGATTCGGCGCTGGGGCTTGGCTTTGGCGGTGTTGTGCACGGCCTTGGCAGGGGTGCTGCCCATGCACAGCTTGGAGCCTTTTTTGCTGATGCTCAGCTCGGTGTTTGTGCCGCTCTACGGTGTGATCTTGGGCCGTTGGACCTCGGTCATGCGCATGTCTGACGATGCGCCCATACCCAAAGTAGACCTGATCGCCGCCTTGCTGTGGCTGCTGGGCGTGGCCACGTTCCATGCCGCCACCACTTGGGCGCCGCAATACGGCTCAGCCTTGCCCAGCCTCTTGTTGACCTTTGCCCTTGCCCGCCTGACACGCGCCAAAGTGTGATGATGACAAGCCCGCCCACACACCCGTACACACACCAGGTTTCAACATGAATGCCCTCGTTTCAGAATTGCTGGAGTTCATGGCACGCCCAGCCATCGGTGATGACGACTTCAACGCCCTGGCGCTGAAGCTGTTCGCACACCAGTTTGCGCACAACCGTCCTTTTCAAAAGTTTTGCCAGGGCCGTGGCCAAACACCGCGCACGGTGAAAAGCTGGCGCGACATCCCTGCTGTGCCGATCAATGGCTTCAAAGATCTGACGCTGAGCTGCGTGCCACCCGAGACCTGCGCGCGCACCTTCATGACCAGCGGCACCACCCGCGGCGATGTCAAAGGCCGCCACTACCACCCCACCATGGCGGTGTACGACGCTTCCATGCTGCGCAACTTTGCGCAACACGTCATGCAAGGCGAGGCCAAGCTGCGCATGGGCATCTTGTTTCCTGATGAAGTGTTGATGCCCAACTCGTCGCTGGCCCACTACCTGGCGTTGGCACTCGAACACTTTGGCACGCCAGACAGCGCTTACTACCTCGACGACCAAGGTCTGCGCATCGACGCCTTGTGCGAGGCCCTGCAAAACGCCCAAAACTCGGGCACGCCCTTCGCCCTGCTGGGCGCGAGCTACAGCTTTGTGCACCTGATGGATGCTTTGCAAGCGCGTGGACTGCGCTTCACTTTGCCCTCAGGCAGCCGCTTGCTCGACACCGGCGGCTTCAAAGGCCAGTCGCGTGAAATTCCGATGGACGCGTTTTACGAACAACTGAGCGCGACCTTTGGCGTCAGCCGCGCGCAGTGCCTCAACATGTACGGCATGACCGAGTTGAGCACCCAGTTCTACGACGCGGGTAACCGCACCGTGCCCTCGGTCAAACGTGGCCCGCACTGGATTCGCTCGCGTTTGCTTGACCCGCTGACAGGGCAAGACGTGCCAGCAGGCGAGCGAGGCATTCTGGCCCACACCGACTTGGCCAACTTCAACTCGGTCGTCACCATCTTGACGGAAGACGTGGGGCTGGCCACCGAAGACGGCTTCGTGTTGCTGGGCCGTGCCGAAGGCGCGCAAGCCAAAGGCTGCTCCCTGGCCGTGGACGACTTTTTGAAGGCCGCCAAAGCATGACCCGCAGCGTGTTCAAAGCGGGTTACCTGCCGGGCTTGAACGAGGCCGACGTGACGTGGCATCGCCTCAGCATGGGCGCGCCCGATGCCCCCTTGCAGGTGGACGTGCCACAACTGAGCGCTGCACAAATGACGGCCTTGGCTGAGCGGGTGCGCGAGGCCAGCCACGCGCATTTGAAAACCATGCGCGTCTCGGACATCGTTCGCGTGCTGGGCAAAGCCACGGCCCGTTTGCTGGACGCCAAGGACATCTATCGGCAACAGCTTGAGCGCTTGCTGCCCCAAGCCACGGGCTTTGACGCCGAGATGGTGCGCCTGAACTTGAACGCCTATTTGCACACCTTTCGCGGCTTGCAGTTGCAACGCTTTGTGGCGGAAGACTTTGCCAACCCCAAGGTGCTGGACGAATTTCAGCCCCGCACCCAAGGCGGCTGGACGCGCGCCTTCGGGCCCGAGCTGCTGGTGCATGTGTGGGCCGGCAATGTGCCCGCCTTGCCGATGTGGAGCTTTGTCTCTGGACTCTTGGTCAAAGCCGGAAGCATTGGCAAAGTCTCCAGCGCCGAGCCGGTGTTTGCCACGCTGTTCGCCCAGCTGCTGGCCGAGGTCGAACCGCTTTGGGCCGATTGCTTTGCCGTGGTGTGGTGGCCCAGTGGCGCAGGACACGAGCACACCGCGTTCGCGTTCGCCTTGGCCGACGTGGTGCTGGCCTATGGCGGCAACGAAGCATTGCAGGCCATGCAAACCCGCATACCTGTCACCACCCGCTTTTTACCGCACGGCCACAAGCTGAGCTTGGGCATGGTCTCCAAAGCGGCGCTGTCCGTGCGCAAAGGCCCGAGCGTGGCCCGCCAGGCGGCGCTCGATGTGGCGCGCTACGACCAGCAAGGCTGCTATTCACCGCATGTCTTTTACGTGCAACGAGGCGCACAGCTCAGCCCCCAAGACTTTGCGCAACACCTGGCCAACGAATTGGCTGTTCTGCAACACAAACTGCCGCGCCGCGTCCTGTCGCTGGAAGAAGCCGCGCAAGTGGGCGCATGGCGCGAGGCGCATGAGCTCGCGTCGCTCAATCACGACGCGCAACGCGACACGGAACACAACAGCACCGGTTTGAACAACACAACCTACACCGTCTTAGGCAGCGGTAGGGGCACAAGCACCGTGGTTTACAGCGACCGCGCCTTGCCGCTCAGCGCTGGCCCACTGAACCGTTGCGTCCTGGTGGTCGCGGTGGACACCCTGGACGAGGTGATGCCGTTGATCACCCCACAACGTGACCACTTGCAAACCGTGGGCTTGGCCGCTGCGCCTGAAGAATTGCTGCAGCTGGGTCAACGCTTGGGCCAAGCCGGTGTGACGCGCATCTGTGCTTTGGGTGCCATGACTTCCCCCGAAGCCGGTTGGCACCACGACGGCAGATTCAGCCTGCTGGACTTGGTGCGCATGGTGGACATCGAGGCCTCCACAGAACGTGAAGCCGAGCGCTTCACACCCTACGAGGTCTGACACGGTGAACGCTTCGCCCATGCACTTTTTGCACCTCAACGCCTTGCACTTCGCCTACCCAGAGCGGGGCGTGGTGGTGCGTGATGTGAGCTTGCAACTTGCGCCAGGCGAGATTCATTGCCTGATCGGCCGCAGCGGCTGCGGCAAAACCACCGTGCTCAAACTGGCCGCCGGGCTACTCAGTCCTCAGCAAGGACAGGTTCAGCTCAAGGGTCAGGCCGTGCAAGAACCGACAGCGGAGATGGGCTTTGTGTTCCAGTCGCCCACGCTGCTGGGCTGGCTGAGCGTGCTGGACAACGTGTTGCTGCCGCTCAGCTTGCACGGAGCCGTCACACCCGCCCAAAGTGCGCATGCCCAGCAGCTGCTGGCGCAAATGGGTTTGGCGGCCTTGTGCCACGACAAACCCCATCAGCTCTCGGGCGGGCAACAAAGCCGTGTGGCCTTGGCCCGCGCCTTGGTCACCCAACCTGCGGTGCTGTTCATGGACGAGCCGTTTGCGGCGCTGGACGCCATCACCCGCGAAGATTTGCAGCGCGACTTTTTGGCCCTGTGCCAAGCGCAAGGCACCGGGGTGCTGTTTGTGACCCACGACATGGCAGAGGCGGTGTACTTGGCCGACCAGGTCAGCCTCATGCATGCGGGGCGCATTCAAGCGCCGCTGCACATCGCCTTGCCGCGCCCGCGTCAAAGTGCGATGCGCTACACCCCCGCCTTCAACGCGCTGTGCGAACAGCTGCGACACGCCATGGACGCCACGCTGTGATGAAACGCGACGCCATCCTCTCCACACTCTTGGGCCTGGCTTGCCTGGTGGCATGGGAAGCAGCCGTGCGCGTGGGCCACACCTCGCCCTTGGTATTGCCTGCTCCATCCGTGGTGGCGCTGTCACTTTGGCAAGGCCTGAACAGCGGCTACCTGTGGCCGCACATCGTCCACACACTGACCGAGGTGGTGCTGGGTTTGCTGCTGGGAGCCAGCATGGGCTTTGTGGGGGGCGTCTTGCTGGGTGAGTCGGCGCGTTTGCGCGGCGTGATGATGCCTTATGTGGTGATCAGCCAAGTGGTGCCCAAGCTCGCCCTGGCCCCGCTGTTCATCGTGTGGTTTGGCTTTGGCACCTTGCCCACGGTGGTGATGACCGCCTTGATTTGCTTTTTCCCGCTGCTGGAAAACACCGCCACCAGCATGCAACAAGTGGACGCCCACAAGCTGGAGCTGTTTCGCATGTTGCGCGCCAGTGCATGGCAAACCTTGTGGCGCTTGAAGCTGCCTGCGGGCTTGCCCCACATCATGGCGGGCTTGCGCGTGGCTGTGGTGCTGGCCTGGGTGGGCGCGGTGGTGGGTGAATTCATTGGCGCCAGCCGCGGCTTGGGCGCTTTGATCATCGCGGCGCAAGGCTCGATGGACACCCCGCTGATGTTTGCCGTGCTCACCGTCATCACGGCACTTGGCCTCGCGTTTTACAAAATTTCCGAATGGCTGGAACGCCGTTTGCTCAGCCACTCTTCTGAACTTTCGACAAGGACTTCATCATGACTCGCCGCCCCCATTCGCACCCATCCACCCCTTGGCTGCGCCGTCTCGCGGCCCATGCACACGCCCTTGGCGTCAGCTGCGCCTTGGCGCTCGCCATCACCACACACGCGGTGAGCTGGGCGCAAGCCGCGCCCAAACTGGACAAAGTGGTGGTCGCAGGCTGGAGCAAGCCCATCACCGAAATCACCAACTTGCTGGTGGAAGAAGACAAAGGCTTTTTCAAAGCCCGTGGCATTGACCTCGCCTACGTGCCTGGTGCGGGCGGTGGCGACGCGCTGCGCAACTTGCTCAGCGGTCAAGCCGATGTGGCCTTCACCGACCCGGGCTCCTTCTTCACCGCTTTGGACAAGGGCGAAAAGCTGCGCGCCATTTACGACATCTATCCACAAAACGTGTTCAACGTGGTGTCGCTCAAATCGCAAAACATCCTCAAACCCGCTGACCTCAAAGGCAAGCGCATCGGCGTGTACAGCTTGGCCAGCGGCACCCGCCAAAACTTGCAAGTGCTGTTGAACCAAGCCGGTTTGACCGAAGCCGACGTGACCGTGGTGGTGACGGGCCTGTTGAACTTTGCACCCTTGATGCAGGGCCAGGTCGATGCGACCGCCGCCACCGACACCGGCTTGCTGGTGGGCCGCCAAAAAGGTTTGGGCGGCGTGAACGTGATGGAGATCAAGAACCACCTCAACATTTCCAGCGACTTCTTTGTGGTGCGTGAAGACACCTACCAAAAGAAAAAAGACGTGCTCAAACGCTTCTTGCACGCCTACCAAGACAGTGCGAAGTGGATGATGCAGTCGCCCGAAGAAGCAGCCAAGCTCGCTGTGAAAGTCGCCATCGACGGCCAAAACCCCAGCATGAACTTGGACATCATCCGCCTGCGCAACGAGTCCAGCGTGTCGGCCGCCACCGACCAACGCGGCTTGGGGGCGTTTGACATGGTCAGCCTGCAAAAAGGTGCGAAAGCCTACAAAACCTTTGGTGTGATTCAACGCGACATCCAAGTGAGCGATGTGGTCAGTCAAGACTTGTTGCCCTCCGTCACAAAGCCTGCCAAGAAATGAACAGCAGTCCACGCAACTTTGCAGGCCAAGTGGTCTTGGTCACAGGCGCCAGCCGAGGCATTGGCGCAGCCATTGCGAAAGCATTTGCACGTCAAGGCGCGATGGTGCTGGTGAATTACTTGAACAACCACGCCGCCGCACAAGATGTGGTGGCCCAATGCCAACAACTCGGCGGCGATGCGTGGGCGCTGGCAGCCGATGTGCGCTCACCCGACGCCGTGAACGACATGGTCGCTCAGGCCTTGCGCGAAACAGGCCGCATCGACACGGTGGTGAACAACGCGTTCAGCCCCTACACCTTCGACCCCGACAAGCGCCAACGCTTTGGGGATGTGGCTTGGCAGGCGTACCAAACGCAGTTTGATGGCGCAGTGCATGCGGCCTACAACGTGTGTCAGGCCGTGTTGCCACACTTCAAACAACGCGGTCAAGGCAGCATCATCCACCTCACCAGCGATTTGGTAGACCGCCCCAGCATCGCGTACCACGACTACACCACGGCCAAGTCAGCCTTGGTGGGTTTCAGCCGCAACTTGGCTGCCGACTTGGGGCCTTTGGGCATTCGCGTGAACTGCGTGGCACCGGGCCTGGTGAGCCCCACCGACTCCAGCCGCGCGACCCAGGAGCCGGTCAAAGACCTGCTGATCGCACAGACCCCGCTGGGCCGACTGGCAACGCCCGACGATGTGGCGGGACCGGTGCTGTTTTTGGCTTCAGACTGGAGCCGTTTTGTGACCGGTCAGGTGTTGACGGTCGACGGCGGATTGGTGATGCGATGAAGCGGCACGGGCGCAAACCCATGATTCAACGGACCATGACCGTGGCCCGTGGTCACGTCTGCGCCTTGCGCAATGGCGCCCAAGATGAAGGTGCGCGCCAAGCTCACGGCTTCGCCCAGCGGATGCCCCAGGGCCAAATGCGCGGCGATGGCCGACGACAGCGTGCAGCCTGTGCCGTGCACATTGCGGCTGGGAATGCGCTGGGACGCCAAGCGCTGCGAAGGACCGTTGGCCTGCACCAACAAATCGACCACCTCATCGCCTGCCAAGTGCCCGCCTTTGAGCAGCACGGCTTGGGCCCCCATGGCCAGCAAGTCTTGGGCTGCGGTGTCCAAGGCCTCGGCATTGGGAATGTCGCGGCCCAAGAGCAACGCGGCTTCGTCCAAATTGGGGGTGATGACGCTCACGCGGGGAAACAACTCGCGCACCAACACCTGCACGGTGTCGTTGGCAATCAAGCGGTCACCGCTGGTGGCCACCAT
>NZ_JAVKLQ010000054.1:0-75045 GCF_031539175.1 Limnohabitans sp. | reverse complement strand
TTTGGTATCGTTCTTCTCGGCTGAGGTGCTTGTACATTGGGCAATTTCGATTTGGCGGTTAAAGCGGCCATGATGCTCTCGCATCCTCAGCCACCTATAACCAGTTCATCTTTGTTGCACTTCGTCCTTGAATCCGCCGAATAAAGAATCCTATTTTCTAAACAAAATGAATTCTCTTTAAATACTTTTATTCGCGCACCATTAATATTTGATTCATTAATTAACGAAAAAACAAATTTAATGCAAAAATAACCTTCTGCAGGTGCTCGCCAGGAAAATCTTGGAAAATGGCCTAAACCAGGTCTGCACACATCTCTACCTACGTAAAGATAATCGCAATCGCCAAACACTTTAGGATCTAAAATGTATTTGGCATTTCGAGAAATCAAATCAATAGAATTTCGCGTAATACGATCAATAGCTTGGGCTTTCCAAGGATTATCTTCATCAAAAAAATCTAACATCCATTCACTCATATTTTCCTCTTAATATTTATAATTATTCAGCCAATAAAACATTAACTCTTAGCTAAATTACTTTCAAATTTAATTTACGTTTGAAATTTTTATTTTTTATGAAATTTATTAAAAAAACTACATCGCCTTTTTAAAAATTTTACGCAGAGATTTAATTACGCCATTCAAGGCTGTTACCCAATCCATCCAAGCTCGTGAGATCGCAACCTTATTAGTCTGCATTTGCTGCACCGCTGTTGGCAACAAGGTAATAAGCGATAAAAGAAGCGCCTGATCTGATGCGTTCAATTTGCTCCAAACACCTAGGTCGCACAGTTGTTTACTGACATCAAAGCGCAGCTCTAGCTTGCCGCCAAAGTCATCCCAAGATTCTTCAAACCAACTGTCGAAGGGCTGTGTTTTGCCGTCGATCCGAGGGAACTCAAGTTTTGGAAAGTTAGAAAACTTACCCGGTTGAATATTGGCTGCGCTTAAACGCATTTCAAATTTAGGCCATGTTTGAGTGCCATAGCTCGCGTCATTGAAAACGAGCCAAAGGTGCTCATAGTCGGTGTGAATGAGTTCTCGTTTGAGCTGCACCGAGGTATAGCGAAACACACTAGGCATTGATTGAATATCAGCAGCCAATGGAAGCAGGGTTTGCTTCCAGAATACGAAGTCAAATTCTTCAGGCTTTTTGCTTGAGGTCGCTGGGTCTGAAAAATAATATTGAATGGCTTTTGATGCCGTGTTGAGCCTTCGCCAATCAGCCGCTGTGATGCTGCGGAAGTTTTGAATATCAAGCGCACGAGGCACAAGCTCTTGTTGATCAACGCGGAGCATCGTTTTGCCATTAGCCAATGACGTCGAAAACTTCAACTCAGGCACGATCTGGCCATTGATCGTGCAATTCGTGATTTGCCAATCAATGCTGGGGGTTTCTGAAGAGCCATCTATCGCTACGGGGGCAATTTCTTCGTAATCGAGGTAACTGGGCAAGCGCGTTTCCAAACGTTGCCAGCGTTGATTTTGTGATTGCGTTGCTTTTTGAAGGGTTTGATGCTCTAAAAAATAGTGCTCTAACTCTTCTTGTACTTGGTGCAACTGCAAAAGCAAGAGATCGTTTTCTTGTTTGAGTTCTCGTTGTTGTGTGGTGAGTTGTGTTTGAAGTGCGGCTGTTTCGGTTTGTAGCGTTTTTTTGTCTTTAACAAGGACATCACGTTCAGCTGAAAGGCTTGCTTTGTCTTTCATCAAAGCGTCGTTATCAACAGTTGCAGCTTGCGCAGTCGTTTGAGCGGTAGCCAACTCTTTAGCCTTGGCGTCTAACTGAGCTTTAGCTGCATTAGCTGCTGCATCGGCTTCTTGCTTGGCTTTGTTTGCCGCGGCTTGGGAAGCCGCTAATGCACCTTGCGCATCAGCCAGCTGTTTGACCTTGGCTGCTAGCTCGTTGTTTTTGTCTGCAAGCTCTTTGGCTTTGGCGTCTAGCTGCGCTTTGGCAGCGCTGGCTGCAGCATCGGCTTCTTGCTTGGCTTTAGCGGCGGCAACTTGTGCGGCTGCTCCAGCTGACTGCGCGGCGGCACTTGCCGTTTGTGCGGCGTTTTTTGCAGCCGCTTGGGCATCGACCAGCTCTTTCGCTTTGGCGGCCAGGTCGTTGCTCTTGGCTTCCAGCGCTTTTGTGACGTTGTCTAACTGCGTTTTGAGGGCGGTTTCGGCGGCGGCAGTTTGGGCCAGTTGCGCTTGCACTTGCTTGTTTTGCAAGGCGTAGCGCTCTAGCTCTTCTTGCACTTGGTGCAGCTGGCTCAGCAGCAATTCGCCTTCTTGGCTTTGCGTTTGGTTTTGCGCTTGCAGGGCTTGGCGCTCTGCTTGCAGTGCCTCGGCTTGGGCGTTCAAGCGGTCGATCTGCGCTTGCAGGTCTTGGGCTTGGGTTTGCAAGTTGTCTTTGTCTTTGCCCAGTTCGCTCAGCAGCAGGTTGGCTTGGTCCAACTCGGCTTTGGCTTGCGAGAGTTCGGCTTGGCTGCGGTCAAGGTCTTCACTGAGTTGTTTGGATTTACCAAACAAGGCAAAGAGTGCGCCCAGCATGCCTTGCGGTTTGCCTGACTTTTTGGAGGCCATGACGGCGGTGCTCGGGTTGAGCAAAGGGGTGCGCGACTGTTGCAAGAGCTTGCCAAGTTTGGCGGCAACGGGTGGCACGGGGTAGTAGGTGTTGGGCGGTGCCGATGCGGCCACGGTGCCCAAGTTGCGCCAATCGACGGTGGTGAGAGACCACGTTTTTTGGCAGGTGTACGACAGACGTGCGGGGTAAATGCCGACTTCGCTGGTGTCGACCAAGATGGCGCGTGCTTTGTTAGCTTTGTAAAAGCGCAAGAGTTCGCCGGTGTAGCTGAGCCAAGTGCTGAGCGCTTGGGGGTTCGAGAGGTCGACGTGTTGGGGCGGTGTGTAGGCCAGCACAAAGCGGCTTTGTGGGTCGACGTTGCGCCAAAAGTCGAGCACCCACGTGGCGCGTGAGTCTGCAAAGCCCCACTCGGTTTGGTCGAGGTTGGTAACCAACAGGTCGACCGCCAGCTCTAGCCACGCAATGCCCACAGATAAGGGGCTTTGGGTGTAGAGGCCGCTTTCGTCTTGGTCGAGGGCTTTGTAGAGTTTGGTGTGCCAGTCGGTGCCGCTCAGGCCGTGTTTGGCACTGGGCCGCGCTGATTGCAAGCCCGAGGCTTGCAGCAGGGTTTGCAGGTCGGTGGTGTTGCAGTCAGGGCTGGAGGCAACGATCACAATTTTCATGTGCGTTACTCCGCGGTTAAAAAGCGCATGGTGGCGGCCACGGCAGCTTGGGGCTCAGTGGCAGTTTGAAAAGCGAGGCTGAGCAGGTTTTCGGCTTGGCTGGTGGTGGCGGTGACGAATTCGCTTTTGACTTGAAAGACGGTTTGGGTGGCGTTCAAGATGTCAACGGCGCTGCGCACGCCGCCTTCATAGCTTTTTTGGTTGGCTTCTAAGCTGAGTTCAGCGGCGGCGATGGCGTCTTTTTGAATGGTCAGCAGCTCTAGGCCGGTTTCAATTTGCTCGCGCAGTTTTTCGACTTCAAGGCGGGTTTTTTCTTCCACGTCGCGGGTGGCTTCTTTGGCTTTGAGGTAGTTGGCTTGCACGCTTTCACGGGCGTAGAAGTTGCCAGCTTGCAAGGGCATGCTGACGGTGATGCCGCTGTATTGCACGTTGGTGGCGCCCGATTTGCTCTGGCTGTGGGTGGCCGAGATGGTGGGAAACAGCGAGCCCGTGGTTTTGTCGACATCCAGCTCGGCCACGCGTTCGGCGTGGCGGGCGGCTTGTAAGGCGGGGTTGTTTTGCAGGGCCAAGTCCACATAATCGGCCGCGCTTTTGAGTGGCAGGCTGCGGTCTTTTTGGGCCAGCACAAACTCGGCGACGTTGGGGCGTGCGCCGGTCATGGCGGCGTATTGTTTGGCGGCTACGTCGAGCGCGGTTTTGAAGCTGAGCTGCTGGGCTTTGGCTTGGGCGGCTTTGACTTCAATGTCGCGCAGGTCGGTGATGGTGCCCTGCCCTAGGCTGAGTTTGGCTTTGGCGGCCAAGGCTTGTTGGTCGAGCGCGGCCATTTTGGCGGCGTTGAGTTTGAGGTTTTCGTTGGCCAAGATGATGGCGTTGGCGCCTTTGAGCAAGCGCAAAGCCAAATCTTGCTGCTTGCCCACAAAGGTGGCTTCGGCAAATGCCTCGCGGGGCTCGGCCATGCGGAAGGTGGCGATGCGCTCGAGGCTCAGCAGCGGCTGGGTCAGCGTGAGGGTGCGACGGTCGCTGGTGTCGGTCTGCAAGCGCTGGTTGCTGATGTTGCCCTCGGGCAAGTAAGCCACGCGGGCTTGGGTGGCACTGGCCAAGTTGGCTTGGCGCTCGGCCAAGGCGGTCTGAAACGTGGGGTCGTAGGCCAAGGCTTTTTGGTAGTCGCCCAGCAGGTCTAGCGCTTGCGCCGAGGTGCTAAACCCACTCAGCCACGCTACCGCCGTCAGCGCGCAAGCGGCTGCTCTCCATGAATGCTTACAGATCATTGAAACCTTAATTAGTTACACCTATAGTATTCAAATAATACTACATAGATTGTAAAAACTTGTTAAAAACAAATAATTTGTAAGTGCGAGTAACAAATGAAAAAGGGCTCGCTGGTTAGGCGAGCCCTGTGAGGGAAAAGAAGATGCATCAGCGCTTGGGTGTCGTTTGTGCTTGCGTCAGTAGTGCGCCCCAATCATCAGGGGGATGTCCGGTTTCTAGCATTTTTCTGAAGACGCAATAGGCGTCGTCTGGACTTTGATAAGCCCGTTTGGTGTCTTCATCGTTGACCCACACCAGCACAATGACTTTGGCTGATGCGTGATAGCGAAAAAACAAACGGTACTGTTGAAAGAACTTCGCTCGGAACCAATGCTTGTGGGCCTCGCCTAAGGCGTTGCCTTGGCGAAATTCGACACGGGTGGGGTCTTGTGGAATGACCTCAAATGCAAGCTTATGAATAGCGGCTAAACGTTTGAATGCGTTTTTCTTGGTGTAACCGTTCGGGTCTTTCTGTTTGAGCGACTGCACCTGTTGCGTCAAGGCCGCAAGCTGAGCCAAAAATAACGGATGCGCTAAGACGGTCCAACCGCTGTTCATTCGTCGTCTTCGGACAAGGCTTGGTCAAGGTCGACATGTGCGTCGCCAACCAATTCGGCCACACGCTGGATCAAGGCGGGATCCAACATTTGCAAATGCTGCGGGTTGTTCGTCATGTCTTGTGCCAAAAATGACAAGAACTTGTCTAAAACTGGATCTTCAACAGGACTTGGCTGCGCACGGCGCAAGACAACCATGCCATCGGACATGACGTCGTATTGAATTTTGTCGCGTTTGGATAAACCAAGCTGACGACGCACCGATTCGGGCACCGTGGTTTGGTAACGATCTGTCAGGGTGGATTCAACGTGCATGACGATTGGCATTTAAAACTCCTGAAAGCATGGAATGCCAAAATGGTAATGCAATTGCATTGCCTCGTCAATCTTTGAACGCCCGTGCCATCTTGTCGCTGAGTGGTTTGAGCAGATAGCTCATGAACGAGCGCTCGCCCGCTTTGATGACCACATCGACGGGCATGCCAGGCTGCACTTTCAGGCCACTCAGGCGCTCTAGGCCTTCTTTGGTGGTTTCGACTTGGGCTAAGTAGAAGTCGCCTTCGCTGGCGTTGGTGCTGGGCTCTTTGTCGGCGCCTACCACTTTGACGCTGCCGGGGATGACGGGGGTGGTGGATTGGTTAAACGCGGTGAAGCGCATGTCGGTGGGCATGCCTGCGCGCACTTTGTCGATCAGACTGGCGGGGATTTTGGCTTGCACGATGAGGGTTTCGTCTTTGGGCACGACTTCCATCAGCACTTGGGCGCTGGTGACCACGCCGCCTTCGGTGAACACTTTGAGGCCCACCACACTGCCGCTGACGGGGGCACGGACTTCGGCCAAGTCGCGGTCAAATTTGGCGCTGTCTAGGCGGCTGAGCATGGCGTCGCGGTTTTTTTGCAGTTCTTGCAACTGGTTGTCGACATCTTTGAGCAAGGTGCTGCGAACTTGGGCAATTTGCAGTTTGGCGCGGGCAATGTCGGCTTGGGTGCTCGCGATGCTGGAGTCGATGTCGCTCTTTTGGCGCTCGGCTTGGTTGGCTTGGGCCATGGGCACAAAGCCGTTTTTGGCGAGCGATTGGGTGTTGCTCATTTCTTCACCCAAGCTGCGTTGCTGCACTTTGCGAGAGCTGAGCACGCTGTTGAGGCCTTCGATTTGCTCGTTCAAGCTGGACACTTGGCTGTTGAATTCGGCTTTGCGCGAGTTAAAGAGTTGCACTTGCAGGGCTTTGGCTTCGGCCACGCGGGGATCGTCGGGCTTGAAGTGTTTGCCCAACTCGTCGCCCCATTTGATGGCGCCTGTGTTGTCGCGTTCGGCTTTGAGGCGCGATTCGGTGGCGAGCAGGTTGATGTATTGCAGCTCAGCGCCGGTCATTTCAACTTCGCTTTTGAGCGGGTTGATGCGCAAGAGCACTTGACCTTGCTGCACTTGCGCGCCCTCTTGCACCATGATTTCTTGTACCACACCGCCGGTGGGGTGCTGAATGGCTTTGCGGTTGCCCAGCACCGACACGCTGCCCTGCACGGTGACGCCCGCATCGATGGGCGCCCACAAGGCCCACGCCAAAAAGACGGCGAAGAAGCCCAAGAACCACTTGGCGGCGTTGCGGCGAATGTCGGACTCTTCGACCAACACGGGCTGCAGGCCACGGCTGTGGAGTTTTTCGGGTTTGTAGGGGTTCCAGCCGTCGATCCAACCGGTGAGTTTGTCGTCCACGGCTTTGGCGCGTTCGAGGACGGAAAGGCTGTGCGCGGCGGTGGCACTGTGGTCGGTCATGCGGCACCTCCGGCGGCGGTGATCAAGGTGGGCGTGGCGCTGGCGGCATGGGCCACATCAGATGCAGCGCCCTCGCCTGCGGGTGCATCGCTGGCACTGGCCGTGGACGGCACGGCTTGCAAACGGCGCATGGCTTCAAACATGTCTTGGGCGGTGCCAAAGGCCACTTGCTGGCCGGCTTTCAAGACCAGCATCATGTCGACGGTGCCTATCAGACGTGGGCGGTGCGTGGTCAGCACCACGGTGCTGCCGTTGGCTTTGAGGGCTTGCACGGTGTCGATGAGCGCGTTTTCACCGACTTCGTCGAGGTTGGAGTTGGGCTCGTCCATCACCACGTATTTGGGCATGCCGTAAATGGCGCGGGCAATGGCAATGCGTTGGCGTTGGCCGCCCGACAAGGCAAAGCCGGTTTCGCCCAAGGGCGTGTCGTAGCCTTTGGGAAAGGTCAGAATGGCGTCGTGCATGCCAATGAGTTGGGCGGCGTGCACCACTTTTTCGGGGTCGACCTCGCCCAAGCGGGCGATGTTTTCGGCCACGGTGCCTTCAAAGAAGGCGATTTCTTGGGGCACGTAGCCGACCAAGGGGCCCACCTCGTCGTGGCTCCACTCCGAGATTTCAACGCCGTCTAAGCGCACGCTGCCTGCGGCAGGTTTCCACACGCCGAGCAGCAGTTTGACGAGCGACGATTTGCCCGCCGCGCTGGGGCCCACCACGGCCAGCACTTGGCCCGCTTGCAGGCCAAAGTGAATGCCCGACACCACAGCTTTGTTGTGACCTGGGGGCACGGCCGCAGCATCGGCCACGTCGACACGGCCCGTGGGTGCGGGAAGTTGCATGGTGTTGGTGGCTTGTTGGTCGTGGGCCAGCAGCTCGTTCAAGCGCTCGTAGGCTTGGCGGGCTTGGATGATTTCTTTCCAGCAGCCCATGAGTTTTTGGATGGGCGAGACGGATTTGCTGATCAGCATGGAGGCCACCATGATCATGCCGCCGGTGATGAGGTTTTCCATGGCCAAGAACACGCCCAAAGCCATTTGCAAGGAGGGCAAGGCCTTTTGCAAGAAACCAGAAAAGCCACCCATGAGTCCGGTGGCTTCGCTGGCGTTGACTTGGTTGGTCAAGAAGTGTCGGTGCTGCGCGTACCAGCGGTTGCGCACCGCGCCCAACATGCCCAAGGCCAAGGTGGATTCGGCGTGGCGCAAACTCTCGGCGGCGACGCGGGAGGCTTCGGCGTTGGCGTCGTTGGCCTCTTTCAAAATGGGGCTGGTCACCTTCACGGTGAGGTAAGACACCACCACCATCAGCAGCGAAGCAGCGGCGGCAAAGATGGCCAAGTACGGGTGAAAAATGGCACCGATAAAAATGAAGATCAAAGCAAAAGGCGCATCCATCAAGGCCAAAGCGGGTTGGCCGGTGAAGAACTGGCGCAACGACAGCAAGTCGCCCAAGAGCTGATGCACGTTGACGTTTTTGCGGCCCACGTAGCGGCGAAACGAGGCGTCGAACACGTCGGCGGCCAAGTCCCAATCGATGCGCAGGGACAGGCGCACCATGAGGCGCGCCCGAATCCACTCCAGTGCCGACCAAAACACGTAAAACGCGATGACCACCAAAGTGAGCGACACCAGCGTGACGCCACTGCGGCTAGACAAAACGCGGTCATACGCGCTCATCATGTACAGCAGCGGCGTGACGCTTAGCAGGTCGATGACGAAGGTGAGCCCGAAGGCAAACCAAAACGCGTTGCGGCACTGCTGCAAGATTTGGCGAACCGGTGCTTGCGAGGCCGCGAGGCCCTGCTTTGGGGTGCTGAGGGCGTCGAGCATGTGTGACCTTTGTGCGCGTTAAGCCTGCTTTAGGCCTTGATGGTCTTGTGCAGGATGTCGGTGTCGAACACGGCCAAATCGGTGCTTGCGCTGGAGGTACCCAAGATGTCGACTTGCGACAGCACTTGTGTTTGCGCCGTGATTTGGTAAGCGTGTGTGACCACGTTGGCGTTGCTGAGCACATCGATTTCGGTGATGCCGAGCTTGGAGAGCTGCTGCACTAAGGTGTGCACATCGCTGGCGCCCATGGTGTTGAAGGTGGCTTGGTCGACGACCAAACCCGCAGCCTTGCCGCCAAACAAACCGTCGGCGGGCACGGTGGTGTCGTAGTTGAAGCTGGCAAACACACCTTGCATGTCGGCAGCAGAGGCTTGGTCAAGACCCAAGCCCACGTAGACCTTGTGGTCGGTTTGCACTTTGTCCACCCCGAGGTCGAGCATGGCTTTGAGGCTGGTTTGCAGCACTTTGTTGGTGCCGACATCGAGGGTGATGTTGGCATCGGGCAAGGCGTGCAACATGCCGGCGTCGTACAAAGCACCGGTGAGCTCGTCGCTGACCACCACATTGGCAGAGGCGGCGCTGGTGGTGGCGGTGCTTTGCAGGTTGATGCTGCCCAAGCCCGATTGATGCAGCGCACCGATGAGGTCGCCCCACTTGGCAGTGGCGGACAACTGCTGGCCGTTGAAGACGTCGATGCCGTTCTCAAGGTCGTGCATGAAGTTGGACACATTGCTGTCCACATCCAACGCCAAGTCGATGCCGCTGTGCGCCCAATCGAAGGTGTCCACTTTGTGGGCCAAGGTCGAACCGGCGGTGATGGTGGTGTTGTCGATGTCGCTGCTGGACAAACCGAGGTGCGTGATGCCGTGGCTGGTGAGGCTGTTGGCCATCAAGCCCAAGTCGGTGATGTGCTCACCATCGGTGATGGTGAGGGTGTCGACGCCCAACTTGTGCAAGTCGGCCATCGACGTGGTGAGGTGCGTGCCTTGGGCAGCGGTGACGTCCATCGACACAAAATCGTTGGCGGCGAAGTGCAGGCCTTCGGCATTGAGCGTGGCGGCTTGCAACTGGCTGAGGTGAATTTGCGAATTCATGAAGTGGCCGCCCACGTCGATGGTGGACACATCCAAACCCGCACCGCGCAAGGAGGTCAAGTCGCTGTTCAAGGCGCTGGTGTTTGCGGCACTGCTCCACACACTGTTGAAGGCGGCTTGATCGGCCACGTTGAGCTGAACGTGGTCGATGTGAGAGCTGATCAATGCTTTTTCAACAGCTGCACTGGAGATGCCATGGAGTTGATCCACGCTGTTGACACCCAGTGTGACGTCGAGCGCGGTCTTGAATACGGGCAAGCCACTGAAGCTGGCAGCATCGAAGCTGCTGAAGTTACCCAGATCGATGCCCACATGGGCATCGCCACCCGAGACCACAGACATCGCGTCTACACCCAGTTTTTGCAAGTCTTTGAGGCTGGTGCTGAGATGCGTGCCTTCAGCGCCTTGGAGTTGCATTTGCACATAGTCGTTGCTGGCAAAGTGCAAACCTTCAGCGACCAAGTTACCCGCTTGTGCCACATTGAGATTGGCCAAGTTGGTGGCCATGTCGATGCTGACATCCAAGCCAGCGGTGATCAAGCTGTCGAAGCTGGTGGCAAACGTCGCATCGGACAACACGTCGTCAAAGGCCGCTTGGCTGTTGAGATTGAGGGCCACGTGATCGATGCCGGATGCTTGCATCTGGCTTGAGAAGCTGGGCAACTCATGAATTTGTGAAAGGCTGCTGGCGTTCAGGGTGACGTCAATGGCCGCATCTTCAGCGGCACTGATGACGCCGTTTTTGTCCGTGTCACCAAAGGTGGGAAAGCGCACCGCACTGAGTGCGTCTTCGGTGCCTAAATCCACACTCAAACTTGTGACACCACTGGCCATGGTGACGTTGGTCATGCCTTGCGCTTGCAATTGCTTCAAAGACAAGTCGAGCGCAGCGCCTTTGGCGGTGTAGTCTGTGTTGGGTGTTGTAGTTTTGTTAGACGCAACAACAGCCGCAATACCCGCAATAGCACCGCCCAAGGGGCCTGCAACCGCACCGGCCACGGCAGGCAAGGCACTCAACTCAAACCCTGCGCCAGCGCCAGCAGCGGCACCACCCCCTGCTGCGCCTGCCTCGGCACCCGCAGCAGGACCAGCATCGGCAATCACGGTGCCATTCATGCTCGGGTAGCCTTCGCTGGCCAAATCTGCTTTGGCGAGCACCAAGTCATCTTGGGGCAGCTGCACCGCTAAGTCGCCGACAAGTGCGTCAATGACTTGCCCCTCTTGCGCCACATCGATGGCGACATCTTGCTCGGCCACAAGGTCTTGCACGTCGTCAGCAACGGGCACAGCACTCGCATCAAGACTGAACGCTTTGGGCTTGGCAAGGCTGCTGAAGTCGGCTTTTTGCGCCGCCCTCACCTCTTCGACCAAAATGGCTGTGAGCGGCAACGCCGCGGCCAATCGTTTCACGTCCTTGTTGCCAGAAAGCAATGCTTTGGCATTTTTCTTGAACGTTTTGGCGATGGTGGCTGATTTGCGTGACTTGTTGCTCATAGGGCACCCGAAGTGTTCTGAAGTTTAAAAACCAACCCAAATAAATGAATACTTTGGGTTTCGTTTATTTTAGTGAGCAGAGACTTTGAGAGTGCTTCTATTTGTTAAATCATGTAAAAAGACTTTGTATTTTTTAATGCCAAAAATGCAAAAACCCTCAGGAATTTGACATTCCGAGGGTTTCAGTTATTCGGCTTTTTTCCAAAAAGCCAAAACCAAGGGTTGTTACTTACATACTGTCAATGACCACTTGGCCAAAGCCTGAGCAACTGACTTGCGTGGCGCCGTCCATCAAGCGGGCGAAGTCGTAGGTCACACGGTGGCTGGCAATGGCGGCTTCCATGGACGCGATGATGACATCGGCCGCCTCGGTCCAGCCCATGTGGCGCAGCATCATCTCGGCAGACAAAATCATGGAGCCGGGGTTGACGTAGTCTTTGCCAGCGTACTTGGGCGCGGTGCCATGGGTGGCTTCGAAGCAGGCAACGCTGTCGGACAGGTTGGCGCCGGGGGCGATGCCAATGCCACCGACTTGCGCGGCCACGGCATCAGAGATGTAGTCGCCGTTCAGGTTGAGCGTGGCAACGACCGAGTATTCGGCGGGACGCATCAAGACTTGCTGCAAGAAGGCGTCAGCAATGACGTCTTTGATGATGATTTGTTTGCCCGTTTTGGGGTTTTTGAATTTGCACCACGGACCGCCGTCGATCAAGGTGGCGCCAAACTCTTTTTGCGCCAAGGCCATGGCCCAATCACGGAAGCCACCTTCGGTGAATTTCATGATGTTGCCCTTGTGCACGATGGTGACGCTGGGTTTGTCGTGGTCGATGGCGTATTGAATGGCTTTGCGAATGAAGCGCTCGGTGCCCTCGATGGACACAGGCTTGATGCCAATGGCCGAGGTGTTGGGGAAACGGATGGTGGTGGCGCCCATGTCTTTGACCAAGAACTGGATCAACTTTTTGGCTTCGTCGCTTTCGGCGGCGAACTCGATGCCGGCGTAAATGTCTTCCGAGTTCTCGCGGAAGATGACCATGTTGGTTTTTTCAGGCTCTTTCAAGGGCGAAGGCACGCCTTTGAAGTACTGCACAGGGCGCAGGCACACGTAAAGGTCGAGCTCTTGGCGCAGGGCCACGTTGAGTGAGCGAATGCCGCCGCCCACGGGGGTGTTCAAGGGGCCTTTGATGGAGACCACGTAATCACGCAACACATCAACCGTCTCTTGAGGGAGCCACACATCGGGGCCGTAGATTTGGGTGGATTTTTCGCCCGCGAAGACTTCCATCCACTGAATCTCTCGCTCGCCACCGTAGGCTTTGGCCACTGCAGCGTTGACCACTTTGCGCATGACAGGTGTCACGTCTTGACCAATGCCGTCGCCTTGAATAAAGGGCACGATGGGCTGATGGGGCACGTTCAGCGACATGTCGGCGTTGACGGTGATTTTGTGACCTTGAGTCGGCACTTGAATGTGCTGGTAAGACATGCGAGAAGCTCCCGAGGGTTTTAGTTATGTCTCATAATTTTAGGGGCAAGCCAACACGGACTTAGAGGCGACGTCAAGCGGTTCGACAAAGGCAGATCACCCCCTCAAGCCTCAGCTATATTTGTGAGCTATGAAACGACTTTTCCTCACCCTGTTGATCGCGTTGGGTACAGCGGCGGTCAGCGCGCAAGACACGCCCCAAACCACCCTGCCCCGCATCAAACTGCAAGCGGGCATGTACCAAATGGATGTGCAAGTGGCGCAAACACCCGAGCAGCGCAGCATTGGCCTGATGTTTCGTGCCGAAATGCCCACGCACGAAGGCATGCTGTTTGTGTTTGAGCAGCCCAGCACACAATGTTTTTGGATGAAAAACACCCTGCTGCCTCTGACCGCCGCGTTTGTGGCCGATGACGGCACCATCGTGAACTTGGCAGACATGAAGCCGCAAACCACCGATTCACATTGCTCCACCAAGCCCGTGCGCTTTGTGTTGGAGATGAACCAAGGCTGGTTTGCGAAAAAGGGGCTGAAGGCCGGCAGCCGATTGGCAGGCGCGGCGTTTAAGCCTTAAGGTTTGGCGATGGTGACTTGTGTGGCAGCGTTTTGTGTAGCGCTGTAGACCAAGTTGGTGCCCGTCACATTGCTGACCGTGAAAGTGGTCGACACGGTGGTGGTGGGGATACCCGTCAAGGTCACGGTGCAACTGCCAGTGCTGGCGGTAGTGCAGCTGGTGGTGCCTCCTGGTACGAATGAACCCGACACCACGGCATTGGCCACAGCGGCGCCCGTGTTTACATCACGCACGCTGGCCAGCACGGAGGCTTGCCAGTTTTTGCCTGCTTTTTGAGCGCTGCCTGTCAAGCTTTTGATGGCGACCGTTTGTTGCACCACGATGCCGGGTGCGCCACTGGCCAATGCATAGACCAACTTATTGGGTGAACCAGTCCCAGCTGAGCTGACTTTGTTCAGTGCAGCGTTGCTGGTTAAGAAAGTGGCCACAGCGGCTGGGGTGGCGTTGGGGTTGGCTTGCAAAGCCAAGGCAGCCACACCCGCCACATGGGGAGATGCCATGGACGTGCCACTGATGATGTTGGTCGCCGTGGTGCTGGTGTACCAAGCTGAGGTGATGCTGCTGCCTGGGGCAAAGAGGTCCAAGCAAGTACCGTAGTTGGAGTACGACGCACGCGCATCGCTGCTGGTGGTCGCGCCCACGGTGATGGCCGAAGGCTCACTCGACGGCGAATAGTTACACGCATTGGCGTTGCTGTTGCCAGCGGCCACCACCATGGTGATGCCTTTGCTGACAGCGCCCGCAACCGCCGCATTGACGGTGCTGGAGTAACTGCTGCCCAAGGACAAATTGCCCACCGCAGGACGCAAGGTGGAGCCCGCAGCCCAGTCGATCCCGGCGATGACGCCGCTCAATGAGCCAGAACCTGCGCAATCGAGCACACGCACGGGCACAAATTTGACGGCTTTGGCAACCCCCCACGCGGTGCCACCGATGGTGCCCGAAACGTGGGTGCCATGGCCATTGCAGTCGTTGGAGCCGTTCGCATCGGGCACGGTGTTGTAACCGGCCAGCACGCGGCCGGTAAATTCGACGTGGTCCGCACGAATGCCGGTGTCAATTACAAATGCTGTGACACCCGCACCTGTGTAGTTGTAGTGGTATTGGCTGTCCAAAGGACGGTCGATTTGGTCGATGCGGTCCAAGCCCCACGTGGCTTGGTTTTGGACAGACGCGACTTGGTTCAAACGAACAGTGGCGTCTTGCTCGACAGACGCCACATTGGGGTTGTTTTGCAACGCTTGCAAAGCAGCCGCAGGCAACGTGGCGGCAAAACCTTTGATGGCATTGGTAAAGACGTGGTGGGTTTGACCTTGCAGGCCGCGCATCACATTGGCAGCCTCTTGCTCGGGGTTTTGCACCGTCGATTTGAAAACCACGATGTAACGGTCTTTGATGGGCTGAGAAGCTGGAAAGCTGTGGCTGGCTGGGGGATCGATGGTTTGTGCACCGCTCACGCCGACGTGCAAACCCAAAGTGGCAAAGCAAAAAGAAACAAGAAAATTACTAGATTTTGTTAATTTCATAAAAATCCTATACTTAGCCAGGAAATTTTAACATTTCTAATAAAAAAAGGCTGCACCGAAGGCAGCCTTTTGCATGTTGTAAGTGCTATCGAAGTAGCACTTACAAATGGGCGTGGACTTAAGCGAAGTTTGCTTCAGCAAACGACCAGTTCACCAAGTTGTTGAGGAAGGTCTCCACGAACTTAGGACGCAAGTTGCGGTAGTCGATGTAGTAAGCGTGTTCCCACACGTCAATGGTCAACAACGCTTGGTCAGCGGTGGTCAAGGGTGTGCCAGCCGCGCCCATGTTGACGATGTCAACGGTGCCGTCGGCCTTTTTCACCAACCAAGTCCAGCCAGAGCCGAAGTTGCCAACGGCGCTCTTGACGAAGGCTTCTTTGAAGGCTGCGTAGCTGCCGAATTTGGCGTTGATGGCGTCAGCCAAGGCGCCTGTGGGCTCGCCGCCGCCTTGGGGCTTCATGCAATTCCAGAAGAAGGTGTGGTTCCAGATTTGGGCAGAGTTGTTGTAGATGCCGCCGCTGGACTTCTTGATGATCTCTTCGAGCGACATGGCTTCGAATTCGGTACCTTTTTGCAGGTTGTTCAGGTTCACCACGTAAGCGTTGTGGTGCTTGCCGTGGTGGAACTCTAAAGTCTCTTGCGAGTAGTGGGGGGCCAATGCGTCGATGGCGTAAGGCAGTGCGGGGAGCGTGTGTTCCATGAAGTCCTCTGGGTAAAAAATCTGAACAAGAAAGCTGGATTGTAAAAACTAAATGCGAGTGGGTGCAGCGACCCGCAAATCAACCACGCCATCGGCGAGGGTGGCTTGCAGCGCTTGGCCCTCTTGGGTTTGGCCAACCGAGGTGATGGCGTGCCCATGTGCGTCGCTGAGCCACGCGAAACCGCGTTGCAAGACCAACTTCGGATCGAGCAAGTCCAAGCGCAAGGCGGCGCGCTGCAAGCGTTCGCGGGCTGTGGCGGGGGTTTGCTGCACGCCACGGGTCAAGCGATTGGCAAGGTTACTCAGGTCGTGTTGGCAGCGTTGGGTGTGGGTTTGCAACCCACTGTGCAGGCGTTGCTGCAAGCGCAAGAGCTGCATTTTTTCGGTGGTGATGCCTTGCGAGGGGCGGCCCAAGCGGGCTTGCGCGCGGTCAAGGCGCTGCTCTTGGGTGTCTAAGTAGCGGTGGGTGAAGCCCTCTAGCGCAGCGTGCCATTGGCCGAGGTTGGCCAGCAGGTCTGCCTGCGGCAAGGCGCACATTTCGGCGGCAGCCGTGGGCGTGGGGGCCCGCAGATCGGCGCAAAAGTCGGCGATGGTGAAGTCGGTCTCGTGGCCGACGCCACAAATGATGGGCACAGGGCTGTTGACGATGCTGCGGGCCAAGGTTTCGTCGTTGAAGGCCCACAGGTCTTCCATCGAGCCACCGCCACGCACGAGCAAGATGACGTCCATTTCGGGCTGCTGGCTGAGTTGCTGCAAGGCTTTGACCAAGCCCGGCGCGGCGTCAGGCCCTTGCACGGGTGAGGCCGCCAAGACGACCGGAATGTGCGGCACACGGCGCTGAAGCGCGGTCGACACATCGTGCAGAGCCGCCGCGCCCAGCGATGTGACGATGCCAATGCGGCGCGGCATGGTGCGGATGGGGCGTTTGCGGTCGGGGTCAAACAAACCTTCGGCGTCGAGCTTGGCTTTGAGTTGCAAGAACTGCTCAAACCAAGCACCCTGCCCCGCACGGCGCAGGCTTTCGACAATCAGTTGCAGCTCACCACGAGGCTCGTAAACGCCCAAACGTCCACGGAGCTCGACCAACTCACCATCGACGGGGCGAAAGTCGAGCAATTGGGCGGCCCGTTTGAACATGGCGCAGCGCAATTGACCGCCAGCGTCCTTCAACGTGAAGTAACAATGGCCACTGGCGGCGCGTGTGAACCCTGTGATCTCGCCGCGCACGGCGACAGGATTGAAGCGGGCTTCCAAAGCATCAGCAACGGCGCGGCACAGGGCCCCAACTGCCCACATACGGGGCGTCAAACTGGGCGATTCTGTCAAGGGCATGCTGAAGTCATCCACAAATTTAAGTGTTATCGATTAATGCAGGCGCAGAGGGGAAGAATGTCGAATCTTCATAGCAAGTTGTTGATTTTATTGAGGTTTTTACTGCTGAAAATTCAATCAATCTGTTCAAATTACGCATTCATGCGGGTTTGCCCAAGCGCGAAACCAAGTTACCCACAAAGTTATCCACAGAAATTGTGAATCATGGACTCAGCGATAATCGTCCAGCGATTTATTGAGGAGTACGCGTTTGTTTTCAATCATACAAGCGGCAGGTTGGCCGATTTGGCCATTGCTGGGATGTTCGGTGGTGGCATTGGCTTTGGTCATTGAGCGTTTGTTGAGTTTGCGCATGCATTTGGTGGCCCCCGAAGGTTTGTTGGAACAAGCCATGGCGGCCTCACAACAAACATTGCCCTCCGTGGAGGTGATTCAGCAATTGAGCGATCACTCGGTGTTGGGCGGCGTTTTGGCCAGTGGTTGGCAAACGCTGCACGCTGAGCCACGCATCAGCGATGCCGATTTGCGCGCCAGTATGGAGGCCGCAGGCCGTCAAGCGGCACACACGTTGGACAAACATTTGGCGGCGCTGGCCACCATTGCCTCGGCCGCTCCTTTGCTGGGCTTGCTGGGAACGGTGGTGGGCATGATCGATATTTTTGGTTCGCAATCAGCCCAAGGCGCGGCGGCCAACCCTATGCAGCTGGCGCACGGTATTTCGATGGCGCTGTACAACACGGCGTTTGGCTTGATCGTGGCCATCCCCGCTCTGATGTTTTGGCGCTACTTGCGTGCCCGCGTGGATGCCTATGTGCTGGGCCTTGAGTTGGATGCGGATCGTTTTCTGCGCCATTTGTTGATTTTGCGCAGCAAATTGCGTTGAGCGACGGCCATGAAGTTTCACCGTGCACACAGCCCCGAACCTGAGATCAACCTGATCCCGTTCATTGACGTGTTGTTGGTGGTGTTGATCTTTTTGATGCTGTCAACCACCTACAGCAAGTTCACAGAAATTCAAATGAATTTGCCGGTGGCAGACACCGCGCAGCAACAGCAACACCCCCGCGAAGTGCGGGTGTCGATCTCTAGCGACGGGCGCTTTAGCGTGAACCGCCAAGCCTTGAATGGCCGCGACGTGGCCAGTTTGACCCGCGCCATGGTCAGTGCCTCGCAAAGTGTTGAAAACCCCATGGTGGTGATCAGTGCCGATGCGCAAGCCTCGCACCAGTCGGTCATGATGGTGATGGAAGCTGCTCGACGCAGCAACTTGAACCAGCTGACGTTCTCCGCTCAATCGTCTTCGGCCAAAGCTGAATGAACGCTGTGCGCCATGCATTGATGCAGGCGTGGGTGGGCCAGCGAGCGCAAGACCACGTGCTCGCCGCTTGTCTTTGGCCCATCAGCGCTGTGTTTGGCGCGCTGGTGTGGCTCAGACGCACCCTGTACCGACTTGGTGTTTTGAAGCAACGCGTGTTGCCCGTGCCGGTATTGGTCGTGGGCAACGTGCTGGTCGGCGGTGTGGGCAAAACCCCCATCGTGATGGCCTTGGTGCAGCACCTGACCCAACAAGGCTGGCGTGTGGGCGTGTTGTCGCGGGGCTATGGACGCTTGCCCAACTCGGACAAAAAACAACCCGACATTCGCCCCGTGCTGGCAAACAGCACCGCTGAAGACGTGGGCGACGAGCCCTTGCTGATCGCCCGAAGTTGCCATGTGCCGGTTTGGGTGGGTTCAGACCGTGCCAGCGCGGGCTTGGCCTTGTTAAAACAGCACCCAGACGTGCAAGTGTTGGTCTGCGACGACGGCTTACAGCATTGGCCTTTGGCCCGCGACATTGAACTCTGTGTGTTTGACGAGCGCGGGGTGGGCAACGGCCACTTATTGCCCGCAGGGCCTTTGCGCGAGCCTTGGCCACGCAGTGCTTGGCGCCACCCCACCACAGGCAACGAAGTGCCAACATGGGTGGTGCAAACGGCAGGGCAAACCGTGCCCGGGGCCTTTGCCGTACAACGCACCTTGGCGTCATTTGCACGTCAAGCCGACGGCACCCAACGCAACTTGCAAAGTTGGGGCAACACGCCTGTGCAAGCGCTGGCGGGCATTGCCAAACCCGAGGTGTTTTTCGACATGCTGCGCGCCCACGGGGTGCAGCTGGCGCACACCCAAGCCCTGCCCGACCACGCCGATGTGCGCGGCCTCACCCTCAACCCCGCGTGGGGTGATGTGTTGTGTACCGAAAAAGACGCCGTCAAACTCTGGGCCCAGCACCCGCAGGCGTGGGCGGTGCCGCTGTTGACCGAATTGCCTGAGCTGCTGCTGCACGCCATTGACCTCGCACTCAAGGCCGCACAGCGGCCAAAGTTATCATCACCCCATGGACACTAAATTGCTTGAACTCTTGGTCTGCCCTGTCACCAAAGGACCGCTCGAATTTGACCGCGAGCGTCAAGAACTGATCTCACGCAGCGCGCGTTTGGCTTACCCCGTGCGTGACGGCATTCCGGTTTTGTTGGAAAACGAGGCCCGCACACTGACGGATGAAGAATTGGGGCTTTGATGTCGTTTTGTGTCTTGATTCCAGCCCGCATGGCCTCTTCGCGCTTGCCCGACAAGCCCTTGGCCGACTTAGGCGGCGTGCCCATGGTGGTCCGCGTGGCACAACGTGCGCTGCTGTCGAGCGCCTCGCGGGTGGTGGTGGCTGCAGACGACGTGCGCATCGTGCAAGCCTGCCAAGCCCATCACATCGAAGCCGTGTTGACCCGCACCGATCACCCCTCGGGCAGCGACCGTTTGGCCGAAGCCTGCGACTTGCTGGGCCTGAGCGACACCGACGTGGTGGTGAACGTGCAAGGCGATGAGCCCTTGATCGACCCCGCCTCCATCGACGCCGCCGCCCACTTGCTGCAAGAACGTGACGACTGCAGCATGAGCACGCTGGCCCACGCCATCGACAACGTGACCGACTTTGCCAACCCCAACGTGGTGAAAGTGGTGCTCGACGCCCGCAACACCGCACTGTATTTCAGCCGCGCACCGATAGCGTGGTGGCGCGATGGCGGCATCACCGCCCTGCCGGACCCCGCACCGCTGCGTCATGTGGGCTTGTATGGCTACCGCGTCGGTTTTCTGCGTGAGTTCCCCAAATTGGCAATTTCCCCGCTCGAAGTGACCGAATCGCTGGAGCAATTGCGCGCCATGTGGCACGGGCATCGCATTGCGGTGCACATCAGCGCGCACTCGCCAGGTCCCGGTGTTGACACACCCGAAGACTTGGCGCGGGTTCGTGCCCACTTTGGGGCGCACGCGTAAGCATTTCGAAGGGGAGCGCATGCTATCCTCGACTTCAAAATATCAACACTAATTCATCATTAGGACAAAGCATGAGACTGATTCTGTTGGGCGCACCTGGTGCCGGTAAAGGCACACAGGCCACCTTCATTTGCCAAAAATACGGCATTCCCCAGATTTCCACAGGCGACATGCTGCGCGCGGCCGTCAAAGCTGGCACCCCTCTGGGCATCGAAGCCAAAAAAGTGATGGATGCGGGTGGTTTGGTCAGCGATGACCTGATCATCAACTTGGTCAAAGAACGCATCGCCCAAGCCGATTGCGCGCAAGGCTTTTTGTTCGACGGTTTCCCCCGCACCATCCCTCAAGCCGACGCCATGAAAGCGGCTGGCGTGAAGTTGGACTTCGTGCTTGAAATCGATGTGCCTTTTGACGCCATCATCGAACGCATGAGCGGTCGCCGCGCCCACGTGGCCAGCGGTCGCACCTACCACGTCAAATTCAACCCACCGAAAGTCGAAGGCATGGACGACGTGACCGGTGAAGCCTTGGTACAACGCGCCGACGACCAAGAAGAAACCGTCAAAAAGCGCCTGCAGGTCTACAGCGACCAAACCCGCCCCTTGGTAGACTACTACTCCAACTGGGCCAAGGCCGACGCCGCCTCTGCCCCCAAGTACCGCGCTATTCAAGGCACAGGCAGCGTGGAAGACATCACCGCACGTGCGTTTGCCGCACTGGCGAACTGATTTTTTCAGTTCTCTCAACAAAAAAGCCCCGCAGCTGCGGGGCTTTTTTATTGGTGAACCGTCTCTATGAAAGACTTGAGGTCATCAAAGTCAGCATCAAGCTGATCCGCGCCTTGTAAACACTCAGCCCAAGCGGCGCAGTTTGCAGATCAGCGGATTGCCCGACGATTTGCCCTTCACCGCAACGCGTGGTCAGGCGCACAGCCACACCTTGAGCTTGCGCTTGAATCAGTGCCGCCAACAAGCTGTGATGCACGGTGCCGTTGCCCGTGCCGGCCAACACAATGCCTTGCACACCCGCCGCCACCAACGCGTGTACTTGGCGAGGATCGGCATTCGTGTGGCTGTGCAGCACGGCCACCCAAGGCCATTGGGCCACAGGACGGTCGAACGCCTGTTGGGCATTGGCATGCACCATGGGCCAACCGCCGAGATCGGCCCAACGTACGCGCCCTTGCTCAACCCACCCGCGCGGACCCGCGTCGCCAGAGCTGAACGCATCAAGCCGGTAGGGATGCACTTTTTGGACATCGCGCGCGCCGTGAATGCGACCGGCGCACACAGCCAACACACCATGCACCATGGCGTCACGCGCCACAGTGATGGCATCCAATAAGTTTTGCGGTCCGTCAGGCATCAGCGCAGTGGCTGGGCGCATGGCGCAGGTCAGCACCACCGGCTTGGTCGGCCCCAACATCATTTGTAAAAACCACGCGGTTTCTTCTAGCGTGTCAGTGCCGTGGGTGATGACGATGCCACGGACATCCGACTGAGACAACCAGTGCGCGCAGCGCTGGGCCAGCGTTTGCCACGTGGCGTGGTCCATGTCTTTGCTGTCGAGCTGGACGACTTGCTCGCACACCAAAGCATCGCCTTGCAAAGCGTCACTCAGAGCTGGAATGGCGTCGAGCAACTGCTGCACATTGAGCTGACCCGCGGTGTAACCGGTGTGGTCACTGGCATGGGTCGCCGTGCCCGCGATGGTTCCGCCTGTGGCTAAAACAACAACTTTTTGATTTTTTTTTGCATACATGTGTCGTAGAACTCAAAAACTGGTTAAAAATACAGGTGCTGGATGTCTGAACAGTTTAACCAGTTAACCCCCATTGTGCAGGAGCCGCAACGATGATCGAGATGCCAAAACTTACGCCACGTCAGCAGCAGATTCTGGAGCTGATTCAATCGGCCATCGCGAACACAGGCTCGCCCCCGACCCGCGCCGAAATTGCCAATGAGCTGGGCTTCAAATCGGCCAACGCGGCTGAAGAGCATTTGCAAGCCTTGGCTCGCAAAGGCGCGATCGAATTGGTCAGCGGCACCTCACGCGGCATCCGGCTCAAAGGCAACAACCTGCGCGCCATGCAAGACAACATGGCCAACACGATCAGCCAAAGCATCTCCGGATTTTCGCTGCCCTTGGTAGGCCGCGTGGCAGCAGGCTCGCCCATCTTGGCGCAAGAGCATGTGGACCAAACTTATTACGTGGAAAGCAGCCTGTTTCAACGCAAACCTGACTACTTGCTGCGTGTACGCGGCATGTCCATGCGTGACGCCGGCATCATGGACGGCGATTTGCTTGCCGTGCAATCGACCCGCGATGCTAAGAACGGCCAAATTGTGGTGGCCCGTTTGGGCGATGACGTGACCGTCAAACGCTACCGCCGCACTCCTGACCGCATTGAGTTACTGCCCGAAAACCCAGATTTCAAGACCATCGTGGTCGAACCCGGTGAGCCCTTTGAAATCGAAGGCCTCGCTGTGGGCCTGATTCGCAACACCATGTTGATGTAAAGAAAGTACGACCATGAACCTCGCAATTTTTGGCGCTTACCGCCTCTTGAATCCGCTGCAAAACGTTGTCCGTGGCTTTCTGCCCGCCCAAGCGTTGCAAAGCACCGCCGCTCGCCACCTGCCTTTGCGCGTCGCACGCGTGATGGATGCCCAACAAAACCGCCACAGCGCAGGTCGCATGGTGATTTCAGGCCGCATGGCGGATGTGTGCGCCGAGCTCGACCGTTTGGCCGAGTTGGAGAGCCGCCACTGATTCAGTGGCAGCTGGCTGACCTTAAGCGTTGGGGCCGAGCAAAAAGTCACCTTTGCCCACGTCTACGCCGTTGTGACGCAAGATGGCATAGGCCGTGGTGACGTGGAAAAACACATTCGGCATGGCCCAATGTTTGAGGTAATCCTCGCCCAACATGGTGCGCGTTTTGTCTTTGCCCACGGGGAAGGTAATGCTCTTGGCTTCGGTGCCATCCAAAGCCGAAGCGGGCACCGTTTGGAGCCATTCCAAGGTTTTTTGAATTCGGCCCATCAAATCTGCCAAGGTGGTTTCGGTGTCGTCAAACTTTGGCGCTTCTAGGCCAGACAGCCGTGCCACGCACAGTTTGGCAGCATCGCAGGCAATCAGAACTTGGCGTGTGAACGGCAGCATGTCGGGCGCCAAGCGGTATTGCGCCAACACCAATGAATCAAATTTTTTAGCATCCGCATGGGCTTGGCCTTTGGCCAGCAAGTGACTCAAGTTCGTGAGCGCGGTTTGAAAGACGGGCAAGCTTGCCGATGACATCGAGATGGACATAAATTACTCCGGAATTAAAAATCCCAAGATAGGGACAAGGCACAATTGGGGGATGAACATTGTCATCCTAGACGACTACCAAGATGTCGTACGCAAGCTGCCTTGCGCCTCCAAATTAGAAGCTTACCCAGCCAAGGTTTACACCAACACCATCAAAGGTGTGGGCCAATTGTCTGTTCGCCTGAAAGACGCCGAAATTTTGGTGTTGATCCGCGAACGCACGCAGGTCACCCGCCAGCTGATTGAAAAGCTGCCCAAGCTCAAAATGATTTCGCAGACTGGCAAAGTCGGCGGCCACATCGACATGACGGCCTGTACCGAGCGCGGCATTGTGGTGGCCGAAGGCACGGGCTCACCAACGGCACCCGCCGAATTGACGTGGGCGCTGATCATGGCGGCCATGCGCCGCATTCCGCAATACATCACGCATTTGAAACACGGAGCTTGGCAACAAGCGGGCTTGAAAGCGGGCTCCATGCCCACCAACTTTGGCTTGGGCCAAGTGTTGCGCGGCAAGACCTTGGGCATTTGGGGCTACGGCAAGATCGGCCAATTACTGGCAGGGTATGGCAAAGCCTTTGGCATGCGCGTTTTGTTGTGGGGCAGCGAAGCCTCTCGCGAATTGGGCGCCAAAGATGGCTTGAACATTGCCGAGTCGCGCGAAGCCTTCTTTGAAGAAGCCGACATCATCAGCTTGCATTTGCGTCTGAACGACGCCACCCGTGGCATCGTCACCTTGGCCGACTTGAACCGCATGAAACCCACCTCGTTGCTGGTGAACACCTCACGCGCTGAGTTGATTGAGCCTGACGCCTTGTTGGCAGGTCTCAACCGCGGCCGCCCCGGCATGGCCGCGATTGACGTGTTTGAAAGCGAACCCATTTTGCAAGGCCATGCCTTGCTGCGCTTGGAAAACTGCATCTGCACGCCGCACATTGGCTACGTCGAGCAAGACAGCTACGAGTTGTACTTTGGCACCGCGTTTGACAATGTGGTGAACTTCATCAAAGGCACCCCCACCAACATCGTGAACCCTGGCGCGCTTCAGGTTCGTCGATAAGCCCTCTCATGAAAGTCTGTTGATGCACCGTGCTTCACCCGCCGTGTTGTGGTGCTTCCTGTTTGGCAACTTTGTCATCGGCTTCGGCGTGTTGATGGTGCCGGGCTCGCTCAACGACATCAGCCACGATCTTCAGGTGTCGGTGGCGCAAGCGGGCTTTTTGATCACCGCGGGTTCGGTGTTGATGTGCTTGAGCGCTCCCGTGTTTGCCACCGTTTTGGCCAAACACGATCGCCGCAAACTGTTGACATGGGTCATGCTGTGGTACGGCGCCACGCATGCCCTGACCTTGGTCATGCCCGGGTTCAACGAAATTCTTTGGGTTCGCGTTCTGGCGATGGTGGCACCCGCCATCTTCACCCCGCAAGCGGCGGCCTGCATTGGGCAACTGACTGCGCCTGAACGACGCGGACGCGCCATCACTTTTGTCTTTTTAGGCTGGTCCGTGGCCTCCGTGGTGGGCATGCCCATCGCAGCATGGATGGGCGAGGTGTACGGCTGGCGCGTGGTGTTTGGCATGCTGTCGGCGTTGTCGCTGCTAAGCGCCGCTTGGGTGTGGCGCGTGGTGCCCAATGGGTTGCAACCGCCGGTCATGTCGCTGGCCGCTTGGCGACAAACTTTCCTCTCCAAGCCCTTGATGTTCACCGTCTTTGTGACGGTGATCAGCGCCTCAGGCCAATTTGTGCTGACCGCTTACTTTGCTCCCTACTTCAAACAAACGTTGGCCACCTCACCCACTGACTTGAGCCTGTTGTTTGGTTGGTTCGGTGCCTGCGGTTTGCTGGGCAACATGCTGTTGTCGCGCAAAGTAGACCGCGTAGGCGCCGCCAAAGCGGTGAATTTTTGCTTGCTCTTGATGTCCTTCAGCTTGTTGCTGTGGCCACTGGGGAGCAACTTGTGGTTGGCCGCCTTGATCTTGACGCCTTGGGGGTTGGGCATGTTTGCCGCCAATTCCGCACAGCAAGCACGACTGATTCAAATCGCCCCTGCACTGGCCTCCGGCTCAGTGGCGCTGAACACCTCAGCCATTTACCTCGGCCAAGCCATTGGCTCGGCGGGCGGCGCATGGCTCATCACCCACGACGGCATGGCCCAGTTGCATTGGTTTGGCTGGATCGGCGTCTTGCTCGCCTTGTTGATGAGCCTGCTGGCGGCACGCGCCGCACGCAGAGCCCATCGCACGCACTTAGCCGCCTGAAGACAACTTGGCGTAACGCGCTGCCATCAAGGCCGAACCTTCTTTGCGGTCGGCATTGACTTTTTGCACAGACGCCCGTTCGGCCATTTGCTTGCCGTACTCTTTGACGGGCAAGCCTGCCAACAGGTCTTCACCCAACACCAATTTGCTGGCCATGCTGGCCAAAGGCAAATGCACGATGGCCGAGCAATCGGCCAACGTGAAGGTATCGCCCGCCACGTAAGGCGAGAACTTGGCCAACTTGGTAAAGCCTTCCACGCCTTTGGTGAGTTGCTTGCGCACGCGCTCTTGCGTCGCTTCGCTGACCTTGCCGCCAAAGAAAGCCTGTGGGTACAACTCACGCGCCACCAACTCAATGTGCAGCTCTAAATACGTGATCAGCTCGCGCACCTTGGCTGCCGCCATCGGACCGGCAGGCAGCAAAGAGTGTTGGGGGTAAGCCTGCTCAATGTATTCGGCACACACGGCAGACTCGGTGATGCAGCCTTGCGGTGTCTCTAAAAAGGGCACCTTTCCCATGGGAGAACGCAGCAAAGTGGCTGGGTCGATGGGGTTCACCCAAACCAAGTCCTCTTCAAACGCAACGCCCTTCTCCAGCAATTGAATTTTGAGTTTGTTGTAGTAGTTGCTGACCGAAAAGCCGCAGAGTTTGAGAGTCATGAAAGCGCTCCAAAATGAATAAGTTCAAATTATTCTTGCATAGCCACCAAGGGGAAACGCTTAGCCTTAACCCTTGGTGTGTCGCGCAGGCGCAGCTCAAAAACAGCATGGTGCTCAGTCATAATATTTGGATGAATTCCATTTACAAAACCGTAGGGGTTGTGGGTGCTGGCGCCATGGGCCGAGGCATTGCACAAATCGCCGCCCAAGCAGGCAGCACCGTCAAACTGTTCGACACGCAGGCCGCGGCTGTGGCACAAGCCACGCAAGCCATTGGCGCCCAGTGGGACAAACTGGCTGAGAAAAACCGCATCACACCCGAGCAAGCCGCGCAATACAAAGCGCAACTTCAAGGCGCCTCCGCTTTGAGCGATTTGGCCGATTGCGACTTGGTGGTGGAAGCCATCGTCGAGCGCTTGGACATCAAAAAATCGTTCTTTGCCGAACTCGAAGTCTTGGTGCAACCCACCGCGGTGCTGGTGACCAACACCTCTTCGCTGTCCGTCACGGCCATTGCGGCGGCTCTCAAGCGGCCTGAGCAATTTGCGGGCTACCACTTCTTCAACCCCGTGCCACTCATGAAAGTGGTCGAGGTGATTGCAGGCCTCAAAACCAAACCCAGCATTTGCCAAGACTTGGCCGCCTACGCCAAGCAAATGGGCCACACGCCCGTGCAAGCGCAAGACACCCCAGGCTTCATCGTCAACCACGCCGGGCGTGGCTACGGCACCGAAGCGCTGCGCATCGTGTCCGAGGGCATTGCCGACTTCGCCACGATTGACCGCATTTTGAAAGACCAAGTGGGCTTCAAATTAGGCCCCTTCGAGTTGATGGACTTAACCGCGCTGGACGTGTCACACCCCGTGATGGAGTCGATCTACCAACAGTATTACGACGAACCCCGTTACCGCCCCAGCGTGATCACCGCCCAACGTTTGGCGGGCGGTGTTGTGGGCAAAAAAGTCGGCGAAGGCTTTTACAAATACATCGATGGCGTGGCGCAAATCGCGCCCGAGCCTGCAGTGCCTGTGGTGGCAGAGATGCCACCGGTTTGGGTGTCCAGCCGTGCGGTGCGTCGCTCTGAATTGCTGCAGTTGCTCAAAGACTTGGGCGCCAAGATCGAAACCGGCGCCTCGCCTTCCGCGCAAGCCCTGTCCATCGTGGCGCCTTTGGGTTTTGATGTGACCACCGTCGCCATCATTGAGCGCCTCGACCCCGCACGCACCATCGGCATTGACATGCTGATCGATGACAAGCTCACCAAACGCCGCGTGCTCGCCACCAACCCCGCCACACGCAGCGACATGCGCGATGCCGCACACGCCCTCTTCGCACGCGATGGCAAAGCGGTCAGCGTGATTCGCGACAGCGGCGGTTTTGTGACGCAACGCGTGGTGGCCACCATCGTGAACATTGCTTGCGACATTTGCCAACAAGGCATTTGCAGCCCCCAAGACTTAGAGACGGCAGTCACTCTGGGCCTAGGCTACCCCATGGGCCCGTTGATGATGGGCGACAAGTTTGGCCCGACCGAAATCTTGGAAGTGCTGTTCAACGTGCAAACGGTTTACGGTGATCCACGTTATCGCCCCAGCCCATGGCTGCGCCGCCGTGGCGCGATTGGCCTGAGCCTGACCCACGTTGAGAGCTAAATGACCGCCCAACTCAAAAGTACCAGCCAAGGTCAAACCATGATCTTGACGCTGTCCGATCCCGCCATGCGCAACGCACTCGGTCCTGACATGTATGCCGCAGGCATTGAGGCGCTGAATGTGGCGGAGACCAACCCCGAAATTCGCAGCGTCATCATCACCGGTGAAGGCAGCCACTTTTGTGCGGGTGGTAATTTGCAACGCTTGCAAGGCAACCGCGAGAAACCTCGCGAGGCACAAGCCCAAAGCATCGAAGGCTTGCACAGCTGGATGGAAGCCATCCGCACCTGCCCCAAGCCCGTGATTGCAGCGGTCGAAGGTGCGGCTGCAGGCGCAGGTTTTTCGCTGGCTTTGATGTGCGACATGATGGTGGCGGCACGTGACAGTATTTTTGTCATGGCCTACAGCAGCATCGCGCTCTCGCCCGATGGCGGCGGGAGTTGGAGCTTGAGCCACGGGCTACCGCGTCAACTGGCCTCCGAGTTGTTGTTGCTTGGCGAACGCATCGGTGCTGAGCGTTTGCATACGCTGGGTTTGGTCAACCGCATCAGCGAAACTGGCCACGCCTTGACGGACGCCTTGCAATTGGCCGATCGCATCAATGCACGCGCGCCCAATGCCATGAGCAGCATCAAAGAATTGATCAACGATGCAGGCACACACAATCTCACCACGCACTTGGCACAAGAGCGCGATCACTTTGTGAACAACTTGCATCACGACAACGCAGGCATTGGCATTGCTGCATTTCTCAACAAAGAAAAGCCCGTCTACAAATAAACGCAAGCCCCGCCGCACGCGCAACAGCATGCGGGTCACACGGGCGACTAATTTTCACTTTCAGGTCACACAAAAGACAGGCTATGGACGATCCAATTCTTAATATCGAAGAACGCGAAGCCATCAACTCAGGTCGATGGTTTTCATCTCTCTCACCTTCACTACGACACGACATTCTTCGATGCGCTTATGTCAAACGATGCAAAGACGGCGACTTGATCGCGGCGCGTGGCGACGCGCCCGAGGAATGGATGGCGTGCGCCAAGGGCGCGGTGCGTGTGAGCTCGACATCGCTGTCGGGCAAGCAAATCACGTTCACGTATGTGGAGCCTGGCATTTGGTTTGGCGACGTGGCGATCTTGGACGGGGACCGTCGCACACACGATGTGTACGCACACGGCGACACCAGCATCTTGTGCGTGGCCAAAGCAGACTTTCAAAAAATTCTCAGCCAGCATGTGGAGTTCTACGAAGCCATGCTGCGCTTGCAAGCGCGTCGCATTCGCCAGCTCTTTGGTTTGGTGGAAGACCTCAACACCCTGCCCTTGCGTTCACGCTTGGCCAAACAGCTGCTGCATTTGGCACGCAGCTATGGGGTGCAGAGTTTGACGCACGGCGAAGAGATTCGCATTGGTTTGCATTTGGCGCAAGAAGAGTTGGCGCAACTTTTGGGGGCCTCACGCCAACGCGTGAACCAAGAGCTCAAAGCCATGGAGCGCGAGGAAGCTATTCGCATCGAGCCAGGTGGCTTGGTGATTCGCAACCGAGAAGCTTTGCTGCAGATCAGCGAAGCCGATCACTAACAGGAGCCCACGCATGAGCCGGGACGATAACTTTGTTGGAACCCGGCCCGTGAGTGAGGCGCACAGCGTCAACACTGCGGTGCTCGATGACTGGCTGTGCGCGCACATGCCAGGCTTCAAGGGGCCCTTGACGCTTGAGATGTTCAAAGGTGGGCAATCCAACCCCACCTACAAATTGGTGACACCCACCAAGAGCTACGTGATGCGCGCCAAACCTGGCCCCGTCGCCAAATTGCTGCCCTCAGCCCACGCTGTGGAGCGAGAGTTTGCGGTGATGAAAGGCTTGTACGGCACCGACGTTCCTGTGGCACAAATGCATGTGCTGTGCGAAGACGAGTCGGTCATTGGCCGCGCCTTCTACGTGATGGAATTTGTCGAAGGCCGTGTGCTGTGGGAGCAATCGCTGCCCCACATGAACAACGCTGAACGCGGTGCCATTTACGACGAAATGAACCGCGTCATCGCCGCCTTGCACACGGTGCCATTTGCGGAACGTGGCCTCGCCAATTACGGCAAAGCGGGCAATTACTTCGAGCGCCAAATTGGCCGCTGGAGCAAACAATACGTCGCCTCGGTCACCCAGCCCATTCCCGAGATGGACCACCTGATGGCATGGCTACCCGCCAACATGCCCGCCAGCGCTTTGGATGCCAGCAAGGTCAGCATCGTGCATGGCGATTACCGCCTCGACAACTTGATGTTCCATCCCACCGAGCCCCGCGTGTTGGCCGTGCTGGATTGGGAGCTGTCCACGATTGGCCACCCACTGGCAGACTTCAGCTACCACTGCATGGCGTGGCACATTCCGCCAGGCACGTTCCGTGGATTGGGTGGCGTTGACGTGGCGTCTCTGGGCATTCCCACCGAGTCCGACTACATCCATCGCTATTGCGACCGCACGGGACTGGCCACACCCAGCGATCTCAAAACCGACTGGAATTTTTACTTGGCCTACAACATGTTCCGCATCGCGGCCATCTTGCAGGGCATTGCCAAACGCGTCGAGGCCGGAACGGCTTCAAGCGCGCAGGCCAAAGCATCTGGCGCTGGTGCGCGCCCCATGGCCGAATTGGCTTGGAAATTTGCACAACTCGCCTAACCTCTCACAACAATTTCAATAACACCCCAAGGAGCCCTTCATGAATTTCGACTACACCGACAAAGTCAAGGACATGCAAGCACGCCTGCTCGCCTTTATGGACGAGCACATTTACCCCAACGAAAAACGCTTCTTTGCCGAGATCGCAGAGAACCGTGCCAAAGGCAACGCTTGGATTCCGACCAAGATCGTGGAAGAGCTCAAGCCCAAAGCGCGCGCCGCCGGTTTGTGGAATTTGTTTCTGCCGCACAGCCCACGTGCCCCCCAAGGCCTGACCAACTTGGAATACGCACCGCTTTGCGAAATCATGGGACGCGTGCCTTTTGCCGCAGAAATTTTCAACTGCTCGGCACCCGACACCGGCAACATGGAAACCTTTGAGCGCTATGCCAGCGAAGAACTCAAAGACGAATGGTTAGAACCTTTGCTTCGCGGCGAGATCCGCTCTGCATTTTTGATGACCGAACCCGCGGTCGCTTCATCAGACGCCACCAACATCCAATGCCGCATTGAACGTGATGGCGACGAGTACGTCATCAACGGCACCAAGTGGTGGAGTTCTGGCGCGGGCGATCCCCGTTGCGCGGTCTACATCGTGATGGGCAAAACAGACCCCGAGGCGCCTCGCCACTCACAACAAAGCATGATCATCGTGCCTGCCAATTCACCCGGCGTGAAAGTGGTGCGCCCCTTGACCGTGTTTGGTTACGACGATGCACCGCACGGCCACATGGAAGTCACGTTGACCAACGTGCGCGTACCGGCAGGCAACCTGCTGCTGGGCGAAGGCCGTGGCTTCGAGATTGCCCAAGGTCGCTTAGGCCCAGGCCGTATTCACCATTGCATGCGCACCATCGGTGCCGCAGAGCGCGCCCTCGAGTTGATGTGCCGTCGCCTGAACAGCCGCGTGGCGTTTGGCAAACCCGTGTCCGCGCAAGGCGTGTGGCACGAGCGCTTGGCCGATGCCCGCATCATGATTGAGCAAGCCCGCTTGCTCACCCTCAAAGCGGCTTACATGATGGACACCGTGGGCAACAAAGTGGCCCGTGCAGAGATCGCCATGATCAAGGTGATTGCCCCCAACATGGCCACCCAAATCATCGATTGGGCCATCCAAGCACACGGTGCCGGCGGCGTGAGCGACGACTTCCCATTGGCCTACTCGTATGCGCATCAACGCACCCTGCGTTTGGCCGACGGTCCTGATGAAGTGCACCGCAATGCCATCGCCAAGCTCGAGCTGGCGCGCCACATTGCCACCGCACCGCAAGACGTGGAAATGCCCGTCACGCGCGGCTGCTAAGGACACACGATGATCGACGTTTACTCATGGCCTACGCCCAACGGACACAAGGTCCACATCATGCTCGAAGAGTGTGGCTTGAAACTGGGGCGCGACTGGTTGGCACACCCCGTCAACATCGGACAGGGTGACCAATTCAAACCTGAGTTTTTGAAGATCAGTCCCAACAACAAAATCCCTGCGTTGGTCGATCCCAATGGGCCCGATGGCAAACCCATCAGCCTGTTTGAATCGGGGGCGATTTTGTTGTACTTGGCAGCCAAGACGGGCAAGTTTTTGCCCAAGAGCGACCGCGCCAAGTTTGAAGTGATGCAGTGGTTGATGTTCCAAATGGGCGGTGTGGGGCCCATGCTGGGTCAAGCGCATCACTTTCGCATTTATGCGCCCGAGAAAATTGACTACGCCTACAACCGCTACACCAACGAAGCCAAGCGTTTGTATGGCGTGATGAACAAGCAACTTGAGAAGACCAAGTACATCGCAGGCAACACATACAGCATTGCCGACATCGCGATTTTTCCGTGGCTGCGCAGCTGGCAAAACCAAGGCATTGATTGGGCCGATTACCCCGTGTTGAAGCGATGGTTCGACACGATTGCCGCGCGCCCTGCCGTGCAACGCGGCGTGCAAGTACTCGCTGATTTACGCAAGCCTTTGAACGATGACAAAGCGAAAGAAATTCTGTTTGGCAAGGATCAATACAAGAGTCGCTAAGGCATCACCTCACTAGGGTTAGCCCCCTCGGGGAACCGTTGAATTCCGTTGATAGTTCGAGCACTCAACTTAAGGAGACTTCGCAGATGATGACCCCTCAATCCAAAATGCCTTGGCGCACCGTCGCGGTCGCAGCGGCACTCGCAGTGACCTCGTTCAGCGCGATGGCGCAAGAGACGTTCAAAGTCGGTGTGGTGAGTTTCTTATCGGGCCAAGCAGCGGAGAGTTTTGGCATTCCAGCGGTCAACGGTGCCAAGGTGCTGGTTGATGCCTTCAACAAAGGCCAAGCGCCTGCGCCCTACAACAAAAAGGGTTTTGGCGGCCTGACGATCGAACCGATCTACGTCGATGAAAACGGTGGCGCGACCAAACAAGTGCAAGAGCTGCGCAACTTGTATGACCGCGACAAAGTCGATGCGGTGGTGGGCTATGTCGGCTCTGGCGACTGCTTGGCCGTGGCGCCCGTTGCTGAAGAGATGAAGAAGTTTTTGATTTTGTACGACTGCGGCACGCCTCGTATTTTTGAAGACGGCAAATACAACTACGTGTTTCGCACTGCCGCCCACGCGACCATGGACAACGTGGCCTTGGCGCGCTATTTGAAGTCTCGCAACATTCCTGTGAAGACCTTCAACATGATCAACCAAGACTATGCGTGGGGCCAAGACTCTCGCAAAGACTTCATCTTCTCGATGGAGAAGTTGTACCCAGACGCCAAACCCGGTGAAGACTTGCTGCCCAAGTTTGGCGCAGGTCAATACGGCACGGAGATTTCTGCCTTGATGTCCAAGCCTGCCGACTTGGTGCACTCCAGTTTGTGGGGCGGTGATTTGCAAGCGTTCATCATGCAGTCCGCACCGCGTGGCTTGTTCAAGCGCTCTCAGGTGGTCTTGTCTGCGGGTGACCACGTGTTGCCCACCTTGGGCGAAAAAGTACCCGACGGCACCATCTTGGGCGCGCGTGGTGCTTACGGTTTGATGGCCCCCAAATCGGCGCTCAACGACTGGTGGTGGGAGTCCTACCAAAAAGCCAACAACGTCTACCCCGTTCAAGCGCCCTACCGCATGGCGCAAGCCCTGCTGGGTTTGAAGTTGGCCGTTGAAAAAGCCATGGCTGCCAACGGTGGCAAAAAACCAACTGCCGAACAATTGGCTGCTGCACTGAAGAACAGCGAGTGGGACTCGCCAGCCGGCAAAATTCGCATGACCTTGGGTGGTGGCAACCAAGCCGTTCAAGAAACAGCGATTGGCCGTACACGCTGGGATGCTGCGAAGAAGATGGTGATGATCGACGACATCCAGCGCTTCCCTGCTGATTGCGTCAACCCACCAGCCAACATGAAGTCTGATGACTGGCTGAAGGCTGGCTTCCCTGGCGCGAAGTGCAATTGAAGGAGTAGCGCATGGAACTTGCCATCACCATTTTCATTGATGGCTTGACCTATGCGTCGTGGCTGTTCATCGTCGCCTTGGGCTTAACGCTGGTGTTTGGGGTGTTGAAAATTCTCAACATCGCCCACGGCAGTTTTTATGCACTCGGCGCCTATGCAGCCGCCACGTTTGTCGGTTGGGTCGCTACCATGAAGTGGGCACCAGGGTGGACCTTGGTGGCCATATTCATGGCGGCGATCGTCATCGCAGTCTTGGTCGCACCTCTGACCGAAAAAGGTTTGCTCAGATTCTTTTATGGTCACGACGAAGTGTTGTTGGTCTTGGTGACCTATGCGCTGTTCTTGTGCATGGAAGACATCACCAAACTCATTTGGGGCGCCAACCCTTACTACGTGTCTGAGCCTTACGGTTTGTTTGGCAACATCGAAATTGGCAACCAGATTTATGTGGGCTACGACTTCTTGCTGATCGTGATCGCCGTGGTGGTCGGCTCTGTCGTGTGGTTCGGTTTGAACCGCACACGCCAAGGCAAGATCGTGACCGCCGTGATTCACAGCCCTGAAATTGCCAGCAGTATGGGCGTGAAAGTGTCCAAGGTCTACATGATGGCGTTTGGCGTCGGCGTGTTCTTGGCGGCATTGGGTGGCGCGTTCACCGCACCCATGATTTCTGTTCAACCCGGACTGTCTGTCGGCGTGATCATTGTGTCCTTTGCGGTGGTCATCATTGGCGGACTGGGCAGTATTGAAGGCGCTGCCATAGGCGCGTTGATCGTGGGCTTGGCCCGCGCCTTCGCCGTCCATGTGGTGCCTGTGGCAGAGTTGTTTTCCATTTACGTTGTGATGGCTTTGGTTTTGATGGTCAAACCTGAAGGCTTATTCCAACGCATCCAAGCACGAAAAATTTGACCATGCACCTCTCGATTCGGAATTTAACGCTGTGCATGGTGGTCTGCACAGCAGCCCTGCTGGGCATCGGTTTGGTCCTGCCCAAATGGTTGCTGTTCATGTGCACCATGGCCTTTGCCAACGGCTTGGTGTCATTGGGCATCGTGATCTTGATGCGCGGTGGCGTGGTGGCTTTTGGCCAAGGTTTGATGTCGGCCATTGGGGGTTACACGGCTGCCTTGATTTTTCAAAAGCTGGGCTTCACAGATGGCATCGCGCTCACGGTGTTGGGTGGGCTGGCGGCCACGTTGCTGACGGCGCCATTCGCACCGCTGTTGTCGCGCTACCGTGGCATTTTCTTTTCGATGCTGACCTTGGCGTTGTCCATGGTCGGCTACGGTATTTTGGTGAAGACCGAACGCTTGGGCGGCTCTGACGGATTTAACTTGGGCCGCATCACCCTCGCTGGCCATGCACTGAGCGACGATGGTGTGGGCTACGCGCTGTACGCCCTCGCGGTGTGCTTTGCGGTGGTCATGTCGTACCTGTGCCGCATTTACTTTGACTCAACACGCGGCTTGATCACCCAAGCCATTCGCGACAACGAATTGCGCGTGGAGTATTTGGGCGGCTCTGTGCGCCACACCATGGCACTGAACTTTGTGCTGGCAGCGTTCTTAGGGGGCTGTGGCGGTGCATTGGCCGTCATGGCGCTGGGGCACATCGACCCCACGTTCAGTTATTGGACGACCTCGGGCGAATTTGTATTTGTGGCCATTCTGGCGGGGTCACAAAGCGTGGTCGCCGTCATGCTGGCATCTGTGATTTTGGAAGCGGTGCGCTCGTTCTCGAGTTCCTACTTTCCCAACACTTGGCAGCTGGCATTGGGGCTATTTTTGCTGTTTGTGATTCGATTTTTACCGTTTGGCATTGGCTCGCTTTGGAGCAGCAAGCAACACAAGGAGCGCGCATGACCGCCCCCATCTTGCTGAGTGCGCGGCACTTGCAAAAACAATTTGGTGCGGTGGTTGCCGCGCAAGACCTGTGCATCAACATCCCTGTCGGCCAACGTGTGAGCTTGATCGGCAGCAACGGTGCTGGCAAAACCACCTTTGTGAACATGATCACGGGTTACCTCAAACCCGACAAAGGCACCATTCATTTGGGCGACACAGACATCACGCCCATGTCACCGCGGCAAATCACACGCTTGGGCGTTGCGCGTTCATTCCAAATTCCACAGCTGTACCCCAGCTTGAGCGTGATGGACAACATGCTGGTGGCGATGGCCTGTCACGGCAATCGACTGTCGGTGTGGCGCCCTGCCGCGCAAGCTGAGCACATCGAACGCGGCGCGGCCTTGTTGGAGCGCTTTGAATTGATTCAGCACCGACACCGTCGCGTCAGCGAATTGCCGGGCGGTGTTCGCAAATTGCTCGACATCGCTTTGGCGATGACCGGCTCGCCCAAGCTGTTGCTGCTGGATGAACCCACCAGCGGCGTCTCTGCTGAAGAGAAATTTCCGATGATGGAAACCGTCATGCGCGGGCTTGGGGACGAGCCGCTGACGGCCTTGTTTGTGGAGCACGACATGGACATTGTGCGGCGCCATGCAGACCGCATCATTGCCTTTTACAGCGGCCGCGTGATCGCGGATGACACCCCAGAAAAAGCACTTGCCACCGATGATGTGCGTCGCTACGTCACAGGCGAGTTGCGTCAGGAGGTGGCCCATGCTTGAAGTCGAAGGTCTGCATGTGGCCATTGAGTCAGTCCAGGTGTTGCGTGGCATTAGCCTGCAAGTGCCGCTCGGGAAAATGACGGGATTGGTCGGCCGCAATGGGGCCGGCAAAACCAGTTTAATGCGCAGCGTGATGGGGCACTTGCCCGTTCACCAAGGACGCGTCATGTTCAATGGTCAAGACTTGACCGCCTTGCCGCCCGAAGCACGTGCGAGTTTGGGCATTGGCTATATGCCCGAAGATCGTGGCTTGGTGCCCGAATTGACGGTGGAAGAAAACATTTTGATTCCGCTGTGGGTTTCGCCGCATTTGAACGTCGACCAACGCTTGGCCTTTGTCTACGAAGTGCTGCCCGAGCTCAAAGCCATGTCACAACGCAAGGCGCTTTTGCTGTCGGGCGGTCAACAAAAGTTGGTAGCGCTGGCCCGCGCCCTTGGCATTGGCACCCATTTGTTGATGCTGGACGAGCCGTTTGAAGGCGTGGCCCCTGCCCTGTCCATGCGCTTGAGCGAGGTCATTTCGAGCTTGCGCGGCAACGACTTGTCGGTCTTGATCTCGCAATCGGATTTGAACCACTCCAGCAGTTTGATCGACCAAACCGTGGTGATTGAACGCGGCGCTAACCTCATCGCCCCCCACTGATGCATTGGCCCGCGCAGACATTACCGGCTCAACGCGTTGAAGCTTGGGGGCACGATCGCTTGGTGCGCTGTTTTGTGCAACGTCCCACCTCGTTGTTGAACATGTTGGTGCACGCCAAAGACGTGCACGGACACCGCGATGCGGTCATTTTTGGCGCACAGCGTTGGACCTATGAACAGACGTGGCACGAGGTACAAAAGACCGCACAGGCCCTGCATCAGCTAGGTGTTGCTGCGGGTGACCGTGTGGCTTTGTTCGTCGGCAACCGCCCTGAGTTCATCTTCGTGCTGTTTGCGGTTCAGTACTTGGGGGCCATTGCCGTGCCAGTGGGCACGCGTGAGCAACGTCCGGGCTTGGCCTTCATCTTGAACCAATGCGAGGCCAAAGCGGTGGTGTTTGATGGTGTGCTGGCCGAGCGCATTCCCACCAAAACCGAGGTGCCCAGTCTGCAGGCCCGATTGAGCTTGGACGATGTCCAGGCTGCCGACGTCATCCTGTGGCCCTCTCTGGGTCACGCAGTGAACGACACCAAACTCGCCAGCCACACGGCACAAGGTGCTGACGTGGCCGTCATCCTCTACACATCAGGCACAACGGGCAACCCCAAAGGGGCCATGCTGACCCAGCAAAACATCGCACATTCGGTGATGCACTTTGAGCATGGCATGGGTTTGACCTGTGACGACAAATCGGCCTTGGCCGTACCTGCCAGCCATGTGACCGGGCTGATTGCCATCATCGCCACGATGGTGCATGTGAGCGGCGCGGTGGTGGTGTTGCCTGAGTTCAAAGCGGCATCGTTTTTAGACACAGTAGCCCACGAAAAAATCACGCACACCTTGATGGTGCCGGCCATGTACAACCTGTGCTTGATGTCCCCCAACTTTCAAGCAGCCAAGCTACAAAGTTGGCGCATAGGCGGCTATGGTGGCGCGCCCATGCCGGTGCATGTGATTGAGCAATTGGCGCACGAACTGCCGCAGCTTGACCTGCGTAACGCCTACGGCGCCACCGAAACCACCTCCCCGGTCACGCTGATGCCTGCAGGTGCCAACCGGCTACACGCTGACACTGTCGGTGCCGTGTTGCCTTGCGGTGATGTGCGCGTGATGGACGATGAGGGCTGCGAAGTCCCCGCAGGTGAGACCGGTGAGTTATGGATCAGTGGCCCCATGGTGGTGCCCGGGTATTGGAACAACCCACAAGCCACCGAGCAATCATTCACGGCTGGTTATTGGCACTCGGGCGATTTGGGCTCCGTCGATGCGCAAGGTTTTGTGCGCATTTTTGATCGTAAAAAAGACATGCTCAACCGAGGCGGCTTCAAGATTTATTCAGTCGAAGTTGAAAACTGTCTCACCAGCATTGAGGGCATTTTGGAGGCAGCGATCGTGGGCAAACCGTGCCCCGTCTTGGGTGAGCGGGTGCATGCGTTTGTGTATGCACCGAACGATGCGCCACAAGAAGCTAGCGTCATCGCGCATTGCCGCGCATCGCTGGCCGATTACAAAGTGCCCGAATCGGTCACTTGGTTAGACGCGCCCTTGCCTCGCAACGCAAATGGCAAGGTGCTCAAGCGCTTGCTCAGAACCGAAATCGTTTAAGGCGCGATGTCAAAAGCGCAGCGCTGAGAGCCTACGGCGCAGGCGCCGTCAAACGCCACCAAGCGTCCTGCTGCGTTGATTTTGAATTGCGACAAAAAACCATCTGTCGGGGAGTAAGGATTGCTGGGCAAAGCCAACACCCCGTTGTAGCCACCTTGCAAATTGAGGATCGAATTAGCCCCGCTGATCGCACTTGAACTCTCATACTTCAAGACGATCATTTCAGTCGCGCTTGAAGACGTTTCCACCCCCACGTCTTTGGCCAATACATACAAAGCTTGGCTGCTGTCGGCCACCACGTCATAGAACTTCACCGCCACACCGTTGACGAGCTTGGCTTCAAACATGGCTGAAGCGCCCGTCGATGGGCTGACAAAGAAATGGCCCGGGGAAGTTCTATCGTTCTTCAAATAAATCGCATTTGAATTGGCACCCGCGCCTGTGCCTGCAATGACCAAGTCGGGGTTGGCATTGGCTTGCGGAATCAGAAACACCTTGCGATGCAAGGTCGGAAAACTCTGCCCTCCGCCCCCAGTGGGCACACGTCCGGCGAGATCTTTGGCGAAGCTGTTTGCGCCATTTTTAAGGCCATCGTTCATCACAGCCAGCGTCATGTCGTTGTCGGTCACCACCAAATCAATAGCACCATTGGTATCACCATCGATATTGGCCGCGGCTGCACCCCATGACTGCAACCTGAACGTGGTTTCTTGACGCTCATAAGCAATTTGGCCAGCCTTACTCATGAAGAAAACTTGGCGCATAGACCCAGCCGAACCACCACACGCAACGTACACATCAGGTTTGCCGTCGCCATTGAAATCTGCAGAAATGGCTTGGACCACTTTGGTGCAAATGCTGCGATCGGTCAGCACATCCGTGGTTGCATCTGTCCATGTGCCTGCGTCATTCTTTTTTAAGAAATAGGCTTTGGCTAAACCATTCGCTTGGTTCGCGGCAACGAATGCAGAATATTTACCCTCTTGGAAAAAGTCACCAAACGCCAAGGATTCGGGGACTTGGGTCCACAGCGCAGTGTCAGCGGCCATCAATGGAATTTGCGAAGCATCCAAAATCGCATCATTCTTGTTCTTGTAATCGTAAGAACTCGACAGGGCGACCAACGGCGTAGGCGTGACCTTGGCATCTGGCCCCGCGCTGCCGCCGCCACCGCCGCAGCCCGCCAACATGAGCGTCATCCACACCAACAATCCAGGAAACATGTTTTTCATAATGGTCTTCATCGGTTTGAATTCACTTTACTTGACAATTGCGAGGCCGCTCGCAGTTGCTGATAAAGTTATCCCCGTTGCAACCGATGTATTTCAAATCCATGTTTCAGAAGTTTTGTCTCTCTCTTTGCCTGCTGTGTGTGCTCGGCACCAGTGCGTTTGCACAGGGCAAACCTGAGCTGCAATACAAATCAACACCTGTGCTGGCCAGCAAACCAGCAGAAACATTGGCGCCCCGCGCCATTTTGGCGAGACCGCCTCAGTCAGGCAATGAGCCCATGCTGTTATTGGCGCCCAAAAATCGCCCGATGACAGAACCGATTGCACACACGACCAAACTGGATTACTACGACTGCGATGGCATCGTGGCGCCTTGGTTCCGTGAATTGATCGTGGCAGAGATGAACTACTTTGCCGAGTTGTCGGAGCTGCCCTTCGTCAAAGGTGATGCTTGCGTGGTGAGCATTGGCACCACCAAAAGCTTGACGCCTGGGCGCATCAGCATTCATCTGTACACCAACCTGCAACGCTTGTCGGCTTGTATCCGCAGCGAGCAATGCCCCGTGTTTCGCAGCGTCACTTTGATTCCCAAAGACTTGGTGCTTTACCGCTCGTACTTTTTGTCAGACATGTCACGCAAGTTGATCGCCCAATACTGCGTCACCGACAAAGGCAAGCTTTACAGCGACACCACCTGTTACACAGTGCCTTGATTAATTTGGCGGGCACATTAAAGCCCTCGCCCGCGGTGTCGATCTTCTTAGACCCTAGTTTGCGTTTGTCATGAAGCCCACCACCCGTTTATCTTTTCTGCACCTGCTCATCCTGCTGCTCGGCGCATCAGGCGCTTGGTTCATGCCCGCGTGGGCCAATGAGCCCAAAAAGCCCGTGGTGCCTGAAGTCGAAGTGAAAAAATTCAAATACGCCGACGAACAAGGTGAGACGGGTCGTAGCGGCTACGTGTACAAACGCGCACTACGCCCTAGCGAAGAGGAGCCCAAACCCAAGGTTTGGGAGCCAGCCAAAGACCCTAAGACAGCGCAAAAAGAGGAGCACGGCAAAGCCGATGCCCATGGCGCACCTGATGCCCATGGTGAGAAAAAAGTAGAAAAGAAAGACGACGGCCACGGCGAGCCTAAAAAAGAAGAAAAGAAAAAAGACGACAAAAAAGGGGGGGATGCCCATGGCGCACCTGATGCCCACGGTGGTGGTGGCGGACACGGCGATGCGCACGGCAAAGCCAAAGCCCCAGAACCCACGTTCAGTGCGGTGTATGACCCTGCCGTCATCAAACTCGACGGCATGCACCGCCCACTGACCAAGGCCGTACAAAGCAACACCTACGCAGATTACTTTTTGTGCCGCAAGACCATCACTGACAAATACCGCGACACCGTGCTGGATGAAATCAACACGTTCGCAGACCGCATGGGACTGCCGCGTGCACAAGACACGCCCTGTATGGTGAAAGTGGCGAAGGCCAATACCAAATTACCTGGTGCGATCTATATCGAGTTTTATGTCGACGAGTTAGCAGCCAAAGAATGCATCAAGCTTGGCGAATGCGGCTCGACCCGACTCATGATGCTTTATCCCAAAGACAAAACGGGTAAAAAAAGCAAAGAGATCTATCGCTCGTATGTGATCACCGATGAACGCAAATACCGCAGATCTTCGTTTTGTGTCTCTCCCCAAGGTCAATTGTTGGGTGAAAAAAGCTGCTACGTGGCAGTAAACCCAGACTGGTTGTTCAACTGACATGGACAGCCTTCGCATTGACAAATGGCTTTGGGCGGCTCGGTTTTACAAAACACGCAGTCTCGCCAGCGATGAGGTGAGTAAAAACAGGGTTCAAATCAACGGACAAGACGCCAAACCTTCACGCGAAGTCAAGGTGGGCAACACGGTTTGCATACGCCAAGGTCAGGTCGAAAAAACAGTCGTGGTCAAAGGCATCAGTGCCGTTCGCGGACCAGCCCCCGTGGCGCAATTGCTCTATGAAGAGACACCCGAAAGTCTGGCAAAACGTACCCGCGAAGCCGAACAAAACCGTCTGGCACGTGAACCCGCGCACAGCATTGAACATGGCCGCCCCACCAAACGCGATCGACGTCAAATCGAACACGCTTGGAATGATCGCTGGAGTGCGAGCGCAGACTGAGGAAAAGACACAGGCCCGCCAGCGAGCCTGTTGAATCTAGGCTCTTCGTGTGTCGCTGTTCACGCCCTCGGGCAATTAAGCTGAATTTTTGAAGAGCATGCGTGTGTATTACTTGGGGTCAGACATGAGTTTGTCTGCCAGCGCCTGATACGCAGGCAGTGAGGTGGGGTCATTAAAGGCATTGGCTGCCATAGGGAATGAGGCGTAGCGCGCTATCACCATTTCAGCCTTGGGATCAATGTAGATCGTTTGGCCATGAATCCCCCTCGCTGCAAACGCACCATTTGCGTTGTGCAAAACCCACCACATATTGCGGTAGCTGGCACCTGGCAATGTGGCATAGCCTGCCTTTGTAAAGTGCGCCTTGTCAGCACCACGACGAATGTCATCGACCACAGTTTTGGGAATGATCTGTTGGTCGTTAAATCGACCGTCATTGCGCATCATTTCACCAAAGCGTGCCAAGTCTCGAAGACCTGTGTAGAGCCCACCGCCGGCGAACTCGGTGCCTTCCGTATCAATGGCGATGTAGGCATCTTGCTCCATGCCCAACTTGCTCCAGATACGCTCAGATAGGTTTTCACCCACAGATTTGTTCGTCACACGACGAATCAACCAACCCAAAACGTCGCTGTTCACAGTTTTATAGGCAAAGGCCTGCCCATGTTCACCCTCTGGTTGAACACCCTTTAAAAACTCGTAGAAACTCTTTGGTCCCTGGTAACCTGATGGCCTTGGCAGCACATTGCCAGCTCGGACATGGTCCCAGATTTCAGCTTTCGGATCGGCGTAGTTCTCGCTATATTTGATGCCCGTGGTCATGTCTAGCACTTGGCGCACTGTCGCGTCGCCAAAACCACTGCCCTTGAGTTCTGGAATGTAGTGCTCGACTTTCGTATTGGCATCGAGTTTTCCCTCCGAAAGCAAGACAGCGCCAATCGTGCCAAAAAATGATTTGGTGACCGATTGCGCGGCATGTTGCCCGCTGGGACCTAAGGCGCCGGAATAGCGTTCGTAAACGATACGCCCCTTGTGCAAGACGACGATGCCATCGGTGAAATTGGCCGACAGAGACTGTGCCCATGTCATGGGCGCTGTCTTGCCCAGAGGTACAAAGGTCAAAGCATCAAAATCACTTCGCTCCGCTCTTGGAAGCACAGACGCAGCTGTCGAGCCGCGTGCGATGTTGCTGGTCGCCATCAACTCCCGCCCGTGAGAAAAAGTCCAACGGAATTTGGGAAACGTATAAAAAGAACCATCGGCCCAACGAATCACTTTATCTGGTGGCGGGGGCGATCCAATCATCCACCCGAGCTTGATCGGGTCGGTCTGTTCAGCGGTAGGCATCGTCGCAGTGCCGTTTGCTTGCGCCCAAACTGGACCCACGAGGCCAGCCGTGACGAGTATTGCAATGAAATCTTTCCGAGTGAACACTAAATAGTCTCCTAAAGCTTTATTTGAAAATGTAGGTGAACAAGGCTAGTGCCAAGCACAGGGGAAACCCGCTTCAAAAATCTAACGCACGAACGACAAAGCCCGTTCAGGCAGTGCCTGAACGGGCTTTGTCTTTGAAAGCGCTGAATCGCGGTGGATCAGTTCACTTCAGTGATGAACTCAGCGTTTGGGCGACGCACTTTCTTCAAATTCACCAACCAGTCTTTGTCGGCTTCGCGGTAGCCCAAAGGCAAAATCACCACGCTGCGCAAACCGCGAGCACGCAGTCCCAAAATTTCGTCAACAGCGGCTGGCTCAAAGCCTTCCATGGGGGTGCAATCCACGCCCTCAAAAGCGGCTGACATCATGGCAGCAGCCAAACCGATGTAGGCTTGACGGGCAGCGTGTTGGAAGTTCACCTCGGCATCACGCGCGGGGTAATTGGTCAACAGCATGTTGCGGTAGTTTTCCCAACCTTCGTTGGTGCCGCCGCGCTCCGCATTGGTCAAATCAAACATGTGGTTGATGCGCTCGGCGGTGTAGTTGTCCCAAGCCGCAAACACCAAGAGGTGCGAACAATCGGTCACTTGCTGTTGGCCAAATGCTTTGGGCTTGATTTGCTCCAGCACCGCTTTGTTCTTCACCACGACAATCTCGAAGGGTTGCAAACCACTGGATGTGGGGGCCAAACGTGCGGCCTCCAAGATACGCGCCACTTTGTCTTCGGGCACAACTTTGGCAGCATCGAGTTTTTTAGCGGCATAACGCCATTGAAGCTTTTGAATCAGTTCAGACATGGGAACACTTTCTAAAATTAGGCCGAATTAGCCCATTGAACCGTGGCCTGCCCGACAGGAATCGAACCTGTGACCCACAACTTAGAAGGTTGTTGCTCTATCCAACTGAGCTACGAGCAGACATAAAAAAAGGCTCCCAAAGGGAGCCTTTTTACGAAATGGTCGGGGCGATAGGATTCGAACCTACGACCCTCTGGTCCCAAACCAGATGCGCTACCAGACTGCGCTACGCCCCGATGACATGTATTCTAACCTGAATTTAAGTCGGGGAAACCATGATGCAATATATTGCCGAAAGTCTGTAGAGTTGCAATTTAATGCAGGAGACGCAATGCAACCTATCGTAAACATTCCACGGCAATACAACGCCGCCCAAGCCTTGCTAGAGCGCAACACGCAGCGCGCGGACAAAGTGGCGTTCATCGACGCTGTATCAGGCAACACGCTGACCTTTGGTCAACTTCATGCACAAGCGTACCGCTTTGCCAATGTCTTGCGTTCCCAAGGTTTTGAGCCTGAGAGTCGGTTGATGCTGTGCATGCTCGACACACCGCAGTGGCCCGTGGTGTTTTTGGGATGCATGCTTGCAGGCGTTGTCCCTGTCGCCACCAACACGCTTTTAACGACCAAAGACTTTGATTACATGCTGCGCGACTCACGCGCACGCGGCTTGGTGGTCTCGGGCGCCCTGCTGCCCGCTTTCCAAGAATTGATCGGCCAGTTGCCTGACCTGAAAACCGTGATCGTCGCGGGCTCATCGGACGCGCATCCACACATGTCGCTCGACACGCTCTTAGCCGCTGCATCACCTGACATGTCGTGTGTGAGCACATGTGCCGACGACATGTGTTTTTGGCTTTACTCCAGCGGCTCCACCGGCTCGCCCAAAGGCACCGTGCATTTGCACAGCCACATGGTGCAAACGGCCGAGTTGTATGGGCGTGGCGTGCTGGGTATTCAAGACACCGATGTGGTCTATTCCGCCGCCAAGCTGTTCTTTGCTTACGGCTTGGGCAACGCCTTGACTTTTCCACTTTACGCGGGCGCAACCACGGTGCTACTGCCTGCGCGCCCCACGCCCACGGATGTGTTCGCTATTCTTGAAAAACACCAGCCCACCATCTTTTATGGGGTCCCCACGTTGTATGCCTCATTGATGGCAGACCCCAAACGCCCCAAAAAGTCAGACCTCAATCTGCGTGTGTGCACCAGCGCAGGCGAAGCTTTGCCCGCAGAAATTGGTAAAAAATGGAATGCGGAATATGGCTGCGAAATTTTGGATGGCATCGGCTCCACAGAAATGCTGCACATCTTTTTGAGCAACCGCCCCGGCGAAGTGCGCTACGGCACCACCGGCAAAGCGGTGCCCGGGTACCAACTGCGTATCGTCGGCGACGATGGCCGAATCTGCGGCGATGACGAGTTAGGTGAATTACAAATCAGTGGTCCCAGCGCTGCGCTGATGTACTGGAACAACCGCGAGAAAACCAAAACCACATTTGCAGGTGAATGGACCCGCAGCGGCGACAAATACATCCGCGATGCAGACGGCTACTACACCTACGGCGGACGCAGCGACGACATGCTCAAAGTGGGCGGCATTTACGTGTCGCCCTTTGAAGTCGAGGCCTCGCTGATGACGCATCCCAGCATCCTAGAAGCAGCGGTCGTAGGCATCGCAGACACCGATGAGCTCATCAAGCCCAAAGCCTATGTGGTCCTCAAAGTTGGCGAAAACGTCAGCGCCGAGGACTTGAAGCTCCATGTGAAAGCGCAATTGGCGCCCTACAAGTACCCACGTTGGATTGAGTTTGTCACTGAACTGCCCAAAACGGCGACAGGCAAGATTCAGCGCTTCAAACTACGCGCTTGAGCTCAAGCGCTGACACCAATGCAAGCGCGCATCAAACGGCGCTTGCCTCCCACGCGTTTAGAGCAACGCCCGCAATTCCTGCGCGGCGCCTTGCAGCAGCGGTAAAAAGTTTTGCTGAATTTGCGATGCTTTCATTTCAGCAGCAGACAGCACCACATTTAAAGCCGCCACGGTTTTGCCTTGGGCATTGCGCAACGGCACAGACATAGCGCTGACCCCCAATTCATGCTCTTCGCAACTGATGGCGAAATCATCGGTCTGAACTTGGGCAATGCGGGCGCGAAAAACCTTAGCATCCGTCACGGTATGCCCCGTCAAGCGCGGCAACTCGCGCCCTTTGAGCCATGTATTCAAGGCTGTTTTCGTTTGAGCAGCCAACAGCACACGCCCCGTTGATGTGGCATGCGCTGGCAAACGCGCCCCAAGATGCAAGCCGTAAGCCATGACACGCGCCACATCACTGCGCGCCACGATGACCACCTCTTCATCGTCTAGGACCACGGCAGAAAATGAGTGGGACGACTGCACGGCCAATCGGTTCAGGGTGGGCTGCACCACGCGAGGCAAGCGCGAAGACGCCAAGTAGCTGCCAGAAAACCGCATCACCTTAGAAGCCAGCCAAAAATAGCTGCCATCTGTTTCTAAGTACCCCAAGTGACTGAGTGTGAGCAAATGTCGACGCGCCGCAGCACGGGTGATTCCCGCGCGCTGAGCCGCCAAAGTGGCATTGAGGCGCTGGCGCTCGGTGTCAAAACTCTCCAGAACCGCCATGCCTTTGACCATGCCCTCAATTAAATCTGCTTTTGCAATCGCCATTCAGACTCCTACGCTTTGCGCGATCATCGCACAACCATGCCAATGATCGCACAAGGTTCAATGCAAGACGCCTCATTTGACACAGATCAACCCTATGCTTTGGGCATATCAATTGGGAGACACACACATGCGTACACAAGTAGCCATCATTGGCGCGGGACCCTCGGGTCTTTTGCTCGGTGCTTTGCTTAATAAAGCGGGTATCGACACCATCATTGTGGAGCGTCAAAGCGGTGACTATGTGCTGGGGCGCATCCGCGCTGGCGTGCTGGAGCAAGTCACGGTGGACTTGCTGGACGAAGTTGGCGTCAACCAACGCTTGCACAAAGAGGGCTTGGTGCACGGTGGTTTTGATCTGCTGTTTGCCGGCAAGCGTCACCGCATCGACATGAACCAACTCACCGGCGGCAAAAACGTGGTGGTCTATGGCCAAACCGAGGTCACCCGCGATTTGATGGATGACCGTGCCGCCAAAGGCCTCACCACCATTTACGAAGCCGAGAACGTGCAAGTGCACGACTTTGACAGCGCCAACCCTTCGGTCACTTACACCAAAGATGGCCAAAGCCACACGCTGCATTGCGACTTCATCGCGGGCTGTGATGGTTTCCACGGCCTGTGCCGTGCCAGCGTGCCGGAAGGCTCGATCAAAGAGTACGAAAAGGTTTACCCCTTCGGATGGTTGGGCGTGTTGGCCGATGTGCCGCCGGTCTCGCACGAATTGATTTACGCCAACACCGATCGCGGCTTTGCCCTGTGCTCCATGCGCAGCGCCACACGCAGCCGTTACTACGTGCAAGTGCCCTTGACCGACAAAGTGGAAGCTTGGTCAGACGAACGCTTCTGGGCAGACCTCAAAGACCACCTCGACCCAGAGGCCCGTGAATCCTTGGTGACCGGCCCGTCGATTGAGAAAAGCATTGCCCCCCTGCGCAGCTTTGTTGCAGAGCCCATGCGTTTTGGTCGCATGTTCTTGGCTGGCGACGCAGCACACATCGTGCCGCCCACCGGTGCCAAAGGCCTGAACTTGGCCGCAACCGACGTGAAGTATTTGGGCGACGCCATCACCGAGTACTACGCCGAGAAAAGCCAAGCGGGCATCGACAACTATTCACAACGCTGCCTGCGCCGCATTTGGCGCGCCGAGCGCTTTTCGTGGTGGTTCACCTCGCTCATGCACCAGTTTCCAGAAACTGCTGGGTTTGGTCAAAAAATCCAAGAAGCCGAGCTGGATTACTTGATCCACAGCGAATCCGCCTCTCGCGCGTTGGCTGAAAACTATGTGGGGCTGCCCCTGAACTTTGGGGAATGAGCTACGGCGACTCTCTAAACTAGCGTCAGAGACCTAGGAGAGCGTTTGCGTGAAAATTGATTTTGATGGGATTCAAGCCTTTGTGGTGATTGCAGAGCTGGGCGGCTTCAACAAAGCGGCCGACCAACTGCACATCACCCAAACGGCGCTGACACGGCGCGTTCAAAAACTAGAGGCCTATTTAGGCCTGAAATTGATTGACCGAACCACCCGCCAAGTGGCGCTCTCTGCTGTCGGGCGCGACTTTTTGCCACAAGCGCGCAGCATCGTCAACGACATGACGTCGGCCGTCGAACGCCTCAAAGACATGTCACAGCACGCCAAAGGCAACTTCACCTTGGCCTGCGTACCCAGCATGGCCGCCCACATGCTGCCAGACCTGATCAAGCGCTACGCCGACGTGTGCCCAGACAACCGCATTCGCTTGCTCGATGCCGCGTCGTACGAAGTCCGCGAAGCGGTGTTGCATGGACAAGCAGAAATTGGCATCGCCATCAGCGGCGAAGATCACCCCGAGTTGATCGAAACGCCGCTCTTTGACGACCCGCTGATGTTCATTTGCCGAGACACACATCCGCTGCACAGCCAATCGTCCGTGACGTGGGCCGACATGCGCGATGCCGACTTGATCGTGGTGAGCAACTTCATGGCCACACGCGTGTTCATGAACTACCAACTCGCCAAACACGGCATTCGCTTGAATGGCAACTACGAAGTGCAACACCACGCGACTGCCATCAATTTGGTCGCGGCTGGCGTGGGCTGCGCGATTCTGCCGTCGTCCACCCTGAACGAAGGGGACCGCCCGCATGTGCGAAAAATCCCGCTGACAGGGCCTGTGGTGAAACGCAAGATCGCTTTGTTACGCCGCAAAAACACCAGCCTGTCACCCGCTGCACAGGCCTTTTACGCCCTGATCAACAAAGAGCACCTCAGTTCGCCCAAGTCATTGTTGCGAAAATCAAAATAAAGTTGCCCTATATTGCACTTCTCAGGTGTGCGCTTCAAAGAGAGAATCGCACGCAAAACCTAAAGGAAGAGCAATGCACCCTGATGTGCTGGTAATTGGCGGCGGTAACGCTGCGTTGTGCGCGGCACTGATGGCGGCAGAAGCAGGCGCTCGTGTCTTGATGCTGGAGTCTGCCCCGCGTGAATGGCGCGGTGGTAACTCGGGCCACACCCGTAATTTGCGCTGTATGCACGATGCGCCCCAAGACGTGCTGATCGACGCCTACCCCGAAGAAGAATATTGGCAAGACTTGCTCAAAGTCACGGGCGGTTTGACCAATGAAAAGCTGGCTCGCTTGACCATTCGGGCATCGTCAACCTGCCGCGACTGGATGCGCAGCCACGGTGTGCACTTTCAACCCCCGCTTTCTGGCGCGCTGCATGTGGCACGCACCAACGCTTTTTTCATGGGCGGCGGCAAAGCCTTGGTCAACGCCTACTACCGCAGTGCTGAAAAGCTCGGTGTAGAAATTCGTTACAACGCGACCGTGAATCGTTTAGACATTGAAGACGGGCGCTTTGTCGCAGCCTACATCGGCAATGAACGCATCACGGCTAAGACCTGTGTCTTGGCCGCAGGCGGCTTCGAGTCCAACCGCGAATGGTTGCGTGAGGCTTGGGGACAAAACGAACAAGGCGAATGGCCAGCCGACAACTTCCTCATCCGAGGCACACAATACAACCAAGGCGTGTTGCTAAAACACATGCTGGACCACGGCGCCGACCGCATTGGCGACCCCACCCAAGCCCACATGGTGGCGATTGATGCGCGTGCACCGCTGTATGACGGTGGCATTTGTACCCGCATCGATTGCGTGTCGCTGGGCGTTGTCGTCAACCGCAATGGCGAACGTTTTTACGACGAAGGCGAAGACTTCTGGCCCAAACGCTATGCCATTTGGGGCCGACTGGTAGCCCAGCAACCAGGCCAAATTGGCTACTCCATCATCGATGCCAAGGCGATTGGGCGTTTCATGCCCCCTGTTTTCCCAGGCATCCAAGCGGACACCTTGCCTGAGTTGGCGGCCAAGCTCAACTTGCCCGTCGACACCTTCATGCACACCCTGACTGACTACAACCAAGCCTGCCGTCCGGGTACGTTTGACCACACCACCTTGGACGATTGCCACACCGAAGGTGTGACACCCGCCAAAACACATTGGGCGCGCACCATCGACACAGGGCCGTTCTACGGCTACGCGGTGCGCCCTGGCATCACCTTCACTTACCTAGGCCTCAAAACCGATGGAACCACAGCCGTTCGCTTCAACGATGTGCCCAGCGACAACTTGTTTGTGGCGGGCGAAATGATGTCTGGCAATGTCTTGGGCAAGGGCTACACCGCGGGCGTTGGCATGTCGATTGGCACCGCATTTGGGCGCATCGCTGGCACACAAGCGGCACAAGCCGCCGCTCGCCTGTCGGCACAAGGAGGCGCACATGCAAACGCTTGAAGCCCTGACCCGCGACGCACGCGCCTTGGCCAATGGCGAGGTGGTGCTGTCAACCGCTGAAACAGAAGTGGCACGACAACTGCAAATTTGCAACGCCTGCCGCTACTGCGAAGGTTTTTGCGCCATGTTTCCCGCCATGACGCGGCGGCTCGCCTTTGACAAAGCAGACATCCATTACCTCGCCAATTTGTGCCACAACTGCGGCGCGTGTTTGCACGCGTGCCAATATGCACCCCCTCATGAATTTGCGGTGAATGTGCCGAAATCGATGGCGCAAGTGCGTGGCCAAACCTACGCCGATTACGCGTGGCCCGCCTCGTTGGGCGGTCTGTACAAACGCAATGGCTTGTTTGTCGCGCTGGCGCTGGCTGCAGCGCTGTCGGCGTTTTTGCTGCTGGCCCTGCAGTTCAACGGCACCTTGTTTGCCGCACAGGTCGGCGCCAATTTTTACAGCGTATTTCCGCACAACCTGCTGGTGAGCTTGTTTGCACCCGTCTTTTTGTTTGCAGCATTGGCGCTGGGCATGGGCGTGAGACGTTTTTGGCGTGACATCACCCCTGCCACCAGCGGTGCGCCACTCACCTACCCCGCTGGCGAAGAGGCCACGCAAGCCGTGCTCACCCTGAAGTATTTGGACGGTGGCCACGGCGAAGGTTGCAACAACGAAGACGACGCCTTCAGCCTGTCACGCCAACGTGCCCATCACCTCACCTTCTACGGCTTCATGCTGTGCTTTGCCGCCACCAGTTTGGCCACGGTGTACCACTACGCCTTCGGCTGGCAAGCACCTTATGACTTGCCCAGCTTGCCCAAAATTTTGGGCGCCGTGGGCGGCGTGAGTTTGCTGCTGGGGACCTTGGGTTTGTTAAAACTCAAACTGCAACGCCACCCGTTGCACGGCGATGCCGCACAAAAACCGATGGACTTGGGCTTCATCGCCTTGTTATGCCTGACCAGTGTCACGGGCTTGGCCCTCTGGTTGGCAAGAGGTCACAACGCCATGCCTGCCCTCTTGGCGCTGCACTTGGGCGTCGTGATGGCGTTGTTTGCCACCCTGCCCTATGGCAAATTTGCCCACGGTATTTTCAGAACAGCCGCCTTGCTGCGGTTCGCCGTTGAGAAACGACAACCCAACCGAATCGGTTTGGGTGCCGAGTAATTCAAAAGGACATCCGATCATGAACACACGTCATTTCATTCGCAGCTGCGCTGCATTGGCATTGAGCCTCACTGCCGTTTGCGGCCATGCCCAAGAATTTCCCCCGAAGAAAACCATCACCATGGTGGTCGGTTTTGCGGCGGGCGGTGCGGCAGACACCGCGGCTCGGATCATCGCTAAAAAACTGGGTGAGAACATTGGCGCCTCGGTGGTCATTGACAACCGAGGTGGCGCTGGTGGCAACATCGCACATCAGTTTGCAGCCAACGGCCCAACCGATGGCAGCACCATCCTATTTGGCTCTGTGGGCCCGCTCACCATTGCGCCGCATTTGATGAAGCTGCCTTATGACCCAGTGAAAGACCTCTCCCCCATCACCATGGGCGTGAACTTTCCGAACGTGCTCGTGGTGCATGCAGGCATGGGCATCAAAACGTTTGCCGATTTCATCGCTTACGCCAAAAAGAACCCCGGCAAATTGGACTTTGCCTCCACAGGCCCCGGCTCCGCATCGCACTTGGCTGGCGAATTGATGAACGACATGGCGGGCATCGACACGGTGCACATTCCCTACAAAGGCGGTGCGCCTGCGTTGCAGGATTTACTGGGCGGGCGTGTCGCGTCTTACTACTCCACACTGTCGACCTCGCAGGCCTACATTGAGAATGGCAAACTCATTCCCTTGGCCAGCACGGGGCTACAACGCCTGAAGTCGCTGTCCAAAATTCCAACCATCGCCGAGTCGGGCTACCCTGGGTTCAGTGCAACCAACTGGTATGCCTTCGTCGCCTCCTCCAAAGTACCTACGGCCATCTTGGACCGCTGGAACCAAGAGTTGGTCAAAGTGCTGAAGTCCCCCGATGTGGTGGACCAACTCAACAGCCACGGGCTCACACCGCAGCCCGGTACGCGCGACGAATTGGCCAAATACATCGCCAAAGAAACAGCCACTTGGGGCCGCGTGATTCGTGAACGCAAAATCACCGGCGAATGAAGTTTAAAAATCACCACGACGAGAGACAACACATGACCTTCCTCCAACACATCACCCGACGTGCCACACTACTTGGCATTGGCGTATTTTTACTGGCGTCACAAATCGCCAGTGCCGCAGAAATTCGCGTCATCACCTCTGGCGCTTTCACCGAAGCCTACAAACAACTGATCCCCATTTATGAGCAAGCATCCGGCCACAAAGTGATCAGCGCATTTGGTGCGTCCATTGGCAACGCCCCTGACTCGATACCCAGTCGTTTTGCGCGTGGCGAGAAGTTCGATCTGGTGATCTTGTCCGAAGGCGGCTTGGAGGCCTTGGCCAAAGACGGTAAATTGGTCAAGGGCAGTCGCGTCGATTTGGCACGTTCTCAAATTGGGGCAGCCGTTCGCAAAGGCACGCCTAAGCCCGACATCAGCACCGTAGAGGCATTGAAGAAAACCTTGCTCAACGCCAAATCGATTGCTTACTCAGCCAGTGCAAGTGGCACCTATTTGTCGACCGAGCTGTTTCCTAAATTGGGGGTGGCCGAACAGCTGAAAGACACGGCCAAGAAAATCATGAGCGAGCGCGTGGGTGCCGTGGTTGCAAGAGGCGATGCCGAATTGGGCTTTCAGCAAGTGAGTGAATTGATTTACTTCAAAGAGCTCGACTTCATCGGTACCTTGCCTGAATCGGTGCAACAAACCATCTATTTCTCCTCGGCCTTGGTGGAAGGCTCACAAGAGCAAGAAGCGGCCAAACACTTGGTCCGATTTTTCACCTCGCCGGCGGTGGCCAACATCGTGCGGGCGACAGGATTAGATCCAGCAACGGTGCGTTGACATCGATAATGGCAGCATGACTGCTGCCACACCACTTCTCCAAGCCACCCCACTCAAAGGGGTGCGCGTCTTAACCCTTGCCCTGAATTTGCCAGGTCCCGCGGCGGTCATGCGACTGCAAGCCATGGGCGCCAAATGCACCAAGCTTGAGCCCTTACCCCCTGCTGGCGGTACCACCTCTGACCCGATGGGGCTCTACAAACCCGAAGCCTATGCGGTGATGCACCAAGGGGTGAAGGTGGTTCAGGCTGATTTGAAGACGGAGCGCGGCCAAGCCGCATTGCGCAAACAGCTGGCGCAAACCGATGTACTGATCACCTCGTTTCGCCCTTCGGCTCTGAACAAACTGGGGATGAATTGGGCGGAGTTGCACCGTGCTTACCCGGCCTTGTGCATGGTCAGCATCGTTGGCTCACCCGGCGAACGCGCGGAAGAACCCGGCCATGATTTGACGTATTTGGCCGAGAACCATTTGGTCACAGGTCTCGATTTACCGGCCACTTTGTATGCCGACATGGGCGGCTCGTTGCTCACCACCGAAGCCGTGCTGCAAGCCTTGCTGTTACGACAACGGCCTGGACGTGGTCATGGCAAAGGCGTGTTTCAAGAGATCGCACTCAGCGAGGCGGCGGCCTATTTGGCGCTGCCACGCACGTGGGGCTTAACCACGCCACAAGGCGATGTGGGCGGTGCACACGCCGGCTACAAGGTCTACCCTTGCAAAAACGGGCGTGTGGCCGTGGCGGCGCTAGAGCCGCACTTTGCCGCACGCTTGTGCGAAGCGGCGGGCTTGGGCGCATCTGCTGCAAAACAGATGCACAAAAAATCCACGCATGAAGCACTGGCCGTGTTCTTCATGTCTCAAACACGCCAACAACTCGACCGCTTGGCCACCAGCCAAGACATTCCGCTGCATTCGCTGGCGCGTTAAACCAAGGCAGGGCCGTGCGCGCCAACACAGCGCGCTTTGCCCCCAGAAGGTTTAGCTCAAGTGGCGCAAGGGATGCGCGCTGGTAGGCCAAGGACTTTCAAAAAATGGCAGCACCATGTCGGGTGTGATTTCTTCGATACGGCTCGGTTGCCATTTGGGCTGACGGTCTTTGTCAACGGCTAAAGCGCGAATGCCTTCCACGGTTTCACTGCTCACGCCACGACGCTGCAAATGATCGGTGTTGAAACAATGGCGCACCAAGTCGCGCTCCATGCGCAAGTCGTCGGCCAAGCTCAAGCTTCGGCCACGACGCACCAGTTCTAAAGTGACGTGCAGCATCAAGGGTGAGCGATGACGCAAGGCATCCAAAGTCTGACTCGCCCAATTGCCATCGTTTGCTTGCGTTTGCAGCGCTTGCACCATGTCTGTGATCGTCGGCAAAGAGAACACCGCATCGATGGCGGGGTCTTGCCAAGCGGGCTGTTGAGCAGAGGCTGCTTGCGAGGTGGTCTGCGTTTGCTCACGCAACCACGCCAACATGGCGGCAGCATCGGACCAATTCTTGTCGGACAAGCCTTGCCACAAAGACGGCAGGTCAGCCGACGCGGCGCAGGCATCGGCCAAGCCCACGGTCAAAGCTTCGCCACCGCGCAGCACTTGTCCTGTCAAGGCCAAATACTCGCCCATTGCACCGGCACAACGGCTCAAAAAGTAGCCACCGCCCACATCGGGAAACAAACCAATATGCGTTTCGGGCATGGCCATTTGCGTGCGTTCCGTCACGATGCGCAACGCCGCACCTTGACTCACGCCCATGCCACCGCCCATGACGATGCCATCCATGAAAGCGATGTAGGGTTTGGGGTAGTTGTGAATCAAATGGTTGAGGTTGTATTCCTCAGTGAAAAAGTCTTCCAAACTCGCATCGCCAGACAAGGCGGCTTGGTGAAAGTAACGAATATCGCCGCCTGCACAAAAAGCGCCGAAAGGCCCCTCTTTGTTGCTGCCACGGATGGCGACAGCCCAAACTTGCGGGTCGTTTTGCCACGTTTGCAACGCATGGGTCAACTCACGCACCATGTCCAACGACAAGGCATTCAAAGCCTTGGGACGGTTCAAAGTGATCAGTCCTACGTGGCCGACACAGTGGTGTTGCACGTCTTCGGTATAGAGGTTCATGTCTTTTTATCTCCAGTCGTTAATCGTTGTGTCCACCCAGCGTTGAACAGCAAAGCCAGCAACACCAAGGCGCCACCACTGAGCACTTGCGAACTCGGGACTTCATTCGCACCCAACCAAGCCAAAGCGATGCCAAACAGCACTTCAAGCAAAGCCAGCAAAGAAATTTCGGGGGCTGGCAACACGCGTGCACAGATCACCACCAACACACAGGGCACGGCCAACTGCACCAAACCCAACAAGGCCAACCATGCCACGTCAGACACACTGGCTTGCAGTGGCAATGCCAAAGGCAAGGTGCACAAAGCGGACAGCGCAGCGCCTACCAACACGGCAGGCACCATGTCCATCGATTCACCGCGTGTTTGGGCGTGTTGGACCACACTCCAATTTACCGCCGCCGCCGTGGGCACCAACAAAGCCACCCACGTTCCCCACGGCGATGCATAGGCGCCGGCCCCCGTGGACGGCAGCGCGAACATCCACGCCATGCCAACGCCCGCCAAGACGATGCACCCCCATGTGTGGGGCGCAATGCGTTGCGCGAAGAAAATACGAGCCACCAAGGCCGACAGCAGCGGCCCCACCGCCATGGTGATCAACACCTCGGCCACAGGTGCCAACGTGAGCGCCACCATAAAGGCGGTGAACATCACCGCCCAGCACACCCCACTCAACCACAACACACGCGGGGCGTAAAAAAGCCGAGAGAAAAACTCTCGGCCTTGATAGAGGGGCAAGATCACCAGCAGTGACACTACGGTGAACAAGCTCCGCCAGAACGTGACCTCAAAACTGTGGGCACTTTCTAGCTGGCGTGTGACGATGCCCGCGATGGACCAGAGGGCGGTGACGCCCACCATGGTCCACATTGCACGGGCATGCGTCCAACGCATCAGCTTGGCTGCTTACTTGTTGCGCTTGCGTTCGCTTTCGGTCAAGAAACGCTTACGCAGACGCACGCTCTTCGGTGTGATTTCGACCAACTCGTCGTCCTCGATGAATTCCACACCGTATTCGAGCGTCAAATCAATTGGAGGCGTGATCTTGATCGCATCTTCTTTGCCGGACACGCGGAAGTTGGTCAGCTGCTTGGTACGTGTGGCGTTAACCACCAAGTCGTTGTCACGGCTGTGGATACCCACAATCATGCCTTCGTACACAGGGTCGTTCGCTTTCACGAACATACGGCCGCGGTCGTCCAATTTACCCAAGGCGTAAGTGAAGATTTCACCGTCATCCATGGAGATCAACACACCGTTCTTACGACCACCGATGTCACCCTTGTGTGGCTCGTAGCTGTCGAAAATGTTGGAGATCAAACCGGAACCACGGGTCAAGTTCAAGAACTCGTTGGTGAAACCAATCAGACCACGCGCAGGAATGCGGTATTCCAAGCGAACGCGACCACGGCCATCTGGCTCCATGTTCACGAGTTCACCTTTGCGCTCACCCAAAGCCTGCATGACGCCGCCTTGATGGGTTTCTTCGATGTCAGCCGTCACCATTTCGATAGGCTCATGGCGCACACCGTCGATGTCACGGAACACCACGCGTGGCTTAGACACAGCCAATTCGTAGCCTTCACGGCGCATGTTTTCCAACAAAATGGTCAAGTGCAGTTCGCCGCGACCCATGACTTCGAAGATACCTTCTTCGTCGGTTTCTTTGACGCGCAGAGCCACGTTGTGTTGCAGTTCTTTTTGCAGGCGGTCCCAGATTTGGCGGCTGGTGACGAACTTGCCTTCACGACCGGCCAAGGGGCTGGTGTTCACGCAGAAGTTCATGGTCAATGTTGGCTCGTCCACCTTCAACATGGCCAAAGGTGCTGGATTGGCAACATCGGTCACGGTCACACCGATGTTCAAGTCAGCAATACCGTTGATCAACACGATGTCGCCAGGACCGGCTTCGGTCACTTGCACACGGTCCAAACCTTGGAACTTGAGCACTTGGTTGACACGGCCTTTGATGGCTTTGCCATCTGGGCCTTCCATGACGACCACATCCATTTGGGGCTTGATCGTGCCTTGGCTGATACGGCCCACACCGATACGACCCACGAAAGTCGAAAAGTCGAGCGCAGAAATTTGCAATTGCAAAGGTGCGGCAGGGTCACCCTTTTGGGCAGGCACGTGCTTCAACACGGTGTTGAACAGGGCCGACATGTCGGGACCCCACTGTTCGCCGGGTGTGCCTTCTTCCAAAGACGTCCAGCCGTTGATACCTGAAGCGTAGACCACAGGGAAATCGAGTTGTTCGTCGGTCGCACCGAGTTTGTCAAACAAGTCAAACGCGGCGTTGACCACGAAGTCAGGACGCGCACCAGGCTTGTCCACTTTGTTCACCACCAAAATTGGGCGCAGACCCAAGGCCAAAGCCTTCTTGGTCACGAAACGCGTTTGAGGCATGGGGCCTTCTTGCGCATCAATCAACAACACCACACCGTCCACCATGGACAAAGCACGTTCGACTTCACCACCGAAGTCCGCGTGACCTGGGGTGTCAACGATGTTGATGTGGGTACCTTCCCAGCTCACGGCACAGTTCTTGGCCAAGATGGTGATGCCGCGCTCGCGTTCGATGGCGTTGTTGTCCATCACGGTGTCGACCACTTTTTCGTGATCGGCGAAGGTGCCGGATTGACGCAGCAACTGGTCAACCATGGTGGTTTTGCCATGGTCAACGTGGGCGATGATGGCGATGTTACGGATTTGTTTACTCATGCTTGACACTCCAATATTGATTGAATTTCGATCGGGCTCAACAAGCGCCCGGGAATCAGTTCACCAGCCGTGACGTGCGCAGTACCCAACAGGGTATGCGGCGTCTGGCCGTACACAGCCATGTGCGCACTGTCGGGCCAAGAGCCACGGCGGCGCACACCGCTTAAGAATCTGCCCGCATCTTCTGGGGGCAAGGTGACGGGGGTATGACCGTCGAGCAACGCATCGACGGGCAACAGGCGCGCTTCACGCGCTTGTTCGGTAAGGGCTTCTAATTCAGCCACAGTGATGCACTGACTGGCCACAAAAGGACCGGTGACAGTACGGCGCAAGGCGCTCAAATGCGCACAGGTGCGCAAGGCAATGGCGATGTCTTCGCCCAAAGTACGGATGTAGGTGCCTTTGCTGCAAGTGACCTCGATCTTCAAACGGCGACGGCCATTCTCAGGTTCAATCTCTTCGAGCTTCAGCGCTTGAATCGTGACCTGACGCGCATCGCGTTCAACCTCAATGCCTGCGCGTGCGTAGTCATATAAGGCTTTGCCATCTTTTTTCAAGGCACTGTACATCGGTGGTACTTGGCTGATTGGCCCTGTGAATTGAGCTTGCACAGCGCGCAATTGCTCGGGCGTGAAATCCACAGGCTTTTCAAGAACAACGTCACCTTCGAGGTCGCCGGTGCTGGTTTGAATCCCCAGCACAGCAATGGCTTCGTAGGACTTGTCCGCATCCAAATGTAACTGACTGAATTTGGTCGCTGCGCCAAAGCACAAGGGCAAGACGCCTGTAGCCAAAGGATCCAAGGTGCCTGTATGACCCGCTTTTTCGGCGCGCAACAACCACTTCGCCTTTTGCAAGGCGTCGTTGCTGGAGAGTCCGTAGGGTTTATCAAGCAACAACACCCCGTGTACAGGGCGACGCTGCACCCTGGTGCGGGGCGCATTCATGCTCAATCGTCCTTTGCTTTGGAGGCGACCGCCTTGGCAATCAAGGCGTTCATGTCCGAGGCTCGCTCAGGCGTGCGGTCGTACACGAAATGCAAGGTGGGTACCGTGTGAATGTGCAAGCGCTTGAACAAACCATTGCGCAAGAAACCTGCAGCTTGGTTCAAGCCCTCGCCTGTTTTCACGGGATCACCGGTCAGGACGCTGAAATGCACTTTGGCATGGGCGTAATCGGGCGTGACTTCCACGCCTTGCAACGTGACCATGCCCACGCGCGGGTCTTTCAACTCGCGCGCGATCAACTCGGCCAGATCGCGTTGGATCTGGTCGGCCACTTGGTAGCTGCGGTTGGGGGTGCTGCTCGGTTTACGTGCCATACAAATCGCGCTTTACAGCGTACGTGCAACCTCTTTGATTTCGAAGAATTCCAACACGTCGCCTTCGACGATGTCGTTGTAGTTCTTGACGGTCAAACCGCACTCGAAGTTCTCTTTGACTTCTTTGGCGTCGTCTTTGAAACGCTTCAAGCTGTCGAGTTCGCCAGTGAAGATCACCACGTTGTTGCGCAACAAACGCAGCTTGGCCGAACGACGCACCACGCCCGAAGTGACCATACAGCCCGCGATCGCACCAATCTTGCTGACGCGCAGCACTTGGCGAATCTCGGCAGTACCGATGACTTCTTCTTTCTTGTCGGGTGTGAGCATGCCGGACATGGCCGCTTTGAGTTCGTCCACAGCGTCATAAATGATGTTGTAGTAACGAATGTCAACGCCATTGCTCTCGGCCAACTTGCGCGCGCCGGCATCGGCACGGGTGTTGAAACCAATGATCACGGCCTTGGACGCAATCGACAAGTTCACATCGCTCTCGCTGATGCCACCGACTGCGGCGTACACCAACTGAACTTTGACTTCGGCCGTCGACAACTTGAGCAGCGATGCTGCCAAAGCTTCTTGCGAACCTTGCACGTCGGCTTTGACGATGATGGGCAGCAATTTGACTTCGCCAGACGTCATGTCAGAGAACATGTTCTCCAACTTCGACGCTTGTTGCTTGGCCAGCTTGGTGTTACGCACCTTACCCGCACGGTAGGTGGCGATTTCACGGGCACGACGTTCGTCAGACATGACCATGAATTCATCACCGGCTTGTGGCACCTCGGTGAGACCTTGAATCTCCACAGGAATTGAAGGACCTGCAGATTTGATGGCCTTGCCGTTTTCATCCAACATGGCACGCACGCGACCATAGGTTTGACCACCCAAGACCACGTCGCCCACATTGAGCGTACCGGACTGAACCAGCACCGTGGCCACAGGACCGCGACCTTTGTCCAAACGTGCTTCGATCACCAAGCCTTTGGCCATGGCGTCGACAGGCGCTTTGAGTTCAAGCACTTCGGCCTGCAAGAGCACTTGCTCGAGCAACTCATCGATGCCAGCACCGGTTTTGGCCGAGACCAAAACGAAAGGTGAATCGCCACCGAACTCTTCGGGCACGACTTCTTCAGACACCAACTCGCCTTTGACGCGCTCTGGGTTCGCACCTGGTTTGTCAATCTTGTTCACCGCCACCACGATCGGCACACCGGCTGCTTTCGCATGCTTGATGGCTTCCTTGGTTTGAGGCATCACGCCGTCGTCCGCTGCCACCACCAAAATCACGATGTCGGTGGCTTTGGCACCGCGTGCACGCATGGCCGTGAAGGCCTCGTGACCGGGGGTGTCCAAGAACGAAATCATGCCGCGAGGCGTTTCGACGTGGTAAGCACCGATGTGCTGTGTGATGCCGCCGGCTTCGCCCGACGCAACTTTGGCGCGACGGATGTAGTCCAACAACGAGGTTTTACCGTGGTCCACGTGGCCCATGACCGTCACCACGGGGGCGCGTGTCAAGGATTCAGCGTGATGTGCGGATGCTTCTTCTTCCGTGAAGGCTTCAGGATCGTCCAACGCTGCAACCACCGCTTTGTGGCCCAACTCCTCCACCAAAATCATGGCGGTGTCTTGGTCCAAAGGCTGGTTGATCGTGGCCATTTGACCCAGCTTCATCAGCTGTTTGATCACTTCAGAGGCTTTGATCGCCATCTTGTGCGCCAACTCACCCACGGTGATGGTTTCTGGCACGTGAACTTCCAGCACACGTGCTTCTGTTTGCACGGATGCGCTGTGGTCGTCATCGCGACCACCGCGTTCACGACGGCCACGTGGGCCGCCACGCCAGCTGTTACGCCCAACGCCGCCACTGCTGTCACCACGTGTTTTGATGGCTTTCTTCTTGGCTTGGTCGTCAGCCCAGCTGGACGACAACTTCGCGCTCTTCACTTCTTTGTTGCCAGGCGTCGTCGTGGCTGCAGCGGGTGCAGTACCAGGACGTGGCGCAGCACCAGGCGTGCCAGCAGGCTTATGCAAGGTACCTTTGATTGCCGCTTTAGGGTCCACCACAGGCTCGTGCTTTTTAGCAACCAACACCTTTTGAGGGGTGCTCATCATCAAGCGAATGGCTTCGGCTTCGGCCAAGGCTTTGCGACGACGTGAGTCCAAATCTTTGGCGCGTGCGGCATCTTCATCGGCACGTGCTTGGGAAGCGGCAGCGGCTTCTAGGCGTGCCGTTTCAGCGGCCGCAGCTTTGGCTTCCACCAAGGCTTGCGCATCGATTTGGGCTTGCGAAGGTGCAGCGGGTGCGACAGGCGCAGCAGGCTTGGTTTCAGCGTAGACACGGGCGCCCACAACAGGGGGGTTCTCTTTGGCTGCAGCTTTGGCAGCAGCGGCTGCTTTTTCAGCTTGCGCAGCGTCTGCAGCAGCCTTAGCCTCTTCGGCTTTGGCGCGTTCAGCAGCTTCTTGTGCTTCGCGAACACGGCGTTTCTCAGCCAACTCTTCTTCTTGACGACGAATCAGCTCGGCTTGACGACGGGCTTCTTCTTCACGACGTGCCAACTCGGCATGGTCGATCGAAGGGGCCGCAGCTTCTTCAAACACTTCAGGCGCTGAAGGCGTTTCGCTCACGTCATCATCGCGCTTGACGAAGGTGCGTTTCTTGCGCACTTCCACTTGGATGGTGCGGGCTTTGCCTGTGGCATCCGCTTGCTTGATCTCGCTGGTCGATTTTTTGACCAAGGTAATCTTCTTGCGTTCGGCAGACACCGTGCCATGGCTGGCTTGCAAATGGCTCAAGAGCATTTGTTTGTCACCATCGGTCAGCGCATCGCTGGCCGATGATTTCGACACGCCCGCAGCTTTGAGCTGCTCGAGCAAGGTATCGGTAGGTTTTTTAAGTTCGCTGGCAAATTCAGCGACGGTCGTACTTGACATATGTGGTGTTCCTCTCCATGACCGTTACTCTTGACCCGTGAACCAATGTTCACGTGCCTTCAAGATCATGGCCTTGGCCTCTTCTTCGCTCTGACCAGTGATGGCGGTGAGCTCGTCTACGGCCAAATCGGCCAAATCGTCACGGGTATGGACGCCGCCCTCAGCCAACTTGGCAATGAGCTCAACATTCAGGCCCTCAAGGTCGCGCAAATCTTGCGAAACTTCTTCGACACTCTCTTCGCGTGCAATTTCCAGCGTAAGCAGCGCATCCTTGGCACGTGTGCGCAGCTCGTTCACGGTGTCTTCATCGAAACTCTCGATTTCGAGCATCTCTTGCAATGGCACATAGGCCACTTCTTCGAGGTTGGTGAAACCTTCTTCGATCAAGATGTCAGCCACCTCTTGGTCCACGTCCAACTTGGCCATGAACAAAGCACGGATGGTGTGGGTTTCGTCGGCTTGTTTTTGAGCCGATTCAGCCGCATCCATGATGTTGATGCGCCAACCCGTCAATTCAGAAGCCAAACGCACGTTTTGGCCACCACGACCGATGGCGATGGCGAGGTTTTCCTCATCCACTACCACGTCCATGGCGTGCTTTTCTTCGTCCACCACGATGGAGCTGACGTTGGCCGGTGCCAGAGCACCAATCACGAACTGAGCGGGATCTTCACTCCACAACACGATGTCCACACGCTCGCCAGCGAGTTCGGTGGTCACGGCATTCACGCGGGTGCCACGCACGCCAACGCAGGTACCGATGGGGTCCACACGTTTGTCATGAGACACCACGGCGATCTTGGCGCGCGAACCCGCATCACGGGCGCACGATTTGATTTCCAACATGCCTTGCTCAATCTCAGGCACCTCGTGGCGGAACAACTCCACCATGAACTCAGGTGCTGAACGCGACAAGATAATGGGCGCGCCGCGCAAGGTCAAGTCCACTTCCATGATCATGGCGCGCACACGGTCGCCACTGCGGAGGTTCTCTTTGGGGATCATTTCGCTGCGACGCAGACGGCCTTCGATGCGCCCCGACTCGACAATGATGTCGCCCTTGTCCATGCGCTTAACAGTGCCCACGAAAATCTTGTCGCCACGCGACATGAAGTCGTTGAGCAACATCTCGCGCTCTGCATCACGGATTTTTTGCAAAATGACTTGCTTGGCAGCCATCGCGCCAATACGGCCAATTGGCAACGACTCAATGGATTCTTCGATGTACTCGCCTTCTTCGGCTTCAGGCACGCGCTCACGCGCGTCCATCAACATCTCTTCGGCTTCTGGGTTTTGCAAACCCGCCTCATCGGGCACCACCAACCAGCGGCGGAAAGTTTCGTAGTCACCGGTATCGCGATCCATGGCCACGCGAATGTCCACTTCACCTTCGTACAACTTCTTGGTGGCTTGTGCCAAGGCAGACTCAACTGCACCAAACACCACATCGCGCTCGACGTTTTTCTCGCGCGAGATGGCTTCAACCAACATCAACATTTCGCGGTTCATGACGACTACTCCTTCTCAAGACCAAAATTCAACGGGGCTGTCTGCCCTTGAAATCCACAATCGGGGCCAGACGTGCTTCGCGCAACTCATCCAGCGTGAAACCCAGTGCATGCAGCGGGGTTTCGGCTCTTTTTTTACTGATTTTTTGACCTGGCTTGGCATTCACAGCATCACGCCATGTAATTTGCCAACCTTGGCCGTCTTCGGTGCGCTCAAGGACACCTCGGAATTTTTTACGATTGGCAGACACCTGCCCTGCAGCGGCCACACCCATTGGCACTTTGAGCGTGACATCAATCTCTTCACCCACGAAACGCTCGAAGTCGGCCAAATGGCGCAAAGGACGGTCAATACCGGGCGAGGACACCTCGAGCCGCTTGTAATCAGCGCCATCCACTTCAAGTGCGAATTGCAGCTGGCGTGTCACGCGCTCACAATCTTCCACGTTGATCATCTGCGCGGGCGCATCTGGCTGCCACGGCCAGTCGATGGTGATGCGCAAAAGCCCACCGGCTGAGCGTTCAATCTCAACCAGGTCGTAACCTAAGCCGGTCACGGTTTGTTCTACTGTTTGCTGCAAGCTCACGTCGACAAAAAGCCTTCAAAAGGTGGGGGTCAAAAAACGATCGACCAAAAAAAACGGGCGGTAATTACCCGCCCGTTTGGTCGTGAAGCTGCGATTGTAGCGTCTAAATGCTTGATTCTCAAGGGTTTAGCTGATTTTCTCTTTCACGCGCTCACCAAAAGTTGGGTATACGACTCCCGAGGGGCTTGCAAGATTTGATCCACGGGGCCCGCCTCGACCACATGGCCGGATTGCATGACCATCACCTGGTGCGCCATGGCTCGAATCACGGCGACATCGTGGGTAATCAAAAAGTAACTCAACCCTCGTTGTTTTTGCAGTTGCTGCAACAGTTGCAGCACTTGCTTTTGGGTGGTGACATCCAAGGCACTGGTGGGCTCATCGAGCACCAGAATTTGCGGCTGAACCACCAAGGCGCGTGCAATGGCCAAACGTTGACGCTGACCGCCTGAAAACTCGTGGGGATAACGCTGCAACAAGCCGCTAAATTCAGATTTGGTCAATCCAACATCCGACAGCGCAAATAAGACGCGACGCAAACGGCCCAAAGCATCCAGCTCAGGAAAATGCAGCGCCAAGCCTTCAGACACCAATTCCTGAACCGTCATGCGCGGCGACAGTGACGAAAATGGATCTTGGAACACCACCTGCACCCGACGCCTCAGATTCAAATCAGCGACCGAGCGTCCAGACCAGGACTGCCCATTTAGGCTCAAATGCCCTTGGCTTGGGATGAGCCCCAAAACCGCCAGTGCCAAGCTGGACTTGCCCGACCCTGACTCGCCCATCACCCCCAAGGTCTGACCGGCGGACAAGGCAAAGTCAGCCCCTTGCACCGCCACAAACTCCCCACGCCCGAACCAGCCACGCCACCCCGCACGAGGAACGGGGTAGCTCACACGCAAGCCCTGTGCTTGCATCACCACAGGCGCGTCGCTGAGTTGGGCAGGCACATCACGCATGGGCTGGCTGTTCAATAGTTTTTGGGTGTAAGGATGCTCAGGCTTATCGAGAACGGCCGCTGTCGCCCCCTCTTCCACCACCAAGCCACGCTCCATCACCAAGACACGGTCGGCAAAACGGCGAACAGCCGTCAAATCGTGCGAAATCAGCAGCACCGCCATGCCGTAGCGCTGTTGCAAACTGTCCAACAAATCCAAAATTTGCCCACGCAAGGTCACATCCAGTGCCGTGGTCGGCTCATCAGCGACCAACAAACGGGGTCGGCATGCCAGCGCCATGGCAATCAGCACACGCTGACGCTGACCACCGGAGAGCTGGTGCGGATAGGCCAACGCACGCCGCGCAGGTTCGGGAATTCCTGTTTGATCCAACAAAACCAACACCTCTTGCCAAGCCTGCGCACGTCGCATGCCACGCTTGACTTGCAAAACCTCGGCAATTTGGTCCCCCACCGTGAACAGGGGGTTGAGAGCGGTCATCGGCTCTTGAAACACATACGCGATGTCTTGCCCGCGGATGGGCACCAGTTCACGCTCGGAGAGTTTGACCAAGTCGAGAATTTGAGGGGCAAAGCGCTCTGGCGCTGGATGGTCTGAAGCGTGGACAGAGGCGCTGTCGGAAACGTTTTCGGAACTGATGGGCAATGCGTCAAAGGCATCTTGTTCTGTCCACAAACAGCGTCCCGAGAGTTGGGCACCTTCCACGAGTTTGACCAAACTCAAAGCCATGACACTTTTGCCCGACCCCGACTCGCCCACCAGTGCCAATTTCTCGCCCAACTTGAGGCTGAAACTGACGCCTCGCACCACATCGTTCGCACCGAAACGCACATGCAGGTCACGCACTTGAAGCAATGGCAAATTCATGCGTTGGCCTTTCGAGGATCAAGCGCATCGCGCAAAGCATCGCCCATGAAGGTCAGCAACATCAGGGTGACGACCAAGACCGCAAACGTGGACAAGGAAATCCACCACGCATCGATGTTGTTTTTACCTTGCGCCAACAACTCGCCCAAGCTGGGCGTGCCCGGCGGTACGCCCAAGCCTAAAAAGTCGAGCGACGTCAACGCCAAAATCGCACCGCTCATGCGAAACGGCAAAAAGGTCACGACAGGCGTCAGACTGTTGGGCAACACATGACGCCAAATAATTTGCGTGTTTGACAAACCCAAGGCACGCGCGGCGCGCACGTAGTCCAGTTGGCGATTGCGTAAGAACTCGGCGCGGACATAGTCGGACAAGCCCATCCAGCCGAACAATCCCAACAAAACCAACAACAAGGTCACGCTCGGGTCGAACACGGCGCTGAAGATGATGAGCAAATACAACTCAGGCATGGCGCTCCAGACCTCGATGAAACGCTGCATCGCCAAATCGGTTTTGCCACCAAAAAAGCCTTGTAAAGCCCCCGTCAACACCCCAATCACGGTGCCAAACACGGTCAACGCCAAGGCAAACAGCACCGACAAGCGAAAGCCATACAGCAAGCGGGCGACCACATCGCGACCCCTGTCGTCCGTGCCTAACCAGTTGTCCGACGACGGCGGCGCAGGATTGGGCTGCTTGGCAAAGTAATTCAGCGTGCTGTGGTGGTAAGGGTTCGGCGGGTACAAGGCCCAATTGCCAGGTTGCTCAAACTGGGCTTGAATGAAGGGGTCTAAAAAGTCAGTGGGGCTGTCAAAATCGCCACCAAACGTGGTTTCGGGCAAGTTTTGAACAATGGGCGCGTACCAGTGCCCTTGATAGCGGGCCACCAAAGGCTTGTCGTTGGACAGCACTTCCGCCAACAGGCTCAAGGCGAACAACGCAACAAACAGCACCAAGCTGCAAAACCCTAGACGGTTGGCGCGAAAGCGTTGCCACGCGCGCCTGCCGGGCGATACAGAGTGTTCAGTCGAATTTGACACGCGGGTCCACCCAGACATAACAAAGATCGCTGATGAGTTTGGTGACCAAGCCAATCAGCGTGAACAAATACAAGGTTCCTAAGACGACCGGATAGTCGCGTCGCATCACGCTCTCGAAGCTCAAGAGCCCCAGACCATCCAAGGAAAACAAAGTTTCAATCAGCAGCGAGCCGGTGAAAAACGCACCGATGAAGGCACTGGGAAACCCAGTCACCAAAGGGATCAGTGCGTTGCGAAACACATGACGCCACAACACGCGGCGCTGAGACAGGCCTTTGGCCCGTGCCGTCAACACATACTGCTTGCGAATTTCTTCCAACATCGCATTTTTAGTGAGCATGGTGGTGACTGCAAAAGCCCCCATGACGCTGGCGGTGATGGGCAACACGATGTGCCACAGGTAATCGACGATGCGAGCGCCCCAACTCAGCTGAGACCAGTTGGCCGACGTCAAACCGCGCAAAGGAAACCACTGCAACTGACCGCCAAAGACCACCAACAACGCCACACCGAGCACAAAACCAGGAATGGCATAGCCCGTCAACACCACCAAACTTGTCAAGGTGTCAAACCGTGAGCCTGAGCGCACCGCTTTGGCCACGCCCAAGGGCACAGAAATGAGGTAACTCAAAAAGAAGGTCCACAACCCCAAGCTGATGGAGACCGGTAACTTCTCCTGCACCAAGGTCCACACGTCTTTGGGGTAGTAAAAGCTCTTGCCCAAATCGAAACGGGCAAATTGTTGAAGCATTTGCCAAAAGCGCTCGGGCGCTGGTTTGTCAAAGCCATAAAGCTGCTTAATTTCTTCAATGCGTGCGGCATCGACACCTTGGCGACCTCGATAACCCGCACCACCCGCCGCAGCCCCTTCGCCGCCACTGTCGCGTCCTTGCAATTGAGACACCATTTGTTCAACGGGCCCACCAGGCACAAACTGAATGACGGCAAAGGTCAGCGACAGCACCCCCAACAAGGTCGGCACCATCAGCAGCAAGCGCTTGAAAATATAGGCCATCATCTCAATGCTCCGCCCGTCGAGCATCGGCTAACGCGGCGCGATTTTCCAAAGTGGCCGACCACGTGGACGTGACCCAACTCTCGGGTTGGTAAAAGCGCGGTGTGATGGCCGGTTGTTCAAACTTGCCTCTGCGCCAAGACACGCGGTGCACACCGCCATACCAATGTGGCACTGTGTAATGTGCGTGGCGCAGAACGCGATCCAGCGCACGGGCTGCAGAAATAAGCTGTGGACGCGTTCTCGCCGCGGTGACATGGCCCAACAAATCGTCCACCGCCGGATCGCGCACGCCGATGAAGTTACCCGAGCCCTCGGTCGCAGCCGCTTGTGAACCAAAACGCTCCAACAATTCGGTGCCCGGTGACTCACTGCCCACATTGCGGTTGCTGATGATCTCGAAATCAAACACATCAAGTCGCTTTTGAAGCACCGCAAAGTCGATCACTTTGTAATTCACCACAAAGCCCAGTTTTTCGAGGTTTTTGGCAAACGGCGTCACTACGCGGCCCATGGCACCTGAGTTGTCTAAGAACTCCAAATTGAATGCCTCGCCTGCCGCATTGCGCAAAGCACCGTCACGGTAAGTCCACCCCGCATCGGCCAACAAGGCCTTGGCTTGACGCAAGTGGTCACGCAGCGTTTCGCCAGACTTGGGATCTAGCTTGGTGTACGGAGGCAGAGGCACAGGCTGGCTGAAGACTTGAGGCGACAGCTTGCTGCGCAACGGCTCTAGCAGCGCCAACTCTGCCGCGTCGGGCAAGCCCTTGGCTTCAAAGTCGCTGGCGACAAAATAGCCGCGCACGCGCTGGTAGGCGTTGTAGAACAGCTGTCGGTTCATCCACTCGAAGTCCATAGCCAAGCCGATGGCTTGACGCACGCGCACATCTTGAAATTTGGGCAATCGGGTGTTGAACAAAAACCCTTGAAAATCCCCAGCGTTGCCATGCTTGAGCTCCCGTTTGATCAATTGGCCGTTATCAAAAGATTTGCCCGCGTAGCCGCGCGCCCATTCGCGTGCAATAAACGACTGAATGAAGTCAAACTCGCCAGCTTTGAAACCTTCGAGTTGCGCCGTGTTGTCTTTGTAGAGCCGGTAGGTGATGCGGTCAAAGTTGAACATGCCTTGACGCACGTTCAGGTCTTTGGCCCAGTAATGTGGGTCGCGCTCGTAACTGATGTCTCGGCCAAACGCCACATGGCCAATTTTGTAAGGCCCGCTGCCAATGGGTGCCTCTGTCACGATTTGATCGAAGGGTTGACGCACCCCGTCCTTGACACCCCACGCGCGGCTGAAGACGGGCATGCCGCCCACAATCAGTGGCAGCTCAGGGTTGGCACTTTTGAAGTCGAAGCGAACCGTGCGCGCGTTGACCACGACCACCCCTGTCACATCGGCATAGAGGGTCCGAAATTGTGGGGCGGCCTGTTTGCTGGTGAGTGTTTCAAAGCTGTGTTTCACATCGTCAGCCGCGACCACATCGCCATTGCTGAAACGCGCTTGGGGGCGCAAGCGAAATTGCACCGAACGCCGATCAGCCGCCACACTCACATCTTCAGCCAGCAAACCATAGGCTGTCGCGGGCTCATCCATGGTGCCGGTCAGCAGCGACTCCAACAGCAGACTGCCCAAACCTGGGGCGGCATTGCCTTTGAGGGTAAATGGGTTGTATTTGTCAAAACTCGACAAGCGCGACGGAGGCACCAGCACCAACTCGCCCCCTTTTGCGGCCAAAGGATTGACGTAATCAAAGTTTTTGAACTGAGGCGGATATTTGATGTCCCCAAATTGGGCGTACGCATGGGCTGCCCACGAGGGAGACACGCAAAAGATCGCCAACAAAAACGCCAAGAATCGCATGCGACAATTCTGCAAGATTTTTTTGGAGCGATTCATCCATGAGTACAAAAACAGGTTTTCTTTCTGGCAAAAAATTGTTGATCACTGGCGTGCTGTCTAACCGCTCGATCGCTTACGGTATCGCCAAAGCGTGCCACGATCAAGGCGCCGAATTGGCATTCAGCTACGTGGGTGAGCGTTTCAAAGATCGCATCACCGAATTTGCGGCTGACTTCGACTCTAAGCTGATTTTTGACTGCGATGTGGGCAACGACGCACAAATCGAACAACTGTTCAAAGATTTGTCGGCCCATTGGCCCACGTTTGATGGCTTCGTGCACAGCATTGGCTACGCGCCCCGCGAAGCCATTGCCGGTGACTTCTTGGATGGTCTGTCGCGCGAAGCGTTCCAGATCGCACACGACATCAGCGCCTACAGCTTTCCAGCCATGGCCAAAGCCGCCCTGCCTTACTTGAACTACAACGCAGCCGTGCTGACCCTGTCGTACTTGGGCGCCATCCGTACCGTGCCCAACTACAACACCATGGGTTTGGCCAAAGCATCGCTGGAAGCGTCGGTGCGTTACTTGGCCGAGTCACTGGGTGCGCGCGGTCGCAACTTGCGCGCCAACGGCATCAGCGCGGGTCCGATCAAAACCTTGGCGGCCAGCGGCATCAAAGGCTTTGGCAAGATTTTGAGCGTGGTGGCAGAGGCATCGCCCATTCGCCGCAACGTGACCATCACCGATGTGGGCAACGTGGCTGCGTTCTTGATGAGCGACTTGGCCGCCGGTGTGACCGCTGAAATTACCTATGTTGACGGCGGATTTAGCCAAGTTGTAGGTGGCATTGCCGAACCGGCTGGCGAGTAAGCTGGCGCAAAAGCCACACGGGTGTGGCTTTGTGATCGACTCGCGCATGCGTTCATGCGCGCCAAGGAGAAGCCAGCATGCAACGCCGCCCTTTGCTTTCCCTCTTCTCCTTGGCTTTTCTCTGGCGCTCTTGCGCCTATGCCGCAACGCCGCCCGCCTTATGGCTGGCAAACACCTACCAAGCCAACGCCGACTTACGCAATTTTTGGGTAAGCGAGAAATTCGATGGCGTGCGCGGCTACTGGGATGGGCAGCAATTGCTCACCCGAGGCGGCACTGTGTTACAACCGCCCGCATGGTTCACCCAAGGCTGGCCTAACACACCGTTTGAGGGTGAGTTATGGGCGGGGCGCGGCCAATTCACCACCGCTGTCTCTGTGATTCAACACATCCATGCGGTGGACGCTGATTGGCAAAAACTGCGCTTCATGGTGTTTGATTTACCCACACACACAGGCACATTCACCGCACGCATACAAGCCTACACAAGCTTGGTGACATCACTGGGCTTGGCGTGGGTCGAAGCGGTTGCTCAAACACAAGTGGCCTCGCCCACCGCGCTCAAACAACTCCTGAATGACAAAGTCAGCGCGGGGGCCGAAGGTTTGATGCTGCACCGCGCCAATGCCACCTACAAATCAGGTCGAAGCAGCGATCAACTCAAATTCAAAATCCATGACGATGCAGAAGCCCGCGTGATCGCACACTTGGCAGGAACGGGGCAATATGCAGGACAAACGGGCGCCTTGCTGGTCGAGACAGCACAAGGCAAACGGTTAAAGTTAGGCACGGGGTTGCGTGCCCAAGACCGTCAAGCCCCCCCCGCCATTGGGGAATGGGTCACGTACCGGTATCGGGGACTCACCGACAAAGGCCTGCCACGCTTTGCAAGCTTTCTGCGAATTCAACCAGACCTAGAAAAACGGCCTTGAAAATTCAAGGCCGCTAGGGTCATACGAGAAACAAGACTGAAGGAGAACCTCAGCCTTTGACGCAATCGGCAAAGTAAGACTTCTTGCCGTCCATGCCTACCACTTCCACCAAACCGTGGATGTCGGTTTCAAACCCAGGGCACTGCAAGTTGAATTCGCGGGCGAACTTCAAATAGTCCACGATTTTCTTGTTGAAGACTTCGCCGGGAATCAACAATGGAATACCGGGTGGGTATGGCGTGACCAAGCTCGTGGTGATGCGGCCTTCCAAGTCGTCAATCGCCACACGCTCTGTGTTGCGATGCGCAATTTGTGCATACGCATCGCTGGGCTTCATCGAGGGTGTGAGGTCACTCAAGTACATCTCGGTGGTCAAGCGTGCAATGTCGTACTTGGCGTACAGCGTGTGAACGTGTTGGCACAAGTCGCGCAAGCCCATGCGCTCGTAAGCGCGGTGCTTTTGACAGAACTCGGGCAAGATGCGCCACATCGGTTGGTTGCGGTCGTAATCGTCTTTGAATTGCTGCAAAGCCGTCAACAACGAGTTCCAACGGCCCTTGGTGATGCCGATGGTGAACATGATGAAGAAGCTGTAAAGCCCCGTTTTCTCGACAATCACGCCATGCTCCGCCAAAAACTTGGTCACGATGCTGGCAGGGATACCCGACTTGTCGAACTTACCGTCCAAGTCCATACCTGGCGTCACGATGGTCGCCTTGATCGGGTCGAGCATGTTGAAGCCATCGGCCAAGTTACCAAAGCCGTGCCACTTGGATGACTCGCCTTGGCCTTTGATGATCCAGCTTTCGGCGCGACCGATGCCGTCGTCGACCAACTCATCGGGGCCCCACACTTTGAACCACCAGTCTTGGCCGTACTCGTCATCCACTTTGCGCATGGCACGACGAAAATCGAGGGCTTCGGCGATGCTTTCTTCCACCAAGGCGGTGCCGCCTGGCGGCTCCATCATGGCGGCGGCCACGTCACAGCTGGCAATGATGCTGTATTGGGGGCTGGTGCTGGTGTGCATCAAATACGCTTCGTTGAACAGATGGCGGTCCAACTTGGTTTGTTGCGAGTCTTGCACCAAAACGTGACTGGCTTGGCTGATGCCGGCCAACAACTTGTGAATCGACTGCGTGGCGTAAACGACCGAATGCATCGGACGCTCACGCTTTTTACCCATGGCGTGGTAAGTGCCATAAAACGGGTTGAAGGCCGCATGGGGCAACCAAGCTTCATCAAAGTGCAGGTTGGCAACGTAGCCATCCAACATCTTTTTGATCGTTTCAGTGTTGTACAAAACGCCGTCGTAGGTGGATTGTGTCAACGTCAGAACACGGGGCTTGACGGTCTTGGCGTCCACGCCTTTGAGCAAAGGGTTGGCTGCGATCTTGGCCTGAATTGCCTCAGGTTCAAATTCACTTTGCGGGATCGGACCGATGATGCCGTAGTGGTTGCGCGTCGGCTTCAAAAACACAGGCACCGCACCCGTCATGATGATGGCGTGCAACACCGACTTGTGACAGTTGCGGTCCACGACCACCACATCATCAGGGGCCACCGTGTGGTGCCACACAATTTTGTTTGAGGTGCTCGTGCCATTGGTGACAAAGAAGCAATGGTCGGCATTGAAAATACGCGCGGCGTTGCGCTCGCTCTCGCCAATCGCGCCGTTGTGATCCAACAACTGACCTAACTCTTCCACCGCGTTACACACGTCTGCACGCAACATGTTTTCGCCGTAAAACTGGTGGTACATCTGACCCACAGGGCTTTTCAAAAACGCCACGCCACCCGAGTGGCCGGGGCAATGCCACGAGTACGAACCGTCTTCAGCGTAATCGAGCAAGGCTTTGAAAAACGGTGGTTGCACGCTTTCCAAATAGCTCTTGGCTTCACGGATGATGTGACGCGCCACAAACTCAGGCGTATCCTCAAACATATGGATGAAACCATGCAACTCGCGCAAGATGTCGTTAGGCAAATGGCGCGATGTTTTGGTTTCGCCGTACACATAAATCGGCACGTCCGCGTTCTTACGGCGCACTTCTTCGATGAAGTTACGCAGGTTCAAAACGGCAGGGTCAAGATCAGGGCCTGGTGTGAACTCTTCATCGTCAATCGACAAGATGAATGCACTGGCTCGAGACTGCTGTTGTGCAAACTGGCTCAAGTCGCCATAGCTCGTCGCGCCCATGACCTCGTAGCCT
>NZ_JAVKLQ010000053.1:0-4298 GCF_031539175.1 Limnohabitans sp. | reverse complement strand
TTTGGTATCGTTCTTCTCGGCTGAGGTGCTTGTACATTGGGCAATTTCGATTTGGCGGTTAAAGCGGCCATGATGCTCTCGCATCCTCAGCCACCTATAACCAGTTCATCTTTGTTGCACTTCGTCCTTGAATCCGCCGTTCTTATCAAAGAGACTTGCCATGTAATCAGCAATGACCGTTGCAGTCATAAACTGACCAAGTTTAGATTTGTTCTTTTGGTCAAGTTTTGAGTTGACTGATAACCTGATACTGTCAAGTGTCGCTGTATTCATTGGAATTTACTCTTTCAGTACCGTGGTTTTCAAATCCTTGGGTGGAAACTTCTTCTGGAAGTTATCCATCATTTCTTTCTTGTTGGCATAGTTGTTCAAGTTCTCTGCCAAGGAAAGCATAGCAGTTGCACGTTCTTCCAAGGACTTTGCAAAGGCTCTGAGCATGAAAATATGAGACAGGTCCTGAACTGGTGCTGTTGACTTGTTTGGCTTTTTCTTGACGGTGATCTGTGGTGCTGGCGCTTCTTCTGGAACTTCTTTGGTTGGTGTGGTTTCACCATTCAAAAGGAAGTTTGCCACGTCATAAACTGAGTAGTAAACAAGTCGTCCAATGTTCTTGAATGGGATTGGAAAACGGTTTTCTTTTCGCAACTTTGATTGCTGCTTGGAAGTGAATGGAATTACTTCAGACAGTTGTTCAGGTGACATCAACAACTTGCCTTTGGTCTTTTCCTTCAAATTATCAATAAGTTGTTGACTGACCATCTTGTATATCACTTCTTGTCTAAAGACTCGCACCCATGCTACAGTAGCGGGCTGATCGTGTGTCCCTGTAGTTCAATGGATAGAACAGGTTCCTCCTAAGAATCAGATCCAGGTTCGATTCCTGGTGGGGACACCACCGATTGACACTACATAAAAAAACAGGTAGCTACATGCTACCTGTTGTCGTTTCTGGCCCTTACTTTTCCATCTTCGTGTGCCAAATTTGTTCCAAGACTACCTTGGATCAAGGTGGATTTCGAGGGATTAGCAGAGTCTGCTTTCTATATAAATCAACAACTTAGCTTTGGTTTGGCACCCTACCAAGTCGCTTAGGAGGGAGTCGTTCTATCCATTGAACTACGGCGGCGGCCGATGGGTATTTTAGAGGCTCACTTGCTCAGCATCCGCATGGCTTCTTCCAGGCCTTTCAAAGTCATGGGGTACATGCGGTTGCTCATGAGCTGCTGAATGATGCTGACACTTTGGCGGTACTGCCAAACGCCTTGGGGTTCGGGGTTGATCCAAGCGTATTTCGGGAACGCATGGGTGAGGCGTTGCAGCCATTCCGCACCGGCTTCTTCGTTGTTGTATTCCACGCTGCCGCCAGGTTGCACAATTTCATACGGGCTCATGGTGGCGTCGCCAATGAAGATGAGTTTGTAGTCCTTGTTGTACTTGCGCAGGATGTCGACGGTGGCAAATTTTTCGGCAAAGCGGCGTTTGTTGTTGCGCCACATGAAGTCGTAAACGCAGTTGTGGAAGTAATAAAACTCCAAGTGTTTGAACTCAGCTTTGGCGGCGGAGAACATTTCTTCCACGCGGGCGATGTGTTCGTCCATCGTGCCGCCCACGTCCATGAGCAGCAACACTTTCACGTTGTTGTGGCGCTCGGGGCGCATCAAGATGTCGAGGTAACCGGCGTTGGCGGCGGTTTTGTGGATGGTGCCGTCCAAGTCCAGTTCTTCGACCGAGCCCTCGCGTGCAAAGCGACGCAAACGGCGCAGGGCCACTTTGATGTTGCGGGTGCCCAACTCTTGGGTGTCGTCGTAGTCTTGGTAGCTGCGCTGGTCCCACACTTTGACGGCACTTTTGTTGCCACCCTTGCCGCCAATGCGAATGCCTTGCGGGTTGTAGCCCCCGTTGCCAAATGGCGAGGTGCCGCCTGTGCCGATCCATTTGTTGCCACCTTCGTGGCGTTCTTTTTGTTCTTCGAGACGTTTTTTGAGCGTCTCCATCAACTCGTCCCAGCCCATTTTTTCAATGGCAGCTTTTTGCTCTGGGGTGAGTTCTTTTTGCAGTATTTTTTCGAGCCACTCCAACGGCACTTCTTTGGTGAAGTCGGTCAGCATGTCGACGCCTTTGAAGTACGCGCCAAAGGCACGGTCAAATTTGTCGTAGTGCTTTTCATCTTTGACCAAAATGAGGCGACTCAAGAAATAGAAGTCATCCAAGCTACAGGCGTCGCTACCGGGGCCCACCACCTGTGCTTTGAGCGCCTCCAAGAGCGTCAGGTATTCCTTGACGGAGACCGGCAGTTTGGCTGCGCGCAGGGTGTAGAAAAAATCGATCAGCATGGCGCCTTAGTCTTGTTTTGCCTGACGTGTGCGTAAGTGGCGGGCCGCTTGCAAGCCAATGCCGCCGCCCAAGCCCACCAGCAAAATTGCGATCATGCTGCCTGCACCGTAGCCTTCGGCAAACAAGTTCAGTCCAAACGTTACGCCCAAACCGTAGCCGAGTAACGCGCCAATCACGAAGCCCAGGGCATCGGTCAAACCTTCAATCAATTGTGCAAGCATGGGGGCGGCGATCAACGGTTGCGGCTTTGCATGAACACCAGTTTTTCAAACAGGGTCACGTCTTGCTCGTTTTTCAAGAGGGCACCGACCAAGGGTGGTACGGCGACTTTTTCGTCTGCCGTTTGCAGCGCAGACAAAGGAATGTCTTCGGCTACCAGCAGTTTGAGCCAGTCGATCAATTCACTCGTCGACGGCTTTTTCTTCAAGCCAGGCAAGTTGCGGATGTCGAAGAAGGTCTTCATCGCCATGCTCAGCAACTCTTGCTTGATGTTGGGGAAATGCACGGCCACGATTTGACGCATGGTGTCCGCATCGGGGAACTTGATGTAGTGGAAGAAGCAGCGACGCAAGAACGCGTCGGGCAATTCTTTTTCATTGTTCGAGGTGATGAACACCAGTGGACGGTTTTTGGCCTTGATCAGCTGGCGCGTTTCATAGCAGTAAAACTCCATGCGGTCGAGTTCGCGCAACAAGTCGTTGGGAAACTCAATGTCCGCTTTGTCGATTTCGTCAATCAACAAGGCCACGGGTTCTTCGGCCATGAAGGCCTGCCACAGCACGCCTTTGATGATGTAGTTGTCAATGTTTTTGACCCGCTCGCCGCCGTCTAAGTCAGACATTTGGCTGTCGCGCAGACGACTGACCGCGTCGTATTCGTACAGGCCTTGCTGCGCTTTGGTGGTTGATTTGATGTGCCATTGCAGCAAGGGCATGCCCAGCGCCTGCGCCACCTCCTCAGCAAGCATGGTCTTGCCTGTGCCGGGTTCTCCCTTGACCAACAAAGGGCGTTTGAGGGTCATCGCTGCGTTGACGGCAAGCATCAAATCGGGGGTGGTGACGTAGTTCTCGGTACCGGTGAATTTCATGGTGAGGCGCTCTATATAATTCGGGGTTGACTTTAATCAATCTGTCTTGGCTGGATTTGCACTATGAACAAGTTTCTCTCAACCGCGTTAGCTTTCGTTGTCGCCGCTGCGACCTTTTCTAGCCAAGCTCAAGAGCTCAAAGGCGATGCCAAAGCAGGCGAAACCAAAATCGCCATGTGCATTGGTTGCCACGGCATCATTGGCTATCAGGCTAGCTTCCCCGAAGTGTACAAAGTCCCCAAAATCTCGGGCCAAGGCGAGAAATACATCGCCTCTGCATTGACGGCTTACAAAAAGGGCGAGCGCAAGCACCCCACCATGCGCAGCATTGCGGTCAGCTTGACTGAGCAAGACATCGCCGATGTCTCCGCTTACTACAGCGTACACGGCAAAGTGGAAGGCGCTACGCTGCCAGAAGCCGCCACTGAAGCCAAAGGCAATGTGGCCGCTTTGTTGACCAAAGGCGCCTGTGCCTCTTGCCACGGCGCTAACTTTGCCAAGCCTATCGACCCAAGCTACCCCAAGATTGCCGGCCAAAATGCCGATTACTTGTTCGTCGCTTTGAAGTCTTACAAGGTTGAAGGCACCTCATCATGGGGCCGCAGCAACGGTGTGATGGGCGGTGTTGCCAAGCAATTCAGCAACGCTGAGCTCAAAGAATTGGCCAACTACGTGGCTTCACAACAAGGCGATCTCAAAACCTTGCCACAGTCTAAATTCCGCTGAACTAGCCCTGTTTAGTTAGGCGGATTCAAGGACGAAGTGCAACACGCTTTAACGAGGCATGGAATACCTCGTGAGGTGTCTTGAATCCTAGTCGCTTTCTGGGGCGATGATTCAATCGGTTTTCAATCATAGTCAATTCCTCATCCGTCAC
>NZ_JAVKLQ010000052.1:0-56742 GCF_031539175.1 Limnohabitans sp. | reverse complement strand
TTGGTACCACTCCTTCCCATCCCGAACAGGACAGTGAAACGACTTAGCGCCGATGATAGTGCGGGTTCCCGTGTGAAAGTAGGACATCGTCAGGCTGTTACAGCCGCAAGAAGCCCCGCTCGTTTGAGTGGGGCTTTTTGTCTTTTAGGCGTTGATGAATGTATTACCAATACGGCTCGCAGCACCTGATTTAACCAGTGACTCGCACATCTCTAGCGTCCAGTCCTGAAACGAGCTTTTGTTGAAATATTGATGTAGCAGATGAAAATATGAGCTGTTATTTGCCCATTTGCAAAAATCTTCTATCTCTACGGATTGCAATTCAAGTAATTTAAATTTCAGCAGGACTTTTGCTGCATAAATCGCATGTTTCTCAGGATTGGTACTGAATCCTTTTAACCGAGACCTTGCGTAATTGAGCGCGCCGCTGACATCGGTAAAAGCTGTGCCATGGCCCGGCAGCACCAAACGAGGCGCCAATGACTCAATAAGATCTAGGGTCGCGCCAACCTCCTCAAAGGCTGAAATACCTTCGATTTCGGGAAATACAACACCAAAACCTTTTTCCCACAACGTATCAGCCGAAATCAGTATGCCCTCTGATTGACAAAATAAAACAATGGAGTGGGGATCATGTCCTGGCGCTGAATACGCTATCCACTGCAACCCAGCCACATCAAACAAATCACCTGATTCAATACACCTGTCCGCCGTGAATACAGGGCAGTGTTGACCTGTTGGCGTGTATGTCAGGGCTTCCGCATTCCACTGTCTCACGTAATCAAAATGCCCTGGAGGTATGCGTGTTTGCACCTGTGGATAGACAGTTTGTAAATGCGCATTTCCCCCGCAATGGTCGCTGTGCAGATGCGTGTTGATGATGCAATTCAACGGTTGCGTACCAATGGCCGAGCGAATCAGATCTTCCGTTTGTTTGGCATGTGTCCAATAACCTGTATCGACCAAGATCGCTTGATCGCTGTCATGCAATAAGACATTGTTCGATGACAGCCAGCCGCGTTCTAAAAATGCGATGCCTCTAGGAAGTTGAATGCTGGCCGTCATTTATTTGCGCGTAATTCGCGCCTTAAAACTTTCCCAACATTGGTCTTAGGCAGTTCATCTCTGAATTCAATGTATTTGGGCTGTTTGTAGCCCGTCAAGTTGCCACGGCAATAGCTCGAGATATCGTCCTCTGTCAAAGTCACATCACTGCGCACAACAAAGACTTTGATGGATTCGCCTTGCTTTTCATCCGGTATGCCCACCGCAGCACATTCCACAACACCAGGGCAAAGTGAGATGACGTTTTCAAGTTCATTCGGAAACACATTGAATCCGCTCACCAAAATCATGTCCTTCTTGCGGTCCACAATTTGTGTGTAGCCTTGCTCGTCCATGATGCCGATGTCGCCGGTCCTCATGAAGCCATCATCCGTGAAGGCCTTTGCCGTCTCTTCGGGTTGTCGGTAGTAACCGGTCATCACGTTAGGACCTTTGATGCAAATTTCACCACTTTGCCCCGTGGCTAAGCTTTGCCCAGAATCGTCTTTGATGGCGATCTCAATACTCGGCAGCGGCAGACCGATCTTGCCGCTGAACTCTGTCGCGTTGACCGGGTTATTCGTGCCAATGGCGCAGGTTTCGCTCATCCCCCAGCCTTCCACCATGGCGCAGTTTGTGACTTCTTTCCAGCGTTTAGCAGTGCCTTCAGACGCGGCCATGCCACCAGCTTGTGACACGCACAGACTAGAAAAATCGAGTGTTTTGAAATGCGGGTGTTGAAGCAGCGCATTGAACAAGGTGTTCACAGCAGGAAGCAGGTGAAATGGCCGTTTTTTGAGCACATCCACGAACTTATCAATATCCCGAGGGTTGGGGATCAGCGTCATATGTGCGCCCCAACGGATGGAGAGTAAACACAGCGTCAAGGCGAAGATGTGATATAGGGGCAATGCCGCAATGGAGTTGACTTTGCGAATATCACCAATCCGCTTCACTGCAGGCGTAAACCACACTTCAGCCTGCAAAACCGCAGCAATGATATTGCCATGCGTAAGAACAGCCCCTTTTGACAGCCCCGTTGTACCGCCCGTGTATTGCAGAAAAGCAGTGGACGACAGGTTGGTATTTGCTGGTTTTAAGGACAAGCTCGCGCCCTTCGCCAAGACTTGCGTAAAGGACACAATTTTTCGTTCTCGCCCCTGCGTGGTCGTGCGAGACAGTTTGAACGCAGGCACCATGGCCGCAAGATGTCGGGCGGCAAAGGTCAGCCAATGGCCTTTCCAAAAGCCAAGCATGTCGCCCAATGACGTTAAAACGACGGTCTCAATCGGTGTTTGATCAATCACCTCTTGAAGCGTTTTGGCGAAATTTTCCAAAATCACGATGGTCGTTGCACCCGCATCATTCAGCTGATGCTGCAACTCTCTCGCCGTATAAAGCGGGTTCACGTTGACGCAAACATAGCCAGCACGTAAAACGGCCGCCATCGTCACGGCAAATTGGGGCAAGTTGGGCAACATGATGGCCACGCGAGAACCCGGTTCTAGGCCCAGCTGCTGGAGCCATGCCCCCAAACCGGCAGATGCATGGTCAACATCTGCATAAGTCATCCACTGGTCCATGCAAACCGAGAAAGGCGCCGAAGCATTTTTCTTGAACGATGTCTCTAAAAACTCTCCGACCGATTTAAATTGCTCAGGATGTACCTCATGGGGCACGCCGTCTGGGTAAGATTGCAACCAGGGTTTATTCATTCATGTCTCCTTAGAGGCATTTTGAATGCGCCAAGTGTGCGTTGCCATTGGGAGTGTCCCTCGGCAGACAATAGGCTGGGTTTGTTGTCAGTCAATTGCAAGAATAAGGGAAAACCCGTATAATTGCATGCATGACTTTGACCCACACACTGACACAAACAGCTTTAGACGCTGGCCGTCAATTGCTTGCCCGTATTGGTGTGCCCCAACTGCTCAAACAAGATACAGAGGGTGTTTTGATCCCCATTTGTCCATTGAACGCCAGTCACTTGCCCGGCATCAAAAAACATTTATTGGCCTTGTCCCCACAAGACCGGTATTTGCGTTTTGGCTATGCCGCCAATGACGAGCAAGTGCTTCGCTATGTGGATGGGTTGAACTTTGAGCGCGACGAAATTTACGGCATCTTCAATCGCAATTTAGACATTGTGGCCATGGCGCATTTGGCCATCATGAAAGAGCCCGGCCGCACGTCGAATGCCGAATTTGGCGTGTCGGTGCAAGCCTCCGCACGAGGACGCGGCTACGGTGCGCGATTGTTTGAGCGTGCGGTCATGCATGCGCGCAACGAAAAAATCTCGGAAATTTACATCCACGCGCTGAGCGAAAACGCACCCATGATCCGTATCGCCCGAAAAGGCGGTGCCACCGTGGAGCGTGACGGGTCTGAAACCGAGGCCTATTTGCGCTTGCCCAAGCGAGATTTAGACAGCCGCGTCACAGAGCTGGTGGTCGATCAGTTTGCCAAAGCCAACTACAGCATCAAAGAAGACGCCAAGAAATTTTGGGACTTTTTGGCCAAAGTCGAAGAAATTCGACAAGGTGTGCGTGCGGGCCGCCACCAAGCGGCTGAATAGTCAGCCAGTGAACACCATGCTTGGGCTATGCTTAAGCCTTGACAGACTCTCGCGGCCAAGCGCCGCACGCATGTGATAGCCCCGAATTCAAGAGCCGCAGACGCGACAGACAAACGCACATATTGGCAGCGTTTCATCGAGTTCATCCATCCTGGCCCTGACTCTCGTGAAGAGCTCTTGGTCGCATTCTCCGACGCAGAAGATAATCAAGTCATTGGGGCTGAAAGCCGCATCATGTTGGAAGGCGTCTTGCGCATGGCCGACTTGACCGCGGGTGAGGTCATGGTCGCAGCCCCCCGCATGGATTTGATCAACATTGACGAGGCGATTGACGCCTGCATGCATCAGGTCATCGATACCGCGCACTCGCGTTTTCCGGTTTTTGAGGGTGAGCGTGACAACATCGTTGGCATCTTGTTGGCCAAAGATCTGCTCAAACTCCAGCGCTCGCCTGCGCTCAATTTGCGCACTCTGCTGCGCCCTCCGGTCTTTGTCCCTGAAAGCAAAGGCTTGAACGACCTGTTGCGTGAGTTCCGCAACACCCGTAACCACATGGCTTTGGTGGTCGACGAGTTTGGCCGCATTGCCGGCCTCATCACCATCGAAGACGTGCTGGAACAAATCGTCGGCGAAATTGAGGATGAGTTCGATCAGGACGATGATGCTGGCGATATTTTTTCGCTCGCCGATCGCACGTTCCGTGTCAGTGGCGACACCGATGTCTCCCGTGTGGCCGAGGCCTTCAACATCACGTTTGAGTTGGACGAAGACACCGCCAACGGCGACAACAAGTTCGACACCATTGGAGGCTTCATTGCCCATGCCATGGGGCATGTGCCGCGTCGGGGCGAGTTTTTCGATGTCAGCGAACAGCGGTTCGAAGTGATGCACACCAAAGCAGGTGCCGTGAAGTGGTTCAAGGTCTACCCAACGCCTGCGAAGGCGGCGTCCAAAGCCGTTTGATGCAACTCACCACAAGCTCATACCCGTTGGCTTTGTCTCGCGTCTGGCTGACCTTGGGTTTGATCACCGCAGGGTTGCTGCAAGCCTTGGCTTTGGCGTGGCCGTTTGCTGGCAGCCACCAAGGCGTCGCGCTGGGCTGGTTGCAGATGTTGAGCTTGTCATTTGCTGCAGCTTGCCTAGACCGTTCAGCACAACCCCAAGAGGCGTTTTGGCGGATGTGGTGGTTTGCCTGCGCATGGCTGGTCGGCTGCCTGTGGTGGCTGTTCATTTCAATGAACACCTATGGCGGCATGCCCGTTATTTTGGCTGGGGCGGCCGTGTTGGCGCTTGCCGCTGGCTTGGCGTGTATTTACGCAGCCGCCGCTTGGGTGTATCACGCCACCGGTGTGCGCCACTTAGGCGCGTTGAGCAAAGCGAGCGCCTTTGCCGTGTTGTGGATGTTGGCCGAGTTGGTGCGCGGCACCCTCTTCACAGGTCTTCCATGGGGCGCCATTGGCTATGCCCATGTCGACGGTGTGCTGCATGCTTGGGCCGCGTGGGTCGGCGTGTACGGTCTCAGTGCCATGGCTGCATTTGTGGCCATGTTGCTGGGAGCTGAAAACGGCGTGTCGCGTGGTGTGTGGCGCAGTCGTTTGGCGGGCGGGTTGATGGCGGCTACTTTGGCGACGGTGGGCGTCACAGCCTTGGCGCCTTCTGCGCCAGAACCCGACGCGCACCCATCAGCGCCTTTGAGCGTCACGCTGTTGCAGGGCAATGTGCAGCAAGATTTGAAGTTTGGTTCAGGTGTGGCCCAAGCCCTGAATGACTATCGCAAAGGTTTGCTGGACAGTCGCGCGGACTTGGTCGTGATCCCCGAAACAGCCTTGCCGCTCTTGCCCCAACAATTGCCCAGCGGCTATTGGCAAAGCTTGGAGCAACATTTTTCACAAGGCCAGCAAGCCGCTTTGATTGGGATGCCGTTGGTGGCCAAAGTTGACCCTGACGCGTCAGGTCTGGTGGGTAGCGCACGTCAATTCACCAACTCCGTTTTGGCCCTCCAGCCCCATGCGACGGGTGAGCCTTACCGTTACGACAAGCACCATTTGGTGCCCTTTGGTGAGTTTGTGCCCCCCATGTTTCAGTGGTTTGTCCGAATGATGCACATTCCCATGGGCGACTTTTCGCGCGGCGCGGTGGTTCAGCCCTCGTTGACATGGAAGGGGGAGCGCATCGCCCCGAATATTTGTTTCGAAGATTTGTTTGGCGAGGAGCTGGCCAAAAGCTTCGCCGACCCCGAGCAGGCTCCCACCATCTTGGTCAACCTCAGCAACATCGCTTGGTTTGGCGATACCGTGGCCATTGACCAACACTTGAATATTTCCCGCATGCGGGCGCTTGAACTGGGCCGTCCCATGCTGCGCGCCACCAACACGGGGGCGACGGCCATCATCGATGCACAAGGGGTGGTCACGCATCGGCTGCCTAGCAGCGTGCAAGGCGCCTTGCACGCTCAAGTTCAAGGGGTGCACGGCGCTGTGACACCCTACGCCCGTTGGGTCTCTGCTTGGGGGCTTTGGCCGTTGGTGGCATTTGCGGCAGGCGTGTGGATGTGGGTTGCGTGGCTCGGTTCTCGGACCAAGCACGGCAAACGCTATTTCGGCCCGTAAAATCAAGGGTTTGCAGGCGTCTTGACCTGCTCCTTTTCGCCAACGCCATGTTGGCATGGGTTTTATGCTGACTTTTCAACAAATTATTCTCAAACTCCAGTCCTACTGGGCCGAGCAAGGCTGCGCCTTGTTGCAACCCATCGACATGGAGGTCGGTGCGGGCACCTCGCACACCGCCACGTTCTTGCGCGCCTTGGGCCCAGAGCCTTGGAAGGCCGCCTACGTGCAACCCAGCCGCCGCCCCAAAGACGGCCGCTATGGCGAGAACCCCAACCGTTTGCAGCACTATTACCAATACCAAGTGGTGTTGAAGCCCGCACCCAGCAACATCTTGGAACTGTATTTGGGCTCGCTCGAAGCGCTTGGCTTTGACCTCAAGAAAAACGACATCCGCTTCGTGGAAGACGATTGGGAAAACCCAACCTTGGGCGCATGGGGCTTGGGCTGGGAAGTTTGGTTGAACGGCATGGAAGTCACGCAGTTCACTTATTTCCAACAAGTCGGCGGTATTGACTGCAAACCTATCACCGGCGAAATCACCTACGGCCTCGAGCGCTTGGCCATGTACCTGCAAGGGGTGGACAACGTTTACAACCTGCAATGGACCGATGGCCTGACTTACGGCGACGTGTACAAACAAAACGAAGTCGAGCAATCCACCTACAACTTCGAGCACAGCGATGCCGAGTTCTTGTTCACCGCCTTTGGCGCACACGAGAAACAAGCGCAGCACCTCATGGGCGCACAGCTCGCATTGCCCGCCTACGAGCAAGTGCTCAAGGCCGCACACACCTTCAACTTGCTCGACGCGCGCGGCGCCATCAGCGTGACCGAGCGTGCCGCCTACATCGGCCGCATCCGTAACTTGGCGCGCGCTGTGGCGCAAAGCTATTACGAGAGCCGTGAGCGCTTGGGCTTTCCCATGGCCCCGCGTGAGTGGGTTGACCAAATGCCGAAGAAGACCGCTTGAGCGTAGGACACAAAAACATGACGACACACAACCTACTCATCGAACTCTTCGTGGAAGAGTTGCCACCCAAAGTCTTGCAAAAACTCGGCGACGCGTTCTCAGGCGTTCTGTTTGAGCAACTCAAAGCGCAAGGCTTGACCGCTGCGAACTCTGCGGTGACCGCTTACGCATCGCCCCGCCGTTTGGCTGCGCACATCACTGCCGTCTCTGCATTGGCTGCAGACAAAGCCGTGCAACAAAAACTTATGCCGGTTACTGTTGGCTTGGATGCCAGCGGCAACGCCACCCCCGCCTTGCTGAAAAAACTGCAAGCCTTGGGCGCTGGCCCCGAGGCCGTGGCGCAACTCAAACGCGCACCCGATGGCAAGGCCGAAGCCTTGTTCTACGACAGCATCGTCAAAGGTGCGAGCTTGGCCGACGGCTTGCAAAAAGCTTTGAGCGACGCCATTGCCAAATTGCCCATCCCGAAAGTGATGAGCTATCAGCTTGAAACCGACTGTGAATTGCCCGGTTGGAGCAGCGTCAACTTTGTGCGCCCCGCACACAGCTTGATCGCTTTGCATGGCAGCACCGTGGTGCCCGTCAAAGCATTGGGCTTGACCGCAGGCAACAGCACACAAGGCCACCGCTTTGAAGCCAAGGTGTCGCCAGTCGTTTTAGCTAATGCTGATGTGTACGCAGACACACTCGCCAAAGACGGCGCAGTCATCGCCAGTTTCACAGAACGCCGTGCAGAGATTGCGCGTCAACTTGAAGCCGCTGCAGCCAAAGTTGGCGGCGGTGTAAAGGCGATTGAAGACGCAGCATTGCTCGACGAAGTTACCGCCTTGGTCGAACGCCCCAATGTGTTGGTGTGCGAGTTTGAAAAACAATTCCTCGACGTGCCGCAAGAGTGCCTCATCCTCACGATGAAGGCCAATCAAAAATACTTCCCGTTGCTTGACGCAGCCGGCAAGCTCACCAATAAGTTTTTGGTGGTCAGCAACATCACGCCTGATGACGCATCCGCGGTCACAGGCGGCAACGAACGCGTGGTCCGCCCTCGTTTGGCCGATGCCAAATTCTTCTTTGACCAAGACCGCAAAAAGACCCTCGCTTCGCGCGTGGACGGTTTGGCCAAGGTGGTGTATCACAACAAACTCGGCACCCAAGGCGAGCGCACCGACCGCGTGCGCGCCATTGCCAAAGGCATTGCTGCCTTGTTGCCGCAAGCCCAAGACGCCGCCGTGAACACAACCTTCATGCAAGCCGTCGACACCGCGGCCCAACTGGCCAAAACCGATTTGCTGACCGACATGGTGGGCGAGTTCCCTGAGTTGCAAGGCATCATGGGCGGCTACTACGCGCGCCACGATGGTTTGGGCGAGACGACAGCGCAAGCCATTGAAGACCACTACAAGCCTCGCTTTGCGGGTGACGAATTGCCACGCAACACCGTGGGTGTGGTGGTGGCCTTGGCTGACAAAATCGAAACCTTGGTCGGCATGTTTGGCATTGGCAACTTGCCAACGGGCGACAAAGACCCCTTCGCGTTGCGTCGTCACGCGTTGGGCGTGGTGCGCATGTTGAGCGAAGCCAATTTGGATGTGGGCTTGGATGCTTTGATTGCACAAGCCATCCCCGCCTTTGGCGACAAGATCACAGACCCTGCGGCGGCATTGACCTCGTTCATTTACGACCGCCTCTCTGGCGGCTTGCGCGAGCAAGGCTACTCGGCCCAAGAGGTCGAAGCCGTGTTGGCCTTGCGTCCACAACGCTTGAGCGATGTGGCCAAGCGCCTCACCGCCGTCCGCGCCTTCGCTGCATTGCCTGAAAGCCCAGCGTTGGCTGCTGCCAACAAGCGCATCGGTAACGTGCTCAAAAAAGCAGGCGAAGTCGATGCACACGTCAACACCGCCTTGTTCAAAGAAGACGCCGAGCAAGCGCTCTACGCCATCATGCAAAAGTTGCTGCCCGAATCGGAAGCGCAGTTCAAGGCGGGCGATTACACCGCTTCGTTACAAACGTTGGCCACCTTGCGTTCGCCCGTCGATGCCTTCTTTGACGATGTGATGGTCAACGCCGAAGAGATGGACTTGCGCTTGAATCGCCAAGGCCTGCTCAAAAGCTTGCACCTCGCCATGAACCGCGTGGCCGACTTGTCGTGCCTCGCGACTTGACACGTCTTCACTGACTGACCTGAGCCTAAGACGCACCACGCATGATCACCAAACTTGTCATCCTCGACCGCGACGGCACCATCAACCAAGACAGCGACGATTACGTCAAGTCTGCCGATGAGTGGCTGCCCTTGCCCGGCGCACTCGAGGCGATTGCGCGACTGAACCATGCGGGTTGGCATGTGGTGGTGGCCTCGAACCAATCGGGCTTGGGCCGTGGTTTGTTTGACGTGGCCGCGCTCAACGCCATGCACGCCAAAATGCACAAGCTTTTGGGGTCTGTGGGGGGGCGCATTGATGCGGTCTTTTATTGTCCGCACAGTCCCGATGAAGCCTGCCAGTGCCGCAAACCGGCGCCGGGGTTGTTTGAACAGATTGGCGAGCGTTATGGCATGGAGTTGACCGGCGTGCACACGGTGGGTGACAGCTTGCGTGATTTGCAAGCCGGTGCTGCCGCGGGTTGCACCCCGCATTTGGTCCACACGGGCAAGGGCCAAAAACTGCGTGGCAAAACATTGCCCGCTGATTTTCCGCAAGACACCTGTGTGCATGACGACTTGGCAGCCTTTGTCGATTGGCTGTTAGCGCAACCCGAGACCAAAGTCCACGCGGTGCACAAAGCACCGCACAAAACAGGAGCTCACGCATGATGGCCATGATTCGATCGACCGTGCACATGGCGTTCATGTTTGTCACCGTCATCCCGTTTGCGTTGCTGATTGTCTTGGCTGCAGCTGTTGGGCTGCGTGCGGACAAGCGTTACGCCATTGCCGCGTATTGGCTCAACCTGAGCATCCAAGCCGCGCGCGTCATCATGGGTGTGCGCTACCGCATTCAAGGGCAAGAAAATTTGCCTGACGGCGCGACCAGCCCCGCCATTTTGTTGGTCAAACACCAGTCGACGTACGAGACATTTTTGATGCCGGCCATCATGCCTCACCCCTTGGCTTACGTGTTCAAACGTGAGTTGCTGTACGTGCCATTTTTTGGTTGGGCCATCGGCTTGCTGGACATGATTCACATCGACCGCAGCCAGCGCGCCAAGGCCTTCGGGAAAGTGGTAGAGCAGGGCCAAAAGCTGTTGGCGCAAGGCACATGGGTCATCATGTTTCCCGAAGGCACGCGCATTCCGCGTGGCGAGCGCGGGAACTACAAGAGCGGTGGTGCACGTCTGGCCATCGCCACGGGCGCGCCCGTGATTCCCATTGCCGTCACCTCTGCCAAATGCTGGCCGCGCAAGGCTTTCATCAAATTTCCAGGCGTGGTGGACGTGTCAATCGGCGCGCCCATTGACAGCGTGGGCCGCGAAGCCGATGAGCTGACCCGTGAGGTCGAACATTGGATCGAGTCCGAAATGCGTCGCCTCGATCCTGAGGCCTACGTCGCCAAGTCGTGAGGCGTCACGCATGAGCCGCTTCATGCAACTCGTGCTTGATTTATTTGAGGCGCCGCAAAGCCAAGCTGCGCCGCCTTTGCCCACGTCGCGACCGCTGCAGGGGCCGCATCAACCTGCTGAACCCTTGGCCCATGTGCTGCCCAAAGCACAGTTCACACATCCACGCGCCACGCGGCGCATTTTGTTAGGTGCCACGGATGTGGCGTATGCCTTTCGCCGTGGCAAGCGCCGCACCATTGGCATGGCGGTCGGGCCAGATGGGCTGGAGGTCAGTGCGCCAACGTGGGTGACGGTCGGCGAGGTCGAGTCTGCGTTGCGTCAAAAGGCCGATTGGATTTCACGCAAGCTGATTGAAATGGGCGAACGTCACGCCCAAATGGGTGCCCAGCGCATTGTGTGGTGCGACGGCGTTGTGGTGCCGTATTTGGGGGGCGAGCTTCAGGCAGTGCTCGATTCCAGCAGCGCTTTGAAAAAGAACAGCGCGCAATTTGAATCCGCGCAAGATGGCTTGGCACCGCATACCTTGCGTTTGGGGCTGCCGCTTCATGCCACCCCAGAGCAGATTCGCGATGCCGTTCAGGCTTGGCTCATGCGGCAAGCCAAAACCTTGTTCACCGAGCGTTTGCATCACTTCGCCCCGCTGCTGAATGTGCAATGGCAGCGCCTGTCGCTCAGCAGCGCGGCGACCCGCTGGGGCAGTGCGAGTTCGAGCGGCGCCATTCGCCTCAACTGGCGCTTGGTCCATCACAAACTCGACGTCATTGACTATGTGGTCGCGCATGAGTTGAGCCACTTGCGGGTGATGGACCACAGTCCACGGTTCTGGGACACCGTCAAAACGGTGATGCCGGACTACGCCGAGCGCCGTCGGGTGCTGAAAAACGAGCCCTTGCCGCCTTGGAATTGAGACGTTTTTTGCGCGGTTGAATTTTCCCGTCATAATTGACGTTTACGTAAACGTAAACACACCATGGCTACCACATATTCCATCAGCGACTTGGCGCGTGAGTTCGATCTCACCACCCGGGCCATCCGTTTTTACGAAGACATGGGGCTGCTGCAGCCCGAGCGCTCCGGCCCCGGTGGTCGCAACCGCGTCTACAGCCACCGCGACCGCACGCGTTTGAAGCTCACCTTGCGTGCCAAGCGTTTGGGGTTGTCGCTGACGGAGGCCAAAGACCTCATCGACATGTACGACAGCCCACGCGATACGGGCCCTCAGTTGCAGAAGTTTTTGGTGGTGTTGGCCGATCACAAACGCCAGCTGGAAGAACAAATGGCCGAAATTCAAGCCAACCTCGACGAAGTCAAGGTGCATGAAAAAGAGGCACGTAATCTGCTCGCCAAGCAAGGTGCTGCGAGCGCCACCCCATCCACCAAGGCGGCTAAAGCATGAGTACGACACCTATCGCGCACCCCGAGTTGCATGCCCGCATCGAATCGAGCTTTGTGCGTCAAGGCATGATGCGCCACCTTGGCGCACGCTTGGTGTCGGTGGCCCCTGGCGAGGTCGAAATCGCCTTGCCCTATTCCGAGCGTGTGACCCAACAACAAGGCGGTTACCACGGCGGCGCCATGGGCGCGCTGGCCGACATCGCCGCAGGCTACGCCGGCCTCACCTTGGCGGCTGAGGGCCAAGAGGTGACCACTGTTGAATACAAGATCAACTTTCTCGCTGCATTTCAAGGGGGGGAGTTGCGCGCACGCGGCCATGTGGTGCGTGCCGGCAAGCGACTCATCATCACCACGGCCGAGGTCGTGCATCTGAACGACGATGGCGGTGAGTCGCCTTGCGCCCTGATGCAACAAACCTTGGCCACCGTCAAACAAAGTTACTGAGACCCACAAGGAGACCGCCATGAACAATTTGCCCGGACTGAATTTCCAACTCGGTGAAGACATCGATGCCTTGCGCGACGCCGTGCGCGAATTCGCCCAAGCCGAGATCGCGCCTCGTGCCGCCGAGATCGACCACAACGACCAATTTCCCATGGACCTGTGGCAAAAAATGGGTGACTTGGGCGTGTTGGGCATCACCGTGGGTGAAGAATATGGCGGCGCCAACATGGGCTATCTCGCCCACATGATCGCGATGGAAGAAATTTCTCGCGCCTCCGCCAGCGTGGGTTTGAGCTATGGCGCGCACAGCAACTTGTGCGTCAATCAAATCAAACGCAACGGCACCGATGCGCAACGCGCCAAGTACCTGCCCAAGCTCATCAGCGGTGAGCATGTGGGGGCGCTTGCGATGTCAGAGCCCGGTGCGGGCTCCGACGTCATCAGCATGAAGCTCAAAGCGGAAGACAAGGGTGACTACTACGTGCTCAACGGCAGCAAGATGTGGATCACCAACGGCCCCGATGCTGACACTTTGGTGGTCTACGCCAAAACCGAGCCCGAGTTGGGCGCGCGCGGTGTCACAGCTTTCTTGATCGAAAAAGGCATGAAGGGGTTCAGCGTGGCGCAAAAGCTCGACAAGCTCGGTATGCGCGGCAGCCACACGGGCGAGTTGGTGTTCAACAACGTCGAGGTGCCAGCCGAAAACATTTTGGGCGGCCTCAACATGGGCGCCAAAGTGCTGATGAGCGGCTTGGACTACGAACGTGCTGTGCTGACAGGCGGTCCTTTGGGCATCATGCAATCGGTGATGGACAACGTCATTCCCTACATCCACGACCGCAAGCAATTTGGCCAAAGCATTGGTGAGTTCCAACTCATTCAAGGCAAAGTGGCCGACATGTACACCGTGTTGCAAGCCGGTCGCAGCTTCGCCTACACCGTCGCTAAAAATCTCGATTTGCTTGGCACCGATCATGTCCGTCAAGTGCGCAAAGACTGTGCGTCCGTCATTTTGTGGACGGCCGAAAAAGCCACGTGGATGGCCGGTGAAGGCGTGCAGATTTTTGGTGGCAATGGCTACATCAACGAATACCCCTTAGGCCGTTTGTGGCGCGATGCCAAGTTGTATGAAATTGGTGCAGGTACCAGCGAGATTCGTCGCATGCTGATTGGCCGTGAGCTTTTCGCTGAGACTTGTTAAGGCCATCGCTGCACTGCGACAATGACCGCATGAGCACATCACTTCAGCACCTTTTTGATAACAACCGGGCATGGGCCGGCCGCATGATTCAAGAGAATCCTGCGTATTTCTCGCGCCTGGCCAACCAGCAAAACCCCAAGTATTTGTGGATTGGCTGCTCTGACAGCCGCGTGCCTGCGAACCAAATCACGGGGTTGGATCCTGGCGAGGTGTTCGTGCATCGCAACGTGGCCAACGTGGTGGTGCATTCAGATTTGAACGCCTTGTCGGTCATCCAATACGCGGTGGACGCACTCAAGGTCGAGCACATCATGGTGGTGGGGCACTACGGTTGCGGTGGCGTCTTGGCGGCCACACGTGGCACACGCGTGGGTTTGGCCGACAACTGGTTGCGCCATGTGCAAGATGTGCGCTTGCGCCATCGCCAACGCCTCAACCATTTGCCACAAGCTGAGCTGGAATCGGTCATGTGTGAGATGAACGTCATTGAGCAAGTCGGCAATGTGGCGTTGTCCAACGTGATGCAGGATGCTTGGGGTCGTGGTCAAAAGGTGACCGTGCACGGCTGGATTTACGGCCTCGACAACGGCTTGGTCAAAGACCTCGGCGTCACCATGAGCCATGCTGGCGAAGTGGTTGACGTCTTCCGCAACGCTTTCAAACGCTACCCTCGTGGTGGCATGCTTCCCGCCGCGTGACCCTCGGGGTCGGCGTGGCACTTTTCTTTTTTATTGGAGAAACTCATGTCCGACCCTATCGTCATCGTCAGTGCAGCCCGTACACCCATGGGTAGCTTTCAAGGCGACTTCTCAAGTCTGGCCGCCCACGACCTCGGCGGTGCCGCCATCAAGGCCGCGTTAGAGCGGGCGGGTCTTCATTCTCAATTCACCCCTGAGTTGGTGACCGAGCTCTTGTTTGGCAACTGCTTGATGGCCGGTCAAGGCCAAGCGCCTGCGCGTCAAGCGGGTTTCAAAGGCGGTTTGCCAAAGAGTGCTGGCGCGGTGACCTTGTCCAAAATGTGTGGCTCAGGCATGCGTGCTGCGATGTTTGCGCATGACATGCTGTTGGCCGGCTCGCACGACGTGTTGGTCGCGGGCGGTATGGAGAGCATGACCAATGCGCCGTACCTCATGCTCAAAGGCCGTGGCGGTTACCGTTTGGGCCATGACCGTATTTTTGACCACATGATGCTTGACGGTTTGGAAGATGCGTACGAACCCGGCCGCAGCATGGGAACATTCGGCGAAGACTGCGCCGCCAAATACAGCTTCACGCGCGCAGAGCAAGACGCGTTTGCTACCGCCAGCGTGCAACGCGCCAAAGCCGCCACCGAAAGCGGCGCCTTTGCCGCAGAAATCACCCCCGTCACCGTGAAAACGCGTGCGGGCGAAACCGTGGTGTCCATTGACGAAGGCCCAGGCAAGGTCAAGCTCGACAAGATCTCCACGCTCAAGCCTGCCTTCAAGAAAGACGGCACCATCACGGCCGCTTCTAGCTCGTCGATCAACGATGGCGCAGCCGCCATGGTGTTGATGCGCGAAAGCACCGCCAAGAAATTGGGATGCACGCCCTTGGCCCGCATCGTCAGCCACGCCACGCATGCGCAAGAGCCCGAATGGTTTGCAACCGCACCTGTCGGCGCCACACAAAAAGCCTTGGCCAAAGCTGGTTGGTCTGTGGCCGATGTGGATTTGTGGGAAGTCAACGAAGCCTTCGCCGTGGTGCCCATGGCGCTGATGAAAGAACTCAACGTGCCGCACGACAAAGTCAACGTCAACGGCGGTGCCTGTGCGTTGGGTCACCCCATCGGCGCGTCGGGCGCACGCATCATGGTCACGTTGATTCACGCGCTGAAAGCACGCGGCCTGAAAAAAGGCTTGGCCACCTTGTGCATCGGCGGCGGTGAAGGCACCGCCGTTGCGCTCGAATTGGTTTAAGTTTTCACCATGCCGACCGCACTCATCATTGGCGCATCACGCGGCATTGGACTAGAGCTGGTTCGTCAATACATGGCGGACGGCTGGCGCGTGATGGCCACAGCCCGTGACGACGCAGGGCGTGATCGCGTGCAAGCACTGGGCGCCCAGTGTTTGCGTGTCGATGTGGCCAATCCCGTGAGCGTCACGTCGTTGGCGTGGCTGCTCGATGGCGAAAAGCTCGACGTGGCGTTGTACGTGGCTGGCGTGATGGACCGCGCCAGTGCCGATACACCCCCGACGCAAGACACGTTTGACCACGTCATGCATGCGAATGTGATGGGCGCCATGATGACCATCCCTCAAATCGCGCCCATGGTTGAAGAGGCCGATGGCGTGTTGGCCTGCATCAGCAGCGTGATGGGCAGCTTGCAAGGCACGCGCAGCAGCGACGCCGCGCTGTACCGCATCAGTAAAGCAGCGCTCAACATGGTGGTGCGCACCTCGCAACCCGCTTACCCACGGGCTCGCGTGATTGCCATGCACCCCGGTTGGGTGCAGACCGAGATGGGCGGCGCCCATGCCACGTTGACGGCGCAAGAAAGTGTGACGCACATGCGCCGCACCTTGTCTCAGTTGACGTCCGCGCAGGGCGGCCAATTTTTATCGCACGACGGCAGCACCATTCCTTGGTGATCTTCGATTCTTGTCCTCTTTATTTTTAAATTTCCATGTTGCTCACGCCTGACCAAACCATGATTCGCGACGCCGTGCGCGACTTTGCCCAACAAGAACTCTGGCCCAACGCCGCCAAGTGGGACAAAGAACACACCTTCCCGCACGCCGTGCACAAAGGCTTGGCCGCCCTCGGTGCGTATGGCATTTGTGTGCCCGAAGACTTGGGCGGCGCGGGCCTCGATTACCTCACGCTTGCTTTGGTGTTGGAAGAAATCGCCGCTGGCGATGGCGGCACCAGCACGGCCATCAGCGTGACCAATTGCCCCGTCAACGCCATCCTCATGCGCTACGGCAACGACGCGCAAAAGAAGCAATGGCTCACCGAATTGGCGCAGGGCAACATGCTTGGCGCGTTTTGCTTGACCGAGCCACATGTGGGCTCTGACGCATCAGCCTTGCGCACCACGGCCACCAAAGAGGGCGACGAATACGTCATCAACGGGGTGAAGCAATTCATCACCAGCGGCAAAAACGGCCATGTGGCCATCGTCATTGCCGTGACCGACAAAGGCGCAGGCAAGAAAGGCATGAGCGCCTTCATCGTGCCCACCAGCGCCCCTGGTTATCAAGTGGCGCGCTTGGAAGACAAGCTCGGTCAGCACAGCAGCGACACCGCACAAATCAACTTTGACAACTGCCGCATTCCTGCCGAGAACTTGATTGGACAAGAAGGCGAGGGCTACAAGATTGCGCTGTCTGCTTTGGAAGGCGGCCGCATCGGCATCGCCGCGCAAAGCATTGGCATGGCGCGCAGCGCGTTTGAAGCTGCCTTGCAATACAGCAAAGAGCGCGTGAGCTTTGGCACCGCCATCTTCAACCATCAAGCTGTGGGTTTTCGCTTGGCCGATTGCGCCACACAACTCGAAGCGGCACGCCAACTCATGTACCACGCTGCCGCTTTGCGCGATGCCGGCTTACCTTGTTTGAAAGAAGCCGCGATGGCCAAACTCTTTGCCAGTGAAACGGCAGAACAGGTGTGCAGCGTCGCCATTCAAACCTTGGGCGGCTACGGCGTGGTGAGCGACTTCCCTGTGGAGCGCATTTACCGCGACGTGCGCGTGTGCCAAATTTACGAAGGCACCAGCGACGTGCAAAAAATCATCATTCAACGCGCCTTGGCTTGATATAGCGCACGTCTTGTTGATGTGGCTTGTGTAGCATCGCGCTGAATCAACAGGATTTCCTATGAATTTTGCACAATCGCACATCGCCACGCTTTTCAAATACGGCGGCATCAGCTTCATTGCTGGCGCTGTTAACCACGGGTTTTTCAGTGAAGCGCGTTCGTTTTGGACGGCTGGCTTTGGCGTACTGTTTTATTTGTGGGGCGCTTGGTTGGAAACGCGCAACCGTGACGCATTGAACGTGCGCTGGACCGACGTGCTCGGTTTTGGCTTGGTGTCGTCGATTGGCTTGGGCTTTTTCACTGGGGGTTTGCAACACTTCCCCGATTCGCCAGACCGCAGTTTGTGGGTGGTGCCCTTGGGCTTTGTGCTCAGTCTTTTGGCCATGTACTTCCTCGACGGTCGTGCCCGCACGCCGTTGCGGTCGTTGGTGACGTATGGCTTGGTTGCGTTTGCCGTGGTGATGGCCATCTCCGCCACCGCGTGGTCGCTGTTACAAGGCCTGCCGCCTTCTGAGTACAGCCATTCTCACGACAGCGGTTCAACCGCAGAGGTTCACACGCATGGTGTTGCGACAGAGGCCGTGCATACCCATCCGGACGCTGCGTCGACAGACGCCCGTATCGTCGCCATCGAGATGAACGATGCCATGCGTTTCTCCCCTGCCAATTGGCAAGCCACCTCCGGTGAGACTGTGCGCATTCGCGTCACCAACACTGGCAAGGTGCGTCACGACATGGTCATTGGCAGCGAAGATGATTTACGCGCGCATGCCGCCGCCATGAACGCGCAAAAAGAGGGCCATTCACACGCCCACAACGCCTTGTCATTGGGCGCAGGCGAAACCGGCGAGTTGGTCTGGACCTTCACCGATGCCGGCGTGCTGCACATGGCCTGCTTCGAGCCCGGTCATTACGACGCAGGCATGCGCGGCACCATTTCGGTGTTACCTTAAGAGGCGCTGCATGCCCCCCGTGACCGATTGCCCGTGTGGGCGTACCGATGCAAAGCGCCGCCCCATCGCCTACACAGACTGCTGCGGTGCTTTTGTGGACCACGTTGACGTGGCGTTGCCCCCAGATGCAGAGCGCTTGATGCGCTCGCGCTACAGCGCCTTTGTGCATGAGCGTGCGGACTATTTACTGGCGACGTGGCACGCCAGCACCCGACCTGCGTCACTGGACTTTGATGCGGGCGCCAAATGGCTGGGCCTGGATGTACGCGACCACCGCATGACCGGGGACCACACGGCCGAGGTGACCTTTGTCGCCCGCTACCGTTTGCCCAGTGGCGCCGTGCGCATGCACGAGCGCAGCCGCTTTGTGCGTGAAGACGGGCGTTGGTTTTACGTGGATGGCGACGTGCTTTAGCCCCTCATAATTGCGGCATGAAATTCGAAGCTGTGTTGTTTGATTGCGATGGCGTGCTGGTTGACAGCGAAGCCATCACCTGTGGGGCCTTGCGCGACATGCTGCAAGAAAGTGGCTGGACCCTGACCTTGCAAGAGTGCATGGCGCACTTTGTGGGCCACACCGTGCGCAACCGCCGCGACTTGATCGAGGCCAACACCGGCCAGCCGTTGACCGACGCCTTCATGGATGAGTTTTACCGCCGACGCAATCTGCGCTTAGATGCTGACATCACACCCATTGCGCACATTCATCAAGCGGTGCAACACGTGTTCGACGCGTGTCAAGGGCAGATCGCGTGCGCGTCAGGCGCAGACCGTTTCAAAATCAATTTGATGTTGGGCAAGGTGGGCTTGTTCGAGTTCTTTGACGGGCGCATCTTCAGCGGCCATGAAGTGCCTCAGACCAAACCCGCACCCGATGTGTATTTGGCCGCTGCTGCGCATTTGGGCAAAGACCCCAAGCGCTGCTTGGCGATCGAAGACACGCCTGTGGGCGTGACGGCAGGCGTCGCCGCGGGGGCGACGGTGTGGGGCTATGCCGCTCACGGGCAGGCGGACGCGTTGCGTGCGGCGGGTGCCGCCCATGTGTTCACGTGCATGAGCGAGCTGCCCGCGCTGTTTACCGCCGCCTGAGCCCGGGCGCACTAACGCGCACTGATGTGCACTAAGGCGCCGTGATGCGTTGTCGACGGAACGCGTCGGGTGAGCTGCCTGTCCAGCTTTTGAATGCACGGATAAAGCTTTTCTCGTTTTGAAATCCTGCGGCTTCGGCAATTTGTTTCAACGGGCGTGTCGTGCGTTGCAGCTGCGTCATGGCGAGGTCGCGGCGCACGGCATCTTTGAGTTCTTGCAGCGAGGCGTTTTCTTCTTTCAGTTGTCGGTGCAGCGTGCGCGCCGACATGTGCAGCCACGCGGCCAAGTCTTCGGCGTTGCGGCAATGCTCGGGGTGCAGGGCCAAAGTTTGGCGCACTTTTTCGACCAACAACCGGTCACGTCGGTAGGGACGCACGGTCAGCAGCAGCGCGCGTTGCAGCATGTGTTGCAGCGCGGCTTCGTCGCGACGCACGGGCAGGGCCAGATAACCGGCATCAAATTGCAGGCTGTTGACGGCGGCATCGAACGTGGTGGGGCCGTCAAACAACACGCGGTAGCTGTCTTGGTGGGCTGGCGCGGCAATGCGCAGGTGCGTGGCCTGCAGGGGAATGCGTGAGTCGGTCAGCCAACACGCCACACCCAAGGCATTGCGCAAGACCGACACCACACAGAATTCTTGAAACTCGCCCAAGTCGCGCACCTCGTCCAACTGCAACGTGGCCACGCCGTCGCGCTCGCTGAGGTGCAAGTGAATGTCGTCCGTCAGCAAGCCGTGGTGTCTGCACCAGCGCGTCAGTGCCAAGCCCAGCGTGGCTGATGTGAGCGATGCGCGCACCAGCAGCCCATAGCTGCCCCAAGGCAGGCGGCGGCTGAACCAGCCCAAGCCTTCATCGTCCAGCGCTTGCATGGCGATGCCTGAGATCAACTCCATTTGCATGGCAGTCACGCGCGCGTTGTTTTTCAGAAGCAGAGATGGCTCAATTTGTGCCTTTGCCAAGGCCTCATCCATGGGCATGCCACGCTGTGCGTAAGCGGCGGCGATAGCTTGAATAAAAGCAATTGGCGTCTCTGCACGACCTTGGGCGGGCGAGGGGGGCTGCGGGCGGCTAGGGTTAACCATATTGGCAGCCATTGTGGCAGGATTTGCAACCATGCTGACGCCCCGTCAGGGTCGGTTCGTTTTACGCTCTGACGCAAAGGACGAAAGCATGACTGTTTTGCACACCCAATTGAACCCCCGTTCCGCCGACTTCACGGCCAACGCCGCCGCCATGCGCACCGTGGTGGATGACCTGAAGGCCCATCTCGAAAAAATAGCCGTCGGTGGCGGCGAAGCGGCGCGCGCCAAACACACCGCCCGCGGCAAACTGTTGCCCCGTGACCGCGTGCAAATGTTGCTCGACCCCGGCACGCCATTTTTAGAGGTGGCGCCGCTCGCCGCGCTCAACATGTACAACAACGATGCCCCGTGTGCGGGCTTGATTGCCGGCATCGGTCGCGTCAGCGGTGTGGACTGCATGATCGTGTGCAACGACGCCACGGTGAAGGGTGGCACTTACTACCCGCTCACCGTGAAGAAGCATTTGCGCGCACAAGAAATCGCACAGCAAAACAACTTGCCTTGCATTTACTTGGTCGATTCGGGCGGTGCCAACTTGCCCAACCAAGACGAGGTGTTCCCCGACCGCGACCACTTTGGCCGCATCTTCTTCAACCAAGCCAACATGAGCGCACAAGGTATTGCGCAAATCGCGGTGGTGATGGGCAGTTGCACCGCCGGTGGCGCGTATGTGCCTGCCATGAGTGACGAAACCATCATCGTGAAAAACCAAGGCACCATTTTCTTGGGCGGCCCTCCTTTGGTCAAAGCGGCCACCGGCGAAGTGGTGACCGCCGAAGACTTGGGCGGTGGTGATGTGCACACCCGACTCTCCGGTGTGGCCGATCACTTGGCACAAAACGATGTGCATGCGTTGGCGCTGGCGCGTCATGCGGTGAAAAACCTGAATGCTCAAAAGCAACCCAACATCGCGACGCACAAGCCTGTGCCGCCGAAGTTCGATGCGCAAGAGTTGTACGGTGTGATTCCTGCGGACACACGCAAGCCGTTTGATGTGCGCGAGATCATTGCCCGCATCGTCGATGGCTCGGAATTTGACGAGTTCAAATCACGTTTTGGCACGACCTTGGTGTGTGGTTTTGCCCGCATTGAAGGCATGCCAGTCGGCATCATCGCCAACAACGGCATCTTGTTCAGCGAGTCGGCTTTGAAAGGCGCGCACTTCATTGAGCTGTGCTGCCAACGCAAAATCCCGCTGGTGTTTTTGCAAAACATCACGGGCTTCATGGTGGGCCGCAAGTACGAAAACGAAGGTATTGCTCGCAATGGCGCCAAGATGGTCACGGCTGTGGCCACCGCAGCTGTTCCGAAGTTCACCATCATCATTGGCGGCAGTTTTGGCGCGGGCAACTACGGCATGTGCGGCCGTGCCTTTGCCCCGCGCTTTTTGTGGATGTGGCCGAATGCGCGCATCTCCGTCATGGGTGGAGAGCAAGCCGCCAGCGTGTTGGCCACGGTCAAGCGCGATGGCATTGAAGGCAAGGGCGGTGCTTGGAGCATGGAGGAAGAGGAAGCCTTCAAAGCGCCCATCAAGCAGCAATACGAAGACCAAGGCCACCCTTACTACGCCACCGCCCGCTTGTGGGACGACGGCGTGATCGACCCCGCCGACACGCGTCGCGTGCTGGCGCTGGGATTGAGTGCGTCGTTGAATGCGACGATTCCTGAAACCAAATTCGGTTTGTTCCGCATGTGATGGACGAGGTGTTTTCATGACAACCACAACCCCTTCCGCCTTGTCTATTTCTACCCATGCGGGCGTGCGCACCATCACGCTCAGCCGCCCCGATGTGCGCAACGCGTTCAACGATGAGGTGATTGCTGAGTTGAAAACTGCTTTCATCGAAGCCGGTCAAGCGATTGACGTGCGCTGCGTGGTGTTGGCCGCCCTTGGCCCCGCGTTTTGTGCAGGCGCCGACCTGAATTGGATGCGCCGCATGGCCGACTACACGCGTGATGAAAACTTGGCCGATGCTGGACAGCTCGCGGCCATGTTGCGCGCCATTTACGACTGCCCCAAACCCACCATCGCCCGCGTGCAGGGCGATGTGTTTGCGGGAGGCTTGGGACTGGTCGCTGCGTGCGACATGGCGGTGAGTGTGGACACGGCCACCTACTGTTTGAGCGAGGTCAAGCTCGGACTCATTCCCGCCACCATCAGCCCTTACGTGATTCGCGCCATGGGCGCCCGTGCCTCGCACCGCTACTTTTTGACGGCTGAGCGTTTCAACGCCACTGACGCGCACCGCATGGGCTTGGTCCACGAGGTGGTCACGGCGGAGGCCTTGGATGCCAAAGTGGCCGAGCTGACCGGCGCCTTGGTCAGTGCCAGCCCTAACGCGCTGCGTGCTTGTAAGCGCTTGGTGCAAGACGTGGCAGGGCGCGACATAGACGATGCGCTGGTCGCCCACACCGTGGCGGGCATTGCAGACATCCGTGCCAGCGCACAAGGTAAAGAAGGCGTGCAGTCGTTTTTGCAAAAACGCAAACCCAACTGGTTGCTTTGACGTGGGCGTCCCCCATGTCGCTTGATCCTTCGCTATTTCACGCCACGCCTTGAACTCAGAAAGACACCCCGTCATGTTTCAAAAAATTCTCATCGCCAACCGCGGCGAAATCGCCTGCCGTGTGGCAACTACCGCCCGCAAGCTCGGCATCAAAACTGTCGCCGTGTATTCAGACGCAGACGCGCAAGCCAAGCATGTGCAGGTGTGTGACGAAGCCGTTCACATCGGCGGCAGCGCGCCCAAAGACAGCTACTTGCGCTGGGAGCGCATCTTGCAAGCCGCGCAAGACACGGGTGCCCAAGCGGTGCACCCAGGCTATGGGTTTTTGAGCGAAAACGAAGATTTCGCCAAAGCCTGTGCCGCCGCGGGCTTGGTCTTCATTGGCCCACCCGCTTCGGCCATTCAGGCCATGGGCCTCAAAGCGGAGTCCAAGCAGTTGATGGAGAAAGCGGGCGTCCCTTTGGTGCCCGGTTATCACGGTGCTGACCAAGACCCTGCCTTGCTGCAGCGCGAGGCCGATCAAATGGGCTATCCCGTGCTCATCAAGGCCAGTGCGGGCGGGGGCGGCAAAGGCATGCGCATCGTTGAACAAACATCAGACTTTGCAGACGCTTTGGCCAGTTGCAAACGCGAAGCCATCAACAGTTTTGGCGACGATGCGGTGTTGATCGAGAAGTATGTGCAGCGCCCTCGTCACATCGAAATCCAAGTGTTTGGCGACACGCACGGCAACTGCGTGTATTTGTTCGAGCGCGATTGCTCGGTGCAACGCCGCCATCAAAAAGTGTTGGAAGAAGCCCCCGCCCCCGGTATGACCGAAGCGCTGCGCAAGCAGATGGGCGAGGCAGCCGTGGCCGCGGCCAAAGCCGTGAACTATGTGGGAGCAGGCACGGTGGAATTCATCGTTGAACAAACGGGCTATGACAGCCCCGAGTCGATGAAGTTTTTCTTCATGGAGATGAACACCCGCTTGCAGGTGGAGCACCCAGTGACCGAAGCCATCACAGGGCTCGACTTGGTGGAATGGCAGTTGCGCGTTGCCAGTGGCGAGCCCTTACCTTTGGGCCAAGACCAAGTGCGTATTCACGGCCATGCCATCGAAGCACGCATTTGTGCCGAGAACCCCGATAACAATTTCTTGCCCGCTACCGGCACCTTGCAGGTGTACCGCAAGCCCGCGTGCAGCAGCTTTGACCGCAGCCCTGTGCGCATAGACGATGGCGTGCGTGAAGGCGACAGCATCAGCCCGTTTTACGACTCCATGGTGGCCAAGCTCATCGTGCACGGCGACACCCGCGCGCAAGCGCTGGCGCGTTTGGACGAGGCCTTGGCGCAAACGCGCATCGTGGGCTTGACCACCAATGTGCAGTTCTTGCGTCGTGTCATCCAAACCGATTCATTTGCCACCGCCAAGCTTGACACTGCGCTCATCCAGCGCGAAGACAAAGCCTTGTTCGGCCAAGAACCTTTGGGTTTGGCTTTGACCGCTGCCGCTGTGGTGGCCAGCACCTTGCAACGTGAAGCCACCTTGGCAGGCCACGATCCATTCAGCCGTCGCGACGGTTGGCGTGCTTACGGCGTGGCGACGCGTCGTTTTGGGTTTGTGTTTCACGGTCAAGCGCAAACGGCGTTGCTGACCTACGGCCACGATGGCGCGACACAACTGAGCGTGACCGAGCAGGTGGCTGCCGATGCCCCATCGCACGCGGCCGTTGACAAGGCAGCGCCGATCGCAGGCGCCCTGACATGGCGTGTCGAGGGCGATCAACTGGCGATTGCTTTTGCTGAACAAAAGGCCCGAGTGCAGGTCTTCATTCATGTGGAAGGCGGTGAGGATGTGGCCCATGTGTTTGCCGCGCACGGTGCAACACGCATCACGGTGGTCGATGCCTTGGCGCACGCGGGTGAGATACAAGAAGAGGGCGGGCGCTTGACCGCACCCATGCCCGGCAAGGTGGTGTCGTTTGCGGTGAACGTAGGTGACAAAGTCAAAGCCGGTCAGCCGCTCGCCGTGATGGAAGCGATGAAAATGGAACACACCATGGCCGCGCCCGCCGATGGCGAAGTGCTGGAGTTGCTGTATGCACCCGGCGACCAAGTGGCAGAAGGCGCGGAGTTGCTCAAACTCAAAACCGAATGACCGCATGAAAATCACCGTCTGCCTCACGAACATCAAACCCGAACCTTGGGTGGACAGCTTGCGTGCGTTGTTGCCGCAAGCGGACGTGTCGGTGTGGCAGCCTGGGAGCCCTGTGGCTGACCATGCGGTGGTGTGGGCACCGCCACAAGCCTTCATCGATGAACAAGTGGGTCTTAAGACCTTGTTCAACATTGGTGCCGGGGTGGACGCTTTGTTGCAACTGCGCTTGCCGCCCATGCTGCAAGTGGTGCGCTTGGACGATGCGGGCATGTCCGTGCAAATGGCCGAGTACGTGAGCCATGCGGTGATTCGTCATTTTCGAGAGTTCGATGCGTATGAGCGCGATGTGCGTGAAGGCAAGTGGTCGTACCGCAAGCCCAACGTGCGTGCCGATTTTTCGGTCGGCGTGATGGGCTTGGGTGTGTTGGGTGCCCGCGTGGCCAAGACCTTGCAAGCTTTTGAATTCCCTGTGAATGGCTGGAGCCGCAGTGCCAAACAATTGCCGGGTGTGCAGTGCTTTGCTGGCGCGCAGCAACTCCATGCGTTCTTGTCCAGCAGCCGTGTGTTGGTGAACTTGTTGCCGCTCACGCCCGAAACAGAAAACGTGTTGAACCAAGCCACCTTGGCGCAACTGCCGCCGCATGCGTATGTGATCAACGTGGCGCGTGGCCGTCATTTGGTGGAAGAAGATTTGTTGGCCTTGCTCGACAGTGGCCATTTGGCCGGCGCCACTTTGGATGTGTTTCGCACCGAGCCGCTGCCTGAGGGCCATGAGTTCTGGACGCACCCCAAAATCACGGTCACGCCGCATACCTCGGCACGTACCTTGCGCGATGAGAGCGTCGCGCAGATCGCACAGAAGATGTTGGCGCTCGAACAGGGCCAACCCATTTCTGGCTTGGTCGACCCGCGCACGGGTTATTGATTGATTGACAACGATGACATCCATGAACTTGCCCTCCCGTGTCCAACTCATCGATGTGGGCCCTCGCGACGGCCTGCAAAACGAAAAGCAACCCGTGCCCGCCGAGGTCAAGATCGCGCTGGTGCATCACCTGCAAGCGGCAGGTTTGACCGAGATTGAAGTGACCAGTTTTGTGTCGCCCAAATGGGTGCCGCAAATGGCCGACAACGCCGAGGTGATGGCGGGCATCGCGCGGTTACCCAACGTGCGCTACTCGGTGCTCACGCCCAATGTGCAAGGCTTTCAAGCGGCGGTCACGTCTAAGCCCGACGAGATCGTGGTGTTCGGCGCGGCCAGCGAGGCGTTCAGTCAAAAGAACATCAATTGCTCGATCGCCGAGAGCATCGAACGTTTTGCACCGGTCGTTGAAGCGGCCTTGGCGGCCGGCATCGCTGTGCGCGGTGCGATGAGTTGCACGGTGGGTTGCCCTTACGAAGGCGAGATTGCGCCTGAGCGTGTGGCTTACCTCGCGGGCTTGATGAAAAGCATTGGCGTGCAGCGCGTCGACGTGGCCGATACGATAGGTGTGGGTACGCCACTCACGGTGCAAAAAGCCATCGAGGCCACCTTGCAGCACTTTGATGTGGCCCATGTGTCAGGACATTTCCATGACACGTATGGACAGGCCCTGTCCAACACCTTGGCCGCTTTGCAGATGGGCGTGTGGAACTTTCAGTCGTCGGTGGCGGGCTTGGGCGGTTGTCCGTATGCCAAAGGTGCCACGGGCAATGTGGCCACCGAAGACGTGGTGTACATGCTGCACGGCATGGGCATTGAGACCGGCATAGACCTTGATGCGCTGATTGACGCAGGCGCCTTCATCAGCGACTTTTTGGGCCGGCCATCCGGCTCACGCGTCGCGCGCGCTGTGATCAGCAAACGCAACAATATTTAACACTTTAATATTCAAATCTGGCGATAGACTCGCTCCTTCGGACATTCAACCCTCAGGAGCTTTATGCAGATCTCACGCGTTCAACCCAATCGCCGCCAATTCAATCGCCACATGAGCGCAGGCTTTGCGGCCTTGTTGACGTTGGCTTATACCCAAGCCCATGCCCTGAGCTTGGCCGATTTAACCGACAAAGACGCCGGTCAAGGCCTCAAAGCCGCGTTGGAAAAAGGTGCGCAAGCCGCCGTGAGTTTGCTCGGACAAACCGATGGGTTCATGGGCAACGAGAAGGTGCGTATTGGCTTGCCCGGCTACTTGAATGACGCTTCCAAATTGCTCAAGCGCTTTGGCTTGGGGCAAAAAGTTGACGAACTGGTGCTGGCCATGAACCGCGCGGCCGAGTCCGCCATTCCCTTGTCCAAAGACTTGCTGGCGGGGGCCATTCAGTCGATGTCGGTGAGTGATGCCAAATCCATTTTGAGTGGGGGCGACACCTCGGTCACGGAGTTCTTCTCCAGTAAAACACGTGAGCCCATGGCGGCCAAGTTCTTGCCCGCCGTGACCCAAGCGACTGAAAAAGTAGGCGCGGCCTCGCTCTACAACGAAGTGGCTGGCAAGGCCGCCAACTTTGGTGTGGTCAACAAAGACAACGCGAATGTGCAGCAATACGTGACCGGCAAATCTTTGGATGGCCTGTATTTGATGATTGGCGAAGAGGAGAAAAAGCTGCGCCAAAACCCTGCCGCCGCAGGGAGTGCGCTGCTGTCGAAAGTCTTTGGCGCGGTGCGTTAAAGCCCTTGGGGTGATCAATACCAAGTGAGACACAGGGGGCGTTGTCTTTGCTCGACAATGTCGCCATGTGTGGAAGCGAACTCACCCCCAAACCTCAAGGCCCTTCAGCCGTCGCGTTGAATTTGTTGGCGTATTCACAAACTGTGCTGCGCGATGCGGGGCCTGTGCCTTCGCCCTGCATTTCGGTGTGTCGCATGACCGATGACACCCAAGTCTGTGAAGGCTGCTGGCGCACCTTGGATGAAATCGGCGGCTGGGGTCAAGCGACCGACGCCCGTAAGCGCTTGGTCTGGGCCCGCATTGCCGAACGCATTTCGGTGGCGGTTGCACAACAAGGGGGTTCCCTGAAAGTGACGCCATGAAAACCATCACCTGCTATTTTGATTTCATTTCACCTTATGCCTATTTGGCGTTTGAGACCTTGCCCAGCGCCTTGATGGGTGTGAGCCAACACGTGGTCTACAAGCCGGTGCTGTTTGCAGGCATGCTCAAGCACCACGGCCAATTGGGGCCCGCCGAGATCGCGGGCAAACGGGAGTGGACCTATCGACAGGTGCTGTGGCAAGCCCGTGAATTGGGGGTGCATTTAGACATGCCTGCTGCGCATCCGTTCAACCCCTTGGCTTTGTTGCGTTTGGCGGTGGGGTCTTCGGCCGATGGTCAGCCCAATCGTTATGTGTGCGAAAGCATTTTTCGTCATGTTTGGCAGGGCGGCGCGCCAGCCGATGACGCTGCACGCCTGCAAGCCTTAGTGACGCAACTCAACCCCGCGCGTGCCAGTGATGCCCCCGAGGTGAAAGCCCAGCTGAAGGCCAATACCGAAGAAGCCATTGCGCGTGGGGTGTTTGGTGTGCCGACGTTTTGCGTCGACGACATGTTGTTCTGGGGCTTGGATGCATTGCCCATGATGCGTGCTTACCTTGACGGAGATCCATGGTTTGACAGCGCGTGGGACTCGGTTGCAAGCATTCAGCAAGGCGTGACGCGTTGAATGGAGGTCTTGCTTTGAGACTGACCGCATGCCTAACGCTTTCAATTTTTCCGCTTCCCCGTTTGACTGCTTAACGACCGACGAACAGCGCTTGGTGCGCGACAGCGTGGATGTGGTGTATTACCCCGAGGGGGACATCATTCTCGATGTAGGTGATGCGCCTACGCATTTGTTCGTGATCATCAAAGGCTATGTCACGCAGTTGGAAGGCGATGAAGTCATCACGACCTACGCACCCGACGACACCTTCGATGGCCGCGGCTTGGTGGCCGGCAAAACCAGCAGCCGTTTTGTCGCGCAAGAAGAGGTGGTGGCGTACCAGCTGGCACGTCAAACCGTCACCGATTTGATTGCCAGCAACGCCACCTTCGGGGCCTTGCTGTTCTCGGACTTGAGCAACAAACTCATCGCCTTGTCGCAGCGACAAAGCCAGCATGAGTTGCAGTCGCTGACACTGTCGCGTGTTGATGAAGCCTTTGTGCGGCCCCCGCATTTCGTCGACAGCGACACCGATGTGTTGTCGGTCGTCAAAGTGTTTCAGGCGCAACGTACCGCCAGTGTGTTGGTGCGCGACACCTCGACCACCCCAGAGCGTTTGGGGATCTTCACGGCGAAAACGTTGCAACGTGCCATCCTGAGCGGAACACCGTTGGATCAGCAGCCTGTCGGGCCTCTGTCCAATTTCGAGCTCATCACCATTCAACCCTCCGATCAAGTGGGCGACGCCTTGGCGTTGTTGATGCGCCACCGTGTGCACCGCTTGGTGGTGTCCGATGGTGCGCGCGTGGTGGGTGTGTTGGAGGCGCTGGATTTGTTCAGCTTTTTGTCCAACCATTCGCACCTTATCACCGTGCAGGTGGAGGCGGCGACCGACATTGCTGGGTTGGCGCAAGCCGCCACGCAAATCACGCGCATGGTGACCACCTTGTACCGCAGTGGCACGCGGGTGAGTTTGATTGCGCGCTTGGTCCAAGACTTGAATGCGCGCTTGTTTGAACGGGCGTGGCAACTCATTGCCCCTGCCGATTTGGTGGCTAACAGTTGTCTGTTTGTGATGGGCAGCGAAGGTCGGGGCGAGCAGTTGCTCAAGACCGACCAAGACAATGGGTTGATCTTGCGTGATGGCTACACGCCGCCCGACAACTTAGACGCCATTTGTCTCGAGTTCTCACAAGCGCTGGCCGCTTTTGGCTATCCCGAATGTCCGGGCCACATCATGGTCAGCAACCCGATGTGGCGCAAGTCTGCCTACGAATTTGGGCAAATGGTGCAGCAGTGGTTGCTCATGCCCGATGCCGACAGTTTGATGAACCTGGCCATCTTTTTAGATGCCCATCCCGTGTGCGGCGATGCGCATTTGTTGGCGCATGCTCAGCAGGCCTTGATGCGTTTGGCCACCGACAGCGATGCGATGTTGGCGCGTTTTGCTGCGTCGATCGATGCGTTCGGTCAGTCCCAAGGCTGGTGGAACCGTTTGCTCGGGTTGGACGATCAAAAAGGACTGCATCTGAAAAAAGAGGGCATCTTCCCGCTGGTGCATGGCGTGCGCAGTTTGGCGCTGGCCGAGCATTTGCAAGAGACCAGCACCATCGACCGCATTGATGCCTTGGTGGTGAAGTCGGTCATCACGCCTGCGTTGGCCGCGGACCTCACACAAACCTTGCACTTTTTGATGGGCTTGAAACTCAAAGCGGGCTTGACCGAGATGGACACGCAACAGGCCGTGAGTGGCTTGGTGGATGTGGCCAAGCTTTCTACCTTGGAGCGCGATTTGTTGAAAGACGCGTTGGGGGTGGTCAAGCATTTCAAAGGCTTGCTGCGCAGTCGTTTCAAGTTGGATGCGCTGTGATGATGTCTTTGTTGTCGCCGCAGCGTTGGTGGGGGGCGCTCAAACGTGAGTGGCTGATTTACCACTTGGGTCTGCCCGAGTTTCGTTTCATGTTCGACGCGCCGCCACCGAACGAATGGGTGTCTTTGGATTGCGAAACCACAGGTCTGAACGTCAATACGGACGAGATCATTTCGATTGGCGCTGTGCGCATTGTGGGCAACCGCATCATGACCAGCGAGCGTTTGGAGTTGCTGGTGCGTCCTGAGCGTGGGGTGTCTGCGGACAGCGTGCGCATTCACCGGTTGCGTGAACAAGATGTGGCGCAAGGCTTGCCCTTGGACGAAGCGATGAAGCAACTCATGCGTTTCATTGGCAGCCGCCCTTTGGTGGGCTACTTTTTAGAGTTCGATGTGGCCATGCTCAATCGCGCCATTTGGCCTTTGTTGGGGCAGGGCTTGCCGCAGCCGAAGATTGAAGTGTCGGGCCTGTATTACGAACACAAGTTTCGCCAAATGTTGCCTTATGAGCAGCAGACCAACCCCGACATCGATTTACGTTTTGCCACGCTGATGGCCGATTTGAACCTGCCTGTGCGTGAGGCCCATGACGCTTTGAACGATGCGGTGATGGCTGCAATGGCTTTCATCAAGTTGAGGCAGTTGCGCGGTCATTCAGGGCGTTGACGACGAAAAAAAACCGGGCACGAAGCCCGGTTTTTTTTGTCTCCCCCATTGCGCTGCAAAGCGCGCTGGGGGGAGCACGGTTTGGATCAGTGACCCGAAGCGCCCGAGGCACCAAAGCCAGTTTCCGAACGCACTTGCTGAGCCGCAAATGCGGCACGCTCGTTTTTCGCATCGTCGCTGCGATCGAGGATCGAGAACAACCAGATGCCCACGAAACCAATGGTCATCGAGAACAACGCAGGCGATGCGTAAGGGAACAAGGCCGAGCCTTTGGGGTTGCCCAGTGTGGCTTCCCACACCGAAGGCGACACCACGGTCAACGCCACAGAAGAGATCAGGCCCAAGAAGCCACCAATCACCGCGCCACGTGTTGTGCAGTCTTTCCACAGCACAGACATGAACAGCACAGGGAAGTTGGCTGATGCGGCAATCGCGAAAGCCAAGGCCACCATGAAGGCGATGTTTTGCTTCTCAAACGCAATGCCCAAGGCCACAGCGATCACACCCAAGGCCAAGGTGGTCATGCGTGACACGCGCAGTTCAGCAGCGCTGTCGGCGTGGCCCTTCTTGAACACCGTGGCGTACAAGTCGTGCGACACAGCAGATGCGCCAGACAACGTCAAGCCAGCCACCACAGCCAAGATGGTTGCAAACGCCACAGCCGAGATGAAGCCGTAGAACACGTCGCCACCGACCGACTTGGCCACCAACACAGCCGCCATGTTGGCGGTACCAGCGCCGCCTTTGATGACGCCTTTGGCGACATCCGCCATTTCGGGGTTGGTCAAGACCAAAGTGATCGCGCCAAAACCGATGATGAAGATCAACACGTAGAAGTAGCCAATCCAAGTGGTCGCCCAGAACACAGATTTGCGGGCTTCTTTGGCGTCAGGCACCGTGAAAAAGCGCATCAAGATGTGTGGCAAGCCAGCCGTACCGAACATCAAAGCCATACCGAAAGAGATGGCAGAGATGGGGTCTTTGATGAAGCCGCCAGGGCCCATCAAAGCCAGGCCCGCTGCTTGTGCTTCTTCGGGGGTCTTGCCACCCGCTTCTGCGATGGCTGCTTTCACCGCCACACCTTGTGCAAACAAGGCTTCAGGGCTGAAGTGGAACTGCGCCAAAACCATGAAGGCCATGAAGGTCACGCCAGCGAGCAACAAGCACGCCTTGATGATCTGCACCCACGTGGTGGCGGTCATGCCGCCAAACAACACGTACACCATCATCAGCGCGCCGACGATGACCACGGCCATCCAGTAGTCCAAACCGAACAACAACTTGATGAGTTGACCCGCACCCACCATCTGAGCGATCAGATAGAACGCGACCACGACCAAGGTGCCAGAGGCAGCGAAGGCGCGAATCGGTGTTTGCTTGAAGCGGTAACCTGCCACGTCGGCGAAGGTGAACTTGCCCAAGTTGCGCAGGCGCTCGGCCATCAAGAAGGTGATGACGGGCCAGCCGACCAAGAAGCCGATCGAGTAGATCAGGCCGTCATAGCCCGATGCCATCACGGCAGCGGAAATACCGAGGAACGAAGCGGCAGACATGTAGTCGCCCGCAATCGCCAAACCGTTTTGGAAGCCTGTGATGCCGCCACCGCCGGTATAGAAGTCCGCAGCAGATTTGGTCTTAGCAGCGGCCCATTTGGTGATCCACAAGGTGCCTGCCACGAAGGTTGCAAACATGCCAATGGCCGTCCAGTTGGTGGCTTGTTTGGCGGTGTCGCCGACGTCACCACCTGCTGCCATGACAGCGCTGCTCGCGACAAGCGCCAACAGAGCTGTCAACAGTGTTGAAAATTTGATCATTTGGTGGCGTCTTTCAAAATTTCTTTGGTCAACGCGTCGTATTCGCCATTGGCGCGACGCACGTACAGGCCGGTGATCACGATCGTGAAAATGATCACGCCCAAACCAATGGGAATACCCAGCGATGTCACGCCTGCGCCAATCGGTTGTGCAAGGAATGGTTTGTTGAATGCAATCAAAGCGATGTAGCCGTAATAAACGACCAGCATCAAAATGGTGAGCAGCACGCCGAAGCTGTTGCGCTTGCTGCGCAACTCAAGGTACTTCGGGTGACTTTGGATCTTGTCGACCACTGGATCACTCATGGTTATCTCCCTAAGGGTTGTAAAAAACCAGGAGGGCAAAAGCCCTCTTGGCTGCGCGGATTCTGCGGAGAGGGACTGACCAAGTGCTTACGTAAAGGGGGTGGGGAAACCCTTGGTTTAGGACTTAATGGCTAGATGCTTGTTTTTATTTGATCGGTGAATACCCGAATTTTTCAGTCAATGTTTGGCACTGTTTTGGGGCGGTTTTTGCGCTGTATCTCGCATTGAAAAATAAAGACAAAGGGTTACCACTTGGTTTGTGGGTTTTTGGCGATGGATCACCGTGCGCAGAGGTACTTTGGTTGTCAGAATACGGTCAGCAAGTCCACAGATAGTCGCTCCGCACAGTGCCCGTATCCGGGCGCTCAATTCAAAGCTAAGGAGACAACTTACATGGCAACACTAGACGTAGGCCGCCCAATGTCGGCCGAAGAGAAGAAGGTGATCTTCGCCTCTTCATTGGGTACTGTTTTCGAGTGGTACGACTTTTACCTTTACGGTTCACTCGCTGCAATTATTGCGAAGCAATTCTTCAGCGGCTTGGATGAAGGCTCTGCGTTCATCTTCGCGCTGTTGGCGTTTGCTGCCGGCTTCATCGTGCGTCCTTTTGGCGCGATCTTTTTTGGCCGCTTGGGCGACATGATCGGTCGCAAGTACACCTTCTTGGTGACGATTTTGATCATGGGCTTGTCCACGTTCATCGTGGGTATCTTGCCCAACTACGCCAGCATTGGCGTGGCGGCTCCCGTCATCCTGATCTGCTTGCGTTTGTTGCAAGGTCTGGCTTTGGGCGGTGAGTACGGTGGTGCTGCCACTTATGTGGCTGAACACGCCCCTCATGACAAGCGCGGTGCTTACACCTCTTGGATTCAAACTACGGCGACTTTGGGCTTGTTCCTGTCGTTGATGGTGATTCTGGGTACACGCACCACCATCGGCGAAGCTGCTTTCGCGGATTGGGGCTGGCGCGTGCCGTTCATCGTGTCCATCGCGTTGTTGGCCGTGTCGGTCTTCATCCGTTTGTCCATGAACGAGTCACCTGCTTTCGTGAAAATGAAGGCCGAAGGCAAAACCTCTAAGGCGCCTTTGACCGAAGCGTTTGGTCAATGGAAAAACCTGAAGATCGTGATCTTGGCCTTGATCGGTTTGACCGCGGGTCAAGCCGTGGTGTGGTACTCGGGTCAGTTCTATGCCTTGTTCTTCATGACGCAAGCCTTGAAGGTGGATGGCGCTACTGCCAACATCTTGGTGGCTATTTCATTGCTGATCGGTACCCCGTTCTTCGTGGTGTTCGGTTCGCTGTCTGACAAGATTGGCCGCAAGCCCATCATCATGTTGGGTTGCTTGTTGGCTGTGCTGACCTACTTCCCCGTGTTCGAAGCGTTGACCAAGGCGGCTAACCCTGACTTGCACGCTGCACAACAAAAGAACAAAGTGGTCGTGACCGCTGACGCCGCCGAGTGCTCGTTCCAGTTCAACCCGACAGGTACGGTGAAATTCACCAGCTCTTGCGACATCGCCAAACAAGTGTTGGCTGGCGCTTCGGTGAGCTATGAGAACGCCGTCGGCGCAGCAGGTGCACCTGCCACCATCAAAATTGGTGAGACAGAGATTGCCAGCTACAACGCCAAAGGCATGCCTGCTGACGAAGCCAAGACGAAAGCTGCCGAGTTCAAAAAGGCTGTGGCAGATGCTTTGAAAGAAGCCGGTTACCCCTCTAAGGCTGATCCAGCCAAAGTGGACACCGTCAAAGTGACCTTGATCCTCACTTACTTGGTGATCTTGGTGACGATGGTGTACGGCCCTATCGCTGCGATGTTGGTGGAAATGTTCCCCACACGTATTCGTTACACCTCGATGTCTTTGCCGTATCACATTGGCAACGGCTGGTTCGGCGGTTTGCTGCCCACCACCGCCTTTGCGATCGTGGCGCAGACCGGTAACATGTACAACGGTTTGTGGTACCCCATCATCATCGCTGGTATGACATTCGTCATCGGCATGATGTTTGTGAAAGAAACCAAAGACGTCGACATCTACGCTGACGACTAAGCGTGTCAGCCACCTAGGGCCGCCTAGGTGCTACATTGCAGCCCTCCCTCGTGGAGGGCTTTTTACTGATTTCGGAGACTTGATATGTTGAAAATTTTCTTGGGTTTTTTGATCTTTGCCGCACTCGCCATCTTTGTGATCATGAAGGGTGGTAGCAGTTTGGACATGGGTGGCGAGAAGCATGGCGATGAAGCGATTCATGCCCCCGCAGAAGCTGCGTCTGGTCCCGCCTCCGCCCCTGCGGCAGAGGCCTCTGCCGCCAAGTAAGCGCTGCATTCTCACGCCCTGTCTCGGGGCTTGATCTACGCCACGGATTTCCGTGGCGTTTTGCTTTCTGAAGGGCGTTCTGTCAATGCCCTGAGTCGCCGCTGGGGTGCCACAGAGTCCCTAGAATGTTGGGCTCACTTCACAAGGCTCCGCCATGTCAGGCACCATCCGCATCCGTGGCGCACGCCAGCACAACCTCAAGAACTTAGACCTCGACATTCGCACCGGCGAATTGACGGTGGTGACGGGCCCCAGTGGCTCCGGTAAATCCAGCCTAGTGTTTGACACCTTGTACGCCGAAGGGCAGCGCCGCTATGTAGAGACTTTCAGCGCTTATGCCCGTCAGTTCTTAGACCGCATGGACCGTCCGGCCGTCGACAAAGTAGAAGGCGTGCCCCCCGCGATTGCGATAGACCAAACCAACCCCGTGCGCAGCTCTCGCTCCACCGTGGGTACGATGACAGAGCTGAACGATCACTTGAAGCTGTTGATCGCCCGTGCCGGTCAGTTGTTTGACCGTCAAACCGCGCAAGCCGTGCAGCACGACACGCCACAAACCATTTACGCCGAGCTGCAACGCCGTTGTGCCGCCCAAGCACAAGATCCGCGCTTGATCATGACCTTCCCCGTTGAGTTGCCTGCCAACACGACCTCGGCAGAAGTCGAGCAATGGCTCAGCGCGAGCGGTTTCACGCGCATCCATGCCGAGCGCGAAGTGGCCACGCCCACAGGGCCGCGTAAGTTGTTGGATGTGGTGGCCGACCGTTTCAAATTGGGCAACACCGAGCAATCGCGCGTTTTGGAGGCGATTGAGTTGGCCATCAAGCGCGGCAGTGGGCGCCTCAATGTGTACTGGTCCTTGGATGCTGAGTCGACGCCCGAACTGTGGCGTTTCTCCACCGGTTTGCACTGCCCCGACAGCGACTTGCGCTACAGCGACCCCATTCCGTCTATGTTCTCGTTCAACTCGGCCGTGGGTGCATGCGAGACCTGTCGCGGTTTCGGCCGCGTGATTGGGGTGGACTACGGGTTGGTCATTCCTAACGAGAAACTCACCTTGCGCGCGGGCGCCATCAAAACGATTCAAACGCCTGCTTGGGCAGAAACCCAAGACGACTTGATGCGCCACGCCGAAGCCGAAGGCATTCCGCGCGACACACCTTGGTACAAGCTGACCCAAGCGCAAAAAGACTGGGTCATTCACGGCTCGCCACTGTGGAAAGGCAAATGGAACCACCAGTGGTATGGCGTGAAGCGTTTCTTTGAATACCTCGAGAGCAAGTCCTACAAGATGCACATTCGTGTGTTGCTCTCCAAGTACCGCAGCTATACCCCTTGCGGCGTTTGTGCTGGCGCGCGACTCAAAACCGACAGCTTGCTGTGGCGCATTGGCAGCAAAGAAAACGCCGATGCGGTATTGCCTCCCGCGAAGCGCTTCATGCCGCAAGGCGTTCAATGGACGCGTGCGCAGCTCGAAGCCATGCCCGGCTTGTGCCTGCACGACTTGATGCTTTTGCCCATCGACAAACTGCATCAGTTTTTCAAGGCCACCCAAGTGGATGTGGCGGGCGCTGATGCCCAAGCCCTGCACTTGCTGATGGACGAAATTCGCACGCGCATGAAGTACCTCAGCGACGTGGGCATTGGTTACCTCACGCTCGACCGTCAAAGCCGCACCCTGAGCGGCGGTGAGGTGCAGCGCATCAATCTCACCACGGCGTTGGGGACCTCTTTGGTCAACACCTTGTTTGTGTTGGACGAGCCCAGCATTGGCTTGCATCCGCGCGACATGAACCGCATCAACCAAGCCATGTTGCGTTTGCGCGATGCGGGCAACACCTTGGTGGTGGTCGAGCACGATCCGGCCGTCATGTTGTGCGCCGACCGCATCATCGACATGGGCCCGGGCCCCGGTGTCAAGGGCGGCGAGATTGTGTTTGACGGCACCACCGAAGATTTGAAATCTGCCGACACTTTGACCGGCGCTTATTTGGGGGCCCGCAAAAGCATCGGCTTGGGGCTCAAACGCTTGGTCACCGACAGCACGCCGCGCTTGATTTTGGAAGGTGCGCGCGAGCACAACCTGCAAAACCTCAGCATCGAATTTCCCCTGCAGCGCTTGGTCTGCATCACCGGCGTGAGCGGCTCGGGCAAATCCACCCTCATCCAAGACGTGTTGACCCCCGCCTTGATGCGCCACTTCGGTCGCGCCACCGAAACGCCGGGCGTGCACGACCGTTTGCTCGGCGCCGACCATTTGAGTGACGTCGTGTTTGTAGACCAGTCGCCCATCGGCAAAACTGCCCGCTCCAACCCCGCCAGCTACGTCGGCGCGTGGGACGCTGTTCGCGAAATCTTTGCGGTGTCGCCGATGTCCAAGCAACGCGGCTACACCGCCTCGAAGTTCAGCTTCAACAGCGGCGATGGCCGGTGCCCCACCTGCGGCGGCTCAGGTTTTGAACATGTGGAAATGCAGTTTTTGAGCGATGTGTATTTGCGTTGCCAAGATTGCAATGGCAAACGTTACCGGCCAGAAATTCTTGAAATCACCATCGAGCGCGAGCTTCGCGGCGTGGCTGTGGGGGCTGCGGCGCAGCGACATTCTGAGCGAAGCGAAGACGAGCAAGACGCTGCACCCGCAGCTGCGACGCGAAGAGTCTTGAACGTGGCCGATGTGTTGGACCTCACCGTGGGCGAAGCGCTAGAAATTTTCGCCAGCGACCGCGACGTGGTACGCACCCTGCAACCCATCGTGGATGTTGGCCTCGACTACGTCAAACTCGGTCAACCCGTGCCCACCTTGAGCGGCGGTGAAGCCCAACGCTTGAAGCTCGCCGGCTTCTTGGCCGAAGCGGCCAAAGCCAAAACATCCAGCCGCCAAGCCTTGGCCAAAAAAGGCGTCTTGTTCTTGTTTGACGAACCCACCACGGGCCTGCACTTTGACGACATTGCCAAGCTCATGCGTGCCATGCGCCGCCTTCTGGAAGACGGTAACTCGCTCATCGTGATTGAGCACAACCTCGATGTGATCCGTGCCAGCGATTGGTTGATCGACCTCGGCCCCGAAGGGGGTGACGCGGGTGGCCTGTTGGTGGCCGAAGGTCCGCCGGAGGTGGTGCGTTTGCATCCGACCTCGCACACGGGTCTGGCGTTGCGTGAGTATGCGGAGTCTATGGGGTCGATTTATGCGGTGGCCCAGGCTTCTGTGGGGCTTCTCGCTGCAGAAGGCGCGCTTCGTTTTGCTGGCGCAGCTGTCGGAACAGCCGGTATGCCGGGCGCCTCAGACGCAGGCTCAACATTGTTGCCCGGCACATCGGCTGCTCCGCCAGCGGGTGCGCGTGTCGCCTCCGTCGGTGAGGGCGCTATTCAAATCATCAATGCGAAAGAGCACAACCTCAAGAGCTTAAGCGTGAACATTCCTCGCGGCAAGTTCAACGTGATCACTGGGGTGTCGGGTTCGGGCAAGTCGACGTTGGCGTTTGATATTTTGTTCAACGAAGGTCAGCGGCGTTACTTGGAAAGCTTGAATGCGTATGCGCGCAGCATCGTGCAGCCTGCGGGTCGACCTGAGGTGGATGCGGTGTATGGCATTCCGCCGACGGTGGCGATTGAGCAGCGCTTGAGTCGCGGGGGGCGCAAGTCCACGGTGGGAACCACCACTGAGGTGTGGCATTTCTTGCGCTTGTTGTATGTGAAGTTGGGCACGCAGCATTGCATCCATGACGGCGCCGCCGTGCAGCCGCAAACGCCAGACCGCATTGCCGCGCAGTTGATGCGCGAGTTCAAAGGGCAGCTCATTGGATTGCTGAGTCCCTTGGTGATGAACCGCAAAGGCGTTTACACCGAGTTGGCCGATTGGGCGCGTCCGCGTGGCTACAGCCATTTGCGTGTGGATGGACATTTCTTGCCGACCACGGGCTTTCCGCGTTTGGACCGTTTCAAAGAGCACACCATTGAATTGCCTGTGGCCAGCCTCGAAGTCTCTGCGCAGAATGAGCCCGCCTTACGCGCTGCCTTGGCGACTGCGCTGGAGCACGGCAAAGGCGTGGTGCATGTGTTGAGCCAGCTCGACGGGTTGCGCGAAGCGATGGAGGCGGGGGCTGACACCAACAGCATTGGCCGCTTGGATGTGTATTCCACCAAACGTGCTTGCCCGGTGTGCGACACCTCGTACACCGAGCTCGACCCACGCCTGTTCTCTTACAACAGCAAACACGGCTGGTGCCCCGACTGTGTGGGCACGGGCGTGAAACTCAACAAGGATCAGCGCAAGGTGCTGGACGATTCGGTGCGCGACGACAAGGACAAAGGCCGTGAGCAAACCTTTGCCGAACCCGATGTCGACGATTTGGTCGACACCGCCTGCCCTATCTGCGAAGGCACGCGTTTGAATGCTACGGCACGCGCCGTGAAGTTTGCGGGCGTGGGCATCACCGACATCGCGCGCTTGAGCGTGACGGACATTCGCAAGTGGGCCGAGAGCCTGACGTTGAGCGGTCGTGAGGCTGACATTGCGCGTGATCTGTTGCCTGAGATCAAGAGCCGTTTGGAGTTCTTAGAGCAAGTCGGGTTGAATTACCTCACGCTTGACCGTGGCGCTCCCACGCTCAGTGGCGGCGAGGCACAGCGCATTCGCTTGGCCGCGCAATTGGGCAGCAACTTACAAGGCGTGTGCTACGTGTTGGACGAGCCCACCATTGGCTTGCATGCGCGTGACAACCAAATTTTGTTGAATGCGCTGCACTTGCTAAGCGACAAAGGCAACACCCTGGTGGTGGTCGAGCACGACGAAGACACCATTCGTCGCGCCGACCACATCATCGACATCGGGCCGAGTGCGGGCAAGCGCGGTGGGCGTTTGATGGGCGAGGGTTCGGTGAAGGACATCACCGATCAAGCGGATTCGCAAACGGGGCGTTACTTGTTGCACGCGATGCGACACCCCTTGCAGGCACGCCGTGCCGTGGCTTCCCTCGCTTCGGAAGATGATGGCGTATTGCCGCTCAACTGGCTCTCGCTCGAAGGCGCATCGCTGCATAACTTGAACGACGTGTGTGTGGACGTTCCCCTCAAGCGCCTGGTGGCGGTGACCGGCGTGTCTGGCTCGGGCAAGTCCACGCTTGCGCGTGATGTGTTGTTGCACAACGTGGCGGCTGCGGTGGCGCAGCGCTCGACACAAGCAGGTCGCAAGCTCGATGAAGAAGGGAAGCACCCCGCGTGGGTGGGTTGCACAGGCTTGGAGGGCTACCAAACCATCGACCGCGTGTTGGAAGTCGACCAAACGCCGATTGGCAAAACACCGCGCAGCTGCCCCGCCACGTACATTGGTTTTTGGGACACGATTCGCAAACTGTTTGCTGAAACACTAGAAGCCAAAGCGCGCGGCTACGGTGCCGGGCGATTCAGCTTCAACACCGGCGAAGGCCGTTGCCATACCTGCGAAGGCCAAGGCTTGCGCACGATTGAAATGAGCTTTTTGCCTGACGTCAAAGTGCCTTGCGAAACCTGCCACGGTGCGCGCTTCAACCCCGAGACCTTGGCGGTGAGCTGGCGTGGCAAAAGCATTGGCGATGTATTGCAAATGGAGGTCGACGAGGCGGTGGACTTCTTCGCCACCATGCCCAACATCGCACACCCGCTGCAGCTGCTCAAAGACGTGGGCTTGGGCTACCTCACCTTGGGTCAACCTTCACCCACACTCAGTGGCGGCGAAGCGCAGCGCATCAAACTGGTGACCGAGCTGAGCAAGGTGCGCGATGACGTGACGCGCCGTGGCAACAAAGCCCCGCACACGCTGTATGTGTTGGACGAGCCCACGGTGGGCCTGCACATGGCCGACGTGGACAAGCTCATTCGCGTGCTGCACCGCTTGGTGGATGGTGGTCACAGCGTGGTGGTGATTGAGCACGACCTTGATGTGATTGCCGAAGCCGATTGGATCATCGACCTCGGCCCCGAAGGCGGCAACGGCGGTGGCTTGATCGTGGCGGCTGACACGCCCGAAGCAGTGGTCGCGCAGGGCACCCACACGGGTGTCGCGCTGAAGCCCGTGCTGGCGCGGGTGTGACCATGCCCACCCTTCAAAACTTGCTGACGCATCGCAGTTTTGTGCGTTTCATGGGCGCACGCTTTTTGGTGATCACCGCCAATCAAATGTTGATGGTGGCCGTGGCGTGGCACATGTACGACCTCACCGGCAGCGCGTGGGACTTAGGCTTGGTGGGGCTCTTTCAGTTCGTGCCTGCCTTGTTGTTGACCTTGCCTGCTGGGCATGTGGCAGACCGTGTGCATCGTGGGCGTTTGTTCGCCGCGTGTGTGGCCATTCAGGCCACGGTGTCGGCTGTGTTGGTGTGGGCCACTGCGGGTGAGTTTGTCAGCCGTGAGTTGATCTTGGCACTCTCTGTGGTGTTGGGCAGCACGCGGGCTTTTCAAATGCCTGCACAACAAGCGCTCACGCCCACCTTGTTGCCCACCCACTTGCTGCAACGTGGCGTGGCTTTGAGTTCCAGCACTTTACAGGCTGGCACGATTGGCGGACCTGCGCTCGGTGGTGTGATCTATGCACATGGCGCGTTGACGGTGTACGCCGCTTGCGTGGTCATGATGCTGCTGTCGAGCGTGCTCACCTTGACCGTGCGCTACGTGCATCACGCCACACAAGAGGCCGTGTCTTGGCAATCCGCGATGGCGGGGGTGACGTTTGTTTGGCACAACAAAATTTTGTTGGGCGCCACGTCGCTAGATTTGTTCGCCGTCTTGTTGGGCGGCGCCACGGCGTTGTTGCCCATCTATGCGCGTGATGTCTTACACACCGGTCCCGAAGGTTTGGGTCTGCTGCGTGCTGCACCTGCTGCAGGGGCGCTGCTGATGTCGTTTGCCATGCTGCGTTGGCCATTGCACCGCCATGTGGGCTACAGCTTATTGGGAGCTGTGGCCGTGTTCGGTGGCGCGACGATGGTGTTTGGCTTGTCGCACCACTTCGGGTTGTCGTTGCTGGCATTGGCCGTCACAGGCGCGGCAGATAACATCAGCGTGGTGACGCGCTTGACTTTGATGCAACTTCAAACTCCCGATGAAATTCGAGGTCGTGTGGCGGCCGTCAATTCGATTTTCATTGGCGCGTCGAACCAACTTGGCGAGTTTGAGTCTGGCGCAGTCGCTGCGCTCTGGGGCCCTGTCGTGTCGGTGGTTAGCGGCGGCGTGGGTACCGTGTTGGTCGCCGCCTCATGGCTCAAGTTGTTTCCAGCTTTGGCACGTCGAGACCGAATGCAATAAAAGGTCAACCGGCTGTCGACAACGCCAAGCCCGCATGCTCGCGCAGCGGATGGAAATGGATCTTCGGAAAACGCTCTTGCGCCAACCGCACGTCATAAGGTGACGTGCACAAATACGCCAAGGTGTTGGCCGCGTCCAACGCCATGCGCTGTGGATATGCATACGTGAACTCACGCAACTCCGCAGGCGTGTCCGCCGTGATCCAACGTGCACCGGTGTACTGACAGCTCTCTAACTTCACATCGCAGTCGTATTCGGCTTTCAAGCGGTGTTGCACTACTTCGAACTGCAGTTGGCCCACCGCGCCCAGCAGCATCGCGCCGCCGGCTTCTGGTTTGAACACTTGAATCGCGCCTTCTTCGCCCAGTTGGTCTAAGCCCTGTTGCAGTTGCTTGGTGCGCAAGGGGTTCTTCAAAATCACCGTCATGAACAACTCAGGTGCGAAGAACGGCAAACCTGTGAATTGCAAGGCTTGGCCGTCGGTGATGGTGTCGCCCAACTGCACGCCGCCGTGGGTGGTGAAGCCGATGATGTCGCCGGCATAGGCTTCTTCCACCGCTTCGCGGCGTTGCGACATGAAGGTCACCACGCTGGTGGGGCGCAGCTCTTTGGCGGTGCGTTGCACCTTGAGCTTCATGCCTGGGGTGAATTTGCCCGAGGCCACGCGCACAAACGCGATGCGGTCGCGGTGGTTGGCATCCATGTTGGCTTGCACTTTGAAGACCACGCCCGCAAAACCTTCGTCTTCGGGTTGAATGGTTTTCTCAATGGCTTGCTTGTTGACGACAAGGTGGCTCAAACGCGGGCGGGGTGAAGGTGCGAGATCGACCAAGGCGTCGAGCACTTCCATCACACCAAAGTTGTTCACGCCTGAGCCAAAGAACACGGGTGTTTGCTTGCCTGCCAAGAAGGCTTCTTTGTCGAACTTGGGCGATGCGCCAGTGGCCAGCTCCATGCTTTCCATGGCGGAGGCCCATTCCAAGCCGAAGCGTTCGGCCAGTTGGGCTTGATCGCTCAAGGGGTGGGTTTCAAAGTCTTGCGGCAAACGCTCGGAGCCGGAGTCAAACACGGTCATGGCTTGCGTGCGCAAGTTGATGATGCCGCCGAACAACTTGCCTTGACCCACAGGCCACGTCATGGGCACGCAGGGCATGCCAAGCTCGCGTTCGACTTCGTCGAGGATGTCGAGCGGGTCGCGCACTTCGCGGTCCATCTTGTTCACAAACGTGATGATGGGCGTGTCACGCTGACGGCAGACCTCAATCAAGCGGCGGGTTTGCGCTTCCACACCGTTGGCCGCGTCAATCACCATCAAGGCCGAGTCCACGGCGGTCAGAACGCGGTAGGTGTCTTCCGAGAAGTCTTTGTGGCCGGGTGTGTCGAGCAGGTTGATGACGTGGTCGCGGTACAGCATCTGCATCACAGACGAGGCCACCGAAATGCCGCGTTGCTTTTCAATCTCCATCCAGTCCGAGGTGGCGTGGCGGCTGGCCTTGCGGCCTTTGACGGCGCCCGCGATTTGAATCGCGCCCGAGAACAACAAGAGTTTTTCGGTCAGCGTGGTTTTACCCGCGTCGGGGTGAGAAATGATGGCAAAGGTGCGGCGACGGCGCACTTCGTTCAGAAAAGAGCTCATGGGGCGGTGCGTGTCAGCACGTCATGTCAAAGGGCAGAATCATAGCGCTCGGGGCTGCGCGCTTTGCGGTTGAGCGTGGGTCAGAATCGCTTGCACCAAGATGTCGCGGTCAAAGGGCTTGGGCAACACCTCGCGAAAACCGAGCGCCATACACGCTTTGACCGCATCTTCCGCCACATTGGCGGTCAAGGCGATGACGGGGACGTCGCGGTAAGGATGGTCCAGATCATCGCGGATGCGACGAACCACCTCGGTGCCCGAAATGTCCGGCATGATCAAGTCCATCAGCACGAGGTCGTAGCGGTGTTCGCGCATTTTGTTCAGGGCATCGGTGCCGTTGATGGCGTGATCAATCAGGGCATTGGGTAGGCCTCGTTTGATGCTGGCGGTGTCCACCAATCGGTTGGTGACGTGGTCATCGACTACCAAAATGTCGAGCGTAATCGGGTTGGCGCTGCTGGCATCGATGGGGCGGCGAGCCATGGGCGGTTCAGCCACCTCGATGGGCAGTTTGACGGTAAAGGCGCTGCCCATTCCGAGTGTGCTTTCCACGTTGATGCTGCCTTTGTGGCTTTGCACCAAACTGCGCGTGATGGCCAGCCCCAATCCATTGCCGTGTAAGGCGTTGCCAGCTTTCAAATCGTTGTCGCTGATTTTGAGCTGCACAAACGGTTTAAAGATGTTTTCGAGGGCCGATTGAGGCATGCCAGTTCCCGTGTCTTCCACGCGTATCGTCAAGTTGCCGTGTGACGGGGTGTTGGGCATGGTGTCAAAACGGATGTGCATACGCACTTGGCCTTGAGAGGTGAATTTCAAGGCGTTGCCCAACAAGTTCAAAATGATTTGAGCCAGTCGATGGGCATCCACCAAGGCCCATTCAGGGACGTTGCCGTCGATGTCTAGGGGATAGGCCAAGCCCAGTTGATCGGCACGCGGGGTCAAGGTTTGGTGGGTGCTGGTGAGCATCTCGCGTAAATTCACTGGTTGCAAGTTCAGAACCAATTTACCTTGTTGAATTTGCGAAAAATCCAGTAAGTCGTTGATCACGGTGACCAAGTGCGCGGCCGAGTTGCGAGCGCCTTTGACGTATTGGTCTGCGGGTTCTGGCAGCTGTGTGTCTGAGGACAGCAGGCCTAAGTAACCCATGACTGCGTTCAGTGGGGTTCGCATTTCGTGACTGACCATGGCCAAGAATTGGTCTTTGTGAGCGCTGGCCACTTTGAGGTTGTTGGACAGGTTTTCTAGCCGCGCATTCGTTTTGCGCAGGCGACGCAAGTGCTGCTCGTTGGCTGTGTCATAGGTTTGCACCAAGGCCAATTGCGCCAACAGCATGAGGATGAACATGCCGGCGGCAAATGACAGGGTTTGCCACGCGTTGTCGGTGGGGGCTGCTCCATCGCCTAGCGATTGCAAAACAAACTGATCCTCGATGGGCGGCAACCACCCTCTGGTTTGCAACACATACAGGCCGATCACGCCCAACATCGAAGCCAGCATCGCCAACATACCCCCGATGCGTGAGCCCATGAACAGCGGCAACAAAGGAATGATGGCGAGCCACGTCAGCACTGGCGAGGCGACCCCACCAGTGATGCTCGCGTTGAAGAGCACCAGCGTCATGAGCGTGACTTGATAGATCAAGCCGCCCCATTTCACACCGCCTCCATAGCGCCACACCAGCATGCCCAGTAAAACGCAAAGCACCGCCAAAGCACAAGAGTGGGCGCTGGCGGTGTTGCCCAGCCAATACAACCAAGGCGTGAGGCCTATCAGGCCAACCATGGCGGCCACCGAAAACCAGACGAAGTACACATTCGCGCTTTGGCGTAAATGCGTGGCGAGTTGTCGTTTGATGAAGATGTGGATGTGGCGATGGACGTTCATGCTCGATATTAAACCTTTAGATTTAATTCTAAGGTGGTCGTGTCTCGCAGGCTAAAATAATGCCTATCCGAGGAGCGCTGCAGCCTGTACCCGCCATTTCTGGCGATTCACAGGTGAGGCTCGGACACACAGGCCTATACGCTGCTTTTTTGCGTTGGCCTCACGTTTCCAACCGCGCTCACCCACTGTCAACGTGAGGTGAGTCCCTCGGAAATTTCCTCTTTTGGACTCCCGACGCTTACCGCGCGTTCTCAGTGGCTTTGCCCACCTTTGGAGTCTCACCCATGAACGCTGTTCTCAAATCCAACCCCGCCACCGATTTCATCGTGGCCGATATGTCGCTGGCCGCTTGGGGCCGCAAAGAAATCAAAATTGCCGAAACCGAAATGCCCGGTTTGATGGCCATTCGCGAAGAATTCGCCAAAGCGCAGCCTTTGAAAGGCGCTCGCGTGACCGGCTCTTTGCACATGACCATCCAAACGGCTGTGTTGATCGAAACCTTGAAGTCTTTGGGCGCTGACGTGCGCTGGGCTTCTTGCAATATCTTCTCGACCCAAGACCACGCAGCTGCTGCCATCGCAGAAGCTGGCATTCCCGTGTTCGCCACCAAAGGCGAAACCTTGGCTGAGTACTGGGACTACACCCACCGCATTTTTGAATTCGGCGCCAAAGGCACTGAAGGCGAAGGCCCCAACATGATCTTGGACGACGGCGGCGATGCCACCTTGTTGATGCACTTGGGCAAGCGCGCCGAAACCGATGCTTCGTTGATCGCCAACCCCACCAGCGAAGAAGAAACGTGTTTGTTCAACGCCATCAAAGCCAAACTGGCCGTGGACCCCACTTGGTACAGCCGCAAGGGCGCGCACATCATCGGCGTGACCGAAGAGACCACCACCGGCGTACTGCGCTTGAACGAAATGGCCGCCAAAGGCAGCCTGATGTTCCGCGCCATCAACGTGAACGACTCGGTGACCAAGAGCAAGTTTGACAACCTCTACGGCTGCCGCGAGTCCTTGGTGGACTCCATCAAGCGCGCCACCGACGTGATGATCGCGGGCAAAGTGGCTTGCGTGGCTGGCTACGGCGACGTGGGCAAAGGTTCTGCTCAAGCCTTGCGCGCTTTGAGCGCTCAAGTGTGGGTGACCGAGATCGACCCGATCAATGCCCTGCAAGCTGCGATGGAAGGCTACAAAGTCGTGACCATGGAATATGCCGCTGACAAGTGCGACATCTTCGTGTCGGCCACCGGCAACAAGAACGTGATCCGATACGAGCACATGGCCGCCATGAAAGATGAAGCCATCGTTTGCAACATCGGTCACTTCGACAACGAAATCGACGTTGCTTCGCTCGAAAAATTGCAGTGGGACGAGATCAAGCCGCAAGTCGACCACGTCATCTTCCCCGATGGCAAGAAGATCACCCTGTTGGCCAAAGGCCGTTTGGTGAACTTGGGTTGCGCCACCGGTCACCCCAGCTTCGTGATGTCGTCCAGCTTTGCGAACCAAACGATCGCTCAGATCGAGTTGTTCACCAAGCAAGACGAATACGAAGCCGGCAAGGTCTATGTGTTGCCTAAGCACCTCGACGAAAAAGTGGCCCGTTTGCACCTCAAGAAAGTCGGCGCCATGCTGACCGAGTTGAGCGACGAGCAAGCCGCCTACATCGGCGTGTCTAAGAACGGCCCATACAAAGCCAACACGTATCGCTATTAAGCCCTTTGGCTTTTTGTCCATGCGTGCAGACCAGCTTCTTGTTGACCGTGGCTTGGCCGCTTCGCGCTCCCAAGCGCAGCGGCTGATTGCCTCGGGCGTGGAGTGGCGCTTGGGCACCAAGCCATGGAAGCTTGTGACCAAAAATGGTGACGAGCTGCCACTGCCCAGCGAGCTCCGCTTGCTGGACACCGCGGAGGCGCGTTATGTCTCTCGCGGTGGCTTGAAGCTGGAAGGCGCCTTGCAAAGCAGTGGCTTGTCTGCACAGGGTTTGCGCTGTCTTGATGTGGGCCAAAGCACCGGCGGCTTCACCGATTGCTTGCTGCAGCAAGGCGCTGCGCAGGTGGTGGGGTTGGATGTGGGGCATGGTCAGTTGCATCCACGTTTACGTGACGATGCACGTGTGGTGTGCGTGGAGCGCATCAATGCCCGTGAGTTGCAAGTCAACGATGCGCGGATTCCTGATGTGCACCAAGGTTTTGACTTGGTGGTGGGCGATTTGTCGTTCATTTCGCTCACCCTTGTTTTGCCCGCGATCTTGCCGTTTTTGAAAGCGGATGGTGCGCTGTTGATGTTGGTCAAACCGCAATTCGAATTGCAGCCCAGCGACATCGGCAAAGGGGGCTTGGTCAAAGACGAAGCCAGTTATGTGCAGGTCGAGGCGCGTTTGCGCGAGGCCTGTGTCACATTGAATTTAGACGTGTTGGGCTATTGGCCCAGCGCCATTGCCGGTGGCGATGGCAACCAAGAGTTTTGGATCGGTGCCCGTCGTGCCTGACGCGCCATGAAGAGAGATAGAGATGATCGTCAACAACAGTTTGAGCATTGAGTTTTTTCCACCCAAAACCCCAGAGGGGGCAGACAAGTTGCGTGCGGTGCGCCAAGCGTTGTATCCGCTCAAGCCGCAGTTTTGTTCGGTCACTTATGGTGCTGGTGGTTCGACGCAAGCGGGCACGATGTCGACTTTGAAAGAAATTTTGGGTGAGGGCATGGCGGCAGCATCGCACTTTTCGTGCATCGGCGCGACGCGCGACAGCGTGCGTCAGCAGTTGGCCGAATTCAAAGCCATGGGCGTGAAGCGTTTGGTGGCTTTGCGTGGTGATTTGCCCAGTGGTTATGGCGCGGGCGGTGAGTTTCAGTACGCCAGCGATTTGGTGGCCTTCATCCGCGCCGAAACGGGGGATGATTTCGGCATTGAGGTGGCGGCGTATCCCGAGATTCACCCGCAAGCCAAATCGGCAGAAGCTGATTTGCAAGCCTTTGCCACCAAGGCCCGTGCGGGGGCTGATTCGGCCATCACGCAATATTTCTACAACAGCGATGCGTATTTCCGTTTCGTGGACGACGTGCAAAAACTCGGTGTTGACATCCCCATCGTGCCGGGCATCATGCCGATCACCAGCTCGTCACAGCTCTTGCGTTTCTCAGATGCGTGTGGCGCTGAGATTCCGCGTTGGATTCGTTTGCGTTTGCAGGGCTACGGGGACGACATCGCGTCCATCAAAGCCTTTGGCTTGGAGGTGGTGACCGACTTGTGCGACCAACTGCGCAGCGCGGGTGCCCCAGGCTTGCATTTCTACAGCATGAACCAAAGCGCAGCGACCTTGTCCATTTGTGAAAACCTAGGTTTGACCGCTTAAACCGCGTCCGTTTGATCTTTGTCAAATGTCGCAGCAGGCGGCATTGATGCGCATCAATTCGTTCGCGTCCTTCTTGATTTGAAATAGATCTCACGGGAATAGACCCGAGTCTAAGAAGGAAAAATCATGAAAAAAATAATCATCGCTGCCGCTGTGGGCATGTTGGTCGCCGGTCAAGTCGCCGCGCAAGAGTCGCCTTGGTTGGTGCGTGTGCGTGCCGTTGAGTTGAACATGGCAAACAAGGATTCCACGGGCTTGGGTTTGACGGTAAACGACAAAACAATTGGCGAGGTTGATGTTTCCTACTTCTTCAACAAAAACGTGGCTGCTGAGTTGATCTTGACGCTGCCCCAATCGCAAGCTGTGTATTCCAATGCCGCAGCGATTGGTTCGTTCAAGCACTTGCCGCCGACATTGACAGCGCAATATCACTTCACGGATTTTCAAGGCTTCAAGCCTTACGTGGGCGCAGGTGTGAACTACACCAAGATCACTGGGACAGACTTCTCCGCGTTGGCTGGCACCGCGCTGGCGCCTGTGACTTTGGATAGCCACAGCTGGGGTGCCGCATTGCAAGTCGGCGTGGATGTTCCTGTGACCAAGCAAGTCTCTGTCAACTTGGACGTGAAGAAGGTTTATATCCAGACGGATGTTTATGCCAACGGCGCCAAGGCTGGTACGTTGAAACTTGATCCGCTGTTGGTGGCTGTCGGCGTCGGCTACCGCTTCTAAGCGCGAACCGCAGCGCTTTCGTTGCGACAAAAATGCCCTGCGATCGCAGGGCATTTTTTATGGGCGATCAGAAACTTAACGCTCATCAAAGCTCACCACCACGCTGGCGGTGGTGGGGCGTGCTTGGCAGCTCAGCACAAAGCCTTGTTCCATTTCCCAAGGTTCAAGGGTGAAGTTTTTGCTCATTTCCACTTGGCCTTCCATCACCTTGGCGCGGCAGGTGCAACACACGCCACCCTTGCATGAATAAGGCAAATCGAGACCATGGTTGAGCGCCACGTCCAGCACATGGTCATCGGGGCCCATGGTCATGTCGTAGGGCTTGCCATCCAAGACGATGCGCAATTGGATGGCATGCTTGGTGGCGTCTGTTTGCGCGGTGCTGGCCTTGCGAGGTGTGGCGGGTGTGCTCGATGTGAAGCGCTCAGAATGCACACGTTTGGCAGAAACGCCTGCGTCAATGAGCGCGGTTTCTGTGGCTTCAATCATGGCTTCTGGGCCGCACACAAACACCTCATCCATGCTCTTCACGGGCAGCAATGTCGCGATGATGGCGCGGACTTTGTCGCCATCAATCCGTCCCTCGAGCAAGGGCACTTCTTGGGCTTGGCGCGACAAAATGTGGATCAAGGTCAAGCGGTCGGGGTAGCGGTCTTTCAGGTCTTGCAGCGCTTCGTTGAACATCACGCTGGCCATGTGGCGGTTGCCGTAGACCAAGGTGAATTTCGATTCGGGCTGGCTGTGCAGCGTGCTGGCCATGATCGACAAGATGGGGGTGATGCCCGAGCCTGCTGCAAAGCCTACGCGGTGCAAAGCGCGTGGGCGTTGGACGCCAAAGCGGCCTTGCGGGGGCATGACTTGCAATGTGTCGCCTGCCTTCAGTTGGGTGGTGGCCCAGTTCGAGAACAGGCCGCCGTCAACCGCGCGAATGCCCACTTGCAACAGACCATCGCGTGCCAGCGTTTGGGGTGTTGAGCAGATGGAGTAGCTGCGGCGTACATCTTGCCCCTCGAGTGTGGCGCGTAGGGTTAAAAACTGACCGGGTTCAAACGCAAATGTGCTTTGCAACTCAGCAGGGATGCGAAAGCTGAGTGCGACTGCATTTGCAGCCTCCGCATCGACGCTTGACACGGTGAGGGTATGAAATTGAGGGGCTGCAGACATGGGGCTGGCCTGTTCAAAAATTAGTAGGGTTTGAAGTAGTCAAACGGCTCCATGCATGACAAGCACTTGTAAAGTGCTTTGCAGGCGGTGGAGCCAAAGTGCGAGGTTTCGGTGGTGTCGTGCGAGCTGCAGTGCGGACACGGTACGACCTCAGGCTTGTTCGCACGGCTGGCGAACTGAACCACGGTGGAAGCGGCATCGGTGTTGCTGTTGGCACCACAACGTGCGGGCGGGGCGATGCCGTAGGCCCGCAGTTTGTCGCGTGCGGTTGGGCTCATCCAGTCGGTGGTCCATGCTGGCGCGAGCTGGGTCTGCACGCGGGCGTTCACGCCCAAGGTGGCCAGGGTGGTGCGCACGTCGTCTTCAATTTGTCCCATGGCCGGGCAGCCGCTGTAGGTGGGCGTGATGATCACGGCCAAGACGCCATCGTTTTGCCACACCACGTCACGCAAGATGCCCATTTCACGCAGGGTCACCACGGGAATTTCAGGGTCGCTCAAGGTGTCGAGCGCCGCCCAGATGCGTGCCAGCGACGCCGCTTTCGCGGACGCATCTGGCACGGATGCGGCGAATGTGTTCACCACACGCCTTGGGGGTGGGCGCGCGCCAAACTTTGCATCTCGGCGAGCAAAAAGCCCAAATGCTCGGAGTGCAAGCCGTGCTTACCAGTGTGAACAAACCCTTCTGTGGATGGCTGCTGCAAGGTGGCGTCAGCGATGCCGTTGTTCACCAAGGTTTGCCAGTCGTCGCGCACGGTGGCGGTGTCGACGCCAATGCCCGCCGATGTGACGTGTGATTCAAAGTCACTGGCTGACCAAAACTCTTGGGTGTAGGGCATTAGGTGGTTCAGCGCCGCTTGTGTTTTGGCGTGCGACACCTCGGTACCGTCGCCCAAGCGCACCAGCCAGTCGTGCGAGTGGCGCAGGTGATAGCGCACTTCTTTGAGTGATTTGGCGGCAATGGCTGCCAAGTGTTCGTCTTGGGATGTTTGGAGCTTTTCCCAAACCAGGGCCATCAGCGTGCTGTACAAAAAGTTGCGCACGATGGTGACGGCGTAGTCGCGGTTGTCCACGGCGTAGCCCACCAAGGCCGCGTGATGCGGCAACTCCAGCAAGGTGTAGTTGCGAAAGTCGGGTACGTCACGGAAATAGGCCAAGCTGTCTTCGGTCGCCCCATCGCCTTTGAGCGTGGCCGCATGTTGGTAGAGCAGGCGGGCTTGACCCACCAAGTCCAAGCTGATGTTGGCCATGGCAATGTCTTCTTCCAAGATGGGGCCGTGGCCGCACCATTCCGCGTTGCGTTGGCCCAGCACCAAGGCGTTGTCGGCCAAGTGCAGCACGTAGTCCAAGTGCGCGGTCATCACATGTGCCCCACTTCGTCGGGGATGGTGTAGAAGGTGGGGTGGCGGTAAATTTTGTCGCTGGCGGGCTCGAAGAATTCGGCTTTGTCGTCAGGCGCGCTGGCCGTGATGGTGTTGGATGGCACCACCCAAATGCTCACGCCTTCTTGGCGACGTGTGTACACATCGCGCGCCATCTGCAGCGCGTGTTGTGCATCACTGGCGTGCAGGCTGCCGCAGTGCTTGTGCTCTAAGCCTTGTTTGCTGCGCACAAAAACTTCCCACAGGGGCCATTCGTTCAATGCTTTGGGGGTGGCTTGGCTCATGCGGCCTCCTTCATGGTGTGTTGTTTGCGTGCGTGGGCCAAGGCTGCGTCGCGCACCCATTGGCCGTCATTCCAGGCTTTCACTCGGGTGCCCAATCGCTCTTTGTTGCAAGGACCATGGCCGTTGACGGTGGCCCAAAATTCGTCCCAGTCGATTTGGCCGTAGTCATGGTGGCCGCGTGCCTCGTTCCATTTCAAATCGGGATCGGGCAGGGTCACGCCCAGCACCTTGGCCTGTGGCACGGTGGCGTCGACAAACTTTTGGCGCAAGTCGTCGTTGCTGATGCGCTTGATGCCCCAGCGCATGCCCTGAACGCTGTTGGGGCTGTCGGCGTCGGGTGGCCCGAACATGGCCAAGCACTTCCACCACCAGCGGTTGACGGCGTCTTGCACCATGGCTTTTTGCTCGGCAGTGCCGGTCATCATCACCAACAAGGCTTCATAGCCTTGACGTTGGTGGAAGCTTTCTTCTTTGCACACGCGCACCATGGCGCGAGCGTAAGGGCCGTAGGAGCAACGACACAGGGGAATTTGGTTCATGATGGCCGCGCCATCGACCAACCAACCGATCACGCCTACGTCTGCCCAAGTGAGGGTGGGGTAGTTGAAGATGGAGCTGTATTTGGCTTTGCCGGTGTGCAGGGCATCGAGCATCTGATCGCGGCTGGTGCCCAAGGTTTCGGCGGCGCTGTACAAGTACAGACCGTGGCCGCCCTCGTCTTGTACCTTGGCGATCAGGATGGCTTTGCGTTTGAGGCTGGGGGCGCGGCTGATCCAGTTGCCTTCGGGCAGCATGCCGACGATTTCGCTGTGGGCGTGCTGGCTGATTTGGCGGACCAAGGTTTTGCGGTAGGCCTCGGGCATCCAGTCTTGCGGCTCGATGCGACCATCTGCATCAATCCGCACGTCGAAGGCCTTTTGCAAGGCCGCTTCTGATGCGCTGACGGGTTTAGCCACAGCTTTGAGCTGAGCGCCTTGAGGGGCTGACGCATCGGTGGCGTCGGGCACGTTGAACGATTGGGTGTACATGAACCACTCCTGCACCAGCGACATGCGGTGCACAAGCGAAAGTATAGAGAATTAGCCGACCGACTGGTCGGTTAATTCTCTAGGGGTTTTTCCGAGCCTAAAAACCTGACAATGTGCGTTTTAAAAAAGGGACATCGCCATGGCTATTCAAGCCGTTGTTTTTGATGCTTACGGCACCTTGTTTGATGTGTATTCAATTGGGGCGCTGGCTGAGCGTTTGTACCCAGGTCAAGGCGCTGCGATTTCGGTGTTGTGGCGCGACAAGCAGATTGAATATTCCCGCTTGATCACGATGTCCGATCCACACGCCGAAGGGGGAAGCCGGCATTACCAGTCATTTTTTGAGGTCACGCGGGCTGCTTTGCAATACACCTTGGCGCGTTTGCACTTGGCCCAGTCGGCGGCGAATGAAGGGGCGTTGATGCGCCAATACGCGCATCTCACGGCATTTCCTGAAAACGTGGGGGTGCTGGAGGCGCTCAAAGCGCAAGGTATTCCGACGGCGATTTTGTCCAACGGTAGCCCCGACATGTTGAGTGTGGCGGTGACCCATGCAGGCATGTCCACCTTGATCGACCACATCATTTCGGTCGACCGTGTGCGCCAGTTCAAGACCTCACCCGAAAGCTACGGCTTGGTGCAGCAAGTCTTGCCGTTCCGGCTGGATGAGATTTTGTTTGTGTCGAGCAACGCATGGGATGCGCTGGGGGCCACTTGGTTTGGTTTTCAAACATTGTGGGTCAATCGCCAGAGCTTGCCGCATGAAACCCTAGGGCCTAAGCCCACGGTCACCGGTCGCGATTTGACAGATGTCTTGGCCTTTTTGGCGCCAACGCGGTAAGCAGGCGCCGATGCTTAGCCGCCCGATTCCACCGCCCAGCTTTGTCCGGGGCCGCGTGCCAAAGCTTTGGCCACGATGGGCAAGGCTTCGTTGAGCAGCGGTTTGAGTGTGTAGGGTGGGTTGATCAAGAACATGCCGCTGGCGTTCAACCCCGTGTCGTCGCCACCGGTGGCGCGGCCAATCGCCAAGGTCGCGTGCAACCAAGGTTTTTTGAGCTGGGTGCACATGGTTTTGAGTTTGCGTGGCAAATCGTGCGCCTCGGGGCGAGGAATGATCGGGTACCAGACGATGTAGGTGCCTGTGGCAAAGCGCTTCAAGCTGTCTTGAATGCAATCGATCACGCGGTAGTAATCGTTTTTAATTTCGTAGCTGGGGTCGATCAGCACACAGGTGCGACGCGAGCCGCTGGTCGAGACCGGCGGTGGTAACAAGGCTTTGAGTGACTCAAAGCCGTCAGCCCGCGTGACGCTGACCGTGCGACCCGCATTGAGCTGCTCAATGTTGCCCGTCAACGATTTGTGATCGGTCGGGTGCATCTCAAACAGCTTGAGGCGGTCACGGGCTTCGTAACGCAACAAGCGATGCATGATGAAGGGCGATCCGGGGTAGATGCGAGTGCTGCCGCCCGAATTGAAGCTGGCCACCATGTCCAGGTACTCTTGCAAGGCAGGGACTTTGGCTAAATCTTTGGTGGCCAATAACTTCAGGATGCCGTCAGCGGCTTCGCCACTTTTTTCAGCATAGTCGCCGTCGAGGCGATAGAGGCCCGCACCGGCGTGGGTGTCCACAAACTGAATGCCGGGATCTTTGTGCATCAAGTGCTTCAAAGTCGCGATCAGCGTCAAATGTTTGAGGACGTCGGCATGGTTTCCGGCGTGAAAGGCGTGGCGATAACTGAACATGGGCCGGATGGTAACCCGCCATTTCTGGTGGTTTTGGCGAGACTTGCTTTAAGTCCTTGATTTTTCGTATAATTTCAGGCTCTGCAGCGCTTGAGTGGTCCCGCGGCAGAGGTTTCGCAAGAAGCACATCCCACCTAAGAGGTTCTCAACAGAAGAACGCCGACCGTGGAAAAGGGCCCTACAAACCTCTCTCCTTTTAGGATTTAACTATGTCTACATTCAGCGCAAAACCCGCTGACGTGGTGCATGAGTGGTTTGTGATTGACGCCACCGATAAGGTGCTCGGACGAGTAGCCAGCGAAGTTGCTCTCCGTTTGCGCGGCAAACAC
>NZ_JAVKLQ010000051.1:0-74731 GCF_031539175.1 Limnohabitans sp. | reverse complement strand
TTGGTATCGTTCTTCTCGGCTGAGGTGCTTGTACATTGGGCAATTTCGATTTGGCGGTTAAAGCGGCCATGATGCTCTCGCATCCTCAGCCACCTATAACCAGTTCATCTTTGTTGCACTTCGTCCTTGAATCCGCCTTGTCTAAATATGATTGTGAACTTATGTCTTCCTCACGCTTGTTATCCGCAGAAGTTGCCCCAGTTGTGATCAGTCCGGAATTGCTGCAGCGTTACGACGTGGCGGGGCCGCGTTACACCTCGTATCCCACGGCAGATCGTTTCGTCGAGGCCTTTGGTGAAGTTGACTATGTGCAAACGCTTGAACAGCGACGCGCGGGGGTGGGCACCAAGATGTACCCCTTGTCTCTGTATGTGCACATTCCATTTTGCGAGTCCCTCTGCTATTACTGTGCGTGCAACAAAATCATCACCAAGCACCATGAGCGTGGCGCAGAGTATTTGCGCTATCTGACACGCGAGGTCGAGCTCAATATTGCGCATTTGGGCACCGGTCAGACCGTTTCGCAATTGCACCTCGGTGGCGGCAGCCCCACGTTTTTGAGTGACCTCGAGTTGCAGGATTTGATGGCCATGCTGCGTCGCCACTTCGTCTTCACACCAGGGGGCGAATACTCCATTGAGGTCGACCCGCGCACGGTGACACCTGAGCGTTTGGGTTTGTTGGCCAAGCTGGGCTTTAATCGCTTGAGTTTTGGCGTGCAAGACTTCGAGCCCGCTGTGCAAAAAGCCGTGCATCGCATTCAACCTGCAGCGCAGGTGTTTGACTTGGTCGCGGCCTCCCGTGAACTGGGGTTTGAGTCCATCAACGTGGATTTGATTTACGGCTTGCCCATGCAAAGCCCCGAAACGTTTGAGCGCACTTTGGCTCAAGTGGTGAAGCTGCGGCCTGATCGTATTGCTCTGTACGCTTATGCGCATTTGCCTGAGCGGTTCAAGCCCCAACGCCGTATTCATGCCCAAGATTTACCGCCTGCGACATCTAAGTTGGCGATGTTGGCCAGTGCCATGCGTGTGTTGATGGCTGCGGGCTATGTGTATGTGGGCATGGATCACTTTGCATTGGCCACCGACGCGCTGGCGATTGCCAAGCGTCAAGGTCGCTTGCACCGCAACTTTCAAGGCTACAGCACGCAGCCCGATTGCGATTTGCTGGCGTTGGGGGTGTCGTCGATTGGCCGTGTGGGCAGCACCTTCAGCCAAAACGTGAAAACGCTAGAGGCTTATTACGACTTACTGGAGCAAGGGCGTTTGCCTGTGGAGCGAGGTTTGGCGATGTCTCGCGATGATTTGGTCCGTCAGTCGGTGATCATGGCGTTGATGTGCCAAGGCCATGTGTTGTTTGAGTCCATTGAGTTGGCGCATTTGATTGAATTCAAGCCATATTTTGCGCAGGAGTTGGAGGCGTTGTCCCATATGCAGACGCAAGGGCTGGTCGCCGTTGATTCAACGGGCATCCAAGTGACGGAGTTGGGTTGGTTTTTTGTGCGTGGCGTTGCCATGGTTTTTGATAAGTATTTGCAAACCGACCGCAACCGAGCGAGGTTCTCTAAAATCATCTGATGGTGATGAATTCAACTTTAGCCCTCACGGCTTTGCTAATGGGGCTGGCGGGCGGTCCGCATTGTTTGGCCATGTGTGGCTCTGTTTGTGCGGGCATTGGTCGATCAGCGCAAAAGCAAGGGGCTGGTCAAGGCACATCTGCGATGTTGTTGTTTCAACTAGGGCGCATCGTCGGATACAGCACCTTGGGCGCAGTGGCCGCCTCCACCATGCAAGGCGTGGGGTGGCTCAGCACGCAATCCGCGGTGTTTCGTCCGGTCTGGACTTTGTTGCACTTGTTCGCATTTTTGGTGGGTTTGCTGTTGTTGTGGCGTGCAGAGCAGCCGGTGTGGCTGGATGGCATGGGGCGCAGCATTTGGCGACGTGTGCAGGCCATGACGGCGCATCTGAAACTGCGCAACGGCGGTGCCGTCATCTTGGGTTTCTTGTGGGCGCTGATGCCATGCGGTTTGCTCTACGGTGCTCTGTTGGTGGCGGCTTTGAGCAATAGCCCTTTAGAGGGCGCCGGTGTGATGGCGTTGTTTGCCTTGGGCAGCGCCGTGGTGCTCACGGCTGGCCCTTGGTTGTGGTTGCGCATGCGCGGTTTCAAGCCCTCGGGTGTTGCTGGCGTATCCAGCGGTGCTTGGGGCGTGCGCTTGGCGGGCTTGGCGTTGGCCGCCAGCTCCGGTTGGGCCTTATGGATGGGTTTGGTGGAATACCAAGCACCATGGTGCTTGGTACCGCAATAAGCCGCAGCCTTAGCTTTTGAGGTGATCGCTCAACAACTTCGCCACGTGAATGGCTTCGCGCGCCGTGCCATCTTTGATTTGGTGGCGGCAACTTGTCCCGTCGGCCACCACGATCGCATCGGGCTTGGCGCGCACAGCAGGCAACAAGCTCAATTCAGCCATCTGCATCGACACATCAAGGTACGACGACTCGTAGCCAAAACTACCCGCCATGCCACAGCAACTGGTTTTGATCAATTCGGGCGCTGCGTCGGGGATCAGTCGAATGACCTCCAGCACCGGTGGCATCAAGCCAAAGGCTTTTTGATGGCAGTGGCCGTGTAGCAAGATGGCTTGTTGGGTGGGTTTGAGTTGTTGCTTCAACGTGTCCAAGGCTCCGGCTTTGGCTTCGCGCGCCAGAAACTCTTCAAACAACACGGCCTGTGCGCTGACCTGGTGTGCGCTATCTCCCAAGCCCAAGACCAAAGCTTCATCGCGCAAGGTCAGCAAGCAAGAAGGCTCTAACCCCACGATGGCGATGCCCCGCTCGGCAAAAGGAAGCAGGGTGTTTATCAACTCATGCGCATGTTCCCGCGCTTTGTCCACCATGCCACTGGCCAAAAAGGTTCGACCACAGCACAAATGACCTTGGTCGGCGCCATGCCCACGTTCGTTTTTCGAGGCCACATGCACGCTGTATCCCGCGGCTTGCATCACGCGCAGCGCCGCATGGGCGTTGTCCGATTCAAAGTAGCCATTGAAGGTGTCGACAAAGAGCACCACGGGCTTCTTGGCGCTCAGTACCGCCTCGCGCGATACACCTTGCGTGCCCTGGTTAAAGAAATGTTGGCGTTGCCAAGTGGGCCAATCGCGTTGTGAGGACAAGCCTGTGAAACGTTCGGCCAGTTGGGCCAACAGCGGTATTTTGTTGCGCAAATTCAGTAAACCAGACCAACGGGCTGCGTGTTGGGCATAGCGCGGCAAGTAGGCAATCAAGCGGTCTTTCAAGGTGTGACCGTGGCGCGTTTTGTACTGGTGAAGGGTTTCGATTTTCATGCGCGCCATGTCCACGCCGGTGGGGCAATCGCGCTTGCAGCCCTTGCAGCTGACACACAAATCCATGGCCTCTAACAGTTCGGGGTTGCTCAATCCATCGGTGCCCAGTTGACCGCTAAGTGCCAAGCGCAAGGTGTTGGCGCGGCCGCGCGTGAGGTGCTTTTCGTCACGGGTGACACGGTAGCTGGGGCACATGGTGCCTGCGTCAAATTTGCGGCAAGTGCCGTTGTTGTTGCACATCTCCACGGCTTTGGCAAAACCTTGCGCTGCGTCCCCACCGGTACCGGGTGCTGTGGTTTGTTCTGTGGCGGGGTCGTTTTGCACATCCCAAGCACGCCAGTCCAGCGCCGTTTGAATCGGAATGATTTTGTAGTCATTGCCAAAACGCATCAACGAGGTGTCGTCCATCTTGGGCGGATTGACGATGCGTTGCGGCGACAGCAAATTCAAGGGGTCTAAGTGCTGCTTGATTTGTGTGAACGCTTCGTTGATACGAGGGCCAAATTGCCATTCGATCCATTCACCGCGACACAGACCATCGCCGTGTTCGCCGCTGTATGCGCCTTTGTATTTGCGTACCAAAGCGCTGGCTTCTTCGGCAATTTCTCGCATCTTGCTTGCGCCATTGCGGCGCATGTCCAAAATCGGGCGCACATGCAGCGTACCGACGGAGGCATGGGCGTACCAAGTGCCTTTGGTGCCATGGCGTTTGAACACTTGGGTCAGCTCGTCTGTGTATTCAGCCAAGCTGGTCAGTGGCACAGCGCAGTCTTCGATGAAGCTCACGGGCTTGCCGTCACCCTTCAGGCTCATCATGATGTTGAGGCCGGCTTTGCGAACTTCCCATAAGTTTTTCTGCGGTGCATCGTCAATCATTTCCACGACGCTGCCTGGCATTCCCAAGTCGCCCATCAGTTCCACCAATTGGCGCATTTTGGGCTTGAGCATTTCTTTGTTCGCACCTGCGAACTCCACCAACAAGACCGCTTCGGGCTCGCCAATCAAGGCGGTTCGGATGGTGGGGGCGAAGGCGGGGTTTTGCAGTGACAGATCGATCATGGTGCGGTCTACCAGCTCAACCGCCGTGAGCGTGCCATCGCCCAATTTGACGATGTGCTGCGCCGCATCCATGGCTTTGTAAAAGCTGTCAAAGTTCACCACGCCCAAGACCTTGGCTTGCGGCAAGTCGCTGAGCTTCAGGGTCAGCGATTGGGTCAGGCCCAAGGTGCCCTCACTGCCGATGAGCAAATGCGCCAAGTTCACGGAACCGTCGCTCGTGTAAGGGCGCTCGTTTTGGTTGTTGAAAATATCGAGGTTGTAGCCTGCCACGCGACGCATCACTTTGGGCCAGTGCGCTTCGAGTTCAGGTGCCAAGCCTTGCGCCAAGTGTTTGACAAAGTTGCCAATTTCTTGGGCGCGTCCGTTGCTCGCGCCGTAGCTGCCGAATTGCAGCAACTCGCCGTTGCTCAGCCACGCGTTGGCGCCCACCACGTTGTGAACCATGTTGCCGTAGGCAATGGAACGGCTACCGCACGAGTTGTTGCCAGCCATGCCGCCCAAGGTGGCTTGTGCGCTGGTCGATACATCGACCGGAAACCACAAACCATGGGCTTTGAGTTGCGCATTCAAATGGTCCAGCACCATACCCGGTTCGACTTCGACGGTGCGCTCTGCCAAGTTGAGGTGGATCATATGGCGCACATGTTTGCTGTGGTCAATCACCAATCCAGCGCCTGTTGTTTGCCCGCATTGGCTGGTGCCGCCGCCGCGCGGCACGATGGGCACGCCCAAGTCGCGGCAAATTTCCAGGGCAATCGGCACCTCGTGTGCATGGCGTGGCACAAACACGCCCACAGGTGTGACTTGGTAGATCGACGCGTCGGTGGCGTAGCGACCCCGATCGGCGGCTGAGAACAGCACATCGCCTTGTGTTTCTGCGCGCAGGCGTGCGGCTAACTTGCCTGCTATTTCGTTGCTGACCGTGGCAACGCGTTCATAAGTGGTGGCAGGCGAGTCGGTGATGTGGCGCGGGAGTGGGGCGTTCATGGTCAGGCTTTGCGTGGTTTTTGGGTGGTTGTGTCGACATTCATGTCTGCTGCAAGCAGTTGGGCGATGACCACATCGCGTTTGTGCTCTAAGTGTTGGACCAGCACATCACGCAGCGCCAAGGCGTCACGGGCTTGCAGTGCTTCAATCATTTGGGTGTGTTCGGCCATGGCGCTGTTCCACTTGTCTTCGTCTTGGTTGGAGCGAAAGCGCAAGGCTTGCAAACGGGCGTTGACTTGGTCATAGGTCGCGGCCAGCACAGGGTTCTTGGCTGCTGCGTTGATGGCGCTGTGAATGGCGGCGTTGAGTCTGTAATACGTTGAAAGATCGCGGCGCACATGGGCGGCCATCATTTCTAAATGCAAGGCCCGAATTTCGGTCAATTCCGCGTCGGTGATGCGTTGGGCGGCCAGCATGCCCGATTGGCCTTCCAAACCCGCCATCACTTCAAAGGTGTGGCGCACATCGGCTTGTGTGAGCGCTACGGCGACTGCGCCCCGATTGGGCAGTAACGCCACCAAACCCTCGGCCGCCAAGGCTTTGATGGCTTCACGCAAGGGCGTACGCGAGATGTTCAAGCGCTCGCACAAGGCGCGCTCATTGAGCTTTGCACCCGGCGGGATGAGGTTTTCGACCAGCATCTGGCGCAGTCGGTGGGTGACTTGGTTGTGAAGCGCCGTGCGTGGGATTGACAAAATTTCTGCAGTCATAGATATATTTTGTATGCAAAAAATACCGAGGTCAATGCTTGTATTTAAAGATATTTAGGGTGATCGATAGTTGACAAATGAATTTTGTATGCAAAAAATAGACAAAACAACAGGAGATATGTGTTCATGCTGAATTTAGATTTTCATCCCACGGGTCGTCACTTCTTGCAAATTCCGGGTCCTTCGCCCGTGCCAGACCGCATCTTGCGGGCCATGAGCTTGCCCACCATCGACCACCGAGGTCCCGAATTCGGCGCACTCGGATTGAAGGTGATGGCGGATATGCAAAAGATCTTCAAAACACAACACCCCGTCATGATTTATCCAGCCTCAGGCACAGGGGCTTGGGAAGCTGCACTGGTTAATACCTTGAGTGCCGGCGACCATGTGTTGATGTTTGAAACCGGCCACTTTGCGTCCTTGTGGCACAAGCTGGCCACGCGCTTGGGCATCAAAACTGAGTTTTTAGGGTTGCCCGGTGCCGAAGGTTGGCGCCACGGCGTCAACTCCGACATGATTGAGCAACGCCTCAAGGCTGATACGGCGCACAGCATCAAGGCTGTGTGCGTGGTCCATAACGAGACCTCCACAGGTGTGACCAGCGACATCGCTGCCGTGCGTCGAGCCATCGACAGCGCCAAACATCCAGCTTTGTTGTTGGTCGATACCATTTCTGGTTTGGCCTCTGCCGACTACCGCCACGATGAATGGGGCGTGGACGTGACCGTCAGTGGATCGCAAAAAGGCTTGATGCTGCCACCCGGTATCAGCTTCAACGCTTTGTCGCCAAAAGCCATCGAAGCCAGCAAACAGGCGACCCTGCCCAAATCGTTTTGGGCGTGGGACGAAATGTTAGAGATCAACAAAACGGGCTACTACCCTTACACCCCCAACACCAACTTGATGTATGGCTTGAGCGAAGCCTGCGACATGATTTTGGGTCAAGGCTTAGATGTGGTCTTCAAGCGCCATCTGCGCTGGGGTGAGGGCGTGCGCTCTGCTGTGAACGCTTGGGGCTTGCCCATCCAATGTGCCGATGCCAAGGTGTATTCGCCTATTTTGACGGGTGTGATGACGCCAGAAGGCATTGATGCAGATGCTGTTCGCAAGGTGATTTATGAGCGATTTGATTGCTCACTGGGCACAGGTTTGGGCAAGGTCAAAGGGCGCATGTTTCGCATTGGCCATTTGGGCGATTGCAATGATTTGACCTTGATTGCGGCACTCTCCGCTTGCGAAATGGGCCTCAAACTCAGCGGTGTGAAGCTGGCGGGTTCGGGGGTGCATGCCGCCATGGACTTTTTCTCGGCACATCCAGTGCCGCCTTTGGTCAAGCCCTAACTTCAAAGGATATTGCATGAAACGCAGAACGCTACTTCAAGCCAGCGCAGCCACGGCTGCCACTTTGGCTGCGCCCATGATCAAGGCGCAAAGTTTGCCCAGCGGCCCCATTCGCATCGTGGTAGGTTTCCCGCCTGGGGGTGGCACCGATGCTTTAGCGCGGGTGTTGGCGCAAAAGCTGCAAGCCATGTGGGGTGTGACCATCGTCATCGATAACAAAGGCGGCGCTGCGGGTGTGATCGCTGCAGACTACGTGTCTAAACAACCTGCAGATGGCAACACCTTGCTGATGGCACACATCAATAGCCATGCGATTGCCCCGAGTTTGCAACCCAAATTGGGCTACAACGTGGAGCGTGATTTCACACCGATTGGTCTGGTGGGTGTCACGCCTAACTTGCTCATTTGTAATGAGGCACAGCCTGCAAAAACGGTGAAAGATCTCGTGGCGCTGTGCAAAAAGAATCCTGGCCAAATCAGCTTTGCCTCTGCCGGTGGTGGCTCTGCACAACATCTCGCGCTAGAAATGTTCAAACTGCGTGCGGGTATTGACGCTTTGCATGTGCCCTACAAAGGTTCTGGACCCGCGTTGACCGATTTGATCGGCGGGCAAGTTCAATACTGTTTTGAGACCATGACCTCGGCCACGCCGCATGTCAAAAGTGGCAAAGCGATCGCGCTGGCACAAACCCGACCCAAACGGGCCAAAGGCCATCCCAATGTGCCCACCATGGAAGAGCAAGGTTTCGTGGGCTTTGATGCCACCACGTGGTACGGTTTGGTGGGGCCCGCCAAGATGAACCCTGCTTTTGTCAAACGCATCAACGAAGACATGAACCGTGTCATGGCCATGCCAGATGTGATTGAGAAATTTGACCAATATGGCGCCGAGGATGGCGGTGGTTCACCTGAGCGTTTTGCAGAATTTATCCGCAGCGAAACTCAGAAATGGGCCAAAGTGGTCAAAGACGCCAAAGTACAAGTTGACGCTTGATGATCTTTTGCCAAGGCCCTAAGTCAGGGCCTTGGCCGTTCAGCTCGACAGGCCTTTGTAAAGCATGTAGGCCGCCAGCAAATACAAGACGATGGCAAAAACACGCTTGAGTTTTTTGACGGGTAGGCTGTGTGCTGCTTTGGCGCCCAAGGGCGCCGTGAACACGCTGCACAACGCGATCACCACCAATGCGGGCACCCAAATGTAGCCAAATGCGTCAGCGGGCAAGCCCTCGACCGAGCGACCGCTGATCACATAGCCCAGCACGTTGGCCAGCGCAATCGGGAAACCCAGTGCCGAGCTGGTGGCTACGGCATTGTGAATCGCCACGTTGCACCATGCCATGAAGGGCACGCTGATAAAGCCGCCACCCGCGCCGACCAAACCTGACAAAAATCCAATCGCACCGCCTGCACCGGCCAAGCCCGCAGGACCGGGGACTTGGCGCGTTGGTGCAGGTTTTTTGTCTAGAAACATTTGTGTCGCTGAAAAGCCAACAAACAAGCCAAAGAACGTGGCTAGGTAAGAGCCTTTGAGAATCGCGAACACGCCCAAGCTGCCAATCATGCTGCCCAAGACGATGCCGGGTGCCAAACCTTTGACCAAATCCCAACGCACGGCGCCACGTTTGTGGTGGGCGCGCACGCTAGAGATAGAGGTGAAGATGATGGTGGCCATCGAGGTGGCGATGGCCATCTTGACGGCCAAGTTGGCGTCAACGCCGCGTTGGGACAACATGATGGTGATGAATGGCACCATCACCATGCCACCACCGATGCCCAATAAACCAGCCAGAAAACCTGTGCAAATGCCTAACGCGGCGAGTTCAAAAATCAGTTGGGGTTGGAGGTCCATGAGAGGGCGAAGCCTTAAGACATAAAAAGAAGGTGTCTGCAAGGGCCTCGGGGCCGTCATCCTGAACCGGGGGTTCAGGTGGGCGAGGTCAGTTTGACGTTGGGTTCATCTGACGCGAGACGATCACGCTCATCAAACGATGTTCCAAGCCCGGGCTCATATGAGCATTGGTTCAAGGAAATATAAAGCCCCAAGGACTTGCAGACCAAACCATTGTAGGCCTGCTTTAGAGCAATTGGTTGTCGCTTGCGAGCACGTTGTCGAGCCGCTTCAAGAGCGTCAGCAATTGTGATGTCGATGCACTGTGATCGCCTTCGGTTGGCACCGAAGTGGGGCGGTCGGTCAAGTCAAACGCCAAATTCAGTGCGGCGAGTACAGCAATACGGTCACGCGCTTTGATTTTTCCGGCATCGCGAATTTTGCACATGGCCTCGTCAACTTTGCCCACCGCTTGCCCCAAGCGTGTTTCGCCACCCTCAGGGCAGCCCAACACATAGCCTTGACCCATGATTTGAACTTCAATCTGTTTCATGCTTTGTCCTTCACTGCCGTACTTTGTGGCAGGCGTTCAATCAATGCATCAATCCGATGACGCGCGGCGCTCAAACGCGACTTCATCAGATCGCGCTCGTGCGTGAGTTCTTGCACTTGTGCACTCAGCAAAGCGTTGGTGCGCATCAGTTCTTCGTGACGCAACAGCAAACGCTCCACGCGTTCGGCAATTTGATCGATCAGGTGTGTGTTTGGCATGGCAGAGACATTTTAAGGTGGCTGAAAGGTTAGCCGCTAAAATTTCAGCTGTTGGTGCTCGCAGCGTGGTTCACATGCTGCAGTTCAACGGGAAGCAGGAAGGTCGCGTCGCTCGCTCGACAACACCCAACCTGCGCTGCCCCCGCAACGGTCAAGCGGACGAGCCCTTTGGCTCCGCTTCTGTCACACAAGCCACTGAGCGCCTTGAACAAGCGTTTGGGAAGGCGACAGAGGTAGTCTCCGCCAGCCCGGATACCGGCCAACAAGGTGGCAGTGCGTCTAAAAACGTGCTGCTTGAACGCTCAAGCACTGTCGGGGAAGGCGGTGAGAGCAAAAAAGTTGGTATTTAAATCATGAATAAATCTATTCGTCTGCGTGCGCGTGAACTCGCGCGTTTTTCTGCGCCTGTGCTTTCTGTTGTGTCTTTGGCTGTCGCGGCTAGCGTTCAGGCACAAGGCATTGAAATTAATCCGGTGGTCATTTCTGCTTCACGCATGGAGCAGCCTTTGTCGGAGGTTCTTTCCTCCGTGTCGGTGATCACACGCCAAGACATTGAGAAGTCCCAAGCGGGATCGCTGGCTGACTTGATTCAGGGCGAAGCCGGTTTTGAATTTGGCCGCACAGGTGGGCCTGGTGCGACGACTTCGTTTTTCTTGCGCGGTCAAGAAAGCAAAAGTGTTGTGATCTTGATCGATGGTGTCAGGGCACAAACCGATGGTGCTGGTGCCTTGACAACGACCAATTTGCCGCTTGCTCAAATTGAGAGCATTGAAATATTGCGTGGCAACGCCGGCGCGCTCTATGGCGAGTCTGCGATTGGTGGTGTGATCAATATCCAAACGCGCCAAGGCTCGGTGAAGCCCAATGCCTATGGTTCGATCACTTACGGTTCGCGCAACACATCTTCGCTGGATCTCGGCTATGGCGGTCGTGTGGATGATTACGGTTTTAACGTCAACGCAGGACAAACAAACACGGATGGGTTTTCTGCGATGAACGCGCAACAAAATTCGGGAATTAATCCTGCCAAAGATGGCGCCTCGAGCAAGTTTGTTTCTGGTCGCGTGGATAAGAAGATTAATGCTGATTTGAAAATCGGGCTGCGTGCAAGATTGCAGTCGTCCGCCACAGATTACGACTCTGACTGGTATACCAACACCACACGCCAACAATTTAAAACCAGCAGCGATGCTCTAGGTGGTTTTGCGAAGTTTGTGGTGAACGACCAGTGGGTCAGTACGTTAGATTTGTCACATTCCAATTTTAATTACCGCGATTATGTGGATGGTGCGTTGACCACTGTTTATGGCACGAGCACACCCAATGGTGAGTATGAGGGGCGTCAAAATGCTGTGCGTTGGTCGAACTCCTACCAATTGAGCGATCAAACAGTGGCGCATTTCGGGATTGATAAGTTGAGTGAAAAATTTTCACAACAAAACAGCTACACCTCTGGTCGTGAAACTTTGGGTTATTTCGCAGGGCTAACCAGCACGTTGGATAAATTCACCGTACAAATGAATTTGCGACATGACGATGTGGATGTAGACCGAACAGCCTCTAGCGTTTCAAAGTCCAACAACACCAAGTCGTCGACAGGCTTGTTGGGACTTGGCTACCAGCTCAACGCTGATTGGCGTTTGACTTCTACGGTGTCGTCGGCTTTTCGAGCACCAACAGCCTATGAGACTTATAAAAACGCATCGCTCACGCCTGAAACACATGTTGCGCGTGAAGCAGGTGTTGCCTACAAATCAGATCAAGCATTGGCTAAGTTGGTTTACTTCGAAACCTCAACCACGGATGCGATCGTTTATCAAAACTTTTCTTATGTGAATGTGGGGGAGCTCAAAAACAAAGGTTTGGAGGCAACCTTGCGTGCAAACTGGCGCGGGCATAGTGTGAAGGCATCTCTTGTTGCGCAAGACCCATGGAACGTCAGTGAGCAAACCGCATTGACACGACGCGCTCGTCACTATGGCTCCGTGGATATTTCGCGTCCGCTGGGGGCATATGACGTTGGCGCCAAGGTTTATACGTCGGGCGCTCGCAGTGACTTTAATTACTCACCTTATCCCGCTGAGCCTGTGACTTTGAGTGGTTACGCGCTTTGGTCTTTCTATGCCAGCCGTAAGATCGACAACGAATGGACCGCGCGTGTGAAGTTAGAAAATGCCTTTGATCGTCAGTATCAATTGGCCTATGGCTACAACACCCCAGGCCGCGGCATCTTCGCCACCTTGCAATACCAACCCAAGTAACTTGAATGCTTGATCTTCTTCCCCAACGCATCGTCTGCCTCACCGAGGAAACGACGGAGTGGCTGTATCTGCTGGGGGAAGAGGCGCGCATTGTGGGCATCTCGGGTTACACCGTGCGCCCGCGTCGTGCGCGTGATGAAAAGCCCAAAGTCAGTGCGTTCTTGAGCGCCAAGATTGACAAAATCTTGGCGCTCAAGCCCGATTGCGTGTTTGGTTTTTCTGATTTGCAAGCAGACATTGCAGCCTTGCTCATCCGTGCAGGTGTGCAGGTGACGGTGTTTAACCAGCGCAGTGTCGACGAGATATGTGCGATGTTGTACCAAGTCGCGGCGATGGTTGGTCAAGCCGAGCAGGGGCTGCAGCGCTTGCAAGGCATGCGCGCACAGTTAGAGGCTATTCAAAGAACGGCAGCCACATTCAAGCGCAGACCCAAGGTGTATTTTGAGGAGTGGGACGAACCCCACATCAGCTGTATCCGTTGGGTGTCTGAGTTGATCGGCATTGCTGGCGGCGATGACTGTTTTCCAGAGTTAGCGCAAATGCCCATGGGCAAAGACCGAATCATTGCGAGCGGACAAACCATCGTTGAGCGTGCGCCTGACATCATCATTGGTTCGCTGTGCGGCAAGAAGTTTCGCCCCGAGAAAGTAGCGGTCCGTGAAGGCTGGCAAGACGTGCCTGCTGTGCGGACGCACCAAATTTTTGAAATCAAATCTGCTGACATCTTGCAACCGGGCCCTGCGGCCTTGACCGATGGTTTGGCGCAACTACACCGCATCATTCAGCAGTGGGAGGCGACGCATGCTTAAACGCATCAGCGTGCTTTGTCGGGTTGCGTTGCACGCAGTCTTGGGCTTCAGCGCCATCGCCCAAGCCGTCGTGTTGCGCGATGACCGTCAAGTGGAGGTGACCATCACCCAACCTCCGCAACGAATTGTCAGCCTGTTGCCCTCGCTCACCGAAACAGTGTGTGCTTTGGGGCAATGCCAAAAACTGGTGGGTGTGGATCGTTATTCCAATTGGCCTGAGAGTCTTGCTAAGTTGCCGCGCATGGGCGGTGGTATCGACCCCAATATTGAGAGTGTGGTGGCGGCCAAACCAGACTTGGTGCTGATGGCCACCTCTGCGCGAGGTGCTGAGCGCTTTGCTGCTTTGGGCCTGACGGTGCTCGCTTTAGAGCCACGCTCGCATGCCGATGTGCAGCGCGTGATGCGCATCGTCGCCCAAGCGCTGGATGTTCCCGTGCAAGAGAGGGATCGTGTTTGGCGTCACATCGACGCCGCAGTCAATGCCGCTGCCCAATCTATTCCCTCGCAAGCCAAAGGGCAGCGCGTGTACTTTGAAGTCAGCCGCGCTCCGTATGGCGCCAGCGAGTCGTCGTTCATTGGCGAGACGTTGCAGCGCTTGGGAGCACGCAACATCTTGCCTGCATCGCTCGGTCCTTTTCCAAAAATCAACCCTGAGTTTGTGGTGCGCGCCCAGCCTGACATCATCATGGTGGGCGATAGCAATTTTGCCGACATGGCCACACGGCCGGGTTGGCAAAACATGCAGGCTATGCGCACGCAACGTGTGTGCCATTTCAAATCTGAAGAGTCAGATGTGTTGGTGCGCGCAGGTCCGCGCATGGCCGAGGCCGCACGTTTGATGGCCAAGTGCTTGACTGAGAAAGCTGAAACCCAAAAAGCCAAAGGTGCGCCATGACGTACCAAGGCGCACGTTGCTCTGCGCGAGTCGTGGCGTTGGGCCTTTTGATGTTGTGTGCCTTGGGCATTGCGCTGGGCAGTGCTGTGGGCAGTACCGGCATCGAAAGTTGGTTCAGCGCTTTGCACGACGACACCGCTTGGCACATTGTGTGGGACATCCGTTTGCCGCGTAGCGTGGGCGCTTGCGCTGCTGGCGCGTTGCTGGGGTTGGCGGGGGCGTTGGCGCAGGGCTTGTTTCGTAACCCGTTGGCCGACCCTTATTTATTAGGGAGTGCATCGGGTGCATCGCTGGGGGTGGCCGTTGCTCTTGCGCTGTTTGGTGGCAATCCGTTTGCGGCTGAGTTTTTGGTGCGATTGGGTTTGACAGGCGCCGCGTTTGTGGGCGCGGTCTTGGCGGTGTTACTCACGTTGGTGCTGGCACGTGGTGTGCAGCACACCTTGCGCTTGTTGTTGGCTGGCGTGATTGTGGGGGTGGTGTTCGGTGCGGTGGCTTCGTTGATCACCCTCATGCGTCCCGATGTGTTGCAAGGCATGCAGGGCTTTTTGTTGGGCTCCACCAGCTTCATCGGCTGGAACGCATGTGTGCTGATGCTTGGTGTGTTGCTGGTTTGCTTGGTGTTGGCCTTTGCTTTGAGCCGTGTGCTCGATGCCTTGAGTTTGGGTGAATCCACAGCCTTGAGCTTGGGGCTACCGCTTGTTCCCGTGCGTGTGGCGCTGGTGTGTGTGTTGGCGCTGGCGACGGGCACGGCTGTGGCACAAACGGGCTTGGTCGCGTTCGTGGGCTTGGCGGCGCCGCACTTGGTGCGCTCGGTGGTGAAGACCCAACACAACTGGATCGTGTTGTTGTCGGCCTTGATGGGGGGCGTTTTGTTGTTGGCGGCAGATTTGCTGGCTCGCCTGCTGCTGTCGCCACAAGAGATGCCTGTGGGCGTGTTGACCGCGGTGCTCGGCGGCGGGTATTTGCTGTGGCTCATGTACCGCAGCCAAACATCGAGGGCCGCGCCATGAGTGCAACGTCCGTCGCTTTGCGCTTGAGTGATGTGCATGTGTCTCTTGGAGGGCACGAGGTGTTGCACGGCATAGATCTGTCGTTTACCGCGGGGCGTTGGACCAGCGTCGTGGGGCCCAATGGCGCGGGTAAATCCACCTTGCTGAAAACGATGGCAGGATTGCTGCCTGTCACTGGCCGCATCTTTTTGTTTGATCAAGCCTTGGTGGCGATGGATCGCAAGCAGCGGGCGCAGCAGCTGTCTTGGTTGGGCCAAAACGAATCGGCGTCAGACGACTTGCGTGTGTGGGATGTGGTCATGCTTGGGCGCATCCCGCATCAAGACTGGCTGGCTGCCCCCAGCGTCAAAGATCATGCGGTTGTCGAGACGGCCTTGCAAGCCACAGGTGCTTGGGATTGGCGCGAGCGTTCGTTGGGGCAGCTCTCAGGCGGTGAGCGCCAACGCGTGCTGTTGGCCCGCGCCATGGCCGTGCAAGCGCAAGTCATGTTGATGGACGAACCCTTGGCCAACCTCGACCCCCCGCATCAAGTGGATTGGCTAGAGCAGGTGCGCTGCCTCACTTCGCAAAACACCACGGTCGTGAGCGTGCTGCACGAGGTGGGTATGGCTTTGCATGCTGACGACCTGGTGGTCATGCAAGCGGGCCGTGTTGTGCACCAAGGCCCATGTGCCGATGCCGTCACACACCGTGCGGTTGAAGCTGTGTTCGACAAACGCATTGCCATTCATGCGTTGGATGGCCAATGGGTGGCTGTCCCTAAGCTCTAGTTCGGGCGTCAATCTATGGACATTGAACAACCGCCAGTCAACTACATGCGTGTCACCCCGCAGGCTGAGCGCCGTGGCTTGCTCATTGTCAACACGGGGGATGGCAAAGGCAAAAGTACGGCAGCGTTTGGTTTGGCTTTGCGTGCACATGGACGCGGCAAAGCGGTGAAGATTTACCAGTTCATGAAAGTGCCCAGCGCGCGCTTTGGTGAGCACCGCATGTTTGAACAACTCGGTATTTCGGTGGAAGGTTTGGGTGATGGGTTCAGCTGGAAAAGCAAAGACCTCGATCATTCGGCGCAGCTCGCGCGTGATGGCTGGCAAAAAGCCAAGGCTGCTATTTTGAGCGGCGCGTATTTCTTGGTGGTGTTGGATGAAATGACCTACCCACTCATTTACGGTTGGTTGCCTTTGGACGATGTGCTGACCACCTTGAGCCAACGTCCCAAAGACGTGCATGTGTGCATGACGGGCAGGCGTTGCCCACCAGAGCTGATCGCGCTGGCCGACACCGTGACCGAGATGACCAAAATCAAACACGCCTTCAATGCAGGCGTTCCGGCGCAACGCGGCATTGAAGACTAAATTCAATACAAACAGGAGTTCGCCATGACGGCCAAGTGTGTGATGGTGTTGGGCACCTCCAGTGGGGCAGGTAAGAGTTGGTTGACCACGGCACTGTGCCGCTGGTACGCACGTCAAGGCTTGAAAGTTGCACCCTTCAAAGCGCAGAACATGAGCAACAACGCCCGCGTCGTGGCCTCGCCCAATGGCTTGGGCGAGGTGGGGGCTGCCCAATACTTTCAGGCCTTGGCCGCCAACGTTGAGCCCGATGTGCGCATGAACCCTTTGCTGCTCAAGCCCGAAGCCGACACCCACAGCCAAGTGGTGTTGCTCGGTGAGGTCAACCATGCGCTCACCCACACGCCATGGCGCGGTCGCAGTGAAAAAGTATGGCCACACATCGCCGCATCGCTCGACGCTTTGCGTGCCGAGAACGACGTGGTGGTGATCGAGGGCGCAGGCTCGCCCGCCGAGATCAACCTCATGGCCAACGACATCGTCAACCTGCGCGTAGCCCGTCATGCCGGTGCGCGCTGCTTGTTGGTGACCGACATTGACAAAGGGGGTGCCTTTGCCCATTTGTACGGCACTTGGGCTTTGTTGCCGCCGGAAGACCAAGCGCGCATCAGCGGCTTTGTACTCAACAAGTTTCGCGGAGACGCGTCGTTGTTGGCGCCTGCCCCCGAGATGCTGCAAGCGCTCACCGGTGTGCCCACGGTGGCGGTGTTGCCGATGTGGTGGCAGCACGGTTTGCCCGAAGAGGACGGCGTGTTTGATGACCGCAGCCTTGCGACAGGGGTGGTCACCCGCACGGTGGCCGTCATCGCCTATCCGCGCATCAGCAACCTCGATGAGTTTCAACCTCTCAAAAATGTGCCAGGCTTACGTCTTCTGTGGGCACGAAGCCCTGCCGATTTGGCGGGTTTGAACGCTGCGACCGACTGGGTCATCTTGCCCGGCTCCAAACACACCAGCAGCGATTTGGCGTGGTTACGTGCCCAAGGCTTAGACGCTGCCGTGGCTGAACACGCACAGCGTGGCGGGGCTGTGTTGGGCATTTGTGGCGGCTTGCAAATGTTGGGAGAAGCCTTGATTGACACACTCGGCATTGATGGCAATGCACCCGGCTTGGGGCTGTTGCCACTGGTGACGGTGTTTGCTGAAGACAAAACCGTGTTGCGCACCGATGCGCGATTTGTGCAGGTCAGAGGCGTGTGGTCTGCCTTGTCGGGAGTGTCCGTGCGTGGCTATGAAATTCATCACGGGCAAACGCAGGCGCATGCGGCGATGGCTGCCGCAGGCGTGGTGCCTCACGAGGCGATGCCTGGTTTGACGTGGCAAAACGAGGCGGGCAACGTCATGGGCTCGTACCTGCATGGTTTGTTTGACGATCCTGCGGTGTTGCACGCTTTGTTTGGCGCACAAACCCCCACACTAGAAACAGTGTTTGAAGGTTTGGCGGATTACTTGGATCAGCACGTGGCTCGCGAGGTGTTGCAAGACTTGGTGGCTTGAGCGCTTCAGTTTGTTGACGCGTTTGTTGCCTTGTTCATGGGCGTTTTTAGGGGGGCGTAGTGCGCGCACAGGAGCGCGATCAACGATTGGGCATAGGCGGGAAGGGCGGCTTGGTCACGCGTCAAGATGTAGCGCTCACGCACGCTCCATGCGTCGCTGAGCTCGACCAAAGCCAAGTTCATGGCGTCTTGGTTGCGTCTGGCGGCAGACTCAGGAACGATGCCCACTCCCACGCCGGCGCCAATCATGCGGCACATGGCATCAAAACTGGAGAGTTGAATGCGCAGCTTCAGGGGTTTGCCCAAACGTTCGGTCACTTGGCCCAAGAAGGTTTGCAAGGTGCTGCCATGGTGCATGCCCACGGCATCTTCGTCGAGTGTGTCCACAAACGCGACTTTTTGACGTTGAGCCAGAGGGTGGTTTTTGGCGGTGGCCAGCACCAAGCGGTCAGTGCTGAAGTGCAGGCTTTGGAGGCCCAAGGTGTCAACTTGACCCGCTACGATGCCAATGTCAGCTCGTCCATCTTGCACGCCGCGTGCAATGTCAGCGTTCGGTTTTTCTTGAAGGTCGATGTTCACCTTCGGGTTGTCTGCCAAAAACTCGGGCAAGATTTCTGGCAAAAAATCGGTCACGGCGGTGGTGTTAGCAAACACCCGCAAATGACCGCGTAAGCCGCCGCCGTATTCTTGTAAATCGCCCCGCATTTGGTCAACCTGACGGAGCATCAAACGGGCGTGGTGCAAGAATGCTTGTCCCGGTGGTGACAGGCGTACGCCACGTGCTTCTCGGTACAAAAGCGGTAAGTCGGTTTGGGCTTCGAGTGCTTTGATACGCGCACTCGCCGCGGCCAGTGACAGGTGTTGTTTGGCAGTCGCCTTGGTCAGGCTACCTTCATCGGCGGCCCACACAAAAAGCCGGAGGTCATTCAGGTCGAAATGCATGGCGTAATGTTAATGCGGTTGAATCCAAGCCTTCGGAAAAACAAAAGGCTGGGTCTGGAAATGACCGATTGCGCTTGCGCACCAAACCACCGAACATCCGCACACTTATTTTGGAGATGTGGATGATCAAGCCTTTATTGAGGTCACGTCGCATGGTTTTGCGTGCGTTGTGCGGTGCTTGTGTGTGCGTTGCGGCAGGCAGTGTCATGGCGCAGTCGGCCTACCCCAGTCGTCCTATTTTGATGATCGTGCCCCAAACGGCAGGCGGCACCAATGACATCGTGGGCCGTGTGGTGAGTCAAAAGCTTTCTGAGGTGCTGGGTTCGCCCGTGGCGGTCGAAAACCGTCCTGGTGCAGGTGGCAACATCGGCACGCAGTTCGCGGCCAAGTCGGCCAAAGACGGCTACACCTTGTTGATGACCATCAGCAGCAGCCAAGCGATCAACCCCGCCCTCTACAAAAACCCGGGCTTTGACCCCGTCAAAGATTTCAAACCCATCGCCTTGATTGGCGCCGTGCCCAATGTGTTGTTGGCCAATGCAGACTTTTCCGCCAAGTCGATGAAAGATCTCATCGCCATGGCCAAAGCCAAACCTGGCCAGTACCAATACGCCTCGGCGGGTAACGGCACCTTGAACCACTTGTTGGGCGAGATGCTCAACAGCATGGCCGGTATCGACTTACAGCATGTGCCCTACAAAGGCGTGGCGCCTGCGCTCAACGACGTGCTGGGCGGTCAATTGCCTCTCGTGTTTGCCAGTTTGCCGTCCTCGTTGGCACACATCAAAGCGGGCAAGCTCAAACCTTTGGCGGTCAGCAGCCCCAAACGTTCGCCAGCGTTGCCCGATGTGCCGGCCCTGTCTGAAGTGGTCCCTGGTTACACAGGCACTTTGTGGATTGGCCTCTTCGCCCCCGCAGGTGTTCCTGCCGAGGTGCAGGCCAAACTGCAAGACGCCATGACCAAGACCTTGGCGGCCAAAGACCTGCGCGAGAAGCTGGAGCTGCAAGGCGTTGAAATGGCGGCGCCCACGACCCCTGAGCAATTTGCCACGCTGTTGAATGACGACATTGCGCGCTGGGCGCAGATCGTTAAAAAATCAGGCGCTTCGATTGATTGACCTATGACCACCCACCTCGACCCCCAAACCCTCGCTCACTTGCAAACTTGGCAAGGTCGCAGCGAAACCCTAGAAGACCTCATCACGCCCGCACCCTTGCGCGCCTTGAGTGCCACGCTTGATCGTGAGGACCCTTTACCCGTCGCAGGCACCGCCTTGCCTGCGTTGTGGCATTGGCTGTTCTTTTTGCCCCATCACCGTCAAAGCGAGATCGGCCCTGATGGTCATGCCAAGCGCGGTGGTTTTTTGCCGCCTGTGCCGCTGCCGCGTCGCATGTGGGCGGGCGGGCGTTTGCAGTGGCATGCGCCTCTGCGCGTGGGTGATGTGGTCAAGCGCGTCTCCACCATCCAATCTGTCACGCACAAATCGGGGCGCACGGGCGATTTGTTGTTTGTGCTCGTCAAGCATGAGGTGCATAACGCACAAGGCTTGTGTTTGACCGAAGAACACGACATCGTGTACCGCCCCGCAGCGCAGCCTGGTAACCCTGTGCCAGCGCCTGTGGCTGCCGCCAGTTTGCTGGCGCAGGGCGAGCCTGTGGGGGATCTATGGCAACGCGACATCGCCCCCGATGATGTGTTGCTGTTCCGCTATTCCGCGCTCACCTTCAACGGCCACCGCATTCATTACGACCGCAAATACGTCACGGAGGTCGAGGGCTACCCAGGCCTCATCGTGCATGGTCCGTTGATTGCCACTTTGTTGGTGGACCTTGTGCGTCGTCATACCGACCGCCCCATCCAACGCTTTGAATTCAAAGCGCTGCGTCCCACGTTTGAGTGCGGCGATCAACGCATCTTGCGTGTCAACGGTCAACCACAAGCCGATGGCAAACATGTGCGTCTTTGGGCGCAAGACCACGAAGGCTGGCTGACCATGCAAGCCACCGCCGAGCTCGGCTGAACCATTGAATTAAAAAGAAGACTTTCATGTTGCACACCCCCGACCAATACCAAGACATCCGCGACGCTGTGCGCGACCTTTGCGCCCAGTTCCCCGACGAATACCACCGCAAGGTTGACGAAGCGCGGGGCTACCCCGAAGCGTTCGTCGACGCACTCACCAAGGCTGGCTGGATGGCCGCGCTGATTCCGCAGGAATATGGCGGCTCTGGCCTGAGCATGGCCGAGGCCTCGGTCATCATGGAAGAGATCAACCGCTCGGGCGGCAACTCCGGCGCCTGCCACGGCCAGATGTATGTGATGAACGCCATCGTGCGCAGTGGCTCGCAAGCGCAAAAAGACAAGTTCCTACCCAAGATCGCCACGGGCGAGTTGCGGATCCAGTCCATGGGCGTGACCGAACCCACCACCGGCAGCGACACCACCAAGCTCAAAACCACGGCGGTCAAGAAAGATGGCCGTTGGGTCATCAATGGCCAGAAGGTTTGGATCTCGCGCATCCAGCACAGCGACCTGATGATCTTGCTGGCGCGCACCACGCCGTTGGATCAGGTGACGAAACGCTCCGAGGGCTTGTCTTGCTTCCTGATTGATCTGAAGACTGCGATTGGCAACGGGCTGACCGTGCGCCCGATCCTGAACATGGTCAACCACGAAACCAATGAGCTGTTTTTTGACAACCTCGAAATCCCCGAAGACGCGCTGCTGGGTGAAGAGGGCAAAGGCTTCAAGACCTTGCTGGACGGGCTGAACGCTGAGCGCACCTTGATTGCCGCAGAGTGCATTGGCGACGGCTACTGGTTCATCGACCGCGCCAGCAAATACGCCAACGAGCGCGTGGTGTTTGGCCGCCCCATTGGTCAAAACCAAGGCGTACAGTTCCCCATTGCTGATGCCTTCATCGAACTCGAAGCAGCCAACTTGATGCGCTGGAAGGCCTGCGAAAAAATCGACGCCATGCAAAACGCCGGTGCCGAAGCCAACATGGCCAAGTACCTCGCAGCCAAGGCGAGCTGGGAAGCGGCCAACGTCTGTTTGCAAACGCATGGCGGTTTCGGCTTTGCCTGCGAGTACGACATTGAGCGCAAGTTCCGCGAGACCCGCTTGTACCAAGTGGCGCCGGTGTCAACCAACATGATCTTCTCTTACGTTGCCGAGCACTTGCTGGGCTTGCCACGTTCATTCTGAGGGGCCACGATGAGCACACAACCCGTACGCCCCCTCGACCACATCACGGTGGTGTCTTTAGAGCACGCGATTGCCGCGCCGTTTTGCACGCGCCAGTTGGCCGATTTGGGCGCGCGCGTGATCAAGGTGGAACGCCCCGGCGCCGGTGACTTTGCCCGCGCCTACGACCAACGCGCCAAAGGCCAGTCCTCGCACTTTGTGTGGGTCAATCGCTCCAAAGAAAGTTTGGCGCTGGACCTGAAAGACCCGCAAGATTTGGCCGTGCTCAAACAGCTCATTGCCAAGGCCGATGTGTTGGTACAAAACCTTGCACCCGGTGCCACCGGACGTATGGGCCTCGACGCGGCCACTTTGCGGGCTGAGAACCCGCGCCTCATCGTCTGCGACATTTCCGGCTACGGCAACGACGGTCCGTACCGCGATAAAAAAGCCTACGACTTGCTCATCCAAAGTGAAGCGGGTTTCTTGAGCATCACTGGCACGCCCGATCACCCCAGCAAGAGCGGTAACTCCATTGCCGACATCGCCGCGGGCATGTATGCCTACACCAACATCTTGTCGGCGCTGATTCAGCGCGACAAGACAGGCGAGGGCTCGCACATTGATGTCTCCATGCTCGAAGCCTTGGGCGAGTGGATGGGTTACCCCATGTATTACGCGATGGACAACGCCTCGCCACCGCCACGCAGCGCCGCTGCACATGCCACCATTTATCCGTATGGCCCCTTCGCCGCAGGCGATGGCGGCACAGTGATGTTGGGTTTGCAAAACGAACGTGAGTGGGTGCAGTTTTGCCAGCACGTGCTGCAACAGCCCGCACTGGCCTCAGACGCACGCTTTGACAGCAATGCCCGACGCAACGCCAACCGCAACGATTTACAAAAAATCATCCTCGACACCTTTGCCGCGTTGACCGCTGCACAAGTGATTGAACGTTTGGATGTGGCACAAATCGCCAACGCCCGCATGAACACCATGGCTGAGTTGTGGGCCCATCCGCAGCTCAAAGCGCGTGAGCGCTGGACCTCGGTCGATTCGCCTGCGGGCGAATTACCGGCCTTGTTGCCGCCCGGCAAGCAAAGCGCATTTGATTACCGCATGGGTGCCATTCCCAAAGTGGGCGAGCACACCGATGCTATTTTGAAAGAACTGGGAGTTCAACGATGAATGCATTTACCTCCAGCACGACCACCAGCGCCACCGCCACGCTTGCAGCCTTTGCTGCGAACTTGAAGACGGCGGACATTCCCGACCATGTGCTGCGCAAAACCGAAGACCTGTGGGTTGATTGGTTTGGCTCAGCCATCGCGGGGCATGGCTCGCGTCCTGTTGAGACATTGACCAAGTTTGCCTTGAGCATGGGCCCCGCATCGGGTCCCAGCGAGGTGTTGACCAACCGCAGCACCACGAGCCCCTATTGGGCTGCGATGGCCAATGCGGCTGCATCGCATGTGGCAGAGCAAGACGATGTGCACAACGGCTCTGTGTTTCACCCCGCCACGGTGGTGTTCTCGCCCGTGTTGGCCGTGGCGCAAGCTTTGGGTGCGAGCGGTGCGCAGCTCATCACCGCGGCCGTGGCGGGTTATGAGGTGGGCATTCGCGTGGGTGAGTTTTTAGGACGCTCGCATTACCGCGTGTTTCACACCACGGGTACGGCGGGCACCTTGGCGGCTGCGGCTGCGGTGGGGCATTTGTTGGGTCTCAATGCCACGCAGATGCAACACGCGTTTGGCTCAGCAGGCACACAGTCTGCAGGCTTGTGGGAGTTCTTGCGCACTGCGGCAGACTCCAAACAACTGCACACTGCCCATGCGGCAGGTGCCGGTTTGATGGCCGCTTATTTGGCCAAAGACAACTTCACCGGTGCGGCACAAATTTTGGAAGGTCCACAAGGCATGGCTGCTGGCATGTCCAGCGATGCCGATGTGCGCAAACTCACCGAGGGTTTAGGCACACGTTGGGCCACTGCCGAAACATCGTTCAAGTACCACGCCTCATGCCGTCACACACACCCCGCGGCCGATGCCTTGCTGAAAGTGATGCAAGACCACCAGCTGAAAATTGCGGATTTGGACCGCGTCGTCACCCATGTGCACCAAGGGGCGATTGATGTGTTGGGCCCTGTCACCAACCCCAGCACTGTCCACCAAAGCAAGTTCAGCATGGGCACGGTGCTGGCCTTGGTGGCGCGCTTTGAGCATGCAGGCCTGAGCGAGTTTGACCAGCATTTCAAAGACGACATCACCCAAGCCTTGCGTGACAAGGTCGAGATGCAGTTGGACCCAGAGGTGGACACCGCTTATCCGCAGCGCTGGATTGGCAAGGTCACCGTGCACACGACGGACGGTCGCGTGTTACAAGGGCGTGTGGATGAGCCCAAGGGCGACCCAGGCAACACCCTGAGCCGCGACGAAATCACGGCCAAAGCCTTGCGTCTTGCGGCGCACAGCAGTGGCGCCACGCCTGAAGAAATGACCGCTGCTGTGGCCCAGCTTTGGCAGGTGATGCAGTGGCCTCACGTGCAGCGTGTGTTGCCTTCGCGGGTTTGACGGTGACGATGTCTGACCTTCATCCGTTCGCCCGCGCTTGCACGTTTTTGTTTGTGCCGGGCCATCGCCCAGATCGCTTTGACAAGGCTTTGACCAGCGGCGCCGATGCCATCATTTTGGACCTTGAAGACGCGGTGCCGTTGACCGACAAAGCCGTGGCGCGCGAAGCGATCCGTGTGGCTTGGGGCGCATGGTCGGTCTCGCAACGTGCGCGTGTGCTCATTCGCATCAATGCCCTCAACGGCGCAGAGGCGGAGGCTGATTTGACATGGTTGTCGACGCTGGAAGGTTTGACTGCCGTGATGGTGCCCAAAGCCGAATCGGTGGCTGAGCTCCAGCGTGTCGCGCATGCGGGCTCCGCACAGATGCAACTCATTCCTTTGATCGAAACAGCCCAAGGTGTGCGCGCTCTCGATGCCATCGCGCAAGCCCCGCAGGTTCTGCGCTTGGCTTTGGGGCACTTGGACTTGCAAGCCGACTTGGGCATGGCGTGTGAGGCCGATGAGGTCGAGCTGGGCCCTGTGCGCTTTCAGCTGGTCTTGGCTTCGCGTGGTGCAGGCTTGTCGCCACCGATTGATGGCGTGAGCACGAGTACACAAGATATGACGCTGGTGCAAACAGATGCTGCGCGCAGCAGACGCTTTGGGTTTTTTGCAAAGTTGTGCATTCACCCTGCACAACTGAACCCAGTCCGCCAAGCGTTCACCCCCACAGGCGCTCAACAAGACTGGGCCAAACGCGTGTTGGCGGCGGAAGTGGCTGCCGGAGGCGGCGCGTTCAGCGTGGACGGCAAGATGGTCGACCCGCCCGTGTTGCGTTTGGCTCGGCAAATCTTGTCGCAGGCATGAGAGCGCGGGTAATCAAGGATTCACAGTGATACGCATCGTCAACGATGATGCGCACAGCTAATTTTTATAATTGGAGACAAGCATGAAACGACAACTGAAAACTTTGCTGTTGGCATGCGCTGCGGCGTGTGGCGTGGTGACTGGCGCGGCAAATGCCCAAGCTCCCGCATTCCCAGACAAGCCCATCGTCTTGGTGGTGCCTTTTGCCGCGGGTGGTCCAACAGACGTCGTGGCACGCATGATTGCCATTCCTATGGGCAAGTCTTTGGGGCAAACCGTGTTGGTTGAAAACACGGTGGGTGCTGGCGGCACCATTGCGGCTTCGCGCGTGGCGCGTGCCGCACCGAACGGCTACACCATCTTCATTCACCACATGGGCATGGCCACCGCGCCTGCGCTCTACAAAAAGCTGACCTTCGATCCGTTGAAAGACTTTGAATACATCGGTCAAGTGGTCGATGTGCCCATGACCATGTTGGCACGCAAAGACTTTCCGGCCAACAACTTTGCGGAGTTGCAAACCTACATCAAGGCCAACAAAGACAAGGTGTCGTTGGCCAATGCAGGTTTAGGTGCCGTGTCTCATTTGTGTGGTTTGCTGTTCATGACCGCCATGGAGACCGACCTCAACACCATCCCCTACAAAGGTACCGGTCCCGCGATGAACGATTTGCTGGGCGGCCAAGTCGATTTGTTGTGCGACCAAACGACACAAACCGTGCCTTTGATCAAAGAAGCGCGCGTGAAGGTCTATGGCGTCACCACACTCAAGCGTTTGAGCGCATTGCCTAACGTGCCCACACTGGACGAACAAGGGTTGAAGGGCTTCGAGGTCAAGGTCTGGCACGGCATGTACGCACCCAAAGACACACCTGCTGCGGTGATCGACAAGATCAACGTGGCGTTGCGCGCTGCTTTGCAAGACCCGATGGTCAAACAACGCTTGGCCGATTTGAGCTCAGACGTGCCGCCGATGGACAAAGTCACCCCAGCGGGCTTGAAAACCCATTTGGAGGCTGAAATCAAGAAGTGGGGCCCCGTGATTCGCAAGGCCGGTATCTACGCGGACTGATCGTTCATCTCTCCTCGAAAAGGGCCACCGCGTGTGGCCTTTTTTCATGGAAGTGATGTTTTTAAATGGGTGAATTAAGTTTCGTTTAGAGAAATTGATTTACCAATGTTAAACTTTTAAACATCAAAAATGCGCCGCCCACATAGGAGACAAGCGCCATGGGTTCCTACACCTATCCAAAATTTAACTACGTCGCACCGACCGACTTGATGACGCAGCCGCCGCAGCGCAGACCCCTCATCGTCATCGGGGCAGGCCCTGTGGGCTTGGCGGCTGCGATTGACGCACGCTTGCAAGGTTTAGAGGTCTTGCTGTTTGATGAAGACGATTCGGTGTCGGTGGGCTCGCGTGCCGTGTGTTACGCCAAGCGCACCTTGGAGATCTTGGACCGTTTGGGGGTGGGCCAGCCCTTGTGCGAGAAGGGGGTGAGTTGGAACATTGGCCGCACCTTCAAGCAGCAAGAAGAGGTGTACCAATTCAACTTGGTGCCCGACCCCGGTCACAAGCGCCCAGGCATGATCAACCTGCAGCAGTACTACTTGGAAGAAGCCTTGGTCAACCGCGCTTTAGAGCTGGGCGTAGACATTCGCTGGAAATGCCAAGTGGCGGGCGTCACCTCGCACGACGACCATGCGTGCGTGCGTGTGTCGTCACCGGACGGTGAGTTTGAGATTGAGGCCGAATGGTTGGTGGTCGGTGACGGCGCGCGCAGCCCTGTGCGTCGCATGCTGGGTTTGGACATCGAAGGCCATGTGTTCAAAGACCGTTTCTTGATTGCCGATGTGGTGATGAAGGCCGAGTTTCCGGCCGAACGTTGGTTTTGGTTTGACCCGCCGTTTCACCCCGGACAAAGCGTGCTGCTGCACAAGCAAGCCGACAACGTGTGGCGCATTGACTTTCAGCTGGGCTGGGATGCCGATCCTGAAGAAGAGAAAAAGCCCGAGCGCGTGCTGCCGCGTTTGCAAGCCATGTTGGGCGACGAGCGCCCGTTTGAGTTGGAGTGGGTCAGCATCTACACCTTCCAATGCCGCCGCATGAAAGACTTTCGCCACAAGCGCTTGCTGTTTGTGGGCGACTCGGCGCATCAGGTGTCGCCGTTCGGCGCCCGTGGCGCAAACTCTGGCATTCAAGACGCCGATGGCTTGATGTGGAAGCTGGCCTTGGTGTTGCGTGGCTTGGCGCCCCAAGCGTTGCTCGACACGTACAACACCGAGCGCGGTTTTGCAGCCGACGAGAACATTTTGAACTCCACCCGTTCAACCGATTTCCTGACCCCTAAAACCTCCACCAGTCGCGTGTTTCGTGATGCGGCTTTGGCGTTGGCACGGCATCACCCGTTTGCGCGTAAGTTGGTCAACTCTGGGCGTTTGTCGGTGCCGAGTTTCATCACTGAGTCCGCGCTCAACACGCCCGATACGGATGTGTTTGAGGGCAATATGCTGCCCGGCGCACCCATGGACGACGCACCCATTCAAATCAATGGCCAAGACGCTTGGCTGTTAGACCAAATGGGGCACAGCTTTCAGTGCCTGGTGTTTGTCGATGAAGTCGGGCAACTCGATGCTTCAACACGTCAAGCCTTGATGGACCTGTCGGATGGGCCTGTGCCTGTTCATGCCGCCGTGATCAGCCGCCATGCCGGTGCCATTGAGGGGCAGCCTGTTTATGTGGACACGCAAGCCTTGTTTGCCAAGCGCTACGACGCACAGGTTGGTAGCGTGTGGTTGTTACGCCCAGATCAACATGTGTGCGCGCGCTGGCGCCACTTCAACCCAGCGCAGCTGCAAGCCGCGTTGGCACTGGCTACTTGCAATCTTTGAGCACAAGGTACACACCATGCCACACCTTAATTTAGCCCCGAATTTCAACGAACAAGGCAAACGCTACTTTCGCGATTTCACGCCGGGCGATGACTTTTACCAAGCCTTGATCGACACCCACCGCGAACTGAGTGACGCTCAGAGCGCTTTGGTGAACGCCAAGCTCATCTTGCTGTTGGCCAACCATGTCGGTGACATGCAGGTGCTGCGCGAAGCCTTGGCCTTGGCACGCGCCGACGTCACCCAAGAACCCAAGTTGTAACTGGAGATTCGCCATGAAGATTGACCGCATTCACCACGTCGCTTACCGCTGCAAAGACGCCAAAGAAACCGTCGAGTGGTATGTCAAGCACCTGAACATGAACTTCGTGCTCGCCATTGCCGAAGACTTGGTGCCCAGCACCAAAGCGCCCGATCCCTACATGCATGTGTTTTTAGATGCAGGCAACGGCAACGTGTTGGCATTTTTTGAATTGCCCACCGCACCCGAAATGGGGCGCGACCCCAACACGCCCGAATGGGTTCAGCACATCGCTTTCAAGGTGGAGAGCATGGTCGCGCTGGAGGCGGCCAAGGCCCACTTGCAAGCGGGTGGTGTGGAGGTGTTGGGCATCACTGACCACGCCATCTTCAAGTCGATTTACTTCTTCGACCCCAACGGCCACCGCTTAGAGCTGGCCTGTGATGTGGGGACGCCCGAAATGTACGAAAAACTCGATGCCGTCAAATGGGACATGCTCGAAGAGTGGAGCCAAACCAAACAAGCCCCCAAGCATGCGGCTTGGATGCACGAAAAAGAATTTCACTGATCAGGGCTTGGGTGTTTTGGATTTGAAGCTGCAGAACTCAGACACTGCACATTGCCAACACAGCGGCTTGCGCGCTTGGCACACATAACGCCCGTGCAAGATGAGCCAGTGGTGCGCGTCCACCAAGTACTGAGGTGGAATGCGTTTCATCAATTGCATTTCCACCGCCAACGGCGTTTTGCCAGGGGCTAAACCGGTGCGGTTGCCCACGCGAAAAATGTGCGTGTCTACCGCCATGGTGGGCTCACCGAAGGCCACATTCAGCACCACGTTGGCGGTTTTTCGGCCCACGCCTGGCAGGGCCTCTAGCGCTTCGCGTGTGCGGGGCACTTGCCCTTGGTGCTGCGTCACCAAAATTTGGCAGGTTTGCATCAAGTGTTTGGCTTTGCTGTGGCACAGACCAATCGTCTTGATATAGCTTTCAAGGCCGTCGAGGCCCAAATCTAAAATTGTCTGTGGCGTGTTGGCCACCGGAAACAACTTCCGCGTGGCCTTGTTCACGCCCACATCGGTGGCTTGGGCACTCAGCAGCACAGCGGCCAATAACTCGAACACGCTGGTATATTCCAACTCGGTATTGGGCTGCGGATTGGCTGCTTTCAGCGTCGCAAAAAAAGGCTCAATGTGCTGTGTTTTCATCCGACCATTATTCCCCACCATGCCCTCAACCATGCAGTACGCTGACCGCCTCAACAACGTTGAAACCTCCGCCATTCGTGAACTGTTCAAACTGCTGGGCAAGCCCGGCATCATCAGCTTTGCCGGGGGCTTTCCCGACAGCGCCATGTTTGATGTGCAAGGCATTCGCGAAGCAAGCGTTGCCGCATTGACCCAAGAGCCTGGTGCCGCCCTGCAATACGGCGCGACCGAGGGCTATAACCCGCTGCGCGAACAACTTGCTGCTTTCATGGCCAGCAAAGGCGTGAAGGCCTTAGACGCCAACGGCCTCATCGTCACCACCGGCAGCCAGCAAGCGTTGGACCTGATTGCCAAAACCTTGCTCAACCCCAACGACGTGGCCTTGGTCGAAGGCCCCACGTTCTTGGCCACCATCCAGTGCTTCCGTTTGTATGGCCCACAAGTGGTGGGCGTACCCATCGACGCCCAGGGCGTGCAAGTGGACAAGCTGGAAGAAATGATGGTGCAACACAAACCCAAGCTGGTGTACCTCATTCCCACCTTTGGTAACCCCAGCGGCGCCACACTCAGCCTTGAGCGCCGCTTGCGTGTGCTCGAACTCGCGGTGAAATACAAAACCGTGGTGGTGGAAGACGACCCCTATGGCGACCTGTACTTTGGCGATGCACCGCCACCTTCGTTGTTGGCGTTGAGCGACCAAGTGCCGGGCAGCCGTGAGTGGTTGATCCACTGCGGCTCACTCAGCAAAGTGTTGTCGCCCGGCCTGCGCGTGGGCTGGATGATTGCACCGCCCGAACTCTTGGCCCGCGCCACCATGTGCAAGCAGTTCAGCGACGCACACACCTCCACCTTCGCGCAAGCCACCGCCGCGCACTACCTCAAAGCGGGCCGCATGCCCGCCACTTTGGCGCATGTGCGCAGCGTCTACGCCGAGCGTGCGCAGGCCATGGGCGACGCCTTGAAGCGCGAATTGGGAGATGCACTCACGTTCACCCAGCCGCAAGGCGGTTTGTTCTTCTGGGCCAACCTCACAGGCGCAGGCGGCAGGGTGAAAGACGGCGCTGAACTCGCCAAGCGTGCCATTGAAAAAGGCGTGGCCTTTGTACCGGGCGCACCGTTTTTTGCGAACGACCCCGATGCATCCGCGATTCGTTTGAGCTTTGCCACGGCGGATGTGGAGAAAATCAAAGAGGGTATTGCCCGATTGGGGCAGGCGTTGTAACGCTGGTGATACCCCGAAGCGACTGAGGCAATCAGATGGATCACGACCAAATTTTTCGCACAGAGAGAACGCTGCCGTTCTCGCCGCAAGTGGTTTACAACGCGTTTTCTTCGGCAGAGCTGTTGGCGACTTGGTGGGGGCCTGAAGGATTTACCAACGAGTTTGAAAGTTTCGACTTTCAGGTCGGTGGCCGCTGGAAATTTGTCATGGTGGGGCCTGATGGGGCGCGTTATCCCAATCAAAGTGTTTTTACTGAGCTTGTGCCTGCGTCACTGATCGCGATTCGCCACGACTGCGAGCCATTTTTCACATTGACGGTGCAACTCCGCGAAGTGGTTGGCGGCACGCATGTGCTGTGGCGACAAGCGTTTGATGACAAGCATGTGGCGCAAGCTGTCAAAGCGATGGTTGAGCCAGCCAACGAACAGAACCTAGATCGACTGACACAGCTACTTGGGTTGAGTGCATAAATTCTGGTGCGTCAAGCATCAAGTCCAAACAAAGAAAAAGGCTGCTCAACGAGCAGCCTTTTTGCATGGAGACATGGCGGTATTAGCCCGTGACCGCCTGATAAGCCGAAGCATCCATCAACCCCTCCAACTCAGCCGCATTGCTGAGCTTGACTCGGTAAAACCAACCCGCACCTTCAGGGTCGCTGTTGGCCAAGGAAGGGTCAGCTCGCAAGGCTTCGTTTTGTTCGAGGATTTCTACGCTCGCGGGCATGTGCACGTCAGCGGCGGCTTTGACCGACTCGACCACACCGGCCACGGTGCCTTGTGCAAATGTTTTGCCGACTTCTGCGAAGTCAACAAACACGATGTCGCCCAGCGTGTCTTGTGCGTGTTGGGTGATGCCCACCAACGCGGTGTCGCCTTCTAGGCGCACCCAGGTGTGTTCTGCGTGATATTTGTTCATAGTCTTTACATGCCGCTGTAGTTAGGGCCGCCACCGCCTTCAGGCGTGACCCACACGATGTTTTGTGTGGGGTCTTTGATGTCGCAGGTCTTGCAATGCACGCAGTTTTGCGCGTTGATTTGCAAGCGGTCGGTGTTGTCGTCGTTCTTCACGTACTCATACACACCGGCGGGGCAATAGCGGCTTTCTGGGCCGGCGTAGGTGGCGAGGTTGATGTTGACGGGCACTGATGCATCTTTGAGCGTCAAGTGCGCGGGTTGGTTTTCTTCGTGGTTGGTGTTGCTGATGAACACGCTGCTCAAGCGGTCAAATGTGAGTTTGCCGTCGGGCTTGGGGTAGTTGATTTGGGCGTGCTGTGCCGCAGGCTCCAAGCTCACATGGTCGGGCTTGTTGCCGTGCAGGGTCCAAGGTGGCGTGTCGATGCCAAGCTTTGGCAACAGCCATTGTTCGATGCCGGTCATCACGGTGCCAACCAACATGCCTTTTTTGAACCACAGCTTGAAGTTGCGGTATTGGTTGAGTTCTTTGCTGAGCCAGCTCTTCTCAAACGCTGCAGGGTAGGCGCTCAGCTCATCGTTGGCCCGGCCTGCAGACACGGCTTCATAAGCGGCATCAGCGGCCAGCATGCCGCTTTTGATGGCGGCGTGGCTGCCTTTGATACGGGCGGCGTTTAAGTAGCCGGCATCGCAACCAATCAGTGCACCGCCTGGGAACACGGTCTTGGGCAAGGCTTGTGGCGTGCCGTTGTTGATGGCGCGTGCACCGTAGCCAATACGCTTGGCGCCCTCGAGGTGGGCTGCGATGGCGGGGTGTGTTTTCCAGCGTTGCATTTCTTCAAAGGGGCTAAGCCAAGGGTTTTTGTAGTCGAGGCCGAGCACAAAACCGAGGGTGACTTTGTTGTCTTCGAGGTGGTACAAAAAGCCGCCGCCAAACGCGTCGTCTTGCATGGGCCAGCCAGAGGTGTGCACCACCAAGCCGGGCTTGGCTTTGGAGGGATCCACTTCCCACAGCTCTTTGATGCCGATGGCATAGCTTTGTGGGTCTCGACCCTCAGCCAAGTGGTATTTGGCAATGACTTGTTTGCCCAAGTGGCCACGTGCGCCTTCGGCGAAGATGGTGTACTTGGCATGCAGTTCCATGCCGAGCTGGAAGTTGTCGGTGGGCTCACCTTCTTTGCCGATACCGAGGTTGCCGGTGGCCACGCCTTTGACACTGCCATCGTCGTTGTACAGCACTTCAGCCGCTGTGAAGCCTGGGAAGATTTCCACGCCGATGGATTCGGCATGTGCTGCCATCCACTTCACCACGTTGCTGAGTGACACCACGTAGCAGCCATCGTTGTGGAAGTTGCGGGGCAGCAGCCAATCGGGCGTGCGCTTGGAGCCTGTTTCGCTGAGGAACAACACATCGTCGCCCGTGACTTCTTGGTTCAGCGGGCAGCCGAGTTCTTTCCAGTTGGGGATGAGCTCGGTCATGGCCTTGGGGTCCATCACCGCGCCCGACAAGATGTGCGCGCCGGGTTCGGAGCCTTTTTCCAACACGACCACGGAAACGTCGTTGCCCTTTTCGGCGGCGAGTTGTTTGATGCGAATGGCTGTGGCCAAACCACCGGGGCCGCCGCCGATGACGACCACGTCGTATTCCATGGCTTCACGGGGGCCGAACTGGGCGAGGATGTCTTCTTGTGTCATAAAGTCTTGTCTCAGTCTGTTGTCAGAGGTGAGACAGATTTTAGGGCCTGCCTTAGATGCCCTTGTCATAATGAAAATCACCTAGACAAAGAGGAGACAGACATGGCTTACAGCATCGATTTATCGGGTCGCGTGGCATTGGTCACGGGCGCATCCAGTGGCTTGGGGGCGCAGTTTGCACGCACGCTGTCCCGCTCGGGCGCCACGGTGGTGTTGGCCAGCCGTCGCGTCGAAAAGTTAGAAGCTCTCCGTGCCGAATTGCAAGCCCAAGGCGGCACGGCGCATGTGGTGGCGATGGATGTCACCGTGCTCAGCAGCATTCAAGCGGCGGTGGCGCAGGCCGAGCAGCAAGCGGGCCCCATTGATATTTTGGTGAACAACTCAGGTGTGAGCACCACACAGCGCGTGCAAGACGTGAGCGAGGCTGACTTTGATTTCACGTTTGACACGAACGTGAAAGGCTCGTTCTTTGTGGCGCAAGAGGTCGGCAAGCGCATGCTGGCTCGCGCCAAGGGCGCAGCGCCCGGCACATTCAGTGGTCGCATCATCAACATCGCTTCGGTGGCGGGCTTGAAAGTGCTGCCGCAAATCGGCGTGTATTGCATGAGCAAAGCGGCGGTGGTGCAAATGACCAAGGTGTTCGCGATGGAGTGGGGGCGTTTTGGCGTCAATGTGAACGCGATTTGCCCGGGCTACATCGACACCGAAATCAACCACCACCACTGGGGCACCGAGCAGGGGCAGAAGTTGGTCAACATGTTGCCGCGTAAACGCGTGGGCGAACCCAAAGATTTAGATGCTTTGCTGGTCATGCTGGCCAGCAGCGAGAGCGGTTTTGTCAACGGCGCCATCATCGCGGCTGACGATGGCTTTGCCCTATGAAATACGACATTCCCGAGCACAAAAAACTGGTGTTTGAACTGGTGGTGCCCATTCGCTGGGGCGACATGGACGCGATGGGGCACGTCAACAACACCACGTACTTTCGGTATCTTGAAACCATTCGCATCGACTGGATGCGCTCCATCGGCGCCGAGCCGCAGCCTGATGGGCATGGCCCTGTGATCGTGAATGCGTTTTGTAATTTCTACAAACAGCTGGAGTACCCCGGTGATGTGCTGATGAAGATGTACACCAGCGACCCTGGGCGCACCACTTTTGAGACATGGGGCACGATGGAGTTGGTGGGGAAACCGGGCGTGATTTATGCCGCAGGCGGTGCCACCACCATTTGGGTGGACTTTCCGAATCAAAAAGCGATTGAACTACCCGATTGGGTTCGCACCATCGTGACCCCTTGAGCGATCATGCATGCGCCTGTGGTGCGGTGGCTGCATCCAAGGCGGTCAACCAAAGCAGGGCGGCTTGACGGTCTGACCCGCACATCTCCGGCTGGGGTTGTAATCCGTCACAAAACGCAGGCCGCTCAGGCTTGCCAAACACGGCGCAGCGCATGTCGGCCATCAGTTGCGCGCAAGGCACACCCGCTGGTTTGCCGTTGGGCATACCGGGCAAGGGGCTGGTGATGGACGGTGCAATGCAACACGCGCCGCAACCGCTGCGGCACTGCATTTACTTTTGTTTGGGCACGCGGCCCATCGTATAAAACTCGGGATTCGGCATCATGCCGCTGAAGCTGGCCATGCGGTTGCTCAAACCAAAGAAGGCGGTGATGGCGGCAATGTCCCACGCGTCTTCGTCGTTGAACCCGTGCGCGTGCAAGGCTGCAAAGTCAGCGTCTTCAATGTGGTCGGAATGCTGACAAACCTTCATCGCGAAATCGAGCATAGCGCGCTGGCGTGGACTGATGTCGGCTTTGCGGTAGTTCACTGCCACTTGATCGGCCACCAACGGCTTTTTCTCATAAATGCGCAAAATCGCACCGTGAGCCACCACGCAATACAGGCAGTTGTTGGCCGCACTGGTGGTGGTGACGATCATCTCGCGGTCGCCTTTGGTGAGGCCACTCTCACGCCCCACGGACTCGGGCACCATCAAAGCATCGTGGTAGGCAAAGAAGGCGCGCCATTCGGCTGGGCGTCGTGCGAAGGCCAAAAAGACGTTGGGCACAAAGCCCGCTTTGTCTTGCACTTCCAGCACTTTGGTGCGGATGTCTTCGGGTAAGTCGGTGAGTTCGGGGTGAGGGTAGCGGTTGGTCATTGGGTCTCCATGCTGGGGTTTTAGCTTTTGATTATGTTCAGAGATTTTTCAGGAGCCTGTCATGTCAAACACACCCACGTCACCTTCCCAGCAAGCCCGTGCTGAGCGCCTCGATGATGCGGCTTTTCAGGCAGGATTGACCACCCGCACCCAAGTCATGGGGCCTGAGTTTGTGGACCGTGCGTTTGGCAACGCCACCGACTACACCTTGCCCATGCAAGAGTTCATCACCCGAAACGCTTGGGGCAATGTGTGGCAACGCCCCGGTTTAGACCTGAAGACCCGCAGCTTGGTCACGGTCGCCATGCTCACCGCCTTGGGCAAGCAACACGAGCTCAAGGCCCATGCGCGCGGGGCACTCAACAATGGGGCGACGCCAGAAGAGCTGCGCGAAGTGATGCTGCACGCCACGGTGTACTGCGGCTTTCCGACGGCGATCGATGCGTTCCGATCGGTGACCGAGGTGGTGGAGTCGTTGGCGGCGCCCTGAGGTTGGAGCCTAGCCCACCAGCAGCTTGTGCACCAAGTCGCCCGTGGTGGATGACTTGTATTTGCGCATCAGTCGCGCACGGTAAATCTCGACGGTGCGATGGCTGATGGCTAACGCTTTGCCGATTTCTTTGGAGGTCATGCCGTCCATCAAAAAGGCCGCCACTTCGCGTTCACGCGCAGTCAGTTCGGCTTTGACAGGCCGGTGTGCGCTGAGATCTTCAAAGCTCCAAATGCCCGCCTCGTGCGGCGCTTCTCGGTTCAGCGCTCGGCCGGTCACGTGGCACCAAAAGGGCTCGCCTTTGAATTGGCCGTCGATGCGTTTCATCACGCGGTCATCGGCGTACAGGCCTTTGGTGTTCAAGATGGGGGCAATGCGCGCGCCGGTGCGCTCGTATTCGTCGGCGCTGGGGTAGAGCAGCTGAAATGACTGGCCAATCAGCTGCTCGCGTGAGGCGCCAAACATGTCGCACAAACGTTGGTTGCAGTCCAAGATGTTGCGATTCCTGGACAGCACCAAGCCGATGGGAGCGAGGTCAAAGGCAAGTCGGTAATCGATGTCCATGGAAAGGCTTGGGGGTCTGTGCTTACGAAAAACTACGTATGTGATTACGTAGTATCGTCGTAGAACTTTGTGGCACTTTTTGGAGCACTCCTTTGAATAAGATTTTTCCTAGCGCTGAAGCAGCGCTGAAAGACATCGTGGCCGATGGCCAGCTGATGGCGGTGGGCGGATTTGGCCTGTGCGGCATTCCCGAGGCCCTGATCGACGCACTGCGCGACAGCGGCGTGAAGGACTTGACCGTCATTTCTAACAACGCGGGTGTGGACGGTTTTGGTTTGGGCAAGTTGCTTGAAACCCGCCAAATCAAAAAAATGATTTCCAGCTACGTGGGCGAGAACAAAGAGTTCGAGCGTCAATACTTAGCTGGCGAGCTGGAGTTGGAGTTCACGCCTCAAGGTACCTTGGCTGAGAAGCTGCGTGCCGGTGGCGCCGGCATTCCCGCTTTCTTCACCAAAACAGGCGTGGGCACTCTGGTGGCCGAAGGCAAAGAACTGCGCGAGTTCGATGGCGAAACCTACGTGATGGAGCGCTCGTTGGTGCCTGATATTGCTTTGGTCAAAGCCGAGGTGGCCGATAAGTCGGGCAACTTGCGCTTCAACATGACAGCGCGTAACTTCAACCCCGCTGCCGCGACCGCAGGCAAGATTTGTGTGGTGGAAGTGGAGCGCATCGTGGAAACGGGCGAATTGGCACCCGATGACATTCACTTGCCAGGCATTTATGTGCACCGCATCGTGCACAACCCCACGCCTGAGAAGCGCATTGAAAAACGCACCACCCGCGACCGCAAATAAGGAAATCACCATGGCTTGGACTCAAGACGAAATGGCCGCACGCGCGGCAAGCGAACTGCAAGATGGTTTTTACGTGAACCTTGGCATTGGCATTCCCACGCTGGTGGCCAACCATGTGCCTGACCATGTCGAGGTTTGGCTGCAAAGCGAAAACGGCATGTTGGGCATTGGCCCTTTCCCCTACGACGACGAAGTCGACGCCGACCTGATCAACGCAGGCAAACAAACCGTGACCACCATCAAAGGCTCCGCCATCTTTGGCAGCGATCAGTCGTTTGCCATGATCCGTGGCGGTAAGATCAATTTGTCCATCTTGGGCGCGATGCAAGTGAGCGAGAAGGGCGATCTGGCCAACTGGATGATTCCCGGCAAGATGATCAAAGGCATGGGCGGCGCGATGGATTTGGTGGCGGGCGTCAAGCGCGTGATCATCTTGATGGAGCACGTCGCCAAGAAGAAAGACGGCACCGAAGATCTGAAAATCTTGAAAGACTGCACGCTGCCTTTGACCGGCGTCGGCGTGGTGGACCGCATCATCACCGACCTCGCGGTGATGGACGTGGTGCCCGAAGGCTTGAAAGTGATTGAACTCGCACCTGGCGTGACACGTGAATTCTTGCAAAGCAAGACTGGTGTGGCGCTGATTTAATTCATCCGTTCACCGCCCATGAAAAAGCCGCTCATTGAGCGGCTTTTTTGTTTGGAGCGGGTGATGGGGATCGAACCCACGTTATTTGCTTGGGAAGCAAAAGTCCTACCATTGAACGACACCCGCTTGAGAGTGTCAGTGGGTTCAGGCCAGTGCGGCTTGCATGGCCTTGCCGATGCTTTCGAAGTAGTCGAGCGACGCCTGTGTTGGCACCAAGTATTTGGTACGGCGATTTTTGCCTTCAAACACGGTGTCAATCATGCCGAGTTCGCGCAATTGATCGAGTTTGCGGTGAATGGTGGCGGGGGAGGCAATGGTGCCGAGCGCCATTGCTTCTGTCACCGTCAGTGGTTTTTCTTGCTCATGACGCACTGCAATCACTTCGAGCAATTTCTTGGCATCGAGATCCATGGCAGGCGCGTGTGCTTCCCCTTCCAACGCGTGGATGAGATTGAGAAAACGTAGGTAAATTTGTTTGGTTTTCATGATGCTATGTCCTCGCTTGCCTAGGAAAATCAACGATATAGATTGTATACATTGTTTTATTAAATGGGCGTCAAACCCTTTAAATCAAGAGTGAATGTTAAATTTGGTGTTATTTTTGGATATCGCCAAGGCACAAGTACTTCATCTCTAAGTACTCGTCCATGCCGTGGCTAGAGCCTTCGCGTCCCAGACCTGACTGTTTGACGCCGCCAAATGGCACGTGCTCGGTCGCGATGATGCCCACATTGATGCCGACCATGCCGTACTCCAGCGCTTCGCTCACGCGGTAAATGCGGCCAATGTCACGGCTGTAGAAATAACTAGCCAAACCAAACTCGGTGTTGTTGGCCGCATCGATGGCTTCTTGGTCTTTGTGGAATCGGAACACAGGGGCGAACGGACCAAAGGTTTCTTCGCGGGCGCACAGCATGTCAGCGCGTGCTTCTGCGATGACGGTGGGTTCAAAGAATTGACCCGATAGCTTGTGGCCACCGGTGATCAGTTTTCCGCCTTTGGCGAGCGCGTCTTTCACATGACGTTCGACTTTTTCGACGGCGGCATCTTCAATCAGCGGGCCTTGCAACACGCCGTCTTCAAACCCGTTGCCGACTTTGAGCGCTTTGACTTTGGCGGCGAACTTTTGCACAAACTCGTTGTACACCGCGTCTTGCACGTAGATGCGGTTGGCGCACACACAGGTTTGGCCTGCGTTGCGGTATTTGCTGGCCATCGCGCCTTCCACAGCGCTGTCGATGTCGGCGTCGTCAAACACGATGAAGGGGGCGTTGCCGCCCAGCTCCAAGGCCAGCTTTTTGATGCTGGGCGCGGACTGCGCCATCAAAATACGGCCCACTTCGGTGGAGCCCGTGAAGCTGATGTGGCGCACGATGTCGCTGCTGCAAAACACTTTGCCTACGGCAATGCTGTTGTCGCTGTCTGCGGTGAGGATGTTCAACACACCCGCGGGGATGCCCGCGCGGATGGCCAACTCAGCAGCCGCCAAGGCGGTGAGGGGGGTGAGTTCAGCGGGCTTGATGACCACGGGGCAGCCAGCAGCCAGCGCGGGGGCTACTTTGCGCGTGATCATGGCCAGCGGGAAATTCCACGGCGTGATGGCGGCGCACACGCCGATGGGCTGCTTCAACACCATCAAGCGGCGGTTGTTGTCGAACTGGGGCAAGGTTTCGCCATTCACGCGCTTGGCCTCTTCGGCAAACCACTCCACAAAGCTAGCGCCGTAGGCCACTTCACCCTTGGCTTCTGCAAAGGGTTTGCCTTGCTCTGCCGTCATGATGCGGCCCAAATCTTCTTGGTTCGCCATCAGCAGGTCGTACCACTTGCGCAACAAGATGCTCCGCTCTTTGCCGGTTTTGTTGCGCCATGCAGGCCAAGCCGCATTGGCGGCATGGATGGCGGCTTCGGCATCTTGGGGGCCGAGGTTGGCCACATCGGCCAGTTTTTTGCCTGTGGCGGGGTCATGCACATCGAAGCGACTCGCACCTTGTATCCAATGACCGTTGATCAAGGCGTCGGTCTTGAGCAAGGTGGGGTCGTTGAGCAAAGAAAGGGGCGCGGTTTTCATGTCCATGTGGGTCTCCAAATTCAATCCGCTGAGCATACCGCCGGGACAGTACCCCGAATGACCCTGGGGTGACACCCAAACTTATAATTTGAGGATGACTAAACCGCAATTCACCGTCGCCGACATCCGCAAAACGTTCTTGGACTTCTTCGAGTCCAAAGGCCACACCGTCGTGGCCTCTAGCCCCTTGGTGCCGGGCAATGACCCCACTTTGATGTTCACCAACTCGGGCATGGTCCAGTTCAAAGACGTGTTTTTGGGCGAAGACAAGCGCTCTTACGTGCGCGCCGCCTCGGTGCAAGCTTGCTTGCGCGCCGGTGGCAAACACAACGACTTAGAAAACGTGGGCTACACCGCCCGCCACCACACCTTCTTCGAAATGCTGGGCAACTGGTCGTTTGGTGACTACTTCAAACGCGAATCGTTGCAGTGGGCGTGGGAGTTGTTGACCGAGGTCTACAAACTGCCCGCTGACAAGCTGTATGCCACCGTGTACATGGAAGACGACGAGGCGTATGACATTTGGCACGGCATTTTTGTCAAGGCCGGCTGGACGCCTGAGCGCATCATGCAAGAAACCCGCATCATCCGAATTGGCGACAACAAAGGTGGCCGTTACAAGAGCGACAACTTTTGGATGATGGCCGACACCGGCCCTTGCGGTCCTTGCTCTGAAATCTTTTACGACCACGGTGACCACATCCCAGGCGGCCCTCCTGGCAGCCCCGATGAAGACGGTGACCGCTTCATTGAAATTTGGAACAACGTGTTCATGCAGTTCAACATGGACGACACAGGTGCTGTGACACCACTGCCCGCGCCTTGCGTGGACACGGGCATGGGCCTCGAGCGCTTGGCGGCCATCTTGCAGCACGTGCACAGCAACTACGAAATCGACATTTTTGATGCGCTCATCAAAGCCGCGTCACGCGAAACCGGCTGCACGGACTTGGGCCACAAGAGCTTGCGTGTGATCGCCGACCACATCCGCGCCACCTCGTTCTTGGTGAGCGACGGCGTGGTGCCCAGCAACGAGGGCCGTGGCTACGTGCAACGCCGCATCATCCGCCGCGCCATTCGCCACGGGTATTTGTTGGGTCAGAAAAAACCGTTCTTCCACAAGCTTGTGCCTGACCTCGTCAAGCTCATGGGCGATGCCTACCCCAACATGGCCAGCCAAGCCGAGCGCATTGCTTCGGTGTTGAAAGCCGAAGAGGAGCGTTTCTTTGAAACGCTCGGTGTGGGCATGCAAATTTTGGATGCGGCTTTGGAAGGCGGCGTCAAAGTGTTGCCTGGCGATGTGGCCTTCAAGTTGCACGACACCTACGGCTTCCCGCTCGACTTGTCGGCCGACGTGTGCCGCGAGCGCGGCCTGATTGTGGACGAAGCCGGCTTTGCCGCCGCGATGGAAAAACAAAAAAATCAAGCCCGTGCCGCCGGCAAGTTCAAGATGGACAAGGCCTTGGACTACACCGGCGCTGGCAACACGTTTGTGGGCTACGACGACCTCAAAGCCACCTCCAAAGTGGTGGCGGTGTATTTGGACGGCAACTCGGTGGCCGAACTCAAACACGGCCAAACTGGCGTGGTGGTGTTGGACACCACACCGTTCTACGCCGAGAGCGGCGGCCAAGTGGGCGATGCGGGTGTGTTGGTCAGCGGCTCTGCCAGCTTTGCGGTGGAAGACACCTTGAAGATCAAGGCAGACGTGTACGGCCACCACGGTACCTTGACCCAAGGCACTTTGGCTGTGGGCGACCACGTGGATGCACAAGTGGACGTGCAAGTGCGCGCGGCCACGGTGCGCAACCACTCGGCCACCCATTTGATGCACAAAGCCTTGCGCGAAGTGCTGGGTGACCATGTGCAACAAAAAGGCAGCTTGGTGAACGCCGAGCGCACACGTTTTGACTTTGCACACAACGCACCCGTGACCGATGCGCAGATTCGCGAAATCGAAGCCAAGGTCAACGCCGAAATTTTGGCCAACGCTGCGGCGCAAGCGCGTGTGATGGACATCGAGTCCGCCCAAAAAACTGGCGCCATGATGCTGTTCGGCGAGAAGTACGGCGAGACCGTGCGCGTGCTTGACATTGGCTCTAGCCGCGAGCTGTGCGGTGGTACACACGTCAAAGCCACGGGCGACATTGGTTTGTTCAAAGTGGTTGCCGAAGGCGGCGTGGCTGCGGGTGTGCGCCGCATTGAAGCCGTCACAGGCGCCAATGCTTTGGCTTATTTGCAATCGCTCGAAGACTCTGTGGCGCAAGCCGCTGGCGCGCTCAAAGCACCGCCGACCGAGCTCAACGCACGTTTGGCTCAGGTGTTGGAGCAAGTCAAAACGCTCGAAAAAGAAGTGTCAGCCCTCAAAGGCAAAGTGGCATCCGCCCAAAGCAATGATTTGCTGACGCAAGCGGTGGAGATCAAAGGCACCAAGCTGTTGGTCGCCAAACTCGACGGCGCAGACGCCAAAACTTTGCGCGACACCATGGACAAGCTCAAAGACAAGATGAAGTCGGCCGTGATCGTGCTGGCCGCTGCCGATGGCGAGAAGGTCAACATCGCCGCAGGCGTGACGGTAGACAACACAGGCAAAGTCAAAGCGGGTGAGTTGGCCAACTTTGTGGCCCAGCAAGTCGGCGGCAAAGGTGGCGGCAAGCCCGACATGGCGATGGCCGGTGGCACCGATGCTCCAGCCTTGCCCAAGGCTTTGGCCAGCGTGCAAGCTTGGGTGACCGAGCGCATTTGATGCGCCTTTTTGTTGGGGCGCTGTGTGTTGTAGGCGCTTTGGGTCTTTGGGCGTCCAACGCTTGGGCGCAGTTCGACAAGTCGCGCTGGCCCGCCCATGTTCCCACGCCAATGCTTGACGTGGTCGACTTGCAAGGCAAAGTTTGGTCTGCCCAAGATCTGGCGGGGCATGTGGTGGTGCTGAACTTTTGGGCCACCTGGTGCGCGCCTTGTAAAGAAGAGTTGCCCACCTTGCAAACGCTGCACGACATCCGTGATGCCAACACCTTGGTGCTCGCTGTCAACGTGCGCGAACCCTCGTTGCGCGTGGCGCGTTACGTGCAGGCCACGGGCTTGACCTTGCCCGTCCTGCTGGACCCCAAAGGCGAATTGGCCAAACGTTGGGGCGTGCGTGTGTTCCCCACCACGGTTTTGTTGGCCCCTGACGGCCAAGCCCGCTGGCGCGTCATGGGTGATGTGGACTGGAGCGGCCCAGAATCCCACCGTTGGTTGACGGAGGTGCGTCAAGACACCCGCGCTGCCAACGCAACGGCGAAGCCACTTCCTCTCAAGCGATAATTCATTCGCTCTCGCGCGGTTGCGCGAGGTGACCTGCCTTCGGGGCATTGGCGCGGGCCGCTGTGAATTGCAGCGGTGTTTCGGGCCTCTTGTGTGCCGACAGGTCTTCATTTCTATTCGGAGCTCTCTTTCATGACTCTCGTGCGTCGTTCCCTTCTCAAGGGGGCCGCAGCTGCGTGCGCCCTCACGGGTTTGCCTGGCTTTGCTTTGGCCCAAACCGCTTCCTCCGCTCGCCGCTTCGACCCGCAAGTGGGGCAATGGCGAACGTTTGAAGTCACCACCCGTGTTGACTTGGCTGCGTCACAAGGCACTACGCGCGTGTGGTTGCCCGTGCCTAGCATCAACTCGGATTGGCAACGCTCCTTGGAGAGCAGTTTCAGCAGCAACGGCACCTCGCGCATGGCCAGCGATGGCGCTGAAGGCGCCCGCATGCTCTACACCGAATTTGCCGCTGGCGTGACACCGTTTGTCGAAGTGACCAGCCGTGTGCAGACCCAAAACCGCAGCGTGGACATCAGCCAACCCGGCACGCACACGTTCACACCTGAAGATGTGGGCACCTTGCGCCACTACACCCGCGCCACACATTTGCTGCCCACCGATGGCATCGTGCGCAGCACCGCGCTCAAAGCCACGCAAGGCGCAAAGACCGATGCGCAAAAAGTACGCGCCATTTATGACTGGGTCGTGGCTAATGCCTGGCGCGAACCCAAGGTGCGCGGCTGCGGCGAGGGCGACATCAAAACCATGCTGGAGACGGGCAACTTGGGCGGCAAATGCGCCGACATCAACGCCTTGTTTGTTGGCCTGTGCCGCTCGGTGGGCGTGCCCGCACGCGATGTGTACGGCATTCGTTTGGTGCCTTCGGCCTTTGGCTACAAAGAGCTGTCAGGCAACCCTGCCAGCCTCAAAGGCGCGCAGCATTGCCGCGCAGAGGTGTATTTGCAAGCCCATGGCTGGGTCGCGATGGACCCTGCCGATGTGGCCAAAGTCATGCGCTTAGAAACGCCTGCTTGGATCAAGCGCACCGACGATGCCGTGGTGCAACCGGTCTACAGCCGCTTGTTTGGTGGCTGGGAAGGCAACTGGCTGGGCTGGAACACCGCCCACGATGTGGCCTTGCCCGGCAGCCAAGAAGACCGTTTGGGTTTCTTGATGTACCCCGTGGCTGAAACCGCAGAGGGGCGCTTGGACTCTTACGCACCCGACACTTTCAAATACCAAATCACGGCGCGCGAAATCAAGGCTTAAGGCCTTTGAAGCGTCGGGCTTGCCGACACTTCACAGCGTGATGCTCAAACGCAAAGCGCTGTGAAATTCACGCGCTTCGCCGGTGACAGGGTCTGTGAACGCGATGCTTTTGGCCTGCAACTGCAGCGGATGGCTGAAGTCTTCTTCTGCATCCGGTCCGCGCAGCACGGTGGGGTAAAACTGGTCGCCTTCGAGTGGCAGCCCCAGCGCCATCATGTGCACGCGCAGTTGGTGGCGCTTGCCACTGACGGGTTCTAGCTGGTAGAGCGCCCGCGTGCCTTCTGTTTTGAGCAGGCTGATGTGTGTTTCGCTGTTGGGCTGGCCAGCTACTTCTTGCGTTCTGAAAAAAAGTTCATCGGGTTGCAGGCGGCTGGTGTACACGCGCGGCCACGCTTGTGCAGGGTTGAAAGCCGCGACCGCTTGGTACACCTTGTGAATGGCTTGATCGCGAAACAAGGCGTGATACGCATCGCGGTCTTGCAGACGCTTGCCAAACAGCACCAAGCCCGCGGTTTCGCGGTCGATGCGGTGCAGGGGCACGAGGTCGTCGTTGCCCGTGAGGTGCTTGAGTTGCACCAACAAACTTTGTTGCACATAGCGGCCCGCGGGTGTGACGGGCATGAAGTGCGGTTTGTCTGCGACCAACAAATGCGCGTCTTCAAACACGAGGCTGGCCTTCTCGGGCAGCACGGGTTCATTGGCGATGTGACGGTAGTAGTAGAGCTTGGTGTGCGGTGTGTAGGCCTGTGTGGCTGTCACGGGTTGCGCTGCCTCGTTGAGCACCAACTGTTGCGCAAACCGGTCCAACCATTCTTCGCGCGAGATGTCGGGCATGCGCGCCACCAAAAAATCGAGCACCGTGGGCCAAGGCCCGACAGGCAACGACACGCGGCTCGGCCCGACACCGTTGCGCGTGGGGATGCGCATGTGTGTCAGCCCTTTTAGACCTTGGTGAATACCAAATCCCACACGCCGTGGCCGAGCTTCAAGCCACGGTTTTCAAACTTGGTGAGCGGGCGGTAGGCGGGCTTTTCGGCAAAACCGCTGGCGTCGGTGGCGGTGTTTTTGAGCAAAGGCTCGGCCGAGACCACTTGCAGCATTTGCTCTGAATACGGCTGCCAGTCGGTGGCCAAATGCAAATAGCCGCCGGGTTTGATGTGTTTGGCCAAGCGGTTGACGAACGCACTTTGAATCAAGCGGCGTTTGTGATGGCGGCTTTTGTGCCAAGGGTCGGGGAAGAAGATGTGCACGCCGTCCAAGCTGTTGTCGCCCAGCATGTGGTCCATCACCTCGATCGCGTCATGCTGCAAGATGCGGATGTTGCCAATGCTTTCTTCACCGCAACGCTTGAGCAAGGCGCCCACGCCAGGGGCGTGCACTTCGCAACATAAAAAGTTGTCGTCGGGGCGGGTCTGGGCAATCTTGGCCGTGGCGTCGCCCATGCCAAAGCCAATTTCCAAAATGAGGGGAGCGGTGCGGCCAAAGGTGGCGGCCGTGTCCAAACGCTCAGGCGTGTAAGGGACCAAAAACTTTCGGCCAAATTGCTCAAACGCTCGCGTCTGACCTGGGCCCATCCGCCCAGCGCGCAGCACGTAGGTTTTGATGACGCGCATGAAGGGTGCGTCGGCTTTGGGGGTGTCGGGTGTGGTGGGCGTGTCGGCGGTGGTCATGGATGAGAAATCAAGAAGTAGCGTGTGATTATCGCGGGCGACGGGTAGGCATTTTGTCTCCGTGCTGTATCAGATTTATAGGATCTCAAATCACTAATAATCATCGATTATGGCTATCAAAAAATCCGACCTGTATTCTTCCCTTTGGGCCTCTTGCGACGCATTGCGCGGGGGCATGGATGCCAGCCAGTACAAAGACTATGTGCTGTTCATGCTGTTCATCAAATACGTGAGCGACAAATACGCCGACAGCGACGACTTTGCCCCTGCGGTGGTCATCCCCAAAGGGGCCAGCTTCAAGGACATGATCGAGCTGAAGGGCAAGAGCGACATTGGCGACAAGATCAACACCCAGATCATCCAGCCGCTGATTGACGCCAATAGCAAGCTGGCCCGCAGCGACTTTCCTGACTTCAACGACCCCAACAAACTGGGCGAGGGCAAGGAAATGGTTGAGCGGCTGGGCAACCTGATCGCCATCTTCCAAAAGCCCGAGCTGGACTTCTCGCAAAACCGCGCCGACCACGACGACATCTTGGGCGATGCCTATGAATTCCTCATGCGCCACTTCGCGCAAGACTCGGGCAAAAGCAAGGGCCAGTTCTACACCCCCAGCGAAGTCAGCCGCATTCTGGCCAAAGTGCTGGGCGTTGGCCCCGACAACACCAGCGCCAAAACCACCGCATACGACCCCACCTGTGGGTCCGGCTCGCTGCTGCTCAAAGTGGCAGCCGAAGCGGGCAAGCAAATCACCCTCGAAGGCCAAGAAAAAGACGTGACCACGGCGGGCTTGGCCCGCATGAACATGATCTTGCACGACTTTCCCACGGCCAACGTGCTGAGCGGCAACACGCTCACAGCGCCTAAGTTCAAAGACGGCGAGCAGCTGCGCACCTACGACTACGTGGTAGCCAACCCACCTTTTAGCGACAAAGAGTGGAGCACCGGCCTGACGCTGGGCGACAGCGGGCAGGGCGACCCGTATCAGCGCTTTGGCTGGGGCGTGCCTCCACCCAAGCAGGGTGACTACGCCTACCTCATGCACATTATCCGCAGCATGAACAGCACCGGCAAAGCCGCCTGCATCTTGCCGCACGGGGTGCTGTTCAGGGGCAATGCCGAGGCGGTGATTCGCGAGAAGCTTGTCACCTCGGGCATCTTGAAAGGCATCATCGGCCTGCCTGCCAACCTGTTTTACGGCACGGGCATTCCGGCCTGTGTACTGGTGCTGGACAAGCAAAACGCCAATGCCCGCAAGGGCGTGATGATGATCGACGCCAGCAAAGGCTTCATCAAAGACGGCAACAAAAACAAACTGCGCGAACAAGACATTCACAAAATCGTCGATGCCTTTGACAAGCTCGAAGACTTGGCAGGCTACGCCCGCATGGTGCCGCTGGACGAAATTGCCAGCGACAAAAACGCCTACAACCTCAACCTGCCGCGCTACATCGACAGCACAGAGGCCGAAGACATTCAAGACCTGCAAGCCCACATGACGGGCGGCATCCCCAACCGCGACCTGGACGCACTGGCCGCCTACTGGAAGGTGATGCCCGGCTTGCGCAACCTGCTATTCAAGCCCCTGCGCGAAGGCTATGCCCAGCTGCATCAACCCATGACCGAAGTGAAGGCCGCCGTGCTGGCCCACCCTGAGTTTGTGGCCTTTAACACGCAAGCCACCAGCAGCTTTGCCGCATGGCAAATGCGCAACCTGCCCGCCATGCAGGGCATCCAACAAGGCGACAAACCCAAAGCCTTGGTGGCGCAACTGGCCGAAGACCTGCTGGCCACCTTCAAGCCCGTGCCCCTGGTGGACGCGTATGACGTGTACCAACACCTCATGGACTACTGGGCCGCAGTCATGCAAGACGACGTGTACCTGCTGGTGCAAGACGGCTGGGCCAGCGCGCGCACCCTGCGCGAAGTGGTGCAGGTCAAAAACAAAGACAACAAACTGGTATGGCCCGAAGCGCACGACTTTGTCATCAACAAGCGCCGCTACAAGAGCGACCTGATTCCCCGCGCCCTGCTGATTGCCCGCTACTACGCCGCCGAACAAGCCGCGCTGGATGCCAAACAGGCCGAGCTGGACGCCGTGAGCGCCCAACTGGCCGAGCTGGAAGAAGAAAACAGCGCTGAAGACATGACGTTTGCGGGCTTCGAGAAGATCAACGACAAAGAAGTGAAAAGCCGCATCAAGGAAATTGGCAACGATGCCGACGCGGCAGACGAGCTGGCGGTGCTGAAAGCTTGGTTCAAACTCAGCGACGAAGAAGCCACCCTCAAGAAAACCGTGAAAACGCTGGACGCCGCGCTTGAGCAAAAAGCCTTCGACCGTTATGCCACCCTGACCGAAGCCGACATAAAACAACTGGTGGTGCATGACAAATGGTTGGCCACCCTGAACGCCAGTCTGTCTGCCGAGCTGGACCGCGTGAGCCAAACCCTGACCCGCCGCATTCGTGAGCTGGCCGAACGCTATGCGACGCCGCTGCCTGCATTGGCTGATGAGGTGGAAGCCCTGTCCGCCAAGGTGGGCGAGCACCTGAAAAGAATGGGGGTCGTATGGAATTGAACACCAACACATCCAACAGCCCCAACCCCAACAACCCGGGTTACCAGCAACTGCTGGCGCAGATCTCGGGCACCTTCAGCCAAGGCCAAGCCCGCGCCGCGCAAGCGGTCAACACCGTCTTGATCGACACCTACTGGCAAGTCGGCCAGCACATTGTGGAGTTTGAGCAAGCCGGGCAGCAACGCGCCACCTATGGCAAAGCCCTTCTGGAAGACCTTGCCCGCGACCTGACCCTGCGCCACGGCAGGGGTTTCAGCCGCAGCAACCTGAGCTACATGCGGCTGTTTTACCAACGCTACCCAATTTGTGAGAAGGCTTCTCACAAATTGAGTTGGTCGCACCTTGTGGAGCTGCTCAAGCTCGACGACGAGCTGGAGCGCGGCTTTTACGAAAAGCAGGCCATTGCCGAGCAGTGGTCGGTGCCTGAACTCAAACGCCAGAAAAACAGCCAGCTATTTTTGCGCCTGGCCGCCAGCAAAGACAAGGCGGGCGTGTTGCAACTGGCCCAGCAGGGGCAAGTGCTTGAGCAGCCTGCCGACCTGCTGCGCGAGCCCTATGTGTTTGAGTTCTTGAAGATTCCCGAACCACACCAGGTGTCTGAAACCCAGCTTGAATCCTTGCTGTGCGATCACCTGCAACCCTTCATGCTGGAGCTGGGCAAAGGCTTCACCTTTGTGGGGCGGCAATACCGTATCAACGTGGGCGGCACCCACTACCGGGTGGACTTGGTTTTTTACCACCGCATCCTGCGCTGCTTTGTGCTGATCGACCTCAAGCTGGGCGAAGTGCAGCACCACGACATTGGCCAGATGAACCTGTACATGGGCTACTTTGCGGCTGAAGAGAACACCGAAGGCGACAACCCACCCATCGGCATCATCCTGAGCCGCCAAAAAGACGAGCTGCTGGTGGAATACGCCACCTACGGCATGAACAGCCAGCTGTATGTGCAGAAGTACCAGCTTTATTTGCCCGACCGCGAAGCGCTGAAGGCGGAGATTGAGCGGACTTTGTTGGAGGCTGGGCAATGAGTTTGCATGTCAGTGAACCATCGGCGAAGTATTTGGTGAATCTGAAACGCAAAGAAACCGCGCTTAGCACAGTTGCAGCTGCAGCTGATTGGGATACCAAAACGATTGGAGATGTATTCGAGTTGATCAACGGATGTGCATTCAAGCCATCTGACTGGAAGCTGAGTGGTCTTCCAATCATTCGTATTCAAAACCTCAATGACCCAGAAGCCGCCTTCAACTACTCGCAAACTCTTGCAGCTGAGAGGAATATCGTCGAACCAGGTGATCTTTTGTTTGCATGGTCCGGCACCATTGGAAGCTCGTTTGGTGCGAGGCTGTGGCATGGGCCGAGAGGAGTATTGAATCAGCATATTTTTAAAGTGCTGATGGATACATCCAAGATCAGTAAGAGCTTTGCGCTACTTGTCTTCGCTCGTGTCGAGCAAGATATTGCTCGTGAAGCGCATGGATTCAAGGCCTCTTTCGTTCACGTTAAAAAATCAGACTTGCAAAAAGTCAACCTACCAATCCCTCCGATCGAAGAGCAACGCGCCATCGCCACCGCCCTCTCCGACGTAGATGCCCTGATCGCCGGACTGGAAAAGCTGATAGCCAAAAAGCGCGACCTCAAACAAGCCGCCATGCAACAACTCCTCACCGGCCAAACCCGCTTGCCGGGGTTCAATGGGGAGTGGACTGTGAAGAGGCTGGGCGAGATTTGTGAAATTTCTATGGGGCGTACACCTTCGCGACTGAACCCAGCGTTTTGGGGTGCAGGCCATGTTTGGCTTTCAATTGCAGATTTGCATGGAAAGGTGCTTTCAAGCTCCAAAGAGCAAATAACCCCACTTGCGGCATCAAGCATGCGCGTTATCCCAAAGGGAACGCTGCTCATGAGTTTCAAGCTTTCGATTGGGCGTTTGTGTTTTGCAGGTTGTGACCTGTACACAAACGAGGCCATCTGTGGTTTCAATAACCTACTCGCGAATTCCGACTATCTTTATTACGCCTTGAGTCGCACCGATTTTTCTTTGTATGGAAAACAAGCAGTCAAGGGCTACACACTCAACAAGAAGTCGCTTGCATTGGTCGAGGTTCCATTGCCAAGCAACGAAGAGCAGGCTGCTATTGCAAATGTCTTGTCATCAATGGATGCTGAACTGTCTGATCTTGAGGTCCGTCTAGCCAAAACTCGCGACCTCAAGCAAGGGATGATGCAAGAGTTGCTGACGGGTCGTACTAGGTTAATTTGAATCAAAAAATGACAGAAGATCCAAATTCAAACAATCCAGCTGCGAGTTACAGCGAGCGACTGGTTTGCTTCATTGACTTGCTCGGTTTTAAAAATCTGATTGATCAAAGCCCAGATAACCATTCCCGTCGTTTGCAGATTTACACCATGCTGAATCAGTTACAAGCCGGTAAGCTGGTTGATGCACTCTATGAAGGTGTGCCGGTGTTGACCTCGGGGGGGCGATTTGTTTCTGCTTTGCAGGGTTGCGCCGTAGATGTTGCGAAAGGCGCATTTCCGCTCAACATCACGCAATTTTCTGATTCTTTCGTTGTTTCTTGCCCCGCAAATAATTTTGGTTCCTGCGCATTGTTGCTCCGTACCATTTATGCCGTTAAACGATTATTTTTTAGAGAGCTCGAGCTGCTGATGCGCGGCGGCTTGGCTAAAGGGCTTCTCATTCATGAACAAGGGGGCGTGTTGTTCGGACCCGCAATGAATGAGGCTTACTCACTAGAGTCCAAGTCGGCAATTTATCCAAGAGTACTTGTTTCCCCGTTTGCCGCCGAGCATCTTGAACAAATGTTCAAAGATGACGAATTAATTAGGCCCATGTTTCAAAGCTTTGATGGCTTCCATGCTATCGATATGGTCTCATTGCTTGGCCGGACTCATACAAAACCAGACGAAGTTGCTCAGTTTAAGCAGAAATTAGATGCCATTGAAGCTGACATTCTGAAAACCGGAAAAGATGCTCTGCCAAAGGTTCGCTACTTACAAGATCGTTGGTTACGGTCGCAAGGTGATGTGATTTCCAGTTCACCAGGAAGCCCATCTTGATACAAACCGAACTACCGTCGAATACATAAGGGCAAGCCGAATGACCGAAACCGATCTCCTGCAAACCTTGGCCTGTGGCGAAGACAGCCGCCACCAGTTCAAGCGCGACGCCACCAATGTCGATGGCATGGCGGCTGAGCTGGCTGCGTTGGCCAACAGTGGCGGGGGGACGGTGTTTTTGGGTGTGGCCGATGACGGCAGCGTTGCAGGGCTGGATGCAGCAGCCGTGCGGCGGTTGAACCAACTCATCAGCAACGCGGCCAGCCAGCATGTGCGCCCGCCGCTGCACCCGCAAACCCACAATGTGCAAACCGCCCAGGGCTTGGTGCTGGTGGTGTCGGTGGCCGATGGGCTGAACAAACCTTATATGGACCTGCAAGGCCGCGTGTGGGTGAAAAGCGGGGCCGACAAGCGCCATGTGACGGCGCGTGAAGAAATGCAGCGCATGTTCCAGCGCGGAGGGCTGTTGCAGGCCGACCAAGTGCCGGTGCGCAACGCCACCGTGGCCGACATTGACGAGCGGGCCTTCGGCCGCTACTTTGAGCGGCGTTATGGCCAAAGCCTCAGCGCCGCAGGTTTGCCTGTGGCCCAGCTGATGGAAAACCTGCAACTGGCGCAGGGCGGTGTGCCCAACTTGGCGGGAGTGCTGCTGTTTGGCAAGCATCCGCAGCGGTTGCTGCCGGTGTGCCAGATTGGTGCGGTGTGGTTTCCGGGCACGCGCTTGGGCGATACGCGCTACCTGGACAGCGAAAACATCGACGGCCCGCTGGACGAGCAGTTTGAGCGCGGCATGGCTTTCCTCAAGCGCAGCTTGCACAAGGTGCAGGCGGGCAGGGGCTTCAACACGCTGGGCCAGCTGGAGCTGCCCGAAGAGGCTTTGGTCGAGCTGCTGGTGAATGCCTTGGTACACCGCGACTTCTTGGTCAGCGCCACCATTCGGCTGTTTGTGTTCACCGACCGGGTAGAGATCATCAGCCCCGGCCATTTGCCCGATAGCCTGACGCCCGAGCAAATTCGCACCGGCGTGTCCAACCGCCGCAACCAGGTGCTGGCCGAGCACGCAGCGCACATCTTGCCCTACCGTGGCATGGGCACAGGCGTGCCCCGTGCGCTGGATGCTTGGCCCAAGATTGACTTGGTGGATGAACCAGAAATCAACCAATTTCGGGCGGTGGTGTGGCGGACGGTGGCTTCTACCGAAGCAGCTACCCCCCAAGTGACCCCTCATGTCACCCCCCAAGTCGCCCCTCAAGTTATAGCCATGCTGGCAGTCATGAAAGGCGAGCACGCACGGCAAGAACTGATGACCTTGCTGGGCTTGAGTGACAGAAAACACTTTGCCGAGGCATACCTAGTACCCGCTCTAAAAGCAGAGTTGGTAGAGATGACCATTCCAGATAAGCCGCAAAGCAGCAAGCAGAAATACCGGCTTACGTCAGCAGGCAAGGCATATGTCGGACGAGGAGATGCATCATGAGCAACCGTTACCGCGTTTCTGGGGCCGAGGGGGAATTTGAGCCTGGTTCTGATGATCAGGTATTGCGTAATCTGGTCGGCATCAACTCGGTGGCTGATATGGATGAGCTGGAGTTGGCGTTGCTTTTGCAGCTTTATGAGGAAGTGTTGGTTCATGGGTTGCCTGAACGCACGCTTTGCCTGAAAGACTTGAAAGATTGGCATCGTCTTTGGCTGGGTAACGTCTATGCGTGGGCTGGGCAAGAGCGCTCCGTCAACATGGGCAAAGGTGGTTTTGCATTTGCGGCTGCCGCACAAATTCCACGGCTACTCATTGATTTTGAGCGCAACTTTCTGGCCCGTTGGACGCCGTGCAGTCAGCTATCACAGGCGGAACTGATAGAGGCCATTGCCGTGACGCATGTGGAATTCATTCTGATTCACCCGTTCAGAGAGGGTAATGGTCGCTTGTCGCGGTTGCTGGCCGATGTGATGGCGGTGCAGGCAAATCATGCACCTCTGGATTACAGCGAATGGGAGCGGCGTAAACCGGATTACATTGCGGCAATTCACGCCGGGTTTGCTGGGAACTATGCGCCGATGTGTGAGTTTGTGCGCGAAGCGATGAATGCAGCTGACAGCAACCTCAGCGAGCCAACTTGATGTGTGCGAAGCGTTGCGAGGGGCGCTGCAGTTTTTGCTCAATTTGCGCCACAGTTTGGCCTGTTTCGACAGCCGTGGAACTGGCCACAGCCCGCAACAAAGCTTTCAGGCTTGGCTGCTTGCGCTTGGGTTCGATGGTTTTGAGCATGCGGCGACTGAGTGTGTTGAGAGGCTTGATTTTAACGAAATACATTGCTGGTGCGATGGATCTTGTGTTGTCTTCCCGGATTGAAAAATTGAATAAAAAACTTATGCATTTATTGTCTGAGCAGGCCATTCAAATGTTTGAGGCCCAAATTCCAAAGCTGGCGCAACATGCCTTTGCACAGGCACGTCTGAGGGCTTTGGCCCTTGGGGGCAGGGTCATGGAGGTGGCAAATGGCCATTTGGTCGAGACGAATGCAGACGGTTCTGTTCACGTCATTCGCAAAAGTTCTCCGTCTACTTCGGTAGGCGTCGGCACTAAGCGATACCGCAAAATGAATAAAAAAGAGATTTCGGCATGAGCACAGCATTGCGGCCCGAGCGGGTCACACAAAACCGCGTGATCGAGCGCATCACCCGGCCCGCGACCCAAGGTGGCTTGGGCTACGCCTATTTGGGCGAGTGGAGTAAGCGCGAGGGCAATCGCAGTATTGAGCAAGGTTTGTTGCGTGCCAGCCTGCAAAAACGCGGCTATTCAGACGCGCACATTTCACAAGCCCTGCACAAGCTGCAAGCGGCCAGTGACGTGACGGGTGTGACGCTGTACCAAGCCAACTTGCGCACCTACCAACTGCTGCGCTATGGCGTGCCCGTGCAGGTGGCCGCAGGGGCTGCGCACGAAACCGTACACCTGATTGATTGGGTCAATCCTGATGCCAACGACTTTGGGCTGGCTGAAGAGGTCACCCTCAAGGGCGGGCACGAGCGCCGCCCAGACATCGTGCTGTACATCAACGGCATTGCCGTGGTGGTGCTGGAGCTCAAGCGTGGCTCGGTGGAGGTGGCCGAGGGCATTCGCCAGCTCATCACCAACCAAGAGGCCATCTTTAACCAAAGCTTTTTCAGCACGGTGCAGCTGACCTTGGCGGGCAACGATTCGCAGGGCTTGCGTTATGGCACGGCGGGCACGCCCGAGAAGTTTTATGTGGAGTGGAAGCACCACGCCGTAGGCGTTTCCGGGAATGCTGGTGAGTTGGTGGCAGGCAGCTTGCTGGACGAACCGCTGGCTCAGCTGTGCGACAAGGTGCGACTGCTGGACCTGATGCGCAACTTTGTGGTGTTTGACGCAGGCCAAAAGAAAGTGCCGCGACTGCACCAATACGAAGGTGTGAAGGCTGCACAAGAGCGCATCAAAAAGCGTGAAGGCGGTGTTATTTGGCACACGCAGGGCAGTGGCAAAAGTATTTTGATGGTGCTGATTGCCAAGTGGTTGCTAGAGCACGACGCGCAAGCCCGCGTGTTGGTGGTGACCGACCGCGACGAGTTGGACAAGCAAATTGAAGGCGTGATGAAAAACTCTGGGGTGATTGGCGCTGATTCGCCTTCGCCTCGCATCACCAGCCGCCGCGAACTGGTGGACATGCTGGCCCAACCTGCGCCACGCTTGCTGTGCGCTTTGATTCACAAGTTTGATGCTGCCGACCTCAAGGGAGACCCGCCCCCTGTGAATGGGCGCTTTTATGTATTTGTAGACGAATGCCACCGCACCCAGGGCGGCGACATGAACAAGCAGATGAAGCGCTGGCTGTCACAGGCTGTGTTCATTGGCTTCACAGGCACGCCGCTGCTGCGCAAAGACAAGCAAACCACACGTGATGTGTTTGGCACCTACATCCACACCTACAAGTTTCACCAAGCGGTGGAAGACAAGGTGGTGCTGGACCTGAAATACGAAGCCCGCTCAGTGCCGCAGCAGCTGACCAATAAAAAGGCGGTGGACGATTGGTTTGAAACCAAGACCCGTGGGCTCAATAACTACAAAAAGTCAGAGCTGCGCCGCCATTGGGCGACGATGGAAAAGCTGATGAGCGCGGGTGAGCGCAAGGGGCGCATCGTGGCCGACATCATTCACGACTTTGGCGTGAAGCCACGCCTGGACAACAACCGGGGTACGGCCATTTTGGTGGCGGCGTCCATTTACGACGCTTGCCACTATTTGCGCTTGTTCAAGAACACGAGCTTTGGGGACTATTGCGGCATCATCACGTCGTACGAGCCAAACCACAACGCCATTTCTCGCGAACCAGCCAAGAGCGACGAGCGCTACAAGTTCGACACCTACACCCAGCATGTGCTGGCCAAAGACCAGACGACCAAGCAGTACGAAGATGAGATGAAGCGCCGCTTCATCGAAGAGCCCGCCAACTTGAAGCTGCTGATTGTGGTGAGCAAGTTGCTGACGGGTTTTGATGCGCCCAGCTGCAGCTACATCTACCTGGACAACGAGCTGCGCGACCACAACCTGTTTCAGGCCATTTGCCGTACCAACCGCTTGGATGGTGAGGACAAAGACTACGGCCACATCGTGGACTACAAAGAGCTTTTCCAGAATGTGCAAAACGCGATTGCGGTGTACACGTCTGACGAACTGGACATTGATGAAGGCGATGGGTCTGACGGCAACGTGATCGTGAAAGACTGGCTCAAAGAGGGCAAAGAAAAGCTGGATGCCGCCCGTGAGGCGCTGAGCTACTTGTGCGCGCCTGTGTCTTCGCCCAAGCAGATTGAGCAGTTCATTCACTATTTCTGTGGCCATGCCAGCGACCCCGAAGCGCTGAGCACAACCGAGCCACTGCGGATCAGCTTTTACAAGTCGGTGTCCACCTTTGTGCGGGCGTATGCCGATTTGGCGCAAAACTTGGCCGAGGCGGGCTATTCGCCAGCCGATGCGCAAGCACTGCAAAAAGAGGCTGATTTTTATGCGGAGGTGCGCGAGGCCATCAAAATGCACTCGGGCGAAGAATTTGACATCAAGCCTTATGAGGCTGACATGCGCCACTTGATCAACACCTACATTCAGGCCGATTCGGCTCAGGTGTTGGGCGACCTTGAAACCTTGTCGTTGACCGACTTGATCATCAAGACAGGCATTCACGATGCGATTGCGCAAAAGCTGAACGCCAAAGGCAAGATGTCGCGCGACTCGATAGCCGAGGGCATCATCAACAACGTGCGCAAAACGATCATTCGAGAACGGCTGACCGACCCGCGTTTTTACGATGAAATGTCCAAGCTCTTGGACGATTTGATCAAGCAAAAACGCGACGACACCGAGGCTTACGAAGAGTTTTTGCGTAACGCCGAGGTCTTGGTGAAGAAGCTGGTTCAAGGCCACCCTGACGCTGGCGTACCGACGGTGCTAAAAGGCAACCGCGAAGCCATCACCCTCTACAACAACTTGATGGGTATCGTGGCCCCTGAGGTAGAGGGGCAAGCCATGGCTGAAGCCAAAACCGCTTACGGTGATGAACGTTTGCAGTTAGCTTTGAAGTTGGACAAAGTCATCAAGGCTGAAGCGCCTGCCAGCTGGAAGGGCGATGAAGTCAAAGAGCGCGTGGTGCAAAACTTGATTCACAAGGCGATTGGCAAAAGCCGCGAGGCCACGTTGGCGGTGTTTGAATTGGTCAAGAACCAACCGGGTTACTGATGAGTAGCGTGATTGAGCTGGGTGATATCACGATCTCGATGGCGTTTAAAGCCATCAAGAACGTGCACCTGACCGTGTTGCCGCCCGATGGCAAAGTCACGCTGGTGGCTCCGCTAGGCACTCGTCCTGAAGTGGCGCGTGCTTATGCCATTACCAAGCTGCAATGGATTCGCCAGCAGCAAGCCATGCTCAACGCGCAAGCACGTGAAGCCCCGCGCCAATTTGTAGAGCGAGAGAGCCACCATGTGTGGGGCCGCCGTTATTTGATGACAGTGGTTGAGGCAGAGGTGAAACCGCACGTCAAGCTAGACCACAAACGCATCACCCTTAGCGTTAGGCCTGGGCACGATGCCGCCAAGCGGCTAGAGGTGATGCATGAGTGGCACAAGTCTTTGTTGCACGCATTGGTGCCCAAGCTAATTTCCAAGTGGGAGCCTGTTCTTGGTGTGAAAGTATCTGGCTACTTTTTGCAGCGCATGAAAACTAAGTGGGGCAGTTGTAACCATCATGCGCGCAATATTCGCTTAAATACCGAGCTGGTGAAAAAACCAAAAGACTTGGTCGAATACGTTGTGGTGCATGAAATGGCCCATTTACTGGAGCCCACACACAGCGAAAGATTCGTTGCGTTGCTTGATCAGCATTGGCCGCACTGGCGCGAATGCCGCGCAGAGCTAAACGCCTTACCTTTGTGACACGATGGCTGGCGAGCGTGAGGCTTGCGTCCACTGATGCAACGCATCATCTATCGTCGTGAAGCAAGGATTAAGTTTTAAAGCTTGCGCCGCACGGTTTAGCGCTTGCAATGGATCACTCAGGTCCAAAGCCTCAGCCCCGTTTTGCTTGCTGAGCTTTTCCCCGTTCTCACCCAACACCAGCGGTGTGTGCATGTAGCTTGGCGTGGGGAAACCCAACGCATGCTGGAGCACGATTTGTCGTGCTGTGTTGTCGGTCAGGTCCGCACCCCGCACGATGTGGGTGATACCTTGTGCGGCATCGTCCACCACTACTGCGAGTTGGTAGGCCCATAGGCCGTCGGCGCGGCGTAGCACGAAGTCGCCCACTTCTTTCGCCACGTCTTGTTGTTGGCTATCAAGCAAGCGGTCGTGCCACATCAATGGTGTGGCAAGTTTTAAATCGTCGATCACGCGCTGTACATTCAAGCGCCATGCGCGGGCGGCTTTGCCGTTCAAACCGTGGCGGCATGTGCCGGGGTAGACCGCTGCGCTATGGCGGGCGCGGGTGTGGCCCATCAACGCTTGGGCTTCTTCAATGTCTTTGCGTGAGCAGCCGCAGGGGTAGGCCCAGCCTTTGGTGATCAATGTATCCAGTGCCGCTTGGTAGGCATCGCCGCGTGGCGATTGCCACAGCACTGGTGCGTCAGACACCAGGCCACATGCGGCGAGTTGTTGCAGGATGAGTTGGTCGGCGCCGGAAATGCAGCGCGGTGTGTCCACGTCTTCGATGCGCACCAGCCATTGGCCGCTATGGGCGCGTGCGTCTAGCCAGCTGGCGAGGGCAGCAACGAGCGAGCCCGCATGAAGCGGGCCCGTGGGTGAAGGTGCAAAGCGACCGATGTAGTGCACAGAAAAATCACACGCGTTGCCCGCGTGTGAGCGGGTTACAGACGGTGTGCGGATTGGCAAACACTCAGGGCGAGTTCAAGGCCCGACACAAACGCGTCTTCGACGCGGTGGCCCAAGTGCCAATCGCCACAAGTGCCCAAGCCGTTGGCTGGGTTGTATTGGTGCGACACGCCCAAGGGCGTGATGGTTTTGGCATAGCGCCAGCGGTGCACTTCGGCATGGGACGGCTCGGCGCGAATACCGGTCAATTCGGAGAAGGCACGCAGCAATTTGGCTTGCACGCGGGGGGCGGCATCTTCCAAATGCTCGGTGGACCAAGTTGCGCTGGCTTGGATTGTCCAGCGTTCTAATTTGCCGCGACCGGGTTTGGACGATTCACGCGCCAGCCACGCCACGCGGTGGTGGGTGCTGCGTGCGGCGTTCCATTGGGGGCCAATGTGCAAATCGGGTTGGATGGCGTTGGGGAAGGCCAACATCAGCGTCCAGCAGGGCGCAACTTCCACCTTGGCCATGGCTTTGAGCCAAGCGGCGCTGGCGGTGGCTTTGCCGGAGTTGCGCAGCAGTTGTTCGGTTTGTACCGAGGGCATGGCCATCAGCACGCGGTCAAAGCCAGCGTGCTTTTCGCTCACGTCTTTGCCCGAGGCGCTGTTGACGGCGTGGACCGTCCACAGGCCTTTGGCCGAGCGCTCCAAGCGCGTGACTTGGGTTTGGCAAGCCACCGCAGCGCCCAAAGGCTTGGCCCAGTGGCGAACCAAGGCGTTCATGCCGGGCTTGGCCACGAAGTGGGCGTCTTTGGTGTTGCGTGCAGCCTCAAACACATGGCCCAGCGGGTCGAGCACGCGCACAGCGTTGGCGCTCCATGGGCGGCAAATCTCGGTGGTGCCAGGAACAGTTTGCAGTGCCAGCGAGAAACGCGGGTCCCGCACCGTGAAATATTGGGTGCCGTGGTCGAAGGTGCCAAAGACGCCTTCGCGGGTGGACATGCGTCCACCTGCGCCTCGGCTCTTTTCAAACACATGCACACGATGGCCAGCTTGTGCCAAGGTGCGGGCTGCGGTGATGCCAGCGATGCCGGCTCCGATGATGGCGATGTTTAAGGTCATGGGTGCACTCTACACGTTGTGTTTGGGGTTGAGGGTTCGGGGGTTCACCAATAGGGCAGATCGGGTGGCGGTGCTTTTGAGTTGCTTGAGCCACCACTGCAAAGCGCGGCCACCACGTTCGCCCTCGCTGCCGTCGGGGATGCGCCAAGCGTAACTGACGTTGGACTCGCGTCGTGGGCGTTCGACTTCACGCGTCACCAACCGTCCCGCTTTGATCCACGGTTGGGCCATCAACTCGGGCACGAAGCCAACGCCAATGCCACGCACTTGGGCATCGATTTTTCGGTCCATGTTGGAGACGGTGAACACGTCTTGCCCCGGCAGCAAACCAATGGTCATGCCTGTGCCACTTTGCACCGAGTCTGCCACGGCGACGGCGCGGTGTTGGCCAATCAACGCATCCGTCAAGGGTTCGGGGGCGTTTGCCAGCGGGTGATTGGGGGCCATGGCGAAGACAAATTTCATGGTGCCTAAGCTTTGGCTGTGGATGCCTGACGAGACGCCACCCTCGCTCAAAATGCCGGGAATTCCCAACGCCAAATCGGCTTGACCGCTCGTGACGGCAGCCAAGGTGCCGGTGAGGGTTTCGTCACGCAGCTTGAGGCGGGTGGGCGCGTTCAAGGCCATGAAGGCTTCGCACAGCTCCATCACGGTGTTGCGGTCGATGATGCCGTCTACCGCGATGGTGAACTGGCTTTCCCAGCCCGTGGCCACGCGTTTGACACGGTTGGCGATGGCATCGATGTCGGCCAGCAAACGCTCGCCCTCACGCAGCAACTCCACGCCTGCCGCGGTGAGTTTGGCTTGCCTAGAGCTGCGGTTGAACAACAAAACGTCCAGCGCATCTTCGATTTGGCGAACGCGGTAGGTGAGGGCGCTGGGCACCAAGCCCAGTGCACGGGCTGCTGCGGCAAAACTGCCCGCTTTTTCAATGGCGTGCAGCATGGCCAAGGAGTCGGGGGTCAGGACGTCGCGGGCAGAGTTCATGAATGAATGGGTTTATCGTTCAAATAATTTGAATGATGCCATCAAATGCGGTGCACGGCCAAGGGAGATGAAGGGACTAAAGTTCAGCCTAAGGAGCACATCTCATGTTGACCATTCGCAAATCTCAAGACCGCGGCTATGCCGACCACGGCTGGCTCAAGTCGTTTCACAGCTTCTCGTTTGCTAATTACTACGACCCTCAATTCATGGGGTGGGGCAATTTGCGTGTGATCAACGAAGACCGCATTGCGGCCGGCGGTGGTTTTGGCACCCACGGGCATCGCGACATGGAAATCATCAGCTACGTGCTGCAAGGCAACTTGGCGCACAAAGACAGCATGGGCAACATTGAAGGCATTCCACCCGGGGATGTGCAGCGCATGAGCGCGGGCAGTGGCGTGATGCACAGCGAGTTCAACCACGCGCCTGCCGAAACCACCCATTTCTTCCAAATTTGGATTGAGCCCAACGTGCGCGGCATTGCCCCGAGTTACGAGCAAAAAACGGTGCCCCCAGCGTCCAAGCGTGGCGCGTTGAGCCGTATTGCTGGCCCAGACGGTGCGGTGGTGAAAATTCACGCCGATGCGTCGCTGTACGCCGGCTTGTTTGATGGCGCGGAGTCGGCGGTCTTGCCGATCGCCCCACAACGCAAAGGCTATGTGCACCTGATTCGTGGCAGCCTGAACGTGAATGGCGTGGCCTTGTCTGCCGGTGACGCTGCTTTGTTGGATGGCGAACCAAGCATCACCCTCGACCACGGCGATGATGCCGAGGTCTTGGTGTTTGACTTGGCCGCTTAACCTCTTGCTTTCCCCCCTTATTTTTTGATTTTTTAACCCTCTCACAGGAGTTCTCTATGACCAAAACCGTTGTTGTTTATCACTCAGGCTACGGCCACACCCAACGCGTGGCCCAATTTGTGGCCGAAGGCGCCAAAGCCACAGCCATCGCCATCGATGCAGATGGCAACATCACCGATGCCGATTGGGAAGCTTTGGATGCGGCGGACGCCATCATCTTTGGCTCACCCACTTACATGGGCATGGCCTCGTGGCAGTTCAAGAAGTTTGCGGACGCCACGTCGAAGCGTTGGTTCAGCAGCGCTTGGAAAGACAAAGTCGCGGGTGGCTTCACCATTTCTGCCAGCCCCAGCGGCGACAAGTTGTCGACCATCCAATATTTCATGACCTTGGCCATGCAACAAGGCATGGTGTGGGTGGGTCAACCCGCCATGAACGACGGCACCATCAACCGCATTGGTTCTAACTCTGGCGTGATGGCCCAAGTTGGCCCCACCAGCCCAGCGGCTGACATTCCTCAAGGCGACTTGGACACCGCCAAAGCCTACGGCGAGCGCGTGGCTGGCGTGGCTGCGAAATTGCGCGGTTAATCGCAGGTTGACGCCTGCTTAGGCGTTGCCAGCCGTTTTTCTTGCGGCCCTAGGGCATCTCCTTTGAGATGCCCTTTTTCTTTGGGTAGCATCCCCACTATGAAAATCATTCAACTGCTGCCTTGGGCCGATTGGTTCGCGCTCGGATTTTTTGTGTTGGTCTGGGTGGCTTACACCTTGTTTGCCAAGCATTGGAGCGATGGCCAGCATTCCATTTTGGCGATGACCAACCGCTACCGCCACTTGTGGATGTTGCAAACCACGGCGCGTGATCCGCGCATGTTGGACGGCATCATCACGCAAACCTTGTCGGCCACGCCTGCGTTTTTTTGCTCCACCACCATTTTGATTTTGGGCGGCTTGTTTGCTCTGTTGGGCACCACCGACAAAGCCGCAGAGTTGGTGCGGGAAATTCCGTTTGCTGAGCAAACGCCCATGCTGGTGTTTGAGTTCAAGATTTTGGTGTTGGTCGTGATCTTTGTGTATTCGTTTTTTCGCTTCTCATGGTCGATGCGCCAATACACCTTCGTGGCCTTGTTGATCGGTGCCATGCCACCTCCCTCGAGTTTTGAAAACGAAGGCGTGGTCAATCGCACCCATTACGCTGACCGTGCGGCCGCGATGACGGGTTTGGCCGCCGAAACTTTCAATGGGGGCTTGCGTGCTTACTATTTTTCGTTTGCCGCATTGGGTTGGTTTTTTTCGCCCATGGTGTTTGTGCTGTCGACCATGTTGGTCGCAGGTATTTTGTACACCCGTGAATTTAAGTCTGAAGTGTTGATGCTGCTCCAAGAGTAGGCCCGAAATATTCCCTGATTTGGCGACTACAAGGCGGTAAGTGCCGGCCTCTGATCTCTACAATCTGCAGCATGTTTGTTCACCTGCGCCTTCACACCGAGTTTTCTGTCGTCGATGGAACCAACCGCATCGACGAGGTCGTGAAAGCGGCTGCGGCTGACCAACAGCCTGCGATGGCCATCACCGACATCAACAACATGTACGGTGCCATCAAGTTTTACAAAGAAACGCGTGGCAAGGGTGTCAAGCCGGTGATTGGCGCTGAGATTTATCTCGAAAGCCTGACGCAAGATCCCGCACAAACTTCGCGCATGATTTTGCTGGTGCACAGCCACCAAGGCTATTTGAACTTGTGTGAGTTGCTCAGCCGAGGCTGGACGCAAAACGTCATCAAAGCGGTGGGCGTGGTCAAGTTGGCGTGGCTGCAAGAGTTGTCGCAAGGTTTGATTGCGCTGTCCGGCGCCCAAGCGGGGGTGGTCGGCCAAGCCTTGGTGCAAGGTGACACGACCCGAGCGAGCGAAGTGACCTTGCAATTGGCTGGTATTTTTCCGCACCGCTTTTACATTGAGTTGCAGCGTGCGGGCCGTGCGGACGACGAGGCGCATGTCACGGCCGCGGTGCAATTGGCAGCGCGTTTGAATTTGCCCGTGGTGGCGACACACCCGATTCAGTTCACTTTGCCCGATGACTACGAGGCGCATGAGGCCCGCGTGTGTATTGCCGAGGGCGAAATTTTGGGCAACCAGCGTCGCGTGCGCCGTTTCACCCGAGAGCAGTATTTCAAGTCGTCGGCACAAATGGAGGCGTTATTTGCCGATGTGCCCAGTGCTATCGCCAACACCCTAGAAATTGCCAAGCGCTGCAACCTGACCTTGGTGTTGGGCAAACCGCAGTTGCCGAACTTCCCCATTCCGCCGGTGAACGGCGTGATCATGTCGGTGGAAGATTACTTTCGCCATGTGTCGCACGAGGGCTTGGAAGCCCGCTTGCAGCACTTATATCCCAACGAGGCCAAACGAGACGAGGTGCGCCCGCGTTACGTGGACCGCTTGGAGTTTGAGCTGAACACGATTTTGAAGATGGGCTTTCCTGGCTACTTCTTGATCGTGGGTGACTTCATTCAATGGGCCAAGGCCAATGGTTGCCCCGTGGGCCCAGGCCGTGGTTCAGGTGCGGGTTCACTCGTCGCGTACGCGCTGAAGATCACCGATCTGGACCCGCTGCAATACAACTTGCTGTTTGAGCGTTTCTTGAACCCAGAGCGGGTCTCGATGCCCGACTTTGACATTGACTTTTGCCAAACCAACCGCGACCGCGTGATTGATTACGTGAAAGACAAATACGGCCGTGCGGCGGTGTCGCAAATTGCCACCTTCGGCACCATGGCGGCGCGTGCCGCGATTGGTGACGTGGGGCGTGTGCTGGACATGAGCTACACGTTTTGCAAAGGCATCAGTGGCCTTATCCCGAACAAGCCGGGTCAGCACATCACCATTGCTGGCGCGATTGAGGTCGAGCCCATCTTGGCCGAGCGCTTGGCCAAAGAAGATGAAGTCAAAACCTTGTTGGAGTTGGCGCAAAAGCTCGAAGGTATGACGCGTAACGTGGGCATGCACGCAGGCGGCGTGTTGATTGCCCCCGGCAAGCTGACCGACTTTTGTCCGTTGTACCAACAGCCGGGCAGCGAATCGGCGGTGAGCCAGTTTGACAAAGACGACGTCGAGGCCGCGGGCTTGGTGAAGTTCGACTTTTTGGGCTTGGCGACGCTGACGATCTTGGAGATCGCACGCGAGTTCATCATGAAGCGCCACAAAGGCCAAGAGAACTTCGCCTTTGAGAATATTCCACTGGACGATGGTCCGACCTACCGCTTGTTCCAAGACGGCAAGACCGAGGCGGTGTTCCAGTTTGAAAGTCGTGGTATGCAGGGCATGCTGCGCGATGCCAAGCCCACGCGCTTGGAAGACTTGATCGCGTTGAACGCCCTGTACCGCCCTGGTCCGATGGACCTGATCCCAAGCTTTGTGGCGCGTAAACACGGGCGCGAAACCATTGAGTATCCGCACCCGATGGTCGCCGAGATGCTGTCCGAGACCTACGGCATCATGGTTTACCAAGAGCAGGTGATGCAAACCGCGCAGATCTTGGGCGGCTACTCGCTGGGCGGCGCTGACATGTTGCGTCGCGCCATGGGTAAAAAGAAGGCCGAAGAGATGGCCGAGCATCGCGCCATCTTCCGCGAGGGCGCGGCCAAAAACAACATCGATCAAGACAAAGCCGACGAAATCTTTGACTTGATGGAGAAGTTTGCGGGCTACGGCTTCAACAAGTCGCATGCTGCCGCTTACTCGCTGCTCGCGTACCACACGGGTTGGTTGAAGGTGCACTACACGGCGGAGTTCTTTTGCGCCAACATGACGGTGGAGATGGACAACACCGACAAGCTCAAAGTTTTGTACGAAGACGCCCAAAAAATGGGGTTGACCTTTGAGTCGCCCGATGTAAACCGTGGTTTTTACCGCTTTGAGCCCATCTCCGACAAGGTGATTCGCTACGGCTTGGGCGCGATCAAAGGCTCGGGGCAACAAGCGATTGAAGCCATCGTGGCCGCGCGCGAAGCCGGGGGGCCTTTCACCAGCTTGTTTGATTTCTGCCGCCGTGTGGATCGCAGCCGTTTGAACAAGCGCACGGTTGAGGCGCTGATCAAAGCGGGTGCCTTTGACAACTTGCACCTGAACCGCGCCGAATTGTTGGCCAGTGTGGAGCGTGCCTTTGACTTTGCCGCCGCCAGCGAGGCCAATGCCAACCAAGGCGGTTTGTTCGACATGATGGGTGATGATGCCCATGGCTCTAGTACCCAAGAGCCCGAGGTGGTGTCGGTCATGCCTTGGGGAGTGAAGGAGCGCTTGACCCACGAGAAAGTGGCGCTGGGCTTTTACATTTCAGGCCATTTGTTTGACGAGGTGGAGCGCGAGGTGCGTCGTTTTGCCCGCACCCGCATTGAAGACTTGATGGACTCGCGTGAGCCGCAATTGCTGTCGGGCATCATCAGTGACATGCGGGTCATCAATGGTCAACGTGGCAAGTTGGCCATTTTCAAGCTCGATGACAAGTCGGGCGTGATTGAAGCCACGGCGGACGAAAAAACCATCAACGAGTACCGCAACAGCTTGAAAGACGATGAGTTGGTCATCGTGATGGGCAAGGCGCAGCCCGACCGCTTTTCGGGGGGCTTGCGTTTGGTCATCAATCAAGTGTGGGACTTGGGGCAAGCGCGCTGCCGCTTTGGCAAGTACCTCAGCGTGAGCGTCAATGGCACCGCGCCCGATGTGGCGCGTTTGCTGCGTGACCATCCTGCCAAGGTTGAAACGTCAGAGCAGGGCGAGTTGGTGCGCGGTCTTGGCGTGCGGTTCAAGCTGCTGCGCGAGGGCGCCACAGCGGAGCTCCAATTGGGCGAGTCCGCAAAGTTTTTCCCCAGCGATGCCGCCTTGGCGAGCTGGATGGCGCAGGCCCATGAGGGTCAATCTCAAATCATTTACGAGTAACGTTTTATGTGGACCATCCCTACGCTCATGACCTTGGCCCGCATCGTGGCTATTCCGCTGATCGTGGGGCTGTTTTATTTGCCCATCGCGACGGAGCAACGCAATCTGTGGGCCACCGTCATGTTTGTGGTGTTTGCCTTGACCGATTGGTTAGACGGTTATTTGGCTCGCAAGTTGAACCAAACGTCGGCTTTTGGTGCCTTTTTAGACCCCGTGGCTGACAAGTTTTTGGTGTGTGCCAGTTTGCTGGTGTTGGTGCATTTGGGCCGTGCCGATGTGTTGGTGGCGCTGATCATCATTGGCCGTGAAATTGCCATTTCAGCCTTGCGTGAGTGGATGGCGCAAATTGGCGCTTCACGCAGCGTGGCCGTGCATGTGCTGGGCAAGCTGAAAACCACCGTGCAAATGGTGGCGATTCCCTTTTTGTTGTTTGACGGCCTGTTGTTTGGTGTGATCGACACAGCACTGTGGGGCTTGGTGCTGATTTGGTTGGCGGGTGTGTTGACGGTGTGGTCGATGGTGTACTACCTGCAAAAGGCATGGCCTGACATCGTTCAGCACGCCAAATAATGCGTCCCGACAGCTCTCACCAAGCTTGGCTGCGCGCCATGCCTGTGGTTTTTGTGCTCATTTGGAGCACAGGTTTTATCGTCGCGCGCTACGGCATGCCCAACTCCCCGCCATTCACGTTTTTGCTGTGGCGCTACGCTTTTTCAATGGTTTGTTTCGTACCTTGGGTGATCTGGGCACGTGTGCCGTGGCCAGTCGGCCGTGCACAGTGGTGGCACTTGGCACTCACGGGGGTGCTGATGCATGCTGGCTATTTGGGCGGCGTGTGGGCCGCCGTCAAAGTGGGGATGGGCTCGGGTTTGTCTGCCTTGATCGTGGGCTTGCAGCCTGTGTTGACGGCGATTTGGTTGTCATCGCGAGGTGGGCATGTGTCGCGCCGTCAATGGCAAGGCTTGGCTTTGGGTTTTGTCGGTTTGGCGATGGTGGTGTCTCGAAAGCTAGAAGGTGGCATTGAGGTGACGCCTTGGAGTGTGACGATGGCCATCATGGCCTTGTGCGCCATCACCATTGGCACGCTGTATCAAAAGCGCTTTGTGCAGCCGTGTGATGTGCGCAGCGCCAATGCGGTGCAGTTGATGGCGGCTTTTGTGGTCACCCTGCCGATCGCGTGTTGGGAGGCTGAGCCTGTGCGTTGGACGCACGAGATGATGGGTGCGTTGGCGTGGTCCGTGATTGGGCTGACTTTGGGCGGCAGCTCGTTGCTGTATGTGTTGATCCAACGCGGTGCGGCAGCGAGTGTCACCAGCTTGATGTATTTGGTGCCGCCCACCACCGCGGTGATGGCTTGGTTTTTGTTCGGTGAACCCATCACCGTGGTGACATTGGTCGGTATCGCTGTGACGGCCGTGGGCGTGAGCTTGGTGGTCAGGCCGCCGCGTGTGGCGAGCTGACCGCGCTCACTCTGCTGAGGGCTTTCCACGGTTCTTCGCGAAACCGCGCGGCTAAAAAATCTTGCAGCAAACGGATGCGCAACGGCATTTGCGCACGGTAGGGCGCCAACCAATGGATGTCGGCGTCATGCATGGCGCAGTCGGGCAGCACACGCACCAATTCCCCCGATGTCAATTGCGGTGAGATGTCCCACAGGCTGCGCAGCATGATGCCGTGGCCAGCCAAACACCAGTCGCGCACCATTTCGCCAGAGTTGCTGGTCAGCGGGCCTTGGACGGCGACATGCAACGCACGGGCTTGACCTTTTTGGCTCAGCCGCCAGTGGTCAAAGCGCTGCCCTTGCCCTGTTTCGCCGCCGTTTTCGCGCACCACCAAACAGGCGTGTGACGCCAAATCTTCTGGCATTTGTGGCGTCCCGTGTGCCGCCAAATACATGGGCGAAGCCACCAACACGCGCTGGTTGGCGGCGAGTTTGCGTGAAATCCACTCTGCCGCGATGTGCGCAGGCGGATGCCAGAGCCAAATGGCTGCATCAAAGCCTTCGCTGGCCAAGTCGGGCAATTGCTCGGACAGTTGCAGATCCACGCGTACCGCGGGGTAGCGAGCCTGAAACTCGGCGAGCAAGGGGCCCAGCCAGAGGCGACCAAACCCAAAGCTACAGGCGATGCGAATGGGGCCTGAGGGTTCACTTTGGCGTTCGCGTAACTCGTCTTCTAGGGCCGCAAAGCTGTTCAACAACTCCGCTGCGCGGTCGCACAAAGCGTGGCCTTCGGTGGTGGGGCTCACGCGGCGTGTGGTGCGCTGAAACAGGCGCAGGCCCAAGTGGTTTTCAAGCGCTGAGAGTCGTTTGGTCACCACAGGCGGCGCCAGTTGCAGCGCACGCGCTGCTTTGACCAAGCTGCCGTGGAGTCTGACAGCCAACACCAACTCTAAATCCGAACGTTCCAACTGTTGCCCTCATGGAAATAATCAATTGCGCGATTATTGCTTTTTTGGGCGCTAAGCTTTGGCTATGTTGAATTCATTCCAAACCCTCACGGTGGCGCGCGATGGCGTGCAATTGCACAGCCGCGCAGGCGGGGAGGGCCCGCCTCTCTTGCTGTTGCATGGTCATCCGCAAAGTATGGCGATGTGGCATCGCGTGGCGCCGATGTTGGCGCAAACGCGGCGCGTGGTCTTAATGGATTTGCGGGGCTATGGCGATTCGTCGCGTCCGCCCGCTGACGCCGAACATCTGAACCACAGCAAACGCGAAATGGCATTGGACGCGTTGGCCGTCATGAAGCAACACGGCTTTGACCGTTTCGATGTGTTGGCCCATGACCGTGGTGCCCGTGTGGCGCACCGTTTGGCGGTGGACCATCCGCAGGCGGTGCAGCGTTTGATGCTGCTCGATATCGCGCCCACTTTGGGCATGTATGAACACACCAGTGAAGCGTTTGCACGCGCCTATTGGCATTGGTTCTTTTTGATTCAGCCGTCACCGTTGCCCGAAGCCCTGCTCGATGCGGGCCCCGCGCAATATGTGCGCCGCGTGATGGGCAGTCGTCATGCGGGTTTGGCGGCTTTCGCCCCTGAGGCGTTGGCCGAGTATGAGCGTTGCGCTGCGTTGCCCGGAACGTCGGTTTCCATTTGCGAAGACTACCGAGCCAGTGCCACGATTGACTTAGATCACGACCGTGCCGATATTGCGGCAGAGCGAAAATTGACGCAACCGCTTCGCGTGTTGTGGGGCGAACATGGTGCGGTTGCACGCTGTTTCGATGTGTTGTCGTTGTGGCGTGAACGCGCACAAGATGTTTCAGGGCATGCGTTGCCATGTGGGCACTATTTGGCCGAAGAGGCGCCCGAGCGAGTGATTGCTGAAGCCCAAACTTTTTTCACTGTTTAATTTCAAGGAGTATTTCATGAGCAAAAAACACCGCATTGCCGTTATCGCCGGAGATGGCATTGGCAAAGAAGTGATGCCTGAAGGCATTCGCGTGATGGACGCAGCAGCACGTAAGTTTGGTATCGACTTGCAGTTTGACCACTTTGATTTTTCTAGCTGGGACTACTACGAGAAGCACGGCAAGATGTTGCCCGATGATTGGAAAGATCAAATCGGTGGCCACGACGCCATTTACTTTGGTGCTGTGGGTTGGCCTGAAAAAATTGCAGACCACGTGTCGCTGTGGGGCTCTTTGTTGATGTTCCGCCGCGAATTTGATCAGTACATTAATTTGCGTCCAGCCCGTTTGATGCCCGGCATCATCGCCCCTGTGGTGCGCCGCGATGGCACGCCACGTCAGCCTGGTGAGATCGACATGTACATCGTGCGCGAAAACACCGAAGGCGAATACTCCAGCATCGGTGGGCGCATGTACCAAGGCACCGAGCGTGAAATCGTGATGCAAGAAACGGTGATGTCACGCATTGGCGTGGACCGCGTGTTGAAGTTTGCATTTGAGTTGGCACAAACGCGTCCTAAAAAGCACTTGACCAGCGCAACCAAATCAAACGGTATCGCCATCACCATGCCTTACTGGGATGAGCGCGTAGCGGAGATGGCCAAGAACTACCCTGGCATTAACGTCGACAAGTTCCACATCGACATCTTGACCGCGCACTTTGTGCAACGTCCTGACTTCTTTGACGTGGTCGTGGCCAGCAATTTGTTTGGCGATATCTTGAGTGATTTGGGGCCTGCGTGTACCGGCACGATTGGCATTGCGCCCAGCGCGAATTTGAATCCAGATCGCAAGTTCCCTTCGTTGTTTGAGCCCGTGCACGGTTCTGCGCCTGACATCGCGGGCAAAGGCATTGCCAATCCGATTGGTCAGATCTGGTGTGGCGCCATGATGTTGGAGTTTTTGGGGCACAAAGATGCACATGATGCAGTTTTAGCTGCGATTGAAAAAGTGCTGGCTCCCGGCAGTGGAGCGCCTAAAACACCTGATATTGGTGGAAAAGGTAATACTTCTGACGTCGGTCGTGCGATTGCTGAGGTTTTGTGAGTTGTACGTGTCATGTGATACCTACAAAAATGCTTTAAAAACCGACTAGAATCCGCTTCCTAGTTGCTCTGCAGGGGTATGTCAGGTTGACATACCTGCATCTGAAAGCTCGAATGCTTTGGGTAACGTAAAAGAAAATACGGCAGTGTTGAAAGACAAGATCTGATGATCTGACTTATCAGATGAACCTGCTGTGACTACCGATCAACATCACATCTCGATGAGAGGGGATTTTTGTGAATAAGACTGAACTGATTGAGCACATTGCTAAGCACGCAGACATTTCGAAGGCTGCAGCCACACGCTCGCTCGAATCGATCATTGGCGCCGTGAAAACAACCCTGAAAAAGGGTGGCACCGTTTCGTTGGTGGGCTTTGGTACATTTGCTGTTGGCAAACGCGCTGCCCGCACAGGCCGTAACCCACGTACTGGCGACGCTATCAAAATCAAAGCTGCAAAAGTGCCTAAGTTCCGTCCAGGTAAAGGTCTGAAAGACGCTTTGAATTAATTTCGAATAGGTGGGGCGCTTAGCTCAGTTGGTAGAGCGGCTCCTTTACACGGAGTAGGTCGGCGGTTCGAGACCGTCAGCGCCCACCACCACAAAAGTAAAGGCGAACACATGTTCGCCTTTTTTATTGATACTAAGAATCACATCGGGTTCACAGCATGTTTGATTTTGTCCGCCAGCACACCAGGATCATGCAGTTTTTACTGTTCCTGTTGATCTTTCCTTCCTTTGTTTTGTTCGGCTTGGAAGGCTACAACCGTTCGCGTGAAAAAGGTGCACCTGTTGCCACCGTGAATGGTGTGGACATCATGCAAGCTGAGTGGGACAACGCGCATCGCGTGCAAGTCGATCGCATGCGCAGTTCCATGCCCAATGCCGACATCAAGCTCTTTGATACGCCTGAAGCCAAATACAGCACGCTGGAGCGCATGGTGCGTGACCGTTTGTTGCAAATCGCTGCAGACCAGTTGCATTTGGGCGTGAGCGACCAACGCTTGGCCGCAGAGTTGCAACAAAACCCCAACATTGCAGCATTGCGCCGTGCGGATGGCACCTTGGACATTGAGCGCTACCGTCAACTACTGGGTGGCCAAGGCATGACGCCTGAGATGTTTGAAGCCCAAGTGCGCGGCGATTTGGCATCGCGTCAAGTGATGTCGGGCGTGGGTGTGACGAGCTTTTCGCCTGCTGCCTTGGCCAACGTGACCTTGAATGCTTTTTATGAGCAACGCCAAGTTCATGTGGCGCGTTTTGCTGCTGCGGACTACGCCTCACAGATCAAGCCAAGCGACGCCGATTTGGAGGCGTATTACAAGTTGCATGCCGAGCAGTTTCAATCGGTCGAGCGTGCTGACGTTGAATATGTTGTTCTAGATTTGGCATCGGTCCAAAAAAGCATCGTGGTGCCTGAGGCTGAACTCAAAAGCTATTACGAACAAAACCTGTCGCGCTTGGCAGGCTTAGAAGAGCGTCGTGCCAGCCATATTTTGATCAATGCTGACAAAGCTGCGCCTGCTGCTGAGCGCGACAAAGCGCGTGCCAAAGCGCAAGAGTTGTTGGCTGCCGTGCAACAGTCGCCAGACAAGTTTGCTGAATTGGCCCGTAAAAATTCGCAAGACACGGGTTCCGCGACCAAAGGCGGTGACCTCGATTTCTTCGGCCGTGGCGCCATGGTGAAGCCCTTTGAAGAGACTGTGTTTGCCTTGAAAAAGGGCGAGACAAGTGGTGTCGTAGAAACCGAGTTTGGTTTTCACATCATCCGTTTGACCGATATCAAGCAGCCCAAGCCAAAGAGCTTTGAAGAGCAGCGTGCGAGCTTAGAAGTTGACGTGCGTCGCCAATTGGCCCAACGCAAGTTTGCCGAAGCAGCAGAGCAGTTCACCAACATGGTGTACGAGCAGTCTGACAGCTTGAAGCCTGCGGCTGAGCGCTTAAAGCTTGAGATTCAACATGCGACAGGTTTGACCCGCGATGCCTCTCCTGCAGCAGGCGCCAGCGTGCTCGCCAATCCAAAGTTTTTGGCGTCTATCTTCTCTGCAGATTCGATTGAGAAAAAGCGCAACACCGAAGCTGTTGAACTGGGTGCCAACGTGTTGGCTGCTGCACGCATCACACAGCACAGTCCAGCACGCACTTTGCCGCTGGACGAAGTGAAAGCACGCGTGTTGGAACAAGTCAGAGCCACTCAGTCGGCAGAACGTGCGCGTCAAGAGGGCGCTGCAAAACTGACCGAATGGAAAGCTGCACCAGATGCTGCCAAGCTCTCAGCACCCATCGTGATCTCGCGCGAAGAAAAGCAGCAGCTTGCCCCCGCCGTGATTGAAGCCGCATTGCGTGCCAGCACCCAAACTTTGCCTGCTTGGATCGGTGTGGATCTGGGCACCAGTGGCTACGCTGTCGTGAAGGTTGAGAAGATCGTGCCGCGCGATGCCGCACAAAATCGGGCCCGCGAGCGTGCCCAATATGCGCAGTGGTGGGCCTCTGCCGAAGGGTTGGCGTACTACCGCGCATTAAAAGAAAAATTTAAGGCAGAAATCAAAGTAGCTAGGTTATAATTTCATCTCTACGGTGGCTGTAGCTCAGTTGGTAGAGTCCAGGATTGTGATTCCTGTTGTCGTGGGTTCGAGCCCCATCAGCCACCCCAATAAAATCAACAACTTAGCCCCGCTTCAAAAGAGCGGGGCTTTTTTGTTTGTGGAGTTACAGGCTGGTTCGGCAAAGCGCAGATTTGCGCAGCAAGCGGACGTAAATCAAGAATGCAAGAATGCACAATCAAATGAATACAGGCGGATTCAAGGACGAAGTGCAACACGCTTTAACGAGGCATGGAATACCTCGTGAGGTGTCTTGAATCCTAGTCGCTTTCTGGGGCGATGATTCAATCGGTTTTCAATCATAGTCAATTCCTCATCCGTCACGG
>NZ_JAVKLQ010000050.1:0-6514 GCF_031539175.1 Limnohabitans sp. | reverse complement strand
TTTGGTATCGTTCTTCTCGGCTGAGGTGCTTGTACATTGGGCAATTTCGATTTGGCGGTTAAAGCGGCCATGATGCTCTCGCATCCTCAGCCACCTATAACCAGTTCATCTTTGTTGCACTTCGTCCTTGAATCCGCCGAACCAAGAACGACGGTTGCCAAGGACATGTTTGAGATGAAGTTTTTTCTGTGAGCCAACCCGCATCACCCTGGACGGTCGCCCCCGCGCAAGCAGTGGCGACCGTTGCCATTCAGCCCGCCGCTGAGCTGACGCCTGCACAAAAGCGTTTCAATACCTTGTTGGCACGTGTGTCGGCGTTGTCTGATTCCATTGCCACGCTAGAAGCTTTGTCCACGCAGCACCGCAGCAGTCACTTGAACGCCATGAGCGCGTTGAAAAACCAAGAAGACGCCGCACGCAAAAACCTCTTGTTGTTTTTAGATGGCCGCTTGCACCAAGCCGAGCTCACGGCCTCGCACCGACGCAGCGCCACGCAAATCATCCTTGCGCTGTGCGAAGCGCTAGAGCATAAGAAAGACGGCCAAGTGCAAGCCGTGTTCAACCAACACCACAGCGAAGAAGACGCACAAGCTTTGGCCGAAGAAGCGCGTGCCGGTGCAGAGCACGCCAAAGCCGTGTTTGAAGATTTGTTTGGCAAGCCCTTGCATGGCGCAGACGACTTGCACACGGCAGAGGCCGTGTTTGAAGCAGGCCTGCGCCAATACCGCGAACAGCAGCAGCAACTCGAAGACAAACGCCAAGCCAAGAAGGCCAAGAAAAAACCAGCTGCGCGTCAGCTCAAAGATGCGCAGCAAAAGATGGATGCCAACACCGCGCTGCGCACCGTGTACCGCCAGCTGGCCAGCGCTTTGCACCCCGACCGCGAGCCCGAAGAAGCCGAGCGCTTGCGCAAGACCGCGCTGATGAGCGAAGTCAACGCCGCGTATGACCGCAAGAACTTGTCTGAGTTGCTCAAGCTGCAATTGCAAATTGCACAGATCGACAGTGCAGCCCTGAGCCGCATTGCGGACGACAAACTGAACGCCATGTGCTTGCTGCTCAAAGAGCAAGTGGAAGCGCTGGAAGAAGACGAAGCACAAGCGCAGTTTGAAATTCGTCACTACCTCGGTGTGCGCGAGTTAGACCATATCAGCGCCGAGAGCTTGGTGCGTGCGCTGGCCATTCAGCGGCGTGACAAAGAGCATGAGGTGGACACGCTAGAGCGTGATTTGCGTCGTATTCAGAATGAGGCGGAGTTGAAACGTTGGCTCAAAGAGCAAGCGCAGCTGGCCAAAGAGGCGCGGGCTGAGCTGACGGATTTGGATCGCTTGCTGTACCGATAAAAAAACAGCGCCTATCTAGGACGCTGTCAAAGCTGCAAGTTCTGAATCGTTAGCCCGGAATATCTGGCTCCACCAATTTGGCCAATTGCTCCAGCGACTCTTGCCAGCCGAGATAACACATCTCCAAGGGGATCATGTCTGGAATGCCGGCTTGGGTGACGTTCAACTCAGTGCCGCAAATCACAGGCGTCAGTGAAACCGTGACCTCCATGGTGCCTGGCAAGTTGGCATCGTCAAACTTGTCGTTGTAGCGGATGCGTTCATTCGGCACCAACTCAAGGTACTCACCGCCAAACGAGTGGCCGTTGCCACTGCCGAAGTTGTGAAACGACATGCGGAAGGTGCCACCCACTTTTGCATCGAGGTGATGGACCGTGCAAGTGAAGCCATAGGGCGGTAGCCACTTGGCCAAAGCACTGGCTTCTAGAAAAGCGCGATAGACCTTGTCGGGTGACGTTTTTAAAACGCGGTGCAGGTGAATACTTCGAATGGACATGTCTGGCCCCCTTGAAAAAACGCCAAGTTTGTTAAGCGCTGCAACGCTTAAACCGGCAAGTAACCTTCCACCGACAAGTAACGCTCGCCTGTGTCGTAGTTAAAGCCCAGCACGGTCGCACCCGCTGGAATCTCTGGTAGCTTTTGCGCAATCGCGGCCAGCGTCGCACCTGACGAAATTCCCACTAACAAGCCTTCTTCAGCCGCGCTGCGGCGGCCCATTTCGCGGGCTGCATCGGCTTCGACTTGAATCACGCCGTCGAGCAACGACGTGTCTAAGTTTTTAGGAATGAAGCCCGCACCAATGCCTTGGATGAGGTGGGGCGCTGGCGAGCCGCCTGAAATCACGGGTGACGCTGTGGGCTCCACCGCGTACACCTTGAGGTTGGGCCACTTGGCTTTGAGCACTTTGGCTGCACCTGTGAGGTGACCACCGGTGCCCACGCCGGTGATCAGCACGTCCACGCCTTCTGGGAAGTCCGCAATGATTTCTTGCGCGGTGGTGCGTGTGTGCACCTCAATGTTGGCTGGGTTCTCAAACTGCTGTGGAATCCACGCGCCCGGTGTTTGTGCGGCCAGTTCTTCGGCGCGGGCGATGGCGCCCTTCATGCCCTTTTCGCGGGGCGTCAAATCAAACGAGGCGCCGTAGGCCAACATCAAGCGGCGGCGCTCAATGCTCATGCTGTCGGGCATCACCAAAATGAGTTTGTAGCCTTTGACGGCGGCAACCATCGCCAAGCCCACACCCGTGTTGCCCGAGGTCGGTTCGATGATGGTGCCACCTGCTTTGAGAGCGCCAGACTTTTCAGCGGCTTCCACCATGGCCAAGGCAATGCGGTCTTTGATGGAGCCACCGGGGTTGGTGCGCTCGGATTTGATCCACACCTGATGCGTGTTGCCAAACAGCCGGTTGATGCGAATGTGTGGCGTGTTACCGATGGTGTCTAAAACGCTGTTGGCTTTCATGAGGTGCTCCTGAAGGTGTTGTGTCTTGTTTGAAATATACGTGGCTTTGAAGGTGCGGTCTGTCGCGCGGTTTCAGCAGCGTTCTTTTAGCGCGAGCTGGCCATGAGCTGACGTGCCACGGCCTCACCCACTTTGATGCCATCCACCCCTGCCGACAAAATGCCGCCCGCATAGCCTGCACCTTCGCCTGCGGGATACAAGCCTGCCAAGGTCGGGCTTTGCAGCGACAGCTCATCGCGACCAATGCGCAATGGGGCGGAGGTGCGGGTTTCAACGCCGGTCATCACGGCGTCGTGCATGTCAAAGCCTTTGATCTTGCGGCCAAACACAGGCAGAGCTTCGCGCATGGCTGTGATGGCGTAGCTGGGCAAGGCGCTGTTCAGGCTGACCATTTTCACGCCGGGTTTGTACGAAGGCTCGACGCTGCCCAACGCCGTCGATGCGCGGTCTGCCACAAAGTCGCCCACCAGTTGTGCGGGCGCTTCGTAGGTGCTGCCCCCCAAGGTGTAGGCGTGGGCTTCGAGTTGGCGTTGCAGCACCAAGCCTGCCAGCGGGTGGTAGCCGCCAGGCGCGTCGTGTGTGGTGTGACGCACAGCGTTGCCAAGCTCTTGGCCCAGCTCGGCTTCAAAGGCCGCGGGGTCGGTGGGGTAGTCGCTGGGGTCAATGCCCACCACGATGCCTGCATTGGCGTTGCGCTCGTTGCGCGAGTATTGGCTCATGCCATTGGTCACCACGCGGCCAGCCTCGCTGGTGGCGGCCACCACGGTGCCGCCTGGGCACATGCAAAAGCTATACACGGCGCGGCCGTTCTCGGCATGGTGCACGAGTTTGTAATCGGCGGCACCGAGCAGCGGATGGCCTGCGTGTTGGCCCCAACGGGCGCGGTCAATCACGCCTTGCGGGTGTTCAATGCGCACGCCCACTGAAAACGGTTTGGCTTCCATCGCCACCGCATGGCGGTGCAGCATGGTGAAGGTGTCGCGGGCGCTGTGGCCCAGCGCCATCACCACGTGGCGGGCGGGCAAGGTGTAGGTGTCTTGGGTGGCCAGGTTCAAGATGCGCAAGCCTTGCAATGCACGTTCTGGCCCGTAGTCCAAGTCGATCACCCGCTGTTCAAAGCGAATTTCACCGCCTAGGCGAATGATTTCTTCGCGCAGGCTCTCCACCACCTTCACCAGCTTGAACGTGCCGATGTGCGGGTGCGCGGTGAACAAAATTTCTTCGGGCGCACCAAAGCGCACAAACTCGTTCATCACCTTGCGGCCCAAGTGGCGTGGGTCTTTGATTTGGCTGTACAGCTTGCCGTCTGAGAACGTGCCTGCACCGCCTTCGCCAAACTGCACGTTGCTCTCGACGTTCAAAATCTTTTTGCGCCACAAGCCCCAGGTGTCTTTGGTGCGTTGACGCACGGTGGTGCCGCGCTCAATCACGATGGGCTTGAAGCCCATTTGTGCCAGTACCAGCGCCGCAAACATGCCGCAAGGCCCAAAGCCCACCACCACGGGGCGTTCGCCCTCTTGCGTGCCCCAGTCGCCCGGTGCATGGGCAGGCGCGTGCCACGACATGTCGGGTGTGGCTTGGATGTGTGAGTTCTTGTCGTACTTGGCGAGCAGCACGGCTTCTTGCGAAGCATCGACCAACGTGATGTCCACGATGTAGACCACCAACAGGTTTTGCTTGCGCGCATCAAAGCTGCGCTTGAACACGTCGAGGGTGGCGATGGCTTCTTTGGAAATGCCCAAGGCCTCCGCTGCTAAGGCACGCAGTGCATCAACGGGATGGGGCGCAAGCTGGCGGTCTGCCTCGGTTTCGGCGGGTGCATCGGCGGCACGGCGCTCTTCAACGGGGAGGGCAGACAGCGGGAGTTTGAGTTCGGAGAGTCGAATCACAAGCGTGTGGCCCGTGGTGATCGGGCAAGTTATGTCGAGGGCATTAATTATCTCTTGATCTCGGAGGCATGCGTGCAAATTAAAAACCCCACCACTCTTGCGAGTGGTGGGGTTTTAGACTTTTCAAATTCTTAACTGGCTAAGCCAGTTTGGGAATTAGAAGTTCATGTTCAAACCGAGCATGCTACGAACACGCTTGAAGTTTGTAGCGTGTGTGCCTTGTGTTTGGCTGTAAGCAGTAGTGCCAGTCAAGCCCAAAACGCTACGTACCTACACACAAATGACGTGATGCATGAAGGACTCAAAGCCGGTGGTGTTATGCCCATCTAATAGATGTCGTGTTAAATACGACACTCCTTACCCAGCCCGCCTAGTGCGGGTTTTTTATGGCCTGAGTGTCGGTGTCGTGTTAGAAACGACACATCGCCATTGATGCTCAACTTGCCATTAATGCCGCAAAGATACAGGCAGACTTTGCCGCTATCACCGCCATAGATACACAGGCAATGTGTGCCGCCATTACTCGTACAGGCAATAAAAAACCCGCCACGTTGCCGTAGCGGGTTTTAGACTTGTTTAATCCTCAACTGGCTAAGCCAGCTCGGGGATTAGAAAGCGACGCGGAGACCCAAGGCTGTACGTGTACGCTTTGTGTCAGTACCATCGATAGTAGCAACTTTGGTGATTGCACCTGCTTCGTCATTGATTGATTCATAACGAGCGTACACAGCTGAGGTTTTGCTCAAGTTGTAGTCGTAACCAACGGACATCAACTTTGATTTCTTACCGACCAAATCAATGGTAGCTTGTGTTGTGCTGTTGGTTGCCTTGAACTGGTAGGAACCAGTTTGAGCCATAAATGTATGTGCTCCAGTTACATACTTAGCGCCCACGGCTGTGAAGGCAGTTTCTGATGCAGTAACACCAGCAGATGTTTCAGATTTGAAAGTCTGGTTATGGAAATAAGCAGTAGTCGCTCCGAATGTGTAGTTCACACCCAAAGTATTAAGGTTGCGCTTAGTAAAACCAGCCGAACCTGTCAAGCCTGCGATATCAAAAGCATCTGTTTTTTGATTCACAAAAATGGCATTGAGTGGGCCATTTGCGTATTTGACGCTCAGTTCTTGAATACCAGCATAGTCAAACGCACCGACGGCTGTTGTGAAATCGTAAGCTTGAGAAATTGTCGAGCTTGTTGCTGCAGTGCCGCTTGTAGGAGCTGCATTTTTCTTGACGTAGTAAATCGAACCTGAAACGCCGCTGTATGCAGGAGTCATGTACTTGATAGCATTGTCAAAACGAACAACTGAAGCGCCCATTGCTCCTGAGTCAGTACGTGTTACGCCACGAAAGCCTGAGCCAATTGCTGTACCGAATGATTGACCTGTTGTGTTGGCATCCAGTGTCAAGTTGTTAGGCGAACCAATTTGCACTTCACCAAACGAACCTGCCAAGCCGACACGCAACTCGCCGTTACCAAAGGTGCCGCCGCCCGAGTTTGCGTTAGCCAAAGTAACAGGTGCTGCAATCGATGTTGTAGTCGCAGTTGTGTTAGTTGCGTTAACGAAGCCTGTGTTGGCTTTGTTAGAAACCATGTTCCAGTCTGTTTCGACACGGAAAGAAGCTTTCAAGCCGCCACCGAGGTCTTCAGTACCGCGCACGTTCAATTGTGAAGTGCTAGAGCCGTTACCACCAAAACCGCCTACGCTGTTGCCTTTGTAGTTGATGGCTTGGTAGCCAGCGTCAGCAATACCGTCCAACTGAACAGAAGATTGAGCTTGTGCGCCGAATGCGGCGAGTGCTGCGATAGCAACGAGGGTT
>NZ_JAVKLQ010000049.1:0-57831 GCF_031539175.1 Limnohabitans sp. | reverse complement strand
AAGGCTCACCGGATTAAGCGGCGAGTGCGAAACGTTCGTCGTTTGCAGTTAGTTTTTTTTCTGCTGTTTTACGAGGATCAGAACCTCGACATGCCCTGCCACGCGTCCGAACCCATGTCGAAACCAGTGCAGCCCCAAGTCGCCTATTTTAGGCCTATCCCAGCAATTGCAAGAGCTGAATGGGTGAATCTATTTTTAAATCTGCGCCCCAGCTGCTGATATCGGTCTTTTCGCCCAAATAACCATAGTTAGCAGCCACGGTTCGCATGCCTGCGGCGCGTCCAGCCACGATATCGCGCTCATCATCGCCCACATACAAACACAGCTCTGGCGCTAGGCCCAGGCGCCGCGCGGCCTCAAACATGGGCTCAGGATGGGGTTTGGGGTGTGGCGTGGTGTCACCACTCACGATGGCCGACGCACTGGCAAACAGAGGCATGGCTTGTGTCAAAGGGTCGGTAAAACGTGCCATTTTGTTGGTCACCACGCCCCAAGGCAGGTCACGGGCTTGTAGACCAGCGATCAAATCTTGTACGCCATCAAATACATAAGTTTTGACAGTCATGGCCGCCTCATAGTTGGCGAAGAACTCCTCGCGCATGGCCATGAAGTCGGCATGTTCTGGCGTCATGTCAAATGCAATTTTGAGCATGCCACGCGCACCCGCACCCGCCAAAGGGCGATACAGCGCATATGGCAACGAGGACAAGCCTCTGTCGAGGCGCATTTTGTCTGCGGCAGCACCCAAGTCAGGGGCACTGTCAATCAAGGTGCCGTCTAAGTCGAACAGCACAGCGCGGATGTGTTTCAGCATCACAGCGCTTTCTGAGTTGCGACAAGGTAGTTGACGCTGGTGTCAGCGCTCATCCAGTAACGACGGGTCAAGGGGTTGTATTCCATGCCACGGGTGTGTTGCCATTCCAAACCAGCAGCGCGACATGCACTGGCCAATTCACTGGGCCGAATGAATTTGGCGTACTCATGCGTGCCCTTGGGCAGCAAGTTGAGCACGTATTCAGCACCCAAAATGGCAAACAAAAAGGACTTAGGGTTACGGTTGAGTGTCGAGAAAAACACCCAGCCACCCGGCTTGACCAAATCAGCACACGCTTTGACCACTGACGCGGGGTCCGGCACATGCTCCAACATTTCCATGCAAGTCACCACATCAAAGCTGGCAGGACGCTCCAAGGCCAAAGCTTCAACGCTCACCTCACGGTATTGCACATGGGGTGTTTGGGCCTCCAGCGCATGCAGCTGCGCGACTTTGAGCGACTTGGTGGCCAAGTCAATGCCCAGCGCGTTGGCGCCCGATCGCGCCATCGCATCGGTCAAGATGCCACCGCCACAACCCACGTCCAACACGTCTTTGCCTTGCAAGGTCGCGGAGGCTTTGATCCACTCCAAACGCAACGGGTTGATTTGGTGCAGAGGTCGAAATTCGCTCTCAGGGTCCCACCAGCGGTGGGCCAGGTCTGAAAATTTGGCCAATTCGGCCGGATCTACGTTGGTATGGGCTGTCGTTTGCATAAAGTCAATTGTCGTTCAAGCAAAAAGAAACCCCGCCGAAGCGGGGTTTCTTTGGAAGATCAATGAAGATCAGTTAGCGCGTGTGCCAACCACTTCGATCTCAACGCGACGGTTCTTAGCGCGACCTTCTTTGGTCTTGTTGTCAGCAACAGGTTGCTTCTCGCCTTTACCTTCGGTGTAGATGCGGTTCTTTTCGATACCTTTGGACACCAAGTAAGCCTTGACAGACTCAGCGCGGCGGACCGACAGTTTTTGGTTGTAAGCATCTGTACCGACAGAGTCAGTGTGACCCACAGCGATGATGACTTCCAAATTGATGCCTTTGACTTTAGCGACCAAGTCGTCCAGCTTGGCTTTGCCAGCGGGCTTGATGACAGATTTGTCAAAGTCGAAGAATGCGTCAGCAGCATAAGTCACCTTGGCAGCAGCTGGCTGTTGAGGTGCTGGAGCTGGTGCTGGCTTTGGCGCAACTGTAGGAGCAACCACGGCGGCAGGAGCAACCAAAGCACCGTCACAACCTTTGGCGGCAGTGGCTGGCGTCCAGCTGGCATCGCGCCAGCACAGGCCTGTACCGCTTTTCCATGTGTCGCCGGAGGCATTGCGCCAGTTGTCAACGTTTTGTGCAACGGCAGCAGTAGCCAAAGCGGCGGTAGCAACAAAAGCTGCCAAATTCTTCAAGTTTTTCATAGTTCACCTCTGAGGTATGTAAAAGCCGCAGAACACTCTGCGAATTCAGGCAGTCAAGGCGCAAAGACCGTAACGCTTAGAAATATTGTGCCATAGCCGACACGCCCTACTGCTCGAATTAACAAGCCTTAAGAAATTAAGCCGACAGCGTGTTGCAAGTCAGCCACACCCAATGGCGCTGTTAAACCGCCTAAAATGTCAGGTTTCCTGCTTTACGGCCGCTTTCATGACCCAGTTCGCTAAAGAAACATTGCCCATCAGCCTAGAAGAGGAGATGCGCCGCAGCTACCTTGATTACGCCATGAGCGTGATTGTGGGCCGCGCCCTCCCCGATGCGCGTGACGGCTTAAAGCCAGTGCACCGTCGCGTCTTGTTTGCGATGCACGAGCTCAACAACGACTGGAACCGTCCTTATAAAAAGTCCGCTCGTATCGTGGGTGACGTGATCGGTAAATACCATCCGCACGGCGACAGCGCGGTGTACGACACCATTGTGCGTATGGCTCAAGACTTTTCGTTGCGCCACATGTTGGTGGACGGTCAAGGTAACTTCGGCTCGGTCGACGGCGACAACGCTGCGGCTATGCGTTACACAGAAATCCGTTTGTCCAAAATCGCTCACGAGATGTTGAGCGACATCGACAAAGAAACCGTCGATTTCGGCCCTAACTACGACGGTTCCGAAAAAGAACCGTTGGTCTTGCCAAGCCGCATCCCCAACTTATTGGTCAACGGCTCCTCCGGCATTGCCGTGGGTATGGCGACCAACATCCCGCCTCACAACTTGAACGAAGTGGTGGACGCGTGCTTGCACATGCTGCGTCACCCCGAGGCCACCATCGACGAGTTGATGGAAATCATCCCCGCCCCCGACTTCCCGACCGCCGGCATCATTTACGGCATGAGCGGCGTCAAAGATGGCTATCGCACGGGCCGTGGCCGCGTGGTCATGCGCGCCAAGTGCCACTTTGAAGACATCGACAAAGGCCAGCGCCAATCCATCATCGTGGACGAGCTGCCTTACCAAGTGAACAAAAAGACCCTGCAAGAACGCATGGCCGAGCTGGTTCACGAGAAAAAGATCGAAGACATCAGCCACATCCAAGACGAGTCCGACAAATCGGGCATGCGCTTGGTGATTGAACTTAAGCGCGGCGCCGTGCCTGAAGTGGTGCTGAACAATCTGTACAAACAGACGCAACTGCAAGACACCTTCGGCATCAACATGGTGGCCTTGATTGACGGTCAACCCAAGCTGTGCAATTTGCGCGACTTGATTGCTGTGTTCTTGGGTCACCGACGCGAAGTGGTCACACGCCGCACCATCTTTACCCTACGCAAAGCCCGCGAACGCGGTCATGTGCTGGAAGGTTTGGCGGTGGCTTTGGCCAACATCGATGAGTTCATCCGCATCATCCGCAATGCGCCTACGCCCCCTGTGGCCAAGGCCGAGTTGATGACCAAGTCATGGGATAGCCAGCTGGTGCGCGAAATGCTCACCCGAAGCCGCCTCGACGGTGGCGTGATCAACGCCGATGACTACCGCCCCGATGGCTTGGAAAAAGAATTCGGCATGGGCAGAGACGGTCTGTACCGTTTGAGCGACACCCAAGCCCAAGAAATTTTGCAGATGCGTCTGCAACGCCTGACCGGTTTGGAACAAGACAAGATCGTCAAAGAATACAAAGACGTGATGGCAGAGATCGACGATTTGCTCGACATCTTGGCCAAACCCGAGCGCGTCTCGACCATCATTGGTGACGAATTGGCGGTGGTCAAACAAGAGTTCGGCCAGACCAAACTCGGCGCTCGCCGCAGCTTGATTGAGCACAACGCCCAAGATTTGGCCACTGAAGACCTGATCACGCCCACCAACATGGTGGTCACGCTCAGCCACAGCGGCTACATCAAGAGCCAACCTCTGTCTGAATACCGTGCCCAAAAACGCGGCGGTCGCGGCAAACAAGCCACAGCAACCAAAGAAGACGACTGGATTGACCAACTCTTCATCGCCAACACGCACGACTACATCTTGTGCTTCTCCAACCGTGGTCGCCTGTATTGGCTCAAGGTCTGGGAAGTGCCGGCGGGCTCACGCGGCTCACGCGGCCGCCCCATCGTCAACATGTTCCCCTTGCAAGAAGGCGAAAAAATCAACGTCGTGTTGCCCCTCACGGGCGACATGCGCACCTTCCCTAGTGATCACTACGTGTTCATGGGTACCTCAATGGGCACGGTCAAAAAGACCTCCTTGGATGAATTTAACAATCCACGCAAGGGCGGCATCATCGCGGTCAACTTGGACGACGGCGACTTCTTGATTGGCGCAGCCCTGACCGACGGCAAGCACGATGTGATGCTGTTCAGCGACGGTGGTAAAGCTGTGCGTTTTGACGAAAACGACGTGCGCCCCTTGGGTCGCAGCGCGCGCGGCGTGCGCGGCATGATGATCGAAGAAGGTCAAAGCGTGATCGCCATGTTGGTGTCTGAACAAGAAGACCCCAACGCGCCCGCCGACGAAACCACACCACGCGCCAGCGTGTTGACCGCCACGATCAACGGCTACGGCAAACGCACCAGCATCACCGAGTACACACGCCACGGCCGTGGCACCAAAGGCATGATTGCCATCCAGCAATCTGAGCGTAATGGCAAAGTCGTCGCAGCCACCTTGGTGCATGCGGAAGACGAAATCATGCTCATCACCGACACCGGCGTGTTGGTGCGTACCCGCGTGTCTGAAATTCGCGAACTCGGCCGCGCCACCCAAGGCGTGACCTTGATCGGCTTGGACGAAGGCGCCAAACTCAGCGGTTTGCAACGCATCGTCGAAAACGACGCCGCCATCGCAGAAGGCGAAGCTGACAGTGACACTGACACACCCGCAGCAGACGGCGGTACGGACAGCGGCACTGGTGCGCCCAGCGAGGCCTAAATCAGCATGAGCGTTCGTCCCTACAACTTTTCGGCGGGCCCTGCGGCCATGCCGCTGGAAGTATTGCAACAAGCGGCTGCCGAGATGACTGACTGGCGCGATGCACAAGGCCGTTCATCAGGCATGGGCGTGATGGAAATGAGCCATCGCGGCAAAGAGTTCATCAGCATCTACGAACAAGCCGAAGCAGACCTGCGCGAACTCTTGGCGGTGCCTGCCAATTTCAAAATCTTGTTCATGCAAGGTGGCGGTTTGGCTGAAAACGCCATCGTGCCGATGAACCTCTCACGCGGCGAAACCATTGACGTGGTGGTGACGGGCAGCTGGAGCGAAAAATCGTTCAAAGAAGCGGGTAAATATTGCACGCCACATCTAGCCGCCACTGGGGCTGAAGGCCACTTCACCGCCTTGCCCGCCCCCAAGGAATGGCAGTTGAGCAAAGCCGCGCAATACGTGCACATTTGCACCAACGAGACCATTCATGGCGTGGAATTTCACAGCCTGCCTGACCTCAAAGCCTTGGGCTCTGACGCACCGCTGGTGATCGACTTCTCGTCGCACGTGCTCTCACGCAGCGTCGATTGGGCACGAGTCGGCGTTGCGTTTGGTGGCGCACAAAAGAACATTGGCCCTGCGGGCGTGACGCTGGTGGTGGTGCGCGAAGACTTGCTGGGCCATGCGCTGAAAGTTTGCCCCAGCGCTTTTAACTACAAAACCGTGGCTGACAACGGCTCGATGTACAACACGCCGCCCACGTACAGCATCTACATGGCGGGCCTGACCTTCCAGTGGCTGAAACGTCAAGGTGGCGTGACTGCGATGGAGCAGCGCAACATCGCCAAAGCCAAGTTGCTGTATGACTTTTTAGACAGCTCCGACTTCTACAGCAACAAGGTTGCGCACGACTGTCGCTCGCGCATGAACGTGCCCTTCTTCTTGGCCGACGAATCACGCAACGAGGCATTCTTGTCTGGTGCCAAAGCCGCTGGCCTGCTGCAACTCAAGGGCCACAAATCGGTCGGGGGCATGCGTGCCAGCATCTACAACGCCATGCCGATCGAAGGCGTACAAGCGCTGGTGAGCTACATGCAAGCGTTTGAAAAAACACAGGCTTGATTGAGCATCTGAACGAACAACAACACCATGAGCCAACAACCCGTTCAATCCGAAGCCCTCGCCGCCTTGCGCGTGCAAATCGACGCACTCGACAAACAGCTGCTGCAATTGGTCAACGACCGTGCCAAAGTGGCCGAACAAGTGGGCGACATCAAACGCGCCGAAGGCTCCCCCTTCTTCCGCCCCGATCGCGTGGCACAAGTGATCGACAAGATCACCCAAGCCAACCCAGGCCCGCTGAAAAACGAACACATCGCGTCCATCTGGCGCGAAATCATGTCGGCCTGCTTGGCTCTTGAAGCGCCCCAACGCGTGGCCGTGCTCGGCCCTCAAGGCACGTTTTGCGAGCAAGCCGCCATTGAGTTTTTCGGCAGCGCAGCCAATTTGATTTACTGCGCCAACTTCGACGAAGTCTTCCACGCCACCGCGGCGGGCACCGCCCAATATGGCGTGGTGGGCATGGAAAACTCCACCGAAGGTGTGGTCGCTCGGTCGCTCGATTTGTTCTTGCGCTCGCCCGTGCATGTGGTGGGCGAAGTCAGCTTGCTGGTTCGCCACAACCTGATGCGCCAAATCAATTCAGATGCTGGCATCGAAGTCGTCATGGCCCACCCACAAGCCCTGGCCCAATGCCAAGGCTGGTTGTCGCAACACTTGCCGCACGTCGAACGCCGAGCGGTGGCCAGCAACGCCGAAGGTGCCCGTTTGGCCGCCACCAATCCCACGTGGGCCGCCTTAGCCAGCGAGCGCGCGGCCAGCCAGTTTGGTCTGCACATCGTGCACCACGCCATCCAAGATGAGGCTTACAACCGCACGCGCTTTGCCGTCATTGCCTTGCCCCAAACCTTGGCCACGCCTCCCGCGTCGGGCAACGACTGCACCAGCTTGGTGGTGTCGGTGCCCAACCGTCCGGGTGCTGTGCACGACTTGCTGGTGCCGCTCAAAAACAACGGCGTCTCAATGACGCGCTTTGAGTCACGCCCAGCCAAATCTGGCCAGTGGGAGTACTACTTCTACATCGACATCCAAGGCCACATCAGCCAACCTCATGTGGCGGCTGCGCTGCAAGAGCTGCAAGGTTTGTGCGCGTTCTACAAGGTGTTGGGTTCTTACCCTGTGTCGGAATGACGTCCGGATCGCCGCTGACACCGCGACTCGACAAACTGGCGCTCATTGGCTGCGGGTTGATGGGCGGCTCCTTCGCGCTAGCCTTGCGCGAGGCGGGTTGGGTCAAACACATCGTTGGCTTCAGCGCGTCTGAAAAAACCCGTCAACGCGCCGTCGAACTTCAGGTCATTGACCAAGCCTGCAACAGCGTGGCTGAAGCCGTACAAGACGCCGATTTGGTGCTGCTCGCCGTGCCCGTGGGCGCCATGCAAAGCAGCTTTCAAGCCCTGCGCCCCGCTTTATCTGCGAACGCTTTGTTGATGGACGTGGGCTCCACCAAATGCGATGTGGTCGCCGCGGCACAGCAGCACTTGGGTGAACGCTTGTCATGCTTTGTACCGGCCCACCCCATTGCGGGCAAAGAAGTGGCAGGCATCGACCACGCCGAAAGCGGTTTGTACCAAGCGCGCCGCACCATCCTCACCCCCTTGCCCGAAACAGGCACGACCCAATTAGAAGCGGCCCAAGCCGTTTGGCAAGCCGTGGGCAGCCATGTCACGGTGATGCCCCCTGAAGTGCACGACGCGACATTTGCCGCCGTCAGTCACCTGCCACATTTGCTCGCGTTTGCGGCGGTCAATGCCTTGACCGCACAAGCACAAGGCGACACGTTTTTGCAAATGGCGGGCCCCGGCTTTCGCGACTTTTCGCGTATCGCAGCCAGTGACCCTGCTGTTTGGCGCGACATTTTGAGCGCCAACCAAGTCGAAGTATTGGCTCAAATGGCGCACTTTCGCCAGGCCCTCGATGCGTTTGAAGCAGCCATGCAACAAGGCGACACCGCAGCGCTTCAACACCTGATTCAACAAGCCAGCGATGTGCGCTCGGCTTGGACACTTCAAGCAGGCAACGCTTGCAACACAGCTTCTGAAACCCAACGTTCATGACGATGCACCGCATCTCCGCCACGAACGTCCTTTCACGTTAATCCCGATGTTCTCCACCGCCTTCCTCGACCTTCCCCCGCTGCAAGGCGCCTCTGGCACCGTCACGTTGCCCGGCTCTAAAAGCATTTCCAACCGCGTGCTGTTGCTGTCGGCCCTGTGCCAAGGCACGACCGTGGTGCACGACTTGCTCGACTCCGACGACACCCGCGTGATGCTGGCCGCGCTGCGCCAACTCGGCTGTGGCGTGGACGTGCAAGGCACCACCGTGACCATCACGGGATTGGGCGGTGAACTCAAGCACCACGATGCCATTGAGTTTTTCATGGGCAATGCAGGCACAGCCATGCGGCCGCTCACCGCGGCGTTGGCCGTGTTGGGTGGCGACTTCACCCTCAAAGGCGTGCCACGCATGCATGAGCGCCCCATTGGCGATTTGGTCGATGCGCTGCGCTTACTCGGCTGCTCCATTGACTATTTAGGCAACGACGGCTTCCCACCACTGCACATTGGCCAACCTTCGCTCAACGTGGACGCACCGATTCAAGTGCGCGGCGATGTATCGAGCCAATTCCTCACCGCCTTGTTGATGGCGCTGCCTCTTGCGGCCAAAGACCGAAACATCGTGATTGAAGTCGTGGGCGAACTCATCAGCAAACCCTACATCGACATCACGCTCAACCTGTTGGCACGTTACGGCATTGCCGTTCAGCGCGATGGCTGGCAGCGCTTCACGATTCCGCAAGGCTGCCGCTACCAGTCGCCAGGCACGATTCACGTCGAGGCCGATGCATCGTCAGCCAGCTACTTCATCGCCTTAGGCGCCATCGCGCAAGGCCACGGCATCCGCATCCAAGGCGTGGGCGCAGACTCCATCCAAGGCGACATCCGCTTCATGGATGCGGCGGCACAAATGGGCGCAAAAATTACCAGCGGCCCGAACTGGCTCGAAATCCAACGTGGCGCATGGCCGCTCAAAGCCATCACCCTTGACTGCAACCACATCCCCGATGCCGCCATGACCTTGGCGGTGATGGCTCTGTACGCAGACGGTCCCACCACGCTGCGCAACATTGCCAGCTGGCGGGTCAAAGAAACCGACCGCATCGTGGCCATGGCGACCGAATGCCGCAAGTTGGGCGCAACGGTAGAAGAAGGCCCAGACTGGATCACGATCTACCCGTTGCCAAATGGCCAGCACAGCCATGGCAAGCACACCCCACCCTCGGCGCAGGGCCAATGGACAGCCGCCAGCATCCACACCTACGACGACCACCGTGTCGCCATGTGTTTCTCGCTTGCGGCCTTCAATGCCGACCAAGTACCGGTGCGCATCGAAGACCCCAAGTGCGTGGCGAAAACCTTCCCCGACTACTTCGAAGCCCTGTTTTCAGTCGCCCATGCGAATACCAAAGACATCCCCGTCATTTGCATCGACGGCCCCACGGCCTCAGGCAAAGGCACATTGGCCAGCCGCGTGGCACAAGCGTTGGGCTACCACTACCTCGACTCAGGCGCGCTTTACCGCGTGACCGCTTATGCCGCTTTGCAAGCGGGTTTGGCGCTGGAATTGGCAAACGAAGCCGCGATTGCCGACCTCGCTCGCGCCCTTCCCGTGCGCTTTGAGGGTGAGACCGTGTGGCTAGGCGACGCCGACGTGAGCGACGCCATTCGCACCGAAGAAGCGGGCATGAATGCCTCGAAAGTGTCCGTTTTACCTGCGGTTCGCACCGCTTTGGTGGACTTACAGCTCAGCTTTCAACGCCTGCCAGGTCTTTTGGCCGATGGGCGCGACATGGGAACGGTCATTTTTCCCCAAGCCCCTCTGAAAGTGTTTTTGACCGCCAGTGCCGCACAACGCGCCGAACGTCGTCATAAGCAATTGATTTCAAAGGGTATTTCGACTACACTCGACAGTCTTCGCGCCGATTTAGAGGCCCGTGACGCACGCGATTCATCGCGCAGCGTGGCACCTCTGAAACCGGCACAAGATGCGGTGCTGCTAGACAACTCCTCGCTCTCTATCGAAGCCTCGGTAGATCAGGTCTTGAACTGGTGGCAAAGCAAACAGCCCTTTCAAAAAGGCTGACAACTTGGCCCGTTTGGCTCACCTCGCGCTGCATTGGCGCATTGGCTCAACGGATCTAAAACTTAACCCGTGGCTCACGCCACAACCCACCGCTAACCCCAGGCCCATGTGGCACAGCAATTCCGCTGTCCTCTTTCCCGTGGTTAGACACAAGGAAAAAAATGTCCGAATCTTTTGCCGCCCTATTTGAAGAATCCCTGAAGCGCTCCGAAATGCGCACAGGCGAAGTGATCACTGCTGAAGTGATCCGTATTGAGCACAACCACGTTGTGGTGAACGCTGGCCTCAAGTCTGAAGCCTACGTGCCAATCGAAGAATTCAAGAATGACAAGGGCGAACTCGAAGTCCAAGCTGGCGACTTCGTGTCGGTCGCGATCGGTAGCGTTGAAAACGGCTACGGCGACACCATTTTGAGCCGCGACACTGCCAAGCGTTTGGCATCGTGGATGAGCTTGGAAAAAGCTCTGGAATCTGGCGAATTTGTCACTGGCACGACCAGCGGCAAAGTCAAGGGTGGCTTGACCGTGTTGGTCAACGGCATCCGCGCCTTCTTGCCTGGTTCATTGATCGACACACGTCCGATCAAAGACTTGTCTCCTTACGAGAACAAGACCATGGAATTCAAGGTCATCAAGTTGGACCGCAAGCGCAACAACGTTGTGTTGTCACGCCGCGCTGTGGTGGAAGCTTCGATGGGCGAAGAGCGCGCCAAGTTGATGGAAACTTTGAAAGAAGGCTCCATCGTTCACGGTGTGGTCAAGAACATCACCGAATACGGTGCATTCGTGGACTTGGGCGGCATCGACGGCCTGTTGCACATCACCGACATGGCATGGCGCCGTGTCCGTCACCCCTCTGAAGTGGTCACGGCAGGTCAAGAAATCACCGCCAAGATCCTCAAGTTTGACACCGAGAAAAACCGCGTGTCCTTGGGCCTCAAGCAAATGGGCGACGATCCTTGGATGGGCGTCAACCGCCGCTACCCACAAAGCACCCGCTTGTTCGGCAAGATCACCAACATCGCCGACTACGGCGCGTTTGTGGAACTCGAACCCGGCATCGAAGGCTTGGTGCACGTGTCTGAAATGGACTGGACCAACAAGAACGTGGCTCCTTCCAAGATCGTGTCATTGGGCGACGAAGTCGAAGTCATGGTCCTCGAGATCGACGAAGACAAGCGCCGCATCAGCTTGGGCATGAAGCAATGCAAAGCTAACCCTTGGCAAGATTTCGCTCAAAACACCAAGCGCGGCGACCGCGTGAAGGGCCCCATCAAATCGATCACCGACTTCGGCGTGTTCGTGGGCTTGGCTGCCGGCATCGACGGTTTGGTTCACTTGTCTGACTTGTCTTGGAACGAAACTGGCGAAAACGCCGTGCGCGAATACAAGAAGGGTCAAGAAGTTGAGGCTTTGGTCTTGGCTGTGGACGTCGACCGCGAACGCATCAGCTTGGGCATCAAACAGCTCGACTCTGACCCATTCACCACCTTCACGTCGATCAACGACAAAGGCCAAATCGTGACCGGTAAGGTCAAGACGGTGGATGCCAAGGGCGCTGAAATCGACCTCGGCGAAGACATCGTGGGCTACTTGCGCGTCAGCGAAATCTCGCGTGACCGCGTGGAAGACGCCAGCCAAGTGTTGAAAGTCGGCGACGAAGTGACTGCAGTTGTGGTGAACGTGGATCGCAAGACCCGCAACATCCAGTTGTCAATCAAAGCCAAAGACCAAGCTGACCAACAAGAAGCCATGGCTTCGTTGTCGCAACAGTCTTCGCGTGAAAACGCTGGCACCACCAGCTTGGGCGCTTTGTTGCGCGCTAAGCTCGACAACAACAACTGATGACGCGTTCAGACTTGGTCGAAGAACTGGCTGCCCGTTTTGGGCAGCTCACGCACCGCGACGCCGAGTTCGCTGTCAAGACCCTTCTTGACGCGATGAGCGACGCGCTGGTGCGCGGGCACCGCATTGAATTGCGGGGCTTTGGCAGTTTTTCGATCAACCGCCGTCCGCCTCGCATGGGACGCAATCCGCGTTCCGGCGAAAGCGTGGCAATTCCTGAGAAACGTGTGCCCCATTTCAAACCGGGCAAAGCCCTGCGCGAAGCGGTGGATGCACGAACTCAGGAATTGATGGTGGGGTCTGCACCCAACCGTTGAGTTTGAACCTCCGGTTCAAGAGGCTGCAAGGCTAAAATCTCCTCGTCACAGAGGAGTTACCTTGAAAAACCTCATGTGGCTGCTTCAGTTGTTACTGAAAGCAGCCATTTTTTTTACCCTGTTCGCTTTTGCGCTGAACAACCAGCACGAAGCCGTGGTCCATTTTTTCTTTGGCACCACTTGGCAAGCCCCCTTGGTGCTGGTGGTGTTGGCCGCCTTCATTCTGGGCGTCGCCCTTGGCGTGCTCGGCATGGTGCCGCGCTGGTGGAAACACCGCCGCTTGGCGCAGCACGCACACCACCTCCCTACCGATGCTTCAGCCAAACCTGAAGCTGCCAAAACGACCTCTGCAGACACCCCTCATGGAATTTGACCTCAGCTGGATTTTGCTTGGCCTGCCTTTGGCCTTTGGTTTGGGTTGGCTCGCCTCGCGCATGGATTTGCGCCAGCTGCGACTCGAAAACCGTCAAACCCCCAAGGCGTATTTCAAAGGCTTGAACTACTTGCTAAACGAACAGCAAGACCAAGCGATTGACGCCTTCATTGAAGCGGTGCAACACGACCCAGACACGTCCGAGCTGCACTTTGCGCTGGGTAACTTGTTTCGCCGCCGTGGCGAGTATGAACGCGCGGTGCGTGTGCACCAGCATTTGCTGTCGCGCGCTGACCTGACGCAAACCGACCGCGACCGCGCCCAGTACGCATTGGCACAAGACTACTTGAAGGCAGGTTTGCTTGATCGCGCCGAAGATGCCCTTACCAAACTCGAAGGCACAGCACACACCTCGCAAGCACACTTGGCGCTGTTGGGCATTTACGAACGCTCACGCGACTGGGCCAAAGCCTCGGCAGTTGCCCAAAAACTCAGCGACAACGGCCAAGGCAGCTTTCATGGCCGACAAGCCCATTACCTGTGCGAACAAGCCGCAGCACTCGATGTCACCCAAGACAGTGCCCAAGTCATCGCTTTGCTTCAGCAAGCCATTCAAGTGGCATCTCAAGGCGCACGCGCGCGCATGGCTTTGTCTAAAGCCTACGAACAAACAGACCAGCTGCAAGACGCTTACGCCACGCTAGAAACGCTGGCCTCGCAAGTACCCTCCGCACTGCCACTGCTCGCACCGAAGCTGGCCGCTTTGGCGCAAAAACTCAACGGCGTGGATGCCGCCTTGAACTTGCTGGAAACCAGCTACGCCAAAACAGCGTCATTGGATGTGCTCAGCGCCATCGTTCAATTGCGTACCGCCAAAGGCGAAACCGACACCAGCAGTTTGTTTGCCAAACATTTAGAACGCGAACCATCATTGGTGGCCGCCACGCAGTGGGTGGCCAACGAAAAGTTCGAACACGAGCAATTTCACCCCCAAGTGCAGCGCGCCCTCGAGCGTGCGGCCAAACCCTTACAACGCTACCGCTGTGCCGCCTGTGGCTTTGAAGCCACCCAGCACTTTTGGCAATGCCCCGGCTGCCAAGCTTGGGACAGCTACCCCGCCCGCCGCGTCGAAGAACTATGAACACCCCACTTCTTTCCGTACCCCAAGCGCAACTCAACCACGCCAGCGTCTTGGTAGTGGGCGATGTCATGCTCGACCGTTATTGGTACGGTGCGGTTGACCGCATCAGCCCCGAAGCACCCGTGCCCGTGGTGCGCATCACCCGCGAAGAAAACCGCTTGGGCGGCTGCGCCAACGTGGCCTACAACGTGGTCAGCTTAGGCGCCCAAGCCTCGTTGTTGTCCGTGGTGGGCGACGATGATGCCAGCCATTTGCTCGAAGACTTGGTCGCCAAAACTGGCATCACGCCCCATTTGGGCCGCGATGCACAACTCAAAACCACAGTCAAACTGCGTGTCATTGGCCGCCAGCAGCAACTGTTGCGCGTGGACTTTGAGAACACCCCCCAAAACGAAGTGCTGGCCTCGCAGACCGACCAATTTCTAAAGCTCTTGAACAGCCACCACGTGGTGCTGTTCTCCGACTATGGCAAGGGCGGTTTGGCCCACGTCACACAAATGATCACCGCCGCCCGTGCCGCTGGCAAAGCCGTGTTGATCGACCCCAAAGGCAGCGACTACTCGCGCTACAGCGGCGCCACCTGCATCACGCCGAACCGCGCTGAGTTGGAGCAAGTCATTGGCAAATGGACCAGCGAAGCGGAGTTGAACCAAAAAGCCCATGCCTTGCGCCAAGCGTTGCAACTCGACGCCTTGCTCCTCACCCGCAGCGAAGAAGGCATGACCTTGTTTGATGCCCAAGGTGAGTTGCATGTCTCCGCCCAAGCGCGTGAAGTGTTTGACGTCACCGGCGCGGGCGACACCGTCATCGCCACCCTCGCCGCCTTGGTGGCCGCAGGCCTGAGCTTGCGCGACGCCATGCCCTTGGCCAACAAGGCCGGTGGTGTGGTGGTGGGCAAATTTGGCACGGCCACCGTCAGTTATCAGGAGTTATTCGCATGAAGATCGTCGTCACCGGAGCCGCTGGCTTCATTGGAAGCAACATCATCAAGGGCTTGAACGCCCGAGGCATCGACAACATCATCGCCGTCGACGATTTGACCGAAGGGGACAAGTTCCGCAACCTCGCCGACTTGAAGATTGCCGACTACCTCGACAAAGATGTGTTCTACGAACTCTTTGCCGAAAACGCGTTTGGCAAAGTCGAAGCCGTGTTCCATGAAGGCGCGTGCAGCGACACCATGGAGAGCGACGGCAAGTACATGATGGACAACAACTACACCTTGTCGTGCGGTTTGTTCAACGCTTGCCAGCAAGCGGGCACACGCCTCTTGTACGCCTCCTCAGCCGCCACTTACGGCGGTAGCGACACCTTCCGCGAAACGCCTGAGTTTGAGCAACCGCTGAACGTCTACGGCTACTCCAAACTGCTGTTTGACCAACGCATGCGCCGTGAATGCGGCAACAACTTCAAGAAGTTCAAGCGCCAAGTGGTGGGCTTTCGCTACTTCAACGTCTACGGTCCACGCGAGCAACACAAAGGCCGCATGGCCAGTGTGGCGTTCCACCAATTCAACCAATTCAACGCCGAAGGCAAAGTGAAGCTGTTTGGCGAGTACGGCGGCTATGCCCCCGGCGCTCAACTGCGCGACTTCGTGTTCATCGACGATGTGGTGGCGGTGAACCTGTGGTTCTTGGACAACCCCGACAAGTCGGGCATCTTCAACCTTGGTACGGGCCGTGCACAACCCTTCAACGATGTGGCCTTGTCGGTCGTCAACGCCATGCGTGCCAGCAAAGGTGAGGCGGCACTCGACTTGGCCGGTGCGGCACAAGCGGGTTTGATCGAATACGTCGCATTCCCCGACGCCTTGCGTGGCAAATACCAGTGCTACACCCAAGCCGACTTGACCAATCTGCGCGCCAGCGGTTGCGACCATGCTTTTGCCGATGTGCAAAGCGGTGTGACGCAATACATGGCCACGCTGGGCAAAGCCTGACGCGCCAAGTCTGGAAGCTCAAACACCTGAACGGCTAAAAACAGCACTCGGCATGTCCAAGGTGTCGCGCGTACAACGAACGCTCATCGGCTTGGGTTGCTGGGTCATCTGCGCTGCGGCATCCGCCTTGGAAATCAACCAAGCCAACGAAGCCGAACTTGACAGCCTCAAAGGCATGGGCCCGACGCTCAGCCGTCATGTACTCGACGCGCGGGCTCAAGGCGCGTTTCAAAATTGGGCCGATGTGCGCAAGCGCGTCTCAGGCATGGGACGGGGCAAAGCCAAACAGTTTTCGGCGCAAGGCTTGACCGTCAACGGCCAACCATTTTCTGAAGCGCGTTAAGCCAACTGGGCTTGCAACAGCGCGAGCGCGTCTTCTCGCCAATAATTCGCCGCGTCCACAAAGCCCTCCCACACACAGCCATTGCAACCGCGTCCACAGCAGGTGGTGGGTGCAACTGGGGGACGGCGCAAGACCAAGCCCTGCGCGTGCAGCAAGGCTTCGCCCTCTGCCAGCATCGCCAATGCCGAAGGCCCGTCCACCACCGACTGCGTCAAACGCTTCCACACAACACTCACCTCAGCCTCCGCCACGTTGCATGTACAAATCAAAGCGGCGCATGAATCGGTAGCGCTGAGCGGCGTCTAAGCCTTCAAAGCAAAAGTTGACTTTCAAGCACGGGATGCGCACTTGCGCAATCGCACGCGGTGCAGCTTGTTCCCAATCGATCCGAAGCTGTCCCAGCAGGACGCCCTCTTCTTGAAGACGAATCAGCACCGAAGTGGCGTTGCGTTCCCATGCGTGCGCCCCAATGGCGGCAGGCAACCATCCCAGCCATTCGGCTTCGGTACATCCCATTTCGCGGGAAAAAACAGCGTCGTAAGCGGACTGCATCGTGGCGTGACAAAGCGCCGAACCGAACGGGGCTTAACCCCCAGCGACGGGCGGCCAAACAGCCAACACATCGCCGTCGTTCAGAACCTTGCTGGCCCTGTCCTCTGGTGGCACAAACGTGCCATTGACGAGCACCAAATGCACCAACTTTTCGGGCATCCCGAAAGGTTCGATGATTTGCGCAATCGTCATCCCATCGTCCACCTCCATGTTCAGCACGTTGCTGCGGCGTGCGGCAGGTGGCAAATAATCGGTCAGGGTGGCGAAGAGTTTGAAAGTGATGTCCATGGGGCCTAGGTTAGCGCATTGGCGTCGGCTCAATTTTCACGTCAACGCCGACGCGTGTCAGCCGCACCTGTCCAAGCCCCTTGCCCTTGCGCGCAAGCCAAGTAAGCCGCCATGAGTTGGGTGGGGTCTTGCATGAGCTTGTCTTTCCACTCACCCAAATGCACTTGCCCTTCCACCAAACCGCGCATCACCCCCACATGGTCGGTCCAGCCCACGCTGTTGCAGCCCACCATCACGTCGCCATTGAACTGCAAGCTCAAATGACGACCATCAGCGGTGAGCGACGCTTGCTCTCCCCCTGACACGCCTTGCCAATTGCCAAAACTGGTCGAAATCAAACCCAAGGTGTCAAGCACGTTGATTTGCGTCACGCCCTTGAGGCTGGCTTGTTGACCCACCATGTTGAGCGCCGCCACACGTGCCTGCTCTGCCGCGTTGGGTTGAATGGCACTCACAATGGTCGTGCCGCTGACTTTGTCAAACGCTTCGGCGCAATCGCCCGCCGCGTAAACGCCGTCTGCGTTGGTCTGCATGTGCTCGTCGGTCAACACGCCTTGCAAACAGGTGATGCCTGATGACTTGAGAAAATCAATACAAGGCTTCACACCCGTGGCACTGATCACCAAATCGGCAGGGATTTTTTCACCCGTCGACAAACGCACGGTCAAGGCTGCATCGGTCGGTGCGTCATTCAGCCCCACCGCCTGTGCCAACTTAGACAACAAGCCGGGGTTCTCGCTGCCATTGGGCACGATGGCCTCCACCTTGGCGCCAGTGAACACGCGCACACCTTTGGTTTCGCACCAGGCGCGAATCATGCCGCCAGCGACTGGGCCCATCATGCGAGGCACCATGCGGTCACCCATCTCCACCACCGTGAGCGTGACCCCACGCGAGGCCAACGCCTCCATGATGATGCAACCAATGAAGCCCGCCCCCATTTGCACCACGCGGGCGCCAGGTTTGGCCAAAGCCATGATGGCGCGCGCGTCGTCCAAAGTCCAACAAGGATGCACTTGCGGGCTGTCCATGCCAGGAATGGGTGGCCGCACAGGACGCGAGCCTGTGGCGACCAACAGCTTGTCATACGACAGCACTTGGTCGTTGCTGAGTTGGATGGTTTTGGCTTTGACGTCGACCGAAACGGCGCGGGCTTGCACCTGCGTCACGCCCAGACGCGCGTAATGATCGGCACTTTTGCGCAAATAAGTGCCGCGCTCGTCGATGTTGCCAATCAGCAAATAAGGAATGGCCATCCGCGAATACGGCGGCTCGACCTCATCACCCACCAGCGTGATTCGGTCGTTGGGCGCGTGTTTGCGGATGGTTTCGGCAGCGATCACGCCAGCAGGCCCGGCGCCAAGAATGACGTGATGTGTCATGGTGCTGAACCTCAGAGTCCCAAACGGGCTTTGGTTTCAGCCGTCGGACGACCTTCGCTGTCCCAGCCGCGCACGTTGTAGTACTTGGGCAACATGGTTGGCAACATGCTGACCTTGCCTTTGGCGGGGCCCGTTTTGGCGGCTTCGGTGAGCAACCGCTTGGGCAAGCTGTCGTCTTTGGCGGTAAAGCCTGCGGCGTTGTTGAACTCGCGCTCCATGTTCCAAATACGCTCGCCAATTTTTTCGAGTTCTTCGGTGGTGTAGTCCTCGTTGCAAGCGGCTTGCATTTGGGGGGCCAAGTCGGCCAAGCCCCAAGCGAAGGTCGTGAAGATGCACAGGCCCGACGAATCAAACGCAGCCGTCGCGTCTTGGAACGCTTTGACCAACTCAGGCTTGCCTTCGTGCTCCAACGGATCGGTCTTGACTGGGATGCCCAACACTTCCGATGCGATGGTGTAACCACGCAAATGGCAAGCACCACGGTTGGATGTGGCGTAGGCCAAGCCAATGCCTTGAATGGCGCGACCGTCGTAAGCGGGGAACTCTTGGCCCTTCACGCTCATGCTCAGATCAGGGTGGCCGTATTTTTCGGTCAAACGCTTAGAGCCTTGGCCGATTTCGACGCCAAAGCCGCGGCCATTGACCGTCTCTTCGGCAAAGAAGGCCAGCGCCTGTGCCGAACCAAACTTGGCATCGATGCCAAGTTGCTCTTGCGTGAGCACGCCCATTTCGTACAACTCCATCACCGCACCCACGGTCGCACCGAAGCTGATGGGGTCAATGCCTTCTTCGTTGCACAGCAAGTTGGCGTATTGCAGCGCTTCCAAATCCTTCACGCCGTTGGCAGCGCCCAGCGCCCACGCAGCTTCGTACTCCAAACCACCCGATGCGCCCCAGTATTGCGGCTTGTTTTGCACGGTGAAGTGGGTCTCGTCCATCTTGCTGATGCGACCGCAGGCGATGGTGCAACCAAAGCACGCTTGGTTGGTCACCAAGTGCTTCTTGCCATCGGTTTCACGCGGGGTGGCCATGGCTTCCGCAGAAATGTCTTTGGCACCTTCGAACTGCACATCGCGGTGGTTGCGGGTGGGCAAGGCGCCCACTTCGTTGATCACGTTCATCAGCACTTGCGTGCCGTACGCGGGCAAGCCTTGGCCAGTCACCGCGTTGTCGGCCAAGATCTTTTTCTTCTCTGCTGTGACCTTCATGAAAGCTTTGGGATCGCGCACATTGCCTACACCCAAGGTGCCACGCACCGCCACCGCTTTGAGGTTTTTGCTGCCCATCACAGCGCCCACGCCTGAGCGACCCGCAGCGCGGTGCAAATCGTTCACGATGGCCGCGTACAACACGTGGTTCTCACCGGCTTTGCCGATGGACGACACACGGGTCAGCGGGTCTTGCAGGGTTTTCTTCAACTCGTGCTCAGTTTCCCAAACGCTCTTGCCCCACAGACCCGAGGCGTCACGCAGTTCCACTTGGTCATCGTTGATGTACAGATAAACCGGCGTGGGTGACTTGCCTTCGCAAATCACCATGTCCCAGCCTGCCATCTTCAACTCAGCGCCAAAGTAGCCACCCGAGTTAGAGCAAGCGATGGCACCTGTCAGCGGACCTTTGGTGATGACGGTGTAACGGCCACCGGTCGACGCCATCGTGCCTGTCAAAGGGCCCGTCGCCCAAATGATCTTGTTGTCGGGTGACAGCGGATCCACCTTCGGGTCGATTTCGCTGATGAGGTACTTAGAACCCAAGCCGCGCGAGCCAACATAGTCGCGGGCCCATTGCATGTTGAGGGGTTCGGTTTTGACCGTGCCTGTGGTCAAGTTGATGCGGAGAATTTTTCCAGCCCAAGTCATGATGTGTGCTCCTAATTCGGGTTTAAGTGGCGGAAGGCTGGTTGCCGAGTTTGTCGGCCCATTGCTTCATCTTGTCGAGGCCGGTCCAGTTGGCGTCCACAAAGGTGATGGCGCCGGTGGGGCAAGCAGAGGCGCAGGCAGGATCGCCACCGCACAAATCGCACTTTTGCACCTTGCCGGTCTCTTGCACGTAGTTGATGGTGCCGAAGGGGCAAGCGATGGTGCACACCTTGCAACCGACGCAGGTGGTTTCGTTCACCACCATGGCGCCCGTGACTTTGTCTTTGGTGATCGCCTCCACGGGGCAGGCATGCAAACACCAAGCTTCGTCGCATTGCGTGCAGGTGTAAGGCACTTTTTTGCCCGTCTCGTGAAAGTCAAACACTTTGATGCGCGACTTGGCTGTGGCGAAGGTGCCGTAGTTCTCAAACGAACAGGCCATCTCGCATTGCAGACAGCCCGTGCATTTGTCTGGGTTGATGTGCAGGATTTTTTGCATCTGGGTCTCCAGTTGGCTATGAATGTATTTGCATAAGATTTTGAGAACCTTGTGCAAAGACGTGCCTAAGGAATAACCCTTGATCCAGAGGGGTTAGCCCTCAGAATTTCTCAAATTGAGACAACAGACCACAACAGCTTTAAAAATCTGGTCAAAATCCGAGCCATGCGCAGCCTCATACCGCCCTCCGACCGACTCGAACAGATTGACCGTGCGCGGCAACATGTGTTGGACAAGCGACAGCAGCTCCCCAGCCCGTGGATTCAAGATTGGATTGAGCGTTCTTGGCAGCGCTGTTTGTCTTGGGGCCACAGCCCCCAACAAGCCGCAAGTTTTGACGCCATCAGCCAGCAACAACTGCGACGTCTGCAAGACCAAAACCAACAGTTGCTTCACGCGGCCAGCGCCGAGTTAGACAGGCTCAGTCGTGCCATCGCAGGCACACGTTACTTCGCCTTGCTGACCGACGCACAAGGCATCGTCATCGACACGCGGGGCGAGATTGACCGCCAAAACAAACACGCCAACGCCATCGCGCGTGTCGGTGTGGATCTGTCTGAACGCAACATCGGGACCTCCGCCATCGGAGCAGCCTTGGCTGAGCATCGCGACATTTGGCTGCACCGTGGCGAGCATTTTCTGCAAGACAACCGCGTGTTCAGTTGCGCAGGTTCGCCGTTGTTTGGGCCCGACGGGCAATGTGTGGGCATGCTCGACCTCACGGGCGTGGACGTGCCCGAACGCCCTGAGTTGCAACATTTGGCAGCGCAATCTGCGCGCTCCATTGAAAATGCTTTGCTGCGCCAGCATGGCCCCGCCCTGCTGCTGCATGTGAACTGGACAGGGCTGCTGCAAGGCAACGAGCACGACGGTCTGATTGGCATCGACGCAGATGGTTGGATCGTCGGTGCGAACCGCCATGCACGCCAAATCTTGCACCTCAACCCCACGGCACGCGAACACGCCAGCGATATCTTTTCACTGCCTTGGGAATCGCTGCACGACGTGGGACAGCGAGATACACCGCACGAAGTGCCGCTGTGGTCAGGCTTACGTGTGCAACTCAAAGCAGCAGCGACCACCGAGCGCGCCACCACGCTGGCTGCCGCGCCGCAGGTGCTGAAAGATGTTGAATCCGACCTCATCCGACGCGTGATGCAACAAGCGCGCGGCAATGTGACCGAAGCAGCCAAGCGACTGGGCATCAGCCGCGCCACGTTGTATCGAAAAATTTCCCCCCCCAAACGCCATCCAGACACGTAGTCACGCCCCACATGTCTAAGGCCCCACACACCCGTCGATCGTTCCAGTGCCGCGCCTTATTTGGCTTGGGGTTGATGCTCGTCGGCGTACACGCGCAAGCTGCCCCCCAACGATTGGTCATTTCTGCGGCATCTAGTTTGAGTGACGCGATGGTGGAAATCGGCCAAGCCTTCGAGCGTGCCGAGCCCAATCGGCGCGTGCTGTTTAACTTTGCAGCCTCCACACTGTTGTTGAATCAACTCGAACGCGGTGCAGACATCGATGTACTGGCAACCGCCGATGTCGAGACCATGGACCGTGCGCAAGCAGAGCGCTTGATTGAACCCGCCAGCCGAACGCCATTTGCCGCGAATGATTTGGTGTTGATCACACCACGCACGGGCCCCACCCCGACACGCTTGCAAGACTTGCTGCAACCCGAATTCAAACGACTCGGCATCGGCAACCCTGCCACCGTGCCCGCAGGCCGCTACGCTGAACAAGTGCTGGCGCAAGAGGGTTTGTCAGACCTGTTGCGCCCGCGTTGGGTACGCGCGGAGAACGTGCGACAAGTGCTGCAGTCTGTGGCCTTGGGCGAGGTCGATGCAGGCTTTGTGTACAAAACAGACGCGCTGCGCGAATTACGCCGCGTCAACACCGTGATGACCTTGACCCAGCATGCGCCCGTTGTTTACCCCGTGGCACAAGTGCGCAGCAGCAAACAACCCTTTTTAGCCCGTCAGTTCATCGCGTTCTTGCAATCACCATTCAGCCAAGCCGTGCTGAAACGGCATGGCTTTGACACGATTTAAAACGGCCAATTCAAGGCCTTATTTGTTGGCGTTGGGGAAGAACAACGTCTCGCCACCAATTTTGTAGCTGGCGATGAACGCTTGCCCCGCAGGCGAGACGACCCAGTCCACAAATTTCTGTGCCAGATCTGCTTTGACGTGCGGGTGCTTGGCCGGATTGACGACCATCACGCCGTATTGGTTGAACAAGCGGTTGTCCCCCTCCACCAGCACTTGCAAATCTTGGCGGTTCTTGAAGTTCAGCCATGTGCCTCGGTCGGTCAAGGCATAGGCCCCCGTAGAAGACGCGATGTTCAACGCAGGGCCCATGCCACAACCGCACTCTTTGTAGCCTACGCCTTTGTTGTCTAAGCCCGCCAACTTCCAGTAACGCAACTCAGCGGCGTGGGTGCCACTTTTGTCGCCACGCGACACGAAGTTGGCTTGCATGGACGTGACTTTTTGCAAGGCAGACACAATGTCTTTACCGCGCACTTTGGCGGGATCGTTCGCAGGGCCAACCAACACAAAATCGTTGTACATCACGGGGTAGCGCTTCACGCCAAAGCCCTCGGCCACAAACTTTTCTTCGGCAGCTTGGTCGTGCACGAACAGCACATCGGCATCACCGCGACGGCCCGTGTCCAAGGCTTGCCCTGTGCCCAAGGCCACCACTTTGATCTCAATGCCCGTGGCCTGTTTGAAAGCGGGCAGCAGGTGTGAAAACAAACCCGACTGCTCTGTCGACGTGGTCGAGGCCATGACGATGCTCGGCGTTTGCGCCTGCACCGCGCTGCCCCCCAAACACAGGCCCCATGCCAACCCTGCGGCCAACGACAACAAATGTGTGCGACCTGTCATACCAACTCTCCTTTAAGAAACAAATGCGCCTGCGGATGGCTGTCTGCCAACGGCTGATTGAAAAAATGATCCACGGGCAAATCGGCCAACACGCGACCAACTTCTAAATAAATCACGCGCGTCGCCAAGCGTTTGACTTGGCCCAAGTTGTGGCTGCTGAACAGCAAGGTGACCCCAGAGGTGGCCACCCAATCGGCCATCATTTGCTCCACCTCTCGCTTGGCATGCGGGTCGAGGCTCGACGTGGGTTCGTCCAGCAACACACAGTCGGGTTGCAAAGCCCAAGCGCGGGCCAACGCCAAGCGCTGTTGCTGGCCGCCCGACAAGGTGCGCGCGGGACGCTCGGCCAAGTCTTGCAAATCGACACGATGCAACGCGACCATCGCCTGCGCCTTGGCCGCACGCCAAGGCACGCCCTGCAACCACAAGCCCCACATCACAAAACGCACAACCGAGGTACGCAACATGTGCGGTCGCTGAAACACCATGGCTTGACGCACCGAGGGTGCTGCACGCACTTGGCCTTGCGACGCTGGCAACAAACCATGCGCCACACGCAAGAGCGTGCTTTTGCCACACCCATTGGCGCCGACCAACGCCACACGCTCTCCGGCGCGAATGCTCAGGCTCACCTCACGCAACGCCGTGTGGGTGCCGAATTGGACCGACACCTGCTTCAAATCCAGCACCGCGCTCATGCCAGCACGCCTTGCACGGCGCCCGACATCGCGCCTTCTGAACCTTGACGCCAGCGCCGCAAAACCGAAATGCACACGTTCAAAAGCAGCACCACCGCCATCAACACCAACCCCAAGGCAAGAGCCAAGGGCAAGTCACCTTTGCTGGTTTCGAGGGCAATGGCGGTCGTCATCACGCGTGTGAAACCTTCGATGTTGCCGCCCACCACCATCACAGCACCCACCTCAGAAATCGCACGACCGAAGGCGGCAATCAACACGGTCAGCAAGGTGTAGCGCTCATCCCAAGCCAGCAACACACTGCGCATCCAAGGCGCAGCGCCCAGGGACTGCAATTGCTCGCCATGGCTGCGCTCAGCATCTTCGACGCACTGACGCGTCAAGGCTGTGACGACCGGTAACACCAGCATGGCTTGGGCCAACACCATCGCCTTGAGGCTGAACAACCAACCCAAAAAGCCCAAAGGGCCTGTGCGCGACAGCAGCAAATACACCAACAAGCCAACCACCACAGATGGCAATGCCAACAAGGTGTTGAGCACCGTCAGCAGCGCATCACGCCCCGCGAACCGTGCCACGCCCAACCAAGCCCCCAACACCATGCCCAAACTACAAGCCATGGCGGTCGCCAACACGCTCACCCATAAGGAGCGCGCGACGATGGACCAGAGCAAAGGGTCAAATTCGATGAGGAGTTGTAGCGAAGCCGTAGCGGTATCTGTGAACGTAGACATAAGGACAGTTAGACTTTGCATGATCCTAGCCAGGCACTTAAAACCTCACCATATGTAAACCCGTGCATAGCGTTCGTCTCAACTACACCCTCAATCACCACAGCGACAAAGAGAGCAGCCCGCCTGACGCGGCGTTGCTGCGCCATCCCTTGATGGATTTGCTGCAAGCGGTCGCCCAGCAAGGCTCGATTTCAGCAGCCGCCCGTCAATTGAATTTGTCTTACCGTCACGTCTGGGGCGAACTCAAACGCTGGGAAGAGGTGATGGGACATGAACTCATCGTGTGGGAAAAAGGCCAATCGGCGCGTCTGACAGAGTTTGGCGACAAGCTGATGTGGGCAGAGCGTCAAACCCAAGCGCGCTTGGCACCGCAAATCGAAGCCTTGCGTGCCGACTTAGAGCGCACCTTTGCCGTCGCGTTTGACCCCGACGCGCATGTGCTGACGCTCTACGCCAGTCACGACGACGCCCTGCCGCGCCTGCGCGAATACGCGGCCGAACAAGGCCTTCATTTAGACATTCGGTTTTGCGGCAGCGTGGACGCGATTCGGGCACTCAATGAGGGACGCTGCACCTTGGCTGGCTTTCACACACAGTCGCAAGCCAGCAAAACCTCGCACGCGGCCAAAGCGTACCGAGGCTTGCTGCAGCCAGGCCTGCACAAAATCATCGGATTTGCGACGCGCGTACAGGGGCTGATCGTGGCCCCTGGCAACCCGTTGCAACTTCATAGCCTGAAAGACGTGGTCCAAACCCGTGCCCGCTTTGTGCACCGCAGCCTCGGCACAGGCACCCGGGTTTTGCTCGACGATGTGCTGGACCAAGCCCAACTGACATTGAGCGACTTAAACGCTTTACCGGACGATGAGCCCTCGCACACCGCCTTGGCCGAGGCGATTGCCTCCGGTCGCAGTGATGTGGGTTTGGGCATTGAGAGCACGGCCCGTGCACGCGGCTTGGGCTTTGTGCCTTTGTTGCAAGAGCACTTTCATTTGGTCTGCCTCAAGTCTGCTTTGGACACCCCCGCCACCCAAGCACTGCGCGACTTGCTGCAAGAGCGCGCTTGGCGCGATGTGCTGAACGCCCTGCCCGGCTACGCGGCGCAGTCGAGTGGTGACGTGCAGTCGCTGAGTGCGCTGTTGCCTTGGTGGACGTTCCGAAAAACCAAAAAAACAGCACAAACCGCGACTTGATGCGCTCATTCAGACACCGTTGAAGTATTTTTCACAGCAGCATCACAAACTTCACGGCCTAAACAGGCCCCTCGCCTTTGGGCTTGGTACCATCAAGGGTTGGCAAAAAACTGGAGGCACACTGTGTCAAAACTTCTTAAATTTGCGTTAGGCGTTGATTGGGTGAGCGAGCGTTTTGGCGCTGTCGCGGCTTTCACCGTCATGGCTGCCGCCTTAATTTCAGCAGGCAATGCGTTCATTCGCTACGGTTTCGACATCAGCTCTAACGGCTGGCTCGAAATTCAGTGGTACTTGTTTGCGGCCACCGTGATGCTGGGTTCGCCCTTGGTCCTGAAACTTAACGAGCACGTACGTGTCGATTTGTTCTACGGCAAGCTCAAAGGTCGGCTCCAGATCTATGTCGACTTGTTTGGCCTGGTGATCTTCCTGCTGCCGGTCATGGTCATGCTGGCTTGGTTGAGCTTTCCGCTATTTCTCAAAATGTTCGTCACACAAGAGATGTCTAGCAACGCTGGCGGCTTGATCCGCTGGCCAGCCATGTTGTTATTGCCGTTGGGCTTTGCATGGATGTTCATGCAAGGACTCAGTGAAATCATCAAGCGCGTGGCTTACTTGCAAGGCAAGTTTGAAATGGACACGCACTACGAAAAGCCCGTGCAATAAGGACACACGATCATGCAAATGGAAAACTTCGCGCCCTTCATGTTCGGGGGGCTTGTCCTCACGATGCTCATTGGCTTCCCCGTCGCGTTCTCGCTGGCGTTTTTGGGCCTCGCTTGTGGTTTCTTTGCCATCAGCATGGACTGGTTCCCCGCCAGTTTCATGGCCAATTTGCCACTGAACATTTTTGGCATTCTCAGCAACGACTTGTTGCTCGCCATCCCGTTCTTCACCTTCATGGGTGCCATTCTTGAAAAGTGTGGCCTCGCGGAAGACATGCTCGACTCGATGGGCCAATTGTTTGGCCCTGTCAAAGGCGGCTTGGGCTACTCGGTCATCATCGTGGGCTTTATCTTGGGCGCCATCACGGGCACCGTGGCTGGTCAAGTGATCGCCATGGCCTTGATTTCACTGCCTGTGATGATCCGTTACGGCTACAACATGCGCTACGCCACGGGCGTGCTGGCGGCCTCAGGCACCATCACACAGCTGGTGCCACCGTCGCTCGTTTTGGTGGTGATGGCTGACCAACTCGGTCGCTCCGTGGGCGATATGTACAAAGGCGCGTGGGGGCCCTCATTGCTGCAAGTGGGCATTTTTGCGCTCTACACCTTTGGCTTGAGCTTGGTCAAACCTGAGCATGTGCCTGGTGTGCCCAAAGAAGCGCGCACCTTGAACGGTTGGGCGTTGTGGGCCAAGTGCTTGCGCGGTATCGTGCCTTCTGCCTTCTTGATCTTTGCCGTGCTCGGCTCAATGGGCGGCTTGCCCGGCATCAACACCGCCATCGCGACCCCCACCGAAGCCGGTGCGATGGGCTGCGTGGGTGCGCTGCTCTTGGCCGCCATGCACAACCGCTTGGACAAAAACCTGATTTGGGACGCCATGCACAGCACCATGCGCCTGACGGCGATGGTGGTCTTCATCTTGATCGGCTCACGTGTGTTCTCGATGGTGTTCCAAGGTGTCGACGGTGCCAAGTGGGTTGAACATTTGCTGTCGGGCTTGCCGGGCGGTCAAGTGGGCTTCTTGATTGTGGTGAACGTGTTCATCTTCTTCTTGGCGTTCTTCCTCGACTTCTTTGAAATCGCCTTCATCATCTTGCCCATGCTTGGCCCCGTGGCCGACAAAATGGGCATCGACATGGTGTGGTTCGGCGTGCTGCTGTGCGTGAACATGCAGACCAGCTTCATGCATCCACCGTTCGGCTTTGCCCTCTTCTACTTGCGCGGCATTGCTGACACCTTGTTCAAAGAAGGCCGCATTGAGAAGCCCGTCAAATCCAACGACATCTACATGGGCGCCATTCCTTGGGTGATCATGCAGCTGGTGCTGGTGGTGATCGTGATCTTCATCCCCGAGACTGTGACCATGTTCTTGGACAAAGAAGAAAAAGTCGACCTCGACAAAGTCGTGATCGAGATGCCTTCTGAACAAGAAGTGCCAGACGTTGAACTCAAACTCGATGGCACCAAACCGACAGACGCTGACAACGCGGCTGAAGAGCAAAAGAAGATGGATGAGCTTTTCAAGAAGTAACCATTGACTTGACACACAAGCCCCTCCGGCATTTCCGAGAGGGGCTTTTTGTTGGCGGCACATACCATGACAGATTTTCACACCACACCCTCACCCGCCCCGCTCATGGGCCCTGAACCTTTTCGCTTTGCCCCCTCACCCGACGTCTTAGAAGGCCCTGCGTTCTCGCGCACCTTTCAAGGCATCACCGTACTCACGGTGTTGGGGTCGGGCTACTGGTTATTGCGTTTATGGCAACAAGGCAAATTCGGTGGCGACACGGGCTGGGAAGGCTTGCGCAGCGCTGGCTGGTTTGTCATGGGCTGGGCCCTGCTGGCATGGACCGCTTGGCATGTGCTGCGCAGCCGAGTGCGCATCGACGCAACGGGCCTTCACCAAACTTGGATTTGGGATAAGCACCAAAATTTGGATGAACTGGCCTACGCCAAGCTGCTGCGCGTTCGCGGATTGGAATGGCTGATGGCACCACGCTTTTACACACGAACCTTGGCGGGCAAGTTCACAGTGTTCTATGTGACCCAACCCGATATGCTGGAAAACTGCCGTCGCTTGGCCCAGGAATTGGAAACCTTTCGACGCATGTGAAGTCAATGACCCCCACGCTTCAGGCATAAAAAAAAGCCGCGCTGAGCGCGGCTTTTTAATGCACGAGACAAAAACTAAATTACAGCTTTTGTGCTTGCATGAAGGAGTCAAACTTGGCTTCCGTGAAACGGAACCACAAGTTTTGATCACCACGGAACTTGGCGTAATCGGTGTAGACCTTTTTCCAGTTTTCGTTCTTTGCAGAAATTTCGTTGTAGAAGGCCATAGACTCTTTGAAAGCCGCAGCCATCACGTCTTTGGGGAACTCGCGCAGCTTGGTACCCGAGCCCACCAACTGCTTCAAGGCAGCAGGGTTGCGTGCGTCGTACTTGGCTTGCATGTCTGTGTGAGCCATCGCAGCGGCCGCTTCAACAATGGCTTTATTCTCTGGCGAGAGAGCTGCAAATGCTTTGTCGTTGATGAAGAAGTCGAGCTGAGGACCACCTTCCCAGAAACCTGGGTAGTAGTAGAAAGGCGCCACTTTGCTGAAGCCCAATTTCAAATCGTCGTATGGGCCAATCCATTCGGCTGAGTCGATGGTGCCTTTTTCCAAAGCGGGATAAATATCGCCGCCAGGAATGTTTTGTGGCACAACGCCCAAACGCTCCAACACTTTGCCGCCGAAGCCACCGATACGGAACTTCAAACCTTTGAGGTCAGCCAAAGATTTGATTTCTTTACGGAACCAACCACCCATTTGAGCGCCTGTATTACCGCCTGGGAAGTTGACGATGTTGTACTTGGCGTAGAACTCACGCATCAACTTCAAACCGTTGCCTTCATACATCCAAGCCGTCATCTGACGGCTGTTCAATCCGAAGGGAATGGCGCAACCCAATGCAAAAGTCTCATCCTTACCGAAAAAATAGTAAGGGGCTGTGTGCGCCATCTCGATGGAGCCTTGCTGCACACCGTCAACGACACCAAAAGCTGGCATGATTTCACCGGCAGCGTGCACCGAGATTTCAAACTTGCCACCTGACATAGCTTTGACAGCCTTAGCAAAAGTTTCAGCAGCACCATGGATGGTGTCAAGCGACTTAGGAAAGCTTGAAGCCAAGCGCCAGCGAATAGCCGCTTGAGCGTGAACGGCTGGGGCAGCACCTGCGGCCAAAATGCCAGCAATGCCTGCATTTTTGATAACGGAACGACGGTCCATGTAAGACTCCAAATAGTTAAACCAGTGTGCTTGTCAATCTCAGGTGTATCACCTGAATGACACGCAACGAGGCGAGATTGTATGCAGGCTTAACGCTCAAAATCCACGGGTTTGCCCGCAAAAAAATAAGCGATTTAAAAATTCAAAACGTGTGAAATTGCTTCACATCGCATTCAAATCTAAAAATTAATTCAAAAGATTTAAAAATCGTTTCGCAATAGAGGCTTGAATGCCTGCCGCATCCAAACCCAATTCGGCAAGCAGCTTCACAGGGTCGCCGTGTTCCGTAAACACATCGGACACACCCAAAACCAACACGGGCTTGGGTTGTTCGAGGTCTTGCAAAGCTTCGAGCACGGCCGAACCAGCGCCGCCCATGACGGCCCCCTCCTCCACCGTCACCAAGGCATCGTGCGTGGCAGCGATGTGTGCAAGGAGCTCGATGTCCAAAGGCTTGGCCCAACGCATGTTCACCACGGTTGCGTTGAGCGCCTCACCGGCCTCCAAGGCGGGATAAAGCAGCGTGCCAAACGCCAAAATCGCGATGCGCTGACCTGCACGGCGCACTTCGCCTTTGCCAAACGGCAAAGCCTGCAAACCCGGTTGCACGGGCACCCCAACGCCAGCGCCACGGGGGTAACGCACGGCCACACAGTGGTCTTGCTCGTAAGCTGTGGTCAACAGCTGGCGGCATTCGTTTTCATCGGCAGGACAGGCCATGCTGACGTTAGGAATGCAACGCATGAACGGAATGTCATACAAACCGGCGTGCGTCGCGCCATCGGCCCCCACAATGCCTGCGCGATCGAGCGCCAGCACCATGGGCAACTTTTGCAAAGCGACGTCGTGGATCACTTGGTCGTAGGCGCGCTGTAAGAAGGTGGAATAAATCGCCACCACAGGCTTCACGCCTTCGCAAGCTAAACCGGCCGCAAACGTCACCGCATGCTGCTCGGCGATGCCCACGTCGTGATACCGATCAGGAAAGCGCTTGTGAAACTCCACCATACCCGAGCCCTCGCGCATGGCGGGCGTGATGCCCACCAGCAAGGGGTCGTGTTCAGCCATGTCGCACAACCATTGGCCAAAAACTTGAGTGAACGTGGTTTTAGCCACGCCCGTGCTGGGCACCAAGCCCACAGCGGGGTCAAACTTACCTGGGCCGTGGTAAGCCACAGGATCGGCCTCGGCCAATTTGTAGCCTTGGCCTTTTTTGGTGACCACGTGCAAAAACTGCGGGCCTTCCAAATGTTTGATGTTCTCGAGCGTCGGAATCAGCGACTCTAAATCGTGACCGTCGATGGGGCCAATGTAGTTAAAGCCGAACTTTTCAAACAAAGTGGCAGGCACCACCATGCCCTTGGCGTGCTCTTCAAAACGTTTGGCCAGCTCGAACAAAGGCGGTGCGCCTTTGAGCACCTGTTTGCCCACCTCTTTGGCGGCCGCATAGAACTTGCCGCTCATCAATTGGGCCAAGTAGCGGTTGAGCGCGCCCACGGGCGGGCTGATCGACATGTCGTTGTCATTCAAGATGACCAACAGTTTGGAATGGGTCACACCGCCGTTGTTCAAGGCTTCAAAGGCCATACCGGCCGTCATAGCGCCGTCACCAATCACGGCAATGGCGTGGCGCTGCTCACCTTTTTGCTGCGCGGCCACGGCCATGCCCAAGGCCGCCGAAATGCTGGTGGACGAGTGAGCGGTGCCAAAAGCGTCGTATTCGCTTTCGTCGCGACGGGGAAAACCACTCAAGCCATGACGTTGACGCAGCGTGCTCATTTGGTCACGGCGGCCCGTCAAAATTTTGTGGGGGTACGTTTGGTGGCCCACGTCCCACACGATGCGGTCGTGCGGGGTGTTGAACACGTAATGAAGCGCCACCGTCAACTCGACCGTGCCTAAGTTGGAACTCAAGTGGCCACCCGTTTTGGCCACGCTTTGCAACACATACGAGCGCAATTCATCGGCCAAAGTGCTGAGTTGCTGACGCGACAAGGCGCGCAAGTCGGCTGGCGAATTGATGGTGGGCAACAAAGTGGGCATGTTCAGGTATTCCGTTTCACGACGCGTTGCGCCAAAGCAGCCAACGCGTGGGTGTGTGTCAAGCCACTGGCTTGCAAGGCATCCAATGCTTCTTGCAGCAAGGCATCGGCATAAGCTTGCGCTTGGGTGAGGCCGAGCAAGGACACATACGTAGGTTTGTCATTCGCAGCGTCTTTGCCTGCGGTTTTACCAAGTGTGGCTGAATCAGAGATGACATCCAACACATCGTCGATCACCTGAAACGCCAATCCGAGGGCTTGGCTGTAGCGCTGCAAAGCACTCAACGCGTGCGAGCTGGCGGAGCCGCAAGCGGCGCCCATCATCACGCTGGCTTCGAGCAGCGCCCCCGTCTTCAAGCGGTGCATCTGGCGCAATTGGTCTTGGCTCAAGGCTTGGCCCACACTGGCCAAGTCAATCGCTTGACCACCGGCCATGCCCTGATAACCCGCAGCCACAGCCAACAAGCGGCACAAGCGCGCTTGCACATCACCGCGGATGTTGGACACCTCAGGCGTGAGCACTTCAAATGCCAAGGCTTGCAGCGCATCGCCAGCCAACAGGGCTTGCGCTTCGCCAAACTGCACATGCACCGTGGGTTTGCCGCGGCGCAGCACGTCGTTGTCCATGCAGGGCATGTCGTCGTGTACCAGCGAATACGCATGAATCAGCTCGACCGCACAGCCTGCGCGCAAAGCGGCTTCGTCCATGTCAGCACTGGCGTCACTTTGCGCCACTGCTTCGCGAGCCGCCAGCGCCAACAAAGGACGCAAACGTTTACCGCCATCTAACACGGCGTAGCGCATGGCCTCGCCCAAAGCGGCAGGCGCTTGGGGGTTGATCCAATGGGAGAGTGCCTGTTCGACTTGATCGAGACGCGTTTGGCTCCAAAACTCTAAGTCAAACGAACGCACAGACATGGCAGAAGTTGGAACGGCCATGTTCACGCGCCCGACCAAGGCTTGAGCACGCCGTTGTCAAGCACTTGAATTTGCTGCTCTACCGCGTCGAGCTGGGCGCGACAAAAGGCCAACAATTCGGCGCCACGCTGATAGCCAGACAGCAATTCGGCCAAGGGCAATTGGCCCGACTCCATTTGGGCCACCAAGCCTTCTAGCTCTTTCAAAGCCGCTTCGTAACTGGCGGGCGCGGTGGTTGCGGGGGTCTTGGCCTTGGTCATCGTGGTGCGCAGTATTTAAGTTGATCTGTGTGTAGCAAGTAACGCAACATTTTAGGCGGCTCCAAGGTGGGTGCGCACCCCTTGGCTACAATGAGGCTTCTCTCATCAGCTTGCGGGCTGATTTATTTTTTTCACTCACCTCCCTGTGGGGAGTCTTTAGGTCAGGTCACCCATGTCTGATTTAAGTCTTCAACTGCAGCAGGCTCATAGCCAACTACCAGTTACCAGTTACTTTGACGAGGCGCTGTTTCAGCGTGAACTGGAGACCATCTTTCAACGCGGCCCACGCTATGTGGGTCACGAACTTGCTGTGCCCAATGTGGGCGATTACTACGCTTTGCCCCATGAAGGCGAAGGGCGCGCGCTCGTGCGCTCGGCCCAAGGCGTAGAACTCATCTCTAACGTATGCCGCCACCGCCAAGCGGTGATGCTCAAAGGCCGTGGCTCTTTGCAAACGCAAGCCCCGGGCTCGGCAGGCGGCAACATTGTGTGCCCATTGCACCGCTGGACATACGCCCCTTCAGGCGAACTGCTGGGCGCCCCCCACTTTTCGCACGACCCTTGCCTGAACCTGAACAACTACAAACTGCGCACATGGAACGGCTTGCTGTTTGAAGACAATGGCATCGACATTGAGGCCGACTTGGCCAACATGGGCCCACGTGCAGCCTTGGACTTCACGGGCTTTGCACTTGACCGCGTAGAACTGCACGAGTGCAACTACAACTGGAAAACCTTCATCGAGGTCTACCTAGAGGACTACCACGTCGGCCCCTTCCACCCAGGCTTGGGTCAGTTTGTCACCTGCGACGATCTGAGCTGGGAGTTTCAAGACAACTACTCGGTGCAAACCGTGGGCGTGTCTGCTGGCTTTGGCAAACCCGGCTCACCAACCTACAAGACTTGGCACGACATGTTGCTCAAGTACCGCAATGGCGAGCTGCCTGAGCGAGGGGCCATTTGGCTCACCTACTATCCCCACATCATGGTGGAGTGGTATCCCCATGTGTTGACCGTGTCGACGCTGCACCCTGTCAGCCCGAATAAAACGCTGAACATGGTGGAGTTCTATTACCCCGAAGAAATCGTTGCCTTCGAACGCGAATTTGTCGAAGCCCAGCAAGCCGCTTACATGGAAACATGCATCGAAGACGATGAAATCGCTGAGCGCATGGACGCGGGCCGCAAAGCCCTGATGCAACGCGGCGACAACGAAGTGGGCCCTTACCAAAGCCCCATGGAAGATGGCATGCAGCATTTCCATGAGTGGTACCGCGGCAAACTCAGTTTTACCTGATCTCACAGCATGCAAGCCCTTTGGATGCTGCTAGGCGCAGCCTTTTTTGCCACCATGGGCGTGTGTGTGAAATTTGGTTCTGAGCACTTCAACTCCGCTGAGTTGGTGTTCTACCGAGGTGTGGTCGGCATCGTATTTTTGGCGGTCATTGCCAAACAAAAAAAGGTCTCGCTGCGCACGGATTACCCGGGGGCACATTTGTGGCGCTCGACCATTGGCGTGCTCTCGCTCAGCGCTTGGTTTTATGCCATTGCCCACCTGCCCTTGGCCACCGCCATGACGCTGAACTACATGAGCGGCGTCTGGGTAGCGGCGTTTTTGGTAGGCGGCTCGCTCATCAACTGGAACGGCCAAGACAACCGCAGCGCTTGGTCACAAGGCCCCCTTGCCTTGAGCGTGTTGGCAGGCTTTGCGGGCGTGGTGATGATGCTGCGCCCCACCCTCGAACAAAACCAAATTTTTGCAGGGCTGATTGGCCTGATGTCAGGCTTTGCCGCCGCTTTTGCCTACATGCAAGTGATGGCCCTCGGACGCTTGGGCGAGCCTGAAACCCGCACCGTGTTTTACTTTGCCATTGGCACGCTGATCGCAGGGGCCATCGGCATGGGCTTTGCAGGCGTGTCGGCATGGAACTGGGCGCACGCCATTTGGCTCCTGCCCGTGGGCGTGTTTGCCTCACTGGGCCAGTTGTGCATGACACGCGCCTACAGCAAAGGCGCAACGCTGGTGGTAGCCAACTTGCAGTACTCAGGCATTGTGTTTGCAGCGCTTTACAGCTTGCTGCTGTTTGGGGATGACATTCCGCTCATCGGTTGGATGGGCATGGCCCTCATCGTGGCCAGCGGCATGACCGCCACCTTGTTGCGTGCACGCGCGGCCCCCAACGCCCCCGCCGAAGAACATTGACTCGGCTCAAAGCCTAAGGAAATTTTGTATGTACACCACCCTCATTTCCGTCGCTCAACTGCAAGACCTGCAACACAGCGGCCAGCCGTTGGCTGTGTTTGACTGCACCTTTGACCTGATGCAGCCCACACAAGGCCATGCCCAATATATGGCGCAACACATCGCAGGTGCGCAACACGCAGACTTGGATGAACACCTCGCCACACACGACCCAGCCCTGCGTGTCAACGGGGGGCGTCACCCCTTGCCTCAGCGTGAAGTCTTTGCTGCATGGCTGCAAAGTACGGGCGTGAACAACAACACCCAAGTGGTGGTCTACGACCGCAACGGCATGAACTATTGCGGCCGCTTGTGGTGGATGCTGAAGTGGTGCGGCCACGACGCGGTCGCCGTGCTCGATGGTGGCTTGCAAGCATGGGTTGCAGCAGGCGGTGCGGTCACAGCTGGGGAAGATCACCCCTCCGCGGCAACGTCCGCTGAAGGCAACTTTGCCTTGCGCGAACCTTTGGTGGAGTTGGTCCACACCACCACCGTGTCTGCACGCTTGAACACGGGCACACAAACCATCGTCGATGCACGCGGAGCACCACGCTATCGCGGCGAAGTAGAACCCCTCGATCCCGTGGCTGGCCACATTCCGGGGGCGCTTAATCGCCCGTTCAACACCAACCTCAACGCAGAAGGCTTCTTCAAAAGCCCCGCGGAGTTGCGTGCTGAATTTGCCGCCTTGCTGGGCAACGCAAAACCAGAAAACGTGGTGCACCATTGCGGCAGCGGCGTGAGCGCCGTGCCCAATGTGTTGGCCATGGAAGTCGCGGGCCTTGGCCGCACTGCGCTGTATGCGGGCAGCTGGAGCGAGTGGTGCAACACACCCGGCTTGCCCTGCGAAAAATCTTAAATCAGTGCTGCGCCCACTCGCCCAAAGCGGCGACTAAAGCGATGCCTGCAAACAGCCACGCCACTTGCGCAGCCGTCTCACGCGGTGAAAGGCGCTTTTGCAACTGTGGAATCAAATCGGCCAGCGCCACATAAATAAAGCTGCTGGCCGCTGCCACCAAAAAGTACGGCAAATACGCCTGCAAGGCGCCCACCAACACATAACCCACCACGCCGCCAATGGCCGTGACGCCCCCTGCCAAGCTGAGCTTGAACAAAGCAGCCCGCGGGTTGCTCAGCGTTTGGCGCAGCACCACCAAATCGCCCACATGGTGCGGCACCTCGTGCGCCATGACGGCCAATGCAGCCGCAACGCCCAAACGTGGGTCAGCCACAAACGCCGCCGCAATCAAAATGCCATCGCCAAAGGCGTGCACGCTGTCGCCCAATAGCACCGCCCAACCACCGCTGTGGTGGGTATGACCATGGTGATCGTCATGTGCATGGTGCGTCGCGTGTGTGTCGTGGTCATGCGAATGGGCATGCAAGTCGTGTACGTGATGCACGGAATGCGCGTCTGCATGGTTGTGGCTGTGCCCATGCTCGTGCCCGTGGTGCCACAACTCCGCCTTGTCGAGCAAAAAGAAGAACACCAAGCCCACCAACAGCGCGGCAAACATGGTCTGCGGAGAAATACCCGCGACCACCGACAACTCAAACGCCTCAGGTAACAAGCGCGTGAAGGCCGTGGCCATCAAAGCACCAGCAGCCAAGCTGAGCAAATGTTGGGTAAATCGCGACAGCAAGGCATAGGCCAGCAACGCCGCCAGCCACACACTGCCCATGCCTGCGACCAAGGTGCCGACAAGAATAGAAATCAAAGTCATGGGGGGATTATCCCGTGCCTTCTTGCAGCCTAAAATCATTAAGCCAATATTTAGCATGATCATGCTAATATTTGGCTATGTCTATCGCTTCATCTCTGTTCAGCGACAGCCAAACACGGCTGCTGCCTTGGCTGTTTGGCCAGCCTGAGCGCAGCTATCACCTGAGTGAGCTGCGCCGTCTCACGGCGCTAGGCAGCGCGTCACTACAGCGCGAACTCAACCGCTTGGAAGCGTCGCAGCTGGTGCAGTCCACACGCGTGGGCAACTTGCGCTGCTTTCAGGCCAACCCACAAAGCCCTGTTTACGCAGAGCTGGTTGCCCTCACTCGCAAAACCATGGGCGCTGCACCGCTGCTGCAACAAGCCTTGCAGCCCATGGCCACCAACATCAGCACCGCGTTTATCTTTGGCTCTGTGGCCAAAGGCACAGAAACGGTCAACAGCGATGTGGATGTGCTACTGGTGGGTGATGGCTTGGTGCTGAGTGACATTCTTCAACTGCTACTTCCAATAGAAACCTTGTTGGGCCGCAAAATAAATCCGACCTGCTACACGCCTCGTGAATACGCCAAGCGTTTGGCAGAGCCGGATTCTTTTGTGAACCGCATCTTGGCGCAGCCCACGCTGCCTTTGATTGGAGATGTGAATGCCACCCAACGCTCTGGAGAACTTGGCTCGGATAGGCCAACTCAAAGTTGAACCACGCAACAATGCCGAAGTGCAGCGCATGCTTGACATGGCACGCACACGGCTGGCAGATGCGCAAATTAGCCGCCTTTCTGCCGAAGGCCGATTTACCAGCGCCTACAACGCAGCGCACGCCGCCGCACTAGCCGCACTGCGATGGCACGGCTACCGAAGTGAAAACCGCTACACCGTGTTTCAGTGCCTCACCCACACACTGAACTGGCCCGCACACCAATGGCGTGCGTTGGACATGGCCCACCAAAAACGCAACTTGGCTGAATACGAAGGCTATTTGGAAATTGAGGAATCGCACATTGCGCAGTTGTGTGCGTTGGTGACAAATCTAATTAGGGATGTTGAAAACGTAGTCAGTACAACTCTTTAAACGCAGCCGTCAATAGATAAAGGGCCGCATATAGCGGCCCTTTCATTTGGTGCATCTTTCTGCTTGTTAGCGTCCAGAGCGCATATCCCAATCGTTTTATGCGAATCAAATATAGCACAATAGGTTTAACTTTTAGATAACAAGCACGGTTACTCCATGAACAAAATGCGCTACCGACTCGCCCTTGACCTTGGTTCGACATCACTGGGCTGGGCAATGGTCAGGCTGAATTCAAACGAAGCAACATGTGCCATTGTCAAAGCGGGTGTCCGCATTTTTAGCGATGGACGCAACCCTAAAGATGGCTCATCGCTTGCCGTCACAAGGCGTGAAGCTCGCGCTATGCGCCGTCGCCGGGACAGACTACTTAAGCGCAAAGCACGGATGATAAAAACACTCATCGCACATGGCTTCTTTCCAGAAGATACCGATGAGCGAAAGTTACTAGAACCAACAGACCCGTTTGCGCTTCGCGCCAAAGGCCTTGACCAAGTACTCAAACCCGAAGAGTTTGCGCGGGCTCTGTTCCATATCAATCAGCGTCGTGGCTTTAAGAGCAACCGAAAAACAGATAAAAAAGAGAACGACAGTGGTGCGCTCAAAACTGCTATCAGCCAACTGCGTCAGGCTATGCAAGTCACACAATGCCGCACCGTCGGTGAGTGGCTGAATGCTCGACATCAGTCGGGGCTATCTGTGCGTGCGCGTTATCGCCCACACATGGTGGCGCGAGAGGATGGCAAAACCAAAACCGAAATGCGCTACGACCTCTACATCGATCGGGCCATGATCGAAGGCGAGTTTGATGCGCTCTGGAAAAAACAATCCGAACTCAACCCACAACTGTTTAACGAAACAGCGCGCGCAGAACTCAAGGATTGCTTGCTTCACCAGCGCCCACTCAGACCCGTCAAGCCTGGCCGATGCACGCTCATGCCCGAAGAAGAGCGAGCGCCATTGGCACTGCCTAGCCAACAACGCTTTCGCATTTACCAAGAGGTCAACAACCTGCGTTTGTTGAAAGAAGGCCTGAATGAGCAAACCCTCACGCTAGAACAACGTAACCTCATCGTGCAAGCACTTGAAGGCAATACCAAGCGAACCTTCACGCAAATTAAAAAGCTGATTGGATTTGCTGGCGACTTCAACTTAGAAGACGAAAAACGCACGGAACTCAAAGGTAACAGCACCAGTGCAATGCTCAGCAAAAAAGATTTGTTTGGTCCTGCATGGTTTGACCTGAGAGAAGAACAACAAGACAGCATCGTTATTCAGCTAGTCAAAGAAGAAAACGAAGCCACACTGGTGCGCTGGTTGCAACACAACACGGGCATCGACGAAGCCACCGCAGAACGCGTGGCCAACACCAACTTAGCCGAAGGCTACGGCAGCCTTTGTTCCAAGGCACTGCAAAATATATTGCCAGCACTCAAGGCTGAAGTCATCACCTATGACAGGGCTGTTTTAGCTGCTGGGTTTGACCATCACAGCAACATCAGTCATGCGAGTACAGGCGAGATATTGCCTTGCCTACCCTACTACGGCGAATACTTGCAACGCCATGTTGGTTTTGGCACAGGCAAGCCAGAAGACACGCCAGAGAAGCGTTACGGCAAGATTGCCAACCCCACCGTACACATTGGGTTGAACCAAATTCGCACGGTGGTGAACGCGCTGATCAAGCGCTATGGCCACCCAAGTGAAGTCATCATTGAACTGGCCCGCGATTTGAAACAAAGCCAAGAGCAACGCAAAGAAGAACAACAGCGCCAAGCCGCTAACCAAAAGCGCAACCAACGTATGCGCGAAGACATTGCTGCGCTGCTGCACATCAGTGCAGATCGTGTCAAAACTGCCGATCTTCAAAAAATGATTTTGTGGGAAGAGTTGAGTTTCAATGTGGCCGACCGACGCTGCCCTTACAGCGGTGTGCAAATTAGCGCGCAAATGCTGTTTAGCGACCAAGTGGAGATTGAGCACATCTTGCCTTTCTCAGAAACTTTGGATGACAGCCTGAGCAACAAAACAGTGGCCATGCGCCAAGCCAACCGCATCAAAGGCAACCGCACCCCTTGGCAAGCCAAAGATGACTTTGCAAAACAAGGATGGGCTACAGAAGACATGCTGGCACGCGCCGAACTGATGCCAAGAAACAAACGCTATCGCTTTAGCGAGACCGGCTACGCACAGTGGCTGCGTGATGACAAAGGCTTTTTAGCGCGCGCACTGAACGACACACGCCACCTTAGCCGCGTGGCCAAGGAATACATGAGCCTTATCTGCCCCCAAGACACGCGTGCTGTGCCAGGCCAGTTGACCGCCATGTTGCGTGGCAAGTTTGGGCTTAACAACATACTTGGCCTAGATGGTGAGAAAAACCGCAACGACCACCGACATCACGCGGTAGATGCTTGCGTCATTGCAGTGACAGACCATGGCATGCTGCAACGCTTTGCACAAGCCAGCGCCAGCGCACGCCAGCAGCAGCTTGGCAAACTGGTAGACACCATGCCCATGCCTTGGACCACCTACCGTGAGCATGTGCAACGTGCCATCGAAAACATTTGGGTCAGTCATAAGCCTGATCATGGGCATGAAGGAGCCATGCATAACGACACAGCCTATGGTTTGGGCGCAAATGGAAAAGTACGCCTACACAAAATGGTGGAAGGCGTTCGTACGTTGGAAGAAAGCTCACTGAAAGTCATTGCATTCAGCGAACCCAAAGCACCAGCACGTCACGGTGTGTTACCCACTGGCGAACCCAAACCTTATAAAGGCTACAAAGGCGACAGCAACTATTGCATCGAAATTGTGCGCAATGAAAAAGGCAAATGGGAGGGCGAAGTTGTCTCTACATTTGAGGCCTATCAAATCGCACGCACTCATGGCACGCAAAGACTTAGGAATAAAAAAATTAGCCTTACTGGAAAACCGCTAGTGATGAGGCTCATCATTGATGACACTGTGATTTTGACAATTGATGGCAACCAAAACGTTTTGCGACTGACTTACATGGCATCGGTAGGCACTATGGCATTCGCTGAATGTCACGAAGCCAATGTCGATAGGCGGACACGAAGCAAAGAACTCGCCTACATATTTAAAACGGCAGGTTCACTTCAAAAAGCAAATGGTCGCCGCGTCACCGTTTCCCCCATTGGCGAACTCAAAGACCCAGGCTTTCAAGGCTAAGCATGCAAGGCCGCATCGTTGAAGTTGCCGATGACCGAAGACACCTGTCGGTCTATCGCGGCTTCATGCTGGTGCACAGCACAGGCGATGAACGCCAAGAGTTAGGCCGTGTAGCGCTGGACGATATGGCTGCGCTCATTGCCAGCGCGCACGGCATCAGCTACACCAACAACTTGCTGGTAGCCCTGGCTGAACGAGGCGTGCCTTTTGTGCTGTGCGCAGCCAATCACAAACCTGTTGGCATGTTGTGGCCCTTAGATGGCCACCACTTGCAAGCCCACCGATTTGATGCCCAAATCGCCTGCCCATTGCCTACTAAAAAACGTTTGTGGGCCAGACTTGTAAAAGCCAAACTGATGCAACAAGCAACAGTTCTAGAAGCCACAGGCTTAGCTGCAGCGCATTTAAAAACATTGGCCAAAAACGTACGCAGTGGTGACCCCGAAAATCTTGAAGCCCAAGGCGCACGCAAATATTGGGGGCTGTTGTTTGGCACTTTGTTTAGGCGCGATCAAGACGCTGACGGGCTCAATGCGCTGCTGAACTATGGCTACACCGTGCTGCGGGCTGCCACGGCCCGTGCAGTAGTTGCCGCAGGTTTGCACCCCAGCATTGGGCTGCACCATAGCCATGACAACAACGCCATGCGATTGGTGGATGACTTGATGGAGCCGTTCAGACCTGTGGTTGATTGGACCGTTTGGCAACTGCAACACAACCAGCCCTGCCACGTTAACCCTGACACCAAACGCGCCTTGGTCAAAAGCCTGTACCTAGACCTTGCTACACCAGCTGGCAACACACCTGTATTGGTGGCTATACAGAAACTGGCTACATCTTTGGCCCAAGTGCTGACCAACGAGCGCACGGCACTTGACCTGCCGCCCCCATGCGTGCCCGCAGCGCATGTGCAGGACATGCGCGATTGATTTGCAACATGCTGAGCGGATACAGACTCATGTGGATGCTAGTGATGTTTGATTTACCCGTGGTGACAAAACCCGAACGCAAAGCGGCCAATGAGTTTCGGCTCAATTTATTAGACATGGGTTTTCTGCGCAGCCAGCTAAGTGTGTACATGCGCTTTTGCACCAGCCACACGCAAGTGCAAACCTATTGCCAACGTGTAGAACAGGCACTTCCGCTAGGAGGACAAGTCAACATTCTGCAAATGACCGACAAGCAGTACGAACGCATCATTAGCTTTCAGGGACGCAAATGCATGCCTGCTAAAAAAACGCCAGATCAGTTTGATTTGTTTTGAATCAGCCGGTTTTTTGAACGCCGAAAAGCAAATAACCTCTTGTAAAACAAGAGGTTACGTGCTGCCTAGTCTAGACGATTGGGATATGCGCTCTAGCCGGAACCTCATACGTTTGGTTGACTACATCGAGGGAAGTCTAGACGATTGGGATATGCGCTCTAGCCGGAACGCGGCCGCAGAGCGCATCAAAACACATCAAAGTCTAGACGATTGGGATATGCGCTCTAGCCGGAACTCCAAGACCGGATTTGTGCCTCAAGGCCAGAGTCTAGACGATTGGGATATGCGCTCTAGCCGGAACCAGGGGCTATTTTTTGCGCGCCCGACAACAAGTCTAGACGATTGGGATATGCGCTCTAGCCGGAACAAACGCAGCACGGTATTGCGCAAGGTTGGGAGTCTAGACGATTGGGATATGCGCTCTAGCCGGAACGAATGATCGGTGGAAGCCTTGCGAACATTGAGTCTAGACGATTGGGATATGCGCTCTAGCCGGAACCAAAATGCAGTAGTTGCCGTTGGCGAGTGGAGTCTAGACGATTGGGATATGCGCTCTAGCCGGAACAGCTCCCACTCGCCCACTTGCTTGTGGATGAGTCTAGACGATTGGGATATGCGCTCTAGCCGGAACCAATGTTGCTGGCCATCACTGGCTGCACCAAGTCTAGACGATTGGGATATGCGCTCTAGCCGGAACAGCGTCCTTCAACACTGACCTCCGCGCGCAAGTCTAGACGATTGGGATATGCGCTCTAGCCGGAACACAGGAGCCGACCTTGACCACATTGGGGTGAGTCTAGACGATTGGGATATGCGCTCTAGCCGGAACCAAGGCCTCACACATCACCGCGCTCATTGGAGTCTAGACGATTGGGATATGCGCTCTGCGTGATAAAAAAACAAGGCCCTCAAAAGAGGGCCGTGAAGCAAGATGGCTACAGGTCGATCAATGCGCCTCATCCCAATTCAACCCCACCCCAACCTCAGCCAACAACGGCACTTTCAGCTGCGCCACGTCAGCCATGAGGCGTGGCACTTCGGTGCGCACCCATGCCACTTCTGACTCGGGCACTTCAAACACCAGTTCATCGTGCACTTGCATGATGACTTTGGTTTGGCGTTGTTGTTGGTCAATGGCTTGTTGCACTTTCACCATGCTCAACTTAATCAGGTCGGCCGCTGTGCCTTGCATAGGCGCATTAATCGCCGCACGCTCTGCGCCTGCGCGTCGTGGACCGTTGGGGCTGTTGATTTCGGGCAAGTACAAGCGGCGGCCAAACACGGTCTCGACATAGCCTTGGGCTTTGGCCTGTTCGCGTGTGTCGTCCATGTAGCGCTTGACGCCTGCGAAGCGTTCGAAGTAACGGGTGATGTAGTTCTTGGCGGCGGTATTGTCGATGCCCAACGCCTTGGCCAAACCAAAGGCGCTCATGCCGTAGATGAGGCCGAAGTTAATCACCTTGGCGTAGCGACGTTGCTCGGTGCTCACATCGCTCACAGCCACACCGAACACTTCTGCGGCGGTGGCACGGTGCACGTCTAAGCCTTCGTGAAAGGCTTTGACCAAGGCCTCATCACCACTGATGTGCGCCATGATGCGCAGCTCAATCTGGCTGTAGTCGGCGCTGGCAATCACGCAACCAACGGGGGCCACAAAAGCCTCACGCACTTTGCGACCTTCGGCGGTACGGATTGGAATGTTCTGCAAGTTGGGGTCGTTGCTAGACAAGCGGCCCGTCACGGCCACGGCTTGCGCGTAGTGTGTGTGCACGCGGCCAGTACGTGGCAAGGCCATGAGCGCGAGCTTGTCGGTGTAAGTGCCTTTGAGTTTGCTCAAAGAACGATGCTCCAAAATTTTGGCAGGCAGTGGGTAGTCTTCAGCCAACTTTTCTAGCACCTCTTCGTCGGTGCTGCGTGCGCCCGTGGCGGTTTTTTTGATAACGGGCAAGCCCAGTTTGTCAAAGAAAATTTCGCCCAGTTGCTTTGGGCTGGCCAGATTAAACGGCTGGCCTGCAATGTCATACGCTTCAGTTTCGAGCTGCACGATGCGCTGACCCAGCGCGTGGCTTTGTGCGGCCAGTGTGGGGGCATCAATCAACACACCGTTGCGCTCAATGCGGTACAGCGCTTCGCTGCTGTCAATTTCCAGTTGGTAGATGAACCGCAGTTTGTCATCGGCCTGCAGACGTGGCCACAGCACGTGGTGTACTTCCAGCGCCATGTCAGAGTCTTCGCACGAATACTCCGTGGCTCGCGCCACATCGACTTGCGAGAACGGAATTTGGTGGGCCCCCTTGCCACACAAGTCTTCATAGCTCAAGCCTTTGCGGCCCACATGACGCTCGGCCAAACTGGCTAAGCCATGAGGCTTGTGCACTTCCAGCACATAGCTTTGCAGCATGGTGTCGTGCGCATAGCCCTTCACCTCAATGCCGTGATTGGCCATGACGTGACGGTCGTATTTGATGTGCTGACCTAACTTGTGGATGGCTGAATTTTCAAACCAAGGCTTGAGCTTGGCCAACACCTCGTGGATGGGCAACTGCGTGGGTGCATCACCGTAGCTGTGGGCGAGCGGGATGTAACAAGCCTCACCGGGTTTGACCGAAAAACTCAAGCCAACAATCTCGGCGCGCATGGCGTCAAGTGAGGTGGTTTCGGTGTCAAACGCCACCAGCTCTGCGCCTTGTAGCTTGGCTAGCCAGGTGTCAAAGGCTTCCCACGTCAGCACGCAGTCATAGGCCTTATCGGTCACTTGGGAGGTGGTGGGTTCGGGTTCGTCAAACAAGCCAAGGTTGGGTTCAAACTTGGGCTTAGGCGTTGCAGCGGCAGCGGGTGCCGACGTCAACACATCGGTGCCTTCGCTGATAGCGCGGGCCAGCCCTTTGAAGCCATAGGTTTCGTAAAAGGTTTTGAGTGCGGGCTTGTCGGGCTCGGCCAAGTGCAGCGCATCAAGCGCGGGCAAACCCGGTACATAGGCCGACAAATCGCAATCGGTTTTCATGGTCACCAGCTGGCGGCCCGTGGGCAACCATTCCACCGCTTGGCGCAAATTCTCGCCGGCCACACCTTTGATGGCGGCAGCGTTTTGTAGCAAGTTGTCGAGTGAGCCGTATTCCAGCAGCCATTTGGCCGCTGTTTTGGGCCCCACCTTGTGCACGCCGGGCACGTTGTCTACCGTATCGCCCACCAATGTTTGGTAGTCGATCATCAAACTGGGGGGCACGCCGAACTCAGCAGTCACGCCCGCCACATCGCGTTTTTTGCCATTCATGGTGTCCATGATGGTGATGTGTTCGTTCACCAATTGACTCAAATCTTTGTCACCGCTCGACACCACCACCGTCACGCCTTGTTTGGCGGCAGTGACGGCCAAGGTGGCAATCACGTCGTCGGCTTCGACCCCCGGCACATCCAGCACCGTCCAGCCCAACATGCGCACCATGGCGTGAATGGGCTCGATTTGCGCGCGCAAATCGTCGGGCATGGGCGAGCGGTGGGCTTTGTACGCGGGGTACATCTCGTCGCGGAAGGTGGGGCCTTTGGCGTCAAACACGCACGCGGCCAACTGGGTGGGCACTTCTTTGCGCAGCGCCTGCATCATGTTGATCATGCCGCGAATGGCGCCGGTGGCCGCACTCGTGGGGTCACCGGGTACCGCGCGTAAATCGGGCATGGCATGAAAGGCGCGATAAAGGTAGCTGGAGCCGTCGACCAGCAGCAATGTTTTGGATTCACTCATAGCGGCCAATTGTGCCGTGACAAAAACGAAGCCCTCGTCTTGGAGCCGAACCGCTGAGCGAACCCTGCCAAAGCGTGACAAACGTGCAAACTACAATGTGCGAACTTTTTAACCCCTTGGTTGTCATGGCTGTTTTTACCGAAGTTTCCGAGTCCTCCGCGCAAAAACTGCTGACCCAGCTTCGCCTCGGCGAGTTGGTTGAACTCAAAGGCATCCAAGGCGGCATTGAGAACACCAATTACTTTCTCACCAGCAGCGAAGGCCCTTACGTGCTGACGCTGTTTGAGCGCCTCACGCACGAGCAACTGCCGTTTTATCTGTACCTGATGAAGCATTTGGCGCAAGGCGGTATTCCGGTGCCAGATCCCGTGTCCGACAAAAACGGTGATATTTTGCTGACCGTCGAAGGCAAACCCGCTGCTGTGGTGAACCGCCTCAAAGGCAAAAGCGAACTCAGCCCCACCCCCGCCCATTGCGCCGCCGTGGGCGACATGCTGGCCCGCATGCATTTGGCCGGTGCTGACTACAAGCGCCAGCAACCCAATTTGCGCGGTCTGGCTTGGTGGAACGACACCGTGCCCGTGGTGTTGCCCTATCTAGACGCCTCGCAAGCTGCGCTGATTCAAACCGAGCTGGCGTACCAAAACCACATCGCCGCCTCATCGGCCTACACCGCCCTGCCCCGCGGCCCCATTCACGCCGATTTGTTCCGCGACAACGTGATGTTTGATGGCAGCGCAGAGGCCCCCGAGTTGAGCGGCTTTTTTGACTTTTACTTTGCAGGCGTGGACACATGGCTCTTTGACGTGGCGGTGTGCCTGAACGACTGGTGCATCCACCACGCCGATGGCACACACGACGCCGCCAAAGCGCAGGCTCTGCTGACCGCCTACCAAGCCGTGCGCCCCTTCACCGCTGCCGAGCGCCAATTGCTCAATCCCATGCTGCGCGCCGGTGCTTTGCGCTTTTGGACCTCGCGCTTGTGGGACTTCCACCTGCCACGCGAAGCCAGCATGCTGCAACCGCACGACCCCACGCACTTCGAGCGCGTGTTGCGTCAGCGCGTTGCCCAACCTGTCACACTCTGAGCCATGAAACTCAACGTCGTTCCCGCCAGCACAGGCAAGCTTTGGGTCCGCCAAGGCATTCGGGCATTTTGGAAACAACCCATCGCTTTGAGCGGTTTGTTCTTCATGTTCATGGCCATCATGTCAGTGTCGTCGTTGGTACCGATCGTGGGCAGCTTTGTGGCGCTGGCCTTGCTGCCTGCGGCCACGCTTGGCCTGATGGCCGCCACGCGTGAGGTGGATTTGGGCAAGTTCCCCATGCCTGCGATCTTGGCGGTCGGCTTTCGCGCAGGCAAAGAACGCTTGCGCGACATGCTGATCTTGGGTGTGCTCTACGCCTGCTGCTTCATTGGCGTGATGGGCGTATCGGCCCTGATGGACGGGGGCGACTTTGCCAAGCTGTACCTCATGGGCGGCACGCTCGATGCAGACACGGTCATGAAACCCGAGTTTCAAAACGCCATGTGGCTGTCGCTGCTGCTGTACATGCCCCTGTCGGCCGTGTTTTGGCATGCCCCCGCCTTGGTCCACTGGCACGGGGTGCCCGCGGTCAAGAGCTTGTTTTTCAGCACCGTGGCGTGCATCAGCAATTGGCGTGCGTTCTTGGTGTTTGGGTCGCTGTGGTCGGTGATTTTCTTGGCCACCGCCCTGATCATCACGCTGCTGTCGGGCTTGATCGGTGACAGCGACTTTGCCTCGCTGACCTTGCTCCCCGCGATGTTGATGCTGGCGGCCATGTTCTTTTGCTCGACCTACTTCAGCTTTCGCGACTGCTTCACGTCCGACACGCTTTACGCCTAAGGCACGCGGCGTGAGGAGGCCGGCCTGAAGTGTGCCGCCTCCAGAGCGCGGCCTGATCTGGCCGTGCAGCCCCTCATCAAACCTGCGTCAACTTGGCCACACTCAGCGCCAACCATTTGACGCCGTGGCGGCCAAACTTCACCTGTGCGCGGGCGTCATCGCCCACACCCTCGATGCTGACGACCGTACCCTCACCAAACTTGGTGTGAAACACCTGCACACCGCTGCGCACCCACGCATTGGGCCCGCTGCTGACGGGGGCTGCACGTTGCACCACAGGCGCGGGTGCGGCGGCCGTAGCGGCACCACCACCCCACGGGTTGTTGGACCAACCCGATTGGTTTTGCCACGCATCGCGACGCGACGGCTGAGCATCTGCAAAGGCTGAACGGGCCGGCGTGATCCACTTGAGCGCGTGTTCTGGCAGCTCGTCAAAGAAACGGCTCTTGATGTTGTAACGCGTCTGTCCGTGCAACATGCGTGTTTGCGAGTGGCTCAAATACAAACGACGGCGTGCGCGGGTGATGGCCACATACATCAAACGGCGCTCTTCTTCCAAGCCTTCGTAATCGTTCATGGAGTTTTCATGGGGGAACAAGCCCTCTTCCATGCCGGTGATGAACACGCAGTCGAACTCCAAGCCTTTGGAGGCATGCACCGTCATCAACTGAATGGCGTCTTGCCCCGCTTGGGCTTGGTTGTCGCCCGACTCCAAGGCGGCGTGCGTCAAAAAGGCGGCCAAGGGTGACAAGGTTTCACCCGTGTCGGCATTGATCATTTGCCCGTCAACGGGCAACGCCACCGCCTCGCGGCCAAAGCCTTCTTGCGTGACGAAACTCTCTGCCGCGTTGACCAATTCTTGCAAGTTCTCGATGCGGTCTTGGCCTTCACGCTCGGACTGGTAGTGCTCAATCAGCCCCGAATGGTCCAGCAACAGCTCAATGATCTGGCGCAAGTTTTTGCCTTGGGTTTGCTCGCGCAACACATCAATCTTCGCGACAAATGCGCTCAAGTTGGCCCCCGCTTTGCCGGCCACGGCCGTCACAGCATCGTGAATCGGGCAGCCCATGGCGCGGGCGGCGTCTTGCAATTGCTCGATGCTGCGCGCGCCAATGCCACGCGGCGGGAAGTTGACCACGCGCAAAAAGCTGGTGTCATCGCGGGGGTTCTCGAGCAAGCGCAAGTAGGCCAGTGCATGCTTGATTTCGGCACGTTCAAAGAAGCGCAAACCGCCATACACGCGGTACGGCATGGCCGCGTTGAACAAGGCGGTTTCAATCACGCGACTCTGTGCGTTGCTGCGGTAGAGCACCGCGATTTCGGTGCGATGTTGAATGCCTTGCTGACCATCGCCATTTTGGCCCTCACGCAGCAATTGCTTCATTTCTTCCACCATCCACTGGGCTTCGGCCAAGTCGGTGGGCGACTCATAAATGCGCACAGGCTCACCCGCCCCCTGCGTGGTGTGCAGGTTTTTGCCCAAGCGGGTTTTGTTGTGGCTGATGAGCGCGTTGGCGCTGTCCAAAATATTGCTGTAGCTGCGGTAGTTTTGCTCCAGCTTGATTTGGTGTTGCACGTTGTATTCGCGCACGAAGTCGGCCATGTTGCCCACGCGCGCGCCGCGGAAGGCGTAAATGCTTTGGTCATCGTCGCCCACGGCCAAAATAGAGCCGCCGCCTTGACCCACGGGCCCCGCCAGCTGTTTGAGCCAGGCGTATTGCAGCTTGTTGGTGTCTTGAAACTCATCCACCAAGATGTGCTGAAAGCGGCGACGGTAATGCTCACGCACTGGCTCGTTGTCACGCAGCAGTTCGTAGGAGCGCAGCATGAGCTCGCCAAAGTCCACCACGCCTTCGCGCTGACATTGGATTTCGTACAGCTCGTACAGCTCTACTTTTTTACGGGTGTCGGGGTCGCGTACTTCAACGTCTTTGGGGCGCAATCCATCCTCTTTGCAAGCAGCGATGAAACGCATGGTTTGCTTGGGAGGAAAGCGCTCTTCGTCCACCTGAAACTGTTTGCTCAAACGCTTGATGGCACTGAGTTGGTCTTGGGTGTCCAAAATTTGAAAGGTTTGGGGCAAGTTCGCCAGTTTCCAATGCGCCCGCAAAAAGCGGTTGCACAAGCCATGAAAAGTACCCACCCACATGCCGCGCACATTGACGGGCAACATGCTGGAAAGGCGCGTCAACATTTCTTTGGCGGCCTTGTTGGTGAAGGTGACCGCCAAAATGCCACCGGGCGAGATTTGCCCCGTTTGCATGAGCCACGCAATGCGGGTGGTGAGCACCCGCGTTTTGCCTGAACCCGCGCCCGCCAAGATCAGCGCGTGGGCTGATGGCAGAGTGACCGCCGTCATTTGCTCAGGGTTGAGGCCCTCTAACAAGGAAGAGGAAAACGCGCCAGCGTGGGAAGGGGCCGAAGCCGATTGGGTGTCAAACCCATCAAAAGAGTGCATGCGAAGATTTTAGAGTTTAGAATCAGCCACCGGGCCCAAGATTCTTGCGCTCGGTTTTTTTATGTCTGCCTTTTGCACCTGAAAAAACCGGCCAAGCCAAGCGCTCAATCTTCGAACGTTTTATTCTGGAGCTTGGGATATGGAAATTTTTGATTACGACAACATCTTGTTGCTGCCACGCAAGTGCCGCGTGGAAAGCCGCTCTGAATGCGATGCAGGTGTTGAACTCGGTGGCCGCAAGTTCCGCTTGCCCGTCGTGCCCGCCAACATGAAGACCGTGGTGGATGAAAACATCTGCTTGTGGATGGCGCAAAACAATTACTTTTACGTGATGCACCGCTTCGATTTGGACAACGTCCAATTCGTGAAAGACATGCACGCCAAAGGCGTATACGCCTCTATCTCTTTGGGCGTGAAAGCCCCAGACCGCGAAACCGTGGACACCTTGGCCGCCGCTGGCCTCACGCCTGAATACATCACCATCGACATCGCTCACGGCCACGCCGACAGCGTGCGTGACATGATTGGCTACATCAAAGCCAAACTGCCCAACAGCTTCGTGATCGCGGGCAACGTGGCCACACCAGAAGCCGTCATTGACCTCGAAAACTGGGGCGCTGACGCGACCAAAGTGGGCGTGGGCCCTGGCAAGGTGTGTATCACCAAACTCAAAACAGGTTTTGGCACCGGCGGCTGGCAGTTGTCAGCGCTCAAGTGGTGTGCCCGCGTGGCCACCAAGCCCATCATTGCGGACGGCGGCATTCGCAGCCACGGTGACATTGCCAAGAGCATCCGCTTTGGCGCGAGCATGGTGATGATTGGTTCGCTGTTTGCAGGCCACGAAGAGTCGCCCGGCAAGACCGTGGAAGTCAACGGCGAGTTGTTCAAAGAGTATTACGGCTCTGCCTCTGACTTCAACAAAGGCGAATACAAGCACGTAGAAGGCAAGCGCATTCTTGAGCCCGTGAAAGGCAAACTGGCCAACACGCTGATCGAAATGGAACAAGACGTGCAAAGTTCGATCAGCTACGCCGGCGGCACCAAGCTGATGGACGTGCGCAAGGTGAACTACGTCATCTTGGGTGGCGATAACGCGGGCGAACATCTGTTGATGTAAACCTCAGTCAGTGGCCAAATTTCGGCCCCATCAAAAGCCTGTCTGCTGCATGCATGACAGGCTTTTTTATTGGGCTTTGACGGCGCTGCGCTTTGCTTGAGCGATTTACTTCTGCAGCAGCTCAAGCGCCAGCGTGTGCAAGCGATGGCCGGGTTGTGTGAGCGCCTCGACGATGCTGAAGTGTTGCAAGCCGTCCAACGACTCAGCCACGGGTACACGGGTTTTGCCCCAAGCTTGCTGAATCAACAGGTTGTGGCGCAAGAACTCTTCGCTCTCAATGCCACCCGCCACGCTGTAGAGCGTGCCTTGCTTGGGCGCAGGCATCCACGCTGGGCTGTTGCGCAGCACCACCTCATCGGTAAGACGCAGACTGTCCTTGAGATACGGCGTGGCTTGCACGGATTCAAGCTCGTACAAACCAGAAATTGACAACGCTTTGGTCACCAAATGGGCAGGTAAGTCAGACGCATAAGCTTTCCAATCACAAGCGAGCAACATGGCGACCAAGTGGCCGCCTGCCGAGTGCCCGACCAACGTGATGCGACTGGAATCACCCCCAAAGCGATGGATGTTGCGCCACACCCAAGCCACACACTTCACCATTTGCAAGGTGATGTCAGACACCGTCACCGCAGGGCACAGCGCGTAGTTGGGCATCACCACATGCGCGCCTTGCGCCGTGAAGGTGGGTGCGATGAACGAATGGTCGGCCTTGTCAAGCGAGCGCCAATAGCCGCCGTGAATGAACACAACCACTGGCGCTTTGTCTTGCGCGGTATCGCTGGGGAAAATGTCTAAGGTTTCGTTCAAGTCACGGCCATAAGCCACATCTAAAAAGCAACGCTGCGAGGCACGCACCTGCGCAGATGCCTCCCGCCAATGGTCGAAGTGCGCCGCGTGCTCGGGCACCAAGGCGCGGTTGTTGTACATGCGGTCATACCAAGCGCCGTCGCGTTGCGTCATAGTTTTTTCTCCAGAAGAATTTGCACGTTGGTCCAAGTGCGGTTTTGGGTGTGACTGTTCTCAACCACGCCATTGCCACTGTAGACGCTGCCCGTGTTGTAGTTGCGCGGATCAAGGTTGCTCAAGGTCAAGCGCCATGCGGTGCTGCTGTCCACGCGCCACAAACCATACATATCCATCACACGCTTTTGCGAAATGGTGGTCAGCTGCTCGGCACTCAAGCGGGTGGTGTACCCAGGGTTGTAATTGATGTTGCCGCCGATGGTGAGTGACACCGTTTTCAAGCGGTAATCGCCCCCCAAATTGGCGGTCATGCTGGGCTGTTGATCGAGGCGGTTGTCTGGCCCCATGATGCTGAGCACGCGTGAACGGTAAAAGCTCAGGTTGTTGCGCAAGTCAATGTGTGGGGCATCCGCAATCCACTGGTCCATGCGGAACTTGGCTTCCAGCTCAATGCCTTCGGTCACGGCTTCGCTGATGTTTTGTGGGCTAGACAGCCAGCGGCCACTGCTTTCTTGTGTCGTCACATTGCGAATGAGGTTTTGCACACGGCGGTGAAATGCGCTGGCACTCAACACACCGCCTTGCGGCAAGTAACGCTCGATCGCTACATCCACACCGGTGGCCACTTCAGGCTTCAAGTTGGGATTGCCCGACACGTCTGGGTTGGTGGCGCTGTTCTCGTCACGCGTGTACGTGCGACGCGCTAACAAGGTGGGCATGGTGGGCGTTTTAAAACTGCGCGTGAGGCTCATGCGCACTTGATCGCGACTGTCGGGGTTGGGACGCCACATGGCGTGCAGCAAAGGGGTAAAAACACTGTTGTTGTTCGTTACCAAACCGGTGCTGGTGTTGCCTTCGGTCGTCAAGCCTTCGTAGCGAGCCCCCACATGCGAGGACCATTTGGGGGTTAGTTGCCACTCGTCTTGCGAATACATCGCGTAGCGCATAGAACTGGCGCTGTAGTCTGCGCTGCCAGACACGGCTTGGTAGGCCCCCACCACACTTTGGGTACGACGCACGGACTCAACTTCTGCGCCACTCACCCACTGATGTCCCCCACCCATCACATTGGTGTATTTGCCGCTGAGGTTGGCGGAGCGGTCTTGCACATGGGAATCTTCTGCCACACGCGGAATCAGCAAGGGATTGGTTGAGCTTTGCTGAAATTCGTTGTGGCTGTTCCAGCCACCCACATTGAATTTCCACTCCATGTTGCTGTCCGCCGACAGCTTGCGTCGCCACTGGCCGTTGAGGCGTGCGACTGCAAAGTGGTTTTTGTTTTCATTGTTCGCGGTGGCGGGATTGCCCACAGCCGCCACATCGTTGAGCGTTTCAGTCGCTTGCATCACCCCTGGCGTGCGCCCCTGTGACAGCGCCACAAAGGGCATCAAGGTCAAGGTTTCACCCGGATCACCTTTGAGCTGCAAACGTGCGGTGGCATTCATGCCCTCACGCCCGTAATGGCTGTCGCTCACACGATGGCGCACGGTGGTGCCCGCGCTGTTTGTACGGGTCAAATCATTCTCGCTGTGATCCGGTGCGGCATAACGGTTGACGGACAAGGTGTAGTTGGCTGTCCATTTTTCAGCATCGTGGTACTTGACCAACGACGCGCTGGGCGACGCGTAGCCGCCTTGAAACGATGAGCCCGCTTTCAACTCCGTGGGCATGCCTTTGCGACCCTCACGCGTGATGATGTTGATGGTGCCCGCAATGGCTTGTGCGCCGGTCTCTGCCGTGGGTGCGCGGTAAATTTCGACGCGCTCAATCATCTCGGGTGTGAGGGACTCCACACTGAAACCTGGTGGCACGCGTTGCCCATCCAGCAAAATTTGTGTGTAGCCTTGGCTCAAACCACGCATGCGAATGCCGCTGCCACGACCGGGCGCACCGCCCAAGGTGATGCCAGGCATGCGCTTCAGAATTTCGCCAAGGTTGGAGTCACCTTGACGCTCAATTTCTTCGCGACCAATGACGATTTTGCTGGCGGTCGATTCGCGGCGCTGCTGCGTGTCGTTGTCGCGGCCACTGGTCACTTCGACACGCCCCATATCTACAGTGGGCGCAGTTTGGGCCATGACCGCCACAGCGGTACAAACAAAAGGAAATGTGGCAACAAGACGGCGCGCGAAGGGAAATGAATTCATGCCAAAAAGTTTAATGGGGCAGGCAAGACCTTGCCGTGTAAAGTTCACCTTTTATTTTCTGCCGGTCTATCCATGAGCCAAGCCTCTGCGCCACACGCCTACGAGATCAAAAGTGCCACGCTGCCTTTGGTCGCTTTTCTTCTCAAAACAGCTGACACCGCCACCCTGAAAGCCGATTTGTCGCGTCGCTTGGGTGCCACCCCCGATTTCTTTGACAACGATGCGGTGGTGATTGACCTCAGCGGCTTGGATGACCCAGACCACCTCCTCGATTTGCCTGCCGTGTGCGACTGTTTGCGTGCCCACCACCTCGTGCCTGTGGCCGTGCGAGGCGCCAATGAACACCAATTGATTAACTCCCGTGCCGCAGGCTTGTTTGAAGCACGCGACGTGAACGTGCAAATACCGGTGGCGCCGCGCGTTGAAACTGTGGTGCAAGAGGTGATTCGCGAAGTCGAAGTGGTGCGCGAAGTACAAGCCCCCAGTCTGCCTGCCATGGTGATCGACAAGCCCCTGCGCTCGGGACAGCACGTGTATGCCAAAGGCCGAGACTTGGTGGTGTTGGCCATGGTCAACCCCGGTGCGGAAATCATGGCGGATGGCCACATTCACGTGTACGCGCCTTTGCGTGGCAAAGCCATTGCAGGCGCACGCGGTAATACGCAAGCGCGCATCTTCACGGCGTCCTTAGAGGCAGAACTGGTGTCTATCGCTGGCACTTACAGAACCAGTGGTGACTCACCGCTGCCCAAAGAACTGATGGGAAAACCCACGCAGATCAGCCTGCAAGATGACAAACTCATCATGCAAGCACTGTAAAATTGACATTTGATATTTAGAACAACTTAGGGCTTTTCATGGCAAAAATCGTTGTGGTGACATCTGGCAAGGGCGGCGTAGGCAAGACCACGACCAGCGCCAGTTTTTCCTCCGGCCTCGCATTGCGAGGCTTCAAAACGGTGGTCATCGACTTTGACGTGGGTTTGCGTAACCTCGACCTGATCATGGGTTGCGAACGTCGCGTGGTGTATGACTTCATCAACGTCATCAACGGCGAAGCCACGTTGAATCAAGCCTTGATCAAAGACAAGCAATGCGACAACCTGTTTGTGCTGGCCGCCTCGCAAACGCGCGACAAAGACGCACTCACCAAAGAAGGCGTTGAAACCGTGCTCAAAGAGTTGGCAGGCATGGGCTTTGACTACATCGTGTGCGACTCACCTGCGGGCATTGAAATTGGCGCCATGATGGCCATGCACTTCGCAGATGAAGCGCTGGTGGTCACCAACCCTGAAGTGTCTTCGGTGCGCGATTCAGACCGTATCTTGGGCATGCTCAGCAGCAAAACACAACGCGCCATCGATGGCGGCGAGCCGATCAAAGAGCACCTGTTGATCACGCGCTACAACCCCAGCCGCGTCGAAGAAGGCCACATGCTGTCGCTGGAAGACATCCAAGACATTTTGCGCATTCCATTGATCGGCGTGATCCCCGAATCAGAAACCGTGCTGACCGCATCGAACCAAGGTTTGCCTGCTGTGCATTTGGCCAACACCGATGTGTCGGAAGCCTACAAAGACGTGATCAGCCGCTTCTTGGGCGAACAAGTGCCCATGCGCTTCACTGAACACGTCAAACCAGGTCTGCTGAAACGTCTTTTCGGCGGGAAATAAGCCATGTCACTTTTGTCTTTTTTACTCGGTGAAAAGAAAAAAACAGCCAACGTTGCGAAAGAGCGTTTGCAGTTCATCCTGACGCACGAGCGCACAGGTCGCAACGCACAGCCAGATTACTTGCCAGCGTTGCAGCGTGACTTGGTGGCCGTGCTCTCCAAGTACGTGAACATCAATCCCAATGACATCAAGGTCAACTTGGAGCGTCACGACAACCTCGAAGTGCTCGAAGTCAAAATCGAGCTACCTGACGCGGTGTGATCAGCGCCAACAAAAAAGCGACCTGAAAAGGTCGCTTTTTTTATGGGTCTTCGCAGACTCGGAGGACTTAACCGCCTTTGGAAGAACGCTTGCCTGGGTTCTTTTTGCTACGCGTTGCAACACCACGCTCCAAGCTGATGCGCTGGCCTTTGCCCATTGTTGGCAACGAGGTACCTGGCAGGGCGATAGGCTTAGGTGAACGCTTGCGATCCGCTTCAGTGACGATTTTGTTTCCCATGAGATTTCCAAATAAAAAGTTAAAGCCCCTAATTAGGCCACATGTGCCCAGCATTTTAGCCCGAGCCGACTCATAATGACTTTGAATCGAGGCTTTTATGAACGGCGGATTCAAGGACGAAGTGCAACACGCTTTAACGAGGCATGGAATACCTCGTGAGGTGTCTTGAATCCTAGTCGCTTTCTGGGGCGATGATTCAATCGGTTTTCAATCATAGTCAATTCCTCATCCGTCACGGTTT
>NZ_JAVKLQ010000048.1:0-32181 GCF_031539175.1 Limnohabitans sp. | reverse complement strand
TTGGTATCGTTCTTCTCGGCTGAGGTGCTTGTACATTGGGCAATTTCGATTTGGCGGTTAAAGCGGCCATGATGCTCTCGCATCCTCAGCCACCTATAACCAGTTCATCTTTGTTGCACTTCGTCCTTGAATCCGCCATTGCTGAAAACAGCAAAGCAACTGCCTACTGTGCAGGGGTATTATTCTTATTCGATCAGAGCATCTATCTTTTGCATTCTCTTCAATGGATCAAGCTCGCAAAGCAGTTCAAGCTTCTCTTCGGTGCTGATGTCCATTGCTTCTGCATATCGGTTTGCAACCCATCCACACTGATCAAGCTGGTAGGGTTTGAAGATGGGAAGTCTGTGACTTTGCCCTTGCTGCTGGGCACTTGCTATTACTTTACCGAGCCTGTCAGCATGGTGTTGCAAGTAGGGCGGTAGTTCAATCTCTTCATCGTTGGGCAAATAGACAATTTCACCTTGCCAGACACTCAAAGGGCCGGGGTATGTGTTGCGCAACTCAAAACGAATCCCACCTTGGCAAATCACACGAAATAAGTTGGCTTGTACTTGTTCAAAGTTTCGGATGTGTGCGGTACATCCATGCATGTGTAGCAGAGGTATCTCGCCTGGCACCTGTATCTCGCTGCCTTTTTTTAACCAAACCACACCAAATGGGATTTGTTGTTGATAGCAGCGCTTGATCAAATCAAGGTAACGAACTTCGAAAATTTGCAGCGACAGCATGCCATCTGGAAATAGCCCGTGGGAAAGTGGGAACAGAGAAATTTTTTCAGTCATGTCGTCGTCTCAAACATCTTTCTGAGCTGGATGACATGTTGCTTATGAGATCCAGTTATCGCTTTTTTGACGATCTTGTAGATGTCTAGATCAAACTCTGCCTGACCAGATTCAGCCAAGCTGTAGAGCTCATCATGATCGTTTGCAATGCCAAGGTAGCACCACTTGTCAATTACCACCATGCTGTCGCCGTCCTTGATGGCTATGGCGCCCTCGAAAGGCCACACCTGAACTTTGTAAAGGTTGAGTGCGGTTTGCAATTTCAAATGGTGCATATCCAAAGACACTTTGCCAATGCAAGCCCCTTGGCATTGTTTGACTTGGTAGCCAAAGCAAGGCTTTCCTTCCACTGCTTTTTCCAGGCCCAGCAGGGCTTCGCACAGCTGGTATTTTTTGGCGACCGCGGCCAAGTAACTATGGGCTTCTTTTTTGCTGTAAAAAAGTCCATACAAATTGTCTTGCAGGCCGGGTTGCAACTGCGCGTGCGTCACCAGCGTTGGCTTTTGAACGCCTGCGCTGTCAGTGACCAATTGCCATGCGCACAAATCTTTTGATTTGCGCAGCTTGATGTTCATGCTTGGCATGCGCTCTTTGATGAGCCTTGATTCAAGAATCAGCGCGGTCAGCTCGCCACTGGTCTGGATCCAGTCAATGTGAAACACCTGCAGCGACAACTTCATTTCTTTGCGAACGGTGAGGGCACTTTGAAAGTGGCTCATCACGCGGGTGCGCATGGCAATGCTTTTGCCAATGTAGAGCGGCGCGTTGTGTTCGCCATAGAACATATAGCAACCCGGCGTGTCGGGAATGCTGTCGATCACAGATTGGTTGATGTTGGGCGGTAGGCTGACACTTGCAGTCAACTGGTGGACGGCTTCTAGTAGCCGCGCTTTGCCAACTGCCTGTTCGCACACACGCCAAAACTGCAAGAGTAAATCAGCGTCGCCCATGGCCCTGTGTCTGGCACTGACCTCTAGTCCGTGGGTTGCAATGAGTGTGTCTAAGTTGTGCCTAGGCTGTCCGGGAAATAACAGGCGCGACAGCTTTACCGTGCACAGCACCTTAGGCCTGAAATCCATGCCCAGTCGTTTGAACGACGCTTTGATAAAGCCGTAGTCAAACCTCGCGTTGTGGGCGACAAAAATTTTGCCTTCCAGCTCTTCCTTGAGTTGCAGCGAAAGCTCTTCAAACGTGGGCTGGTCGGCCACCATGTCTGGTGAAATCCCTGTCAGCCTTTGGATATTTAGTGGAATAAAAGTTTCAGGATTGATCAGGCTTTCCCATTCGATCACATCAGTGGGAGTCAGAGTTTTGATGCCGATTTCGGTGATGCGATCGCGCTCGAAGTGAGAACCAGTTGTCTCGATGTCTACAAACGCTAGTACGGGTGATGTGTTCTCTTTGTTCTTCACCGCTAGATCTCCAAAAGTTCTGGATCGTCAATATTTATCCACTGCCGTGCAGCATCGGCTTTTCCGAATTTGCTCGTTCTATCAACGGTTTTGATCGTGGTACCTGGATTAAAAAAATGCACTCTAAAGTGTTGATGTTGCGTCTTAGTAGGGCCTTCGAAGTTTCAAACCACGCTTGATGGGCATATGGCATGTCTTTTGCCGTTGGTGCCAGCTGTAGGTGCAATTTTTGTCATAAGTTAAGTTCTGCGCGCTCTTGCAATGCTGTACGTATATCCAGTATTATATATTTATGAAAGCATCTAAATATTTAAACGACAAGCCTGCCAAGCTGTTTTACAAGCGTCTCATGCTCAACGTATGTAACTGGGCTGTGCATGCAGGATTTCCCTCGCCAGCAGCTGATTACGCGGAAGAGCAGATTGACCTAAACAAGCACTTGATTCGCAACAAAGCCGCAACCTATGTGTTTCGCGTCAAGGGCGACAGCATGACGGGTGCAGGTATCTATGAGGGTGATGCGCTTCTGGTAGACCGTAGCATGGACCCTAAGCACAACAACATCGTAGTTGCCCAGTTGAATAACGAGTTCACGGTCAAGCGGCTTTACCGCCGTGGCGGCGTGGTCAAGTTGATGGCGGAGAACCCCATCTATCCACCTCGCCTCATCAAGGAAGAGGATGACTTTGTGGTCTGGGGTGTGGTGACCAACAATATTCACAAGCTGTGTTGATCGATGACACATCCAAGCGTGACCGAGCACAAGATTGATCCAGCCAGTCTGGCTGCATTGCCACGTACGCCAGGTGTCTACATCTTCAAAGGGGAAGGGACGTTGCCTCTGTACATTGGCAAGAGCGTCGACATTCGCAGCCGGGTGATGAGTCATCTCCGAGCACCTGACGAAGCCAGCATGATTGCGCAGACACGACGCATTGACTTCGTTGAGACAGCGGGTGAGATTGGTGCGCTGTTGCTGGAGTCACGCATGATCAAAGAACAAAGCCCGCTGTTCAACCAACGGCTGCGCAGGGTCAGAACGCTGTGCTCAATTCGCCTGACCTCAACGGATAAAGGTAACTTGCCAGAAGTCGTGGACAGCAAATCTGTCAACCTCGGCGAGACAGCAGGGCTGTATGGCCTGTTTTCATCCGACCATGCCGCTAAGGCCATGCTCAAAGAGCTGTCTCAGCAGCACAGACTGTGCATGTCTGTTCTGGGGTTGGAGAAAACTTCGGCACGCGGCTGCTTTGGGTTACAGATTAAAACCTGCCTTGGTGCGTGCGTGGGCAAGGAAGATCGGCATACCCATGACCAGCGTCTCTTGTCTGCGTTGGTAGATTCACAGGTAGAGGTCTGGCCTTTCAGCGGCCCCATTGATGTGATCGAAGAATCCGACGGATGGGTGCAACGACACCGAGTCAACAACTGGTGCTACTTGGGCACACAGTGCTCCAAGGTAGGCACAACCAGCAAGCTCAACGCATTCAAACAAAATAACTTCGACCTAGACAGCTACAAGATTTTGGTCAAACCCATCATGCTGAAAACGGTGAAGGTTGAAACGGTCGACCCATGAAGCAGCAGCTTGCATTGGTGGACTGCAACAATTTTTATGTCAGTTGCGAACGCGTGTTCCGGCCTGATCTGAAAAACGTGCCCTTGGTCGTGCTGTCCAATAACGACGGTTGCGTGGTGTCGCGCTCAAACGAAGCGAAAGCCCTGGGCATCAAGATGGCGCAGCCGTGGTTTGAGTGCAAAGCACTTGCCGAAGAGCACGGCATCCTTGCCCTGAGTTCCAACTATGCCTTGTACGCCGACCTGTCAAACAGGGTGATGTCTATCCTCAGCACTTACTCACCCAGGCACGAGGTGTACTCCATTGATGAGTGCTTTGTGGACCTCACAGGCACGCCTCAATTGAAAGAGGTCAGCTATCAAATGCGCGAGCGCGTGATGGCGTGGACGGACATCCCCGTGTGTGTGGGCATTGGACCTACCAAAACATTGGCGAAGCTCGCCAACCATATTGCCAAGAAGCATCCCAGATCCAAGGGCGTCTTCAACTACAACGACTTAACCGACGCGCAACAAGACAAGTTACTTAGCCAAATCGAAGTGGGCGAGGTCTGGGGCGTAGGCCGCAGACTGTCTGCGCGGCTGGCGGAGCATGGCATCCAGACGGTTCAAGATCTACGCGCAGCACACACAGCGACCTTGAGAGCTGAGTTCGGTGTGGTGATTGAGAAAGTGCAACGCGAGCTCCAAGGCACGGTCTGTATTGATTTGCAAGAAATGGTGCCTAACAAAAAACAAATCGTCAGCAGTCGATCGTTTGGCCAAATGGTCCGAGAGGTGGAGGTGCTCAAAGACGCCATGAGCACTTTCGTCGCCAACGCTTGCACGAAGCTGCGCGCACAAGGCTCCCATGCTTCTTTGATTCAAGTGTTCTTGCACACCAACCGTTTCAGAAGCGACTTGCCTCAATACAACCCATCCTTCACCTTGCCGTTGCCGCAACCGACCAACGACAGCTTGGTGGTCAACCGTTGGGCCGATTACCTAGTGGGGCGTTTGTTTAAACCTGGCTATGAGTACAAAAAAGCGGGGATCACGCTGGGTGAGATTGCGCCAGTGGGACAGTACCAAGCGGATTGGTTAGAGCCTAGCCAAGCGACTGACACGCGCTTGATGGATGCGCTGGATGGCCTAAACAAGCGGTTTGGACGTGGCACGGTCAAAGTCTCCACCCAAGGCGCCTACCAATCTTGGCAGATGAGGCAGGAGCGCAAGTCGCCGAGTTACACCACTGATTGGGACTCCGTTCCGTGTGTCTGATGTAATACAGCGAATCGAGGTAATTCCTAGGTGTCTCGTTTTAGCCATAGAAGCTGCTAGTGACCGAGGGCAAGCTTGGTACGCCGTGATTTACCCCCTAAGTTACACCGCTTATTAATGCGCGTTGATTACTCCAGTCGATGGGTAGGGGATGTCTAGTGAACCATTGAATGTTTAAAGCTGCTGGTTGAGTGCCCGTAAGAATGCTCTCAACGATTGATGGATCCAGCAACGTTAATCGAATTAGCTCGTTTACTGAGCTAACTTCGACACCTTCTTTTTTGGCAATTTCTGAACCACTTTTGACTACGCCATTGTTGATAAGGTGGGCCCAATAAAAAGCCTTTGCAATCGCATTGATCAACACGCTATTAGTCCCCGGCTTTATTAAATGCGTCTCAACTGATTCTGCATTTGGAGAAATGATCGTTTTTCTTCTTCCGCGTTGTTTAAAAAGAATCGGGTTAAAGGGAAGTACCTCTGCTGCTTTAGCCGAGGTTTTAGGCGCATCTTTCTGTTCGACGTTCACGCTACCTCCAACACTTCGATGTGCAGCCTCGAGTCCTTTGAGGTGATGGCTTTTACAAAATCACCTAAGGCTTCATAGCGCATCAGAACTTCTGCGCCGTTGTGCCTGACGGTTACCCGCTTAACCAAGCTCTGAATAATTGCGATTTTCATGACTGGGAAAAATTGGTTCCACAGCTCTGCCGTTCTTCGAAAGAGCAACATGACTGCTTGTGGTTCATCAATGCCTGGGTTGATCTTTTGGATCTGCTCCCAATACTTGTCCACCATATGGTCACTGCGTAGATATTCCAGCAACTTCTCCATCACACCTGTCTCCAGTTGGTCTGCATTGAAGTTCCATGATTGGCTTGTTTCTGCCCCCATGTGCAACTTCTTGTTGATGACGTAGTACCGATAAACCTTGCCGTTGGGCTTTTTTGTAGCCGTAGGTATGAGCAAGTCGCCATCTTCCGTATATGCGATGTTGCGTAACAAGAAGTCATGCTTATCCTTTCGTTCCCATGTCTTGCGGTTACGCAAACGCTTGTCGCTGGCTAGGATTGCATGCGCTTCATCCCAGAGGTTTTGGCTAATCAATCTTTCGTGCTGAGCGGGGAAGCTCTCGCCTTTATGTGTGATTTCACCGATGTATGCACGGTTGTGGAGAATCTTGTAGATGCCTTGCTTACAGAATGACTTCTGCTTCTTTGTCTGAATCCCTTGTTGGTTCAAATCTTTAACGATTTGTGTCGTCGACTTGTTGTCAATAAACTGCTCGAAGATTCGTTGAACCAATTCGCCTTCCTGCGGTTCGATTAAGAGCAAGCGGTCTTTAACAATGTAGCCCAGTGGTACAGGACCTCCCATCCACATACCTTTGCGCTTAGACGCCGCAATCTTGTCGCGAATTCGTTCGCCCGAGACCTCTCGCTCAAACTGTGCAAATGACAGTAGGACATTGAGCATCAAGCGTCCCATTGAGGTCGCTGAGTTAATTTGTTGAGTGACTGAACTAAAGCTGACGTTGTAATGGTCAAACACTTCGACCATCTTGGAAAAGTCAGCAAGCGAGCGCGAGAGACGGTCGATTTTGTACACCACGACGATGTCAATCTTTCCGGCTTGGATGTCTTTGAGCAGCCTTTTCAATCCGGGGCGTTCCATGTTGCCGCCAGAAAAGCCCGGGTCTTCATAGAAATCAGGTGCGAGCTCCCAGCCCTCATCCTTTTGACTCTCAACAAACGACATGCCAGCCTCTCGCTGTGCATCAATTGAATTGAAGGATTGGTCAAGACGCTCATCCGAGGAGACTCGGCAGTAAACCGCGCATCTTTTACGTTTGATCTCACTCATTGCTTACCTCCTTGAGTTAAACCAAAGAAGGCAGGACCTGACCACTGCGTTCCTGTGATTTGCCGAGCAACTGATGAGAGGGACGGGTATTTGTAATCACCATACTCAAATCTTCCGTCAATCGTGACAGTGACGCGGTGATCTTGGCCACCATATTCACGAATCAATATCGTGCCAGGCAGCAGCGCCGTGATGGGGCGTGTACTGGTCTTGATTGAAGACAGGCGTTCACCAAAATTTGCTAACAGGTCTCGCGTGGCAGGCTTGAGCCCCCCAAAAGCTAGCTCTTGCAGGCGGTAGGCAAGGCGGGACTCAAGATGTCTGCGGTTTGGGTGCGTGGGACGCTCTTTGAAATGCTGATCCCACAGGCGCCAAAGATCGGGCATTTTTAGAAAACTGAGGGCAGTAATTTCACTTCCGATGGTGTTTATTTTTTCCATAGATCTTTGTTGTCGATCTTCTGATTTCATGAACGAACTCCTTTGTTTGTTGAGGGGTTCGTATTGACGCTCTGGTGGGCATTGAAGTCCAGAAACTCGTCTCTGTCAGTGGCATAAATCTGACTCTTTGAGGCTTCGCTCAAATCGTTCTTGGTCATTACCGCTGCATGTGCCATGAGCTCTGAAATTTGATTAAGAGTCATGTATTTGCACTTTTCAGCATGACCGTTTGAACGGGGGCGAAATGCGATGACAGAAGGAGGAATTTGTGTTGATTTCATGGCTAGGTTGGTTCTATTAAAACTGGCCTGAAATCGTAGGTCTGACACCTTTAACGTGTAACTCCAGATGGCGGGAATGTTGGCGACATTGGGGCTTGAAACGCCGGTAAATAGGAGATTTCAGTCTGAATTTGGCGTAATTTCGCGGCTTGCGAAGATGGTTTTGACAGATCCATCAAATACTGTATATTTATACAGCAAAGCGCAAATTTTGATCTAAATTGACAAGCTTTTTGTGGGGGTCAGTAAAGGTCAATTTCCAGGAATAAAAACAAAAAGGAGACAACGTGAGTAAGCCACAGTCTTACGCAGACATCTTGCTGTGCCTGCCCGTCGACGAGACGTTTAAAGCATTCATGATTCGCCACGATCTACCCCTGCCCGAGGGGTGGTCATGGCAAGACAACACCCATACATCGCATAAGCTGATCAAGCTCATTCAGGGGCACCCCAACACCGTCAAACGAGATCGAATCATTGCGGGCTTGCATGCAAGTTCGACATTGGCACATCCGCTTGGTAAGCAGGCGATGTTTCAAGCCACGCATGCCAAGCCCAATGAACTGGTTGGATTGATTGCCTGTGAGAACGATTTGCATCGATCGTTCTGGTTGTACGTCAATCATCCAGATTTGTTTGAGGCAGCTGCTGAGATCGAATACCTGGATCAACACAGCCAGCAGGCCCAGCAGCATGACCTAGGCTTGCGCCGAGAGGTCAAACGTGACGAAGCTTCAGTTGCTCATTTCTGTGATGCCATCAAGCTCTTTTACCAACGTGAGCTTGGGTGTGGCGAAGTGTGTGTGGTTAACGTGTTAGACCGCTCTCAAGGTACGCAACTCATCACGATCCACGCCAAGGACCTTGCAACGGCGCGTCTTGAGTTTGAAGGTTCACAGTTGCAGCGCCGTGTGGGCAGTCCCAATATCCACATGGTGTTGGAGTACTCGCAGTTGACTGGGGTTGCTAGAACAATCATTCGAGGCGGTGCCAAATACCACGCAATGTTGTGTGAGGCCTTCGCCACTCATATGTTGGGCGTGAGTGCGGAAGCACAACGCATACAGCGCCCTGTGCTGGATCTGTCCAAACTCAGATTGGGTTTGCAAATTCCACAGGCGTTTGATGATGGCTTTGTGGGTCTTCAGGTCAAGAGCTTGCACTTGTTAAGTCCATGTGAGCGCCTAAAAGTCGAATGCACAGCAAGTGCCTCAACGGATCGGCAATGCGTGACTGATTTGATCGGGGCGTACTTTCAGCATGAAAACCCTTTGAGCCGTGGCTGGGAAATTCATGCCGCAACGCTGAATCTTTACATGGCTCCTGTACAGGGCAAATCCAGAAGTTCACTGGTAAGTGTTGAGGTGACAAGCAAAGGGCGCTTGAACCTACACAAGTTCGATGAGAAGTTGCGCGCCCAACTCGAAGGTTATCTTGTTCATCTAGAGATCCTTGAACCCAAGGATGCGCTGGAATACCAACTCAGTAATGCAGCGGGCAATCCTCGTCCTATGAGCCTTTTTGAGTGAGGGGATGGGTCATGCCTACTAACAAGAAAGCACTGATCTTGGCTGGGTTGCTCATGACTCGAGGTGGATATTCATATGAACGATCGATTCCTAAAGGTCAGGTCTCTGGGTTGAAGTTGTTGAGTGAACTCAAAGCGATCGTGCCTGGTCCGCTGGATTCGCGCTATGCCAGTTGTTCATTTTGTGGATTGCATCGTGGACCCGTTTTTCGATGTGATGGTGAGATGCATGTCCAGTGCCCTGACTGCGGCCCCTACAAAGTGGATGTGTCAGAGCAAAGAAACTGGTCGCTAGACATCGACTGGATGATTAGAAAACTACGCGCAGCTTTAAACATTGCCGCACACGTCGCAATTCAGAAGCTTTATGAGGGCGTGTGGCAAATCGGGTTGTACAAGAAGCGAGCTGTGATCTTGGCGGAACGTATTGAGCTTGTCGTTGCAAACGCCTTGAATCTGTTTCACGGAAAAACGCCTCGCCTTGACAGTTGGGTGATCACGCCAAGGCCATTAAGTCGAACTTCATTGGATCCGCTTTTAGGCACGGCGACTTGGTGGCATCTTGAAGATTGCTTTGCTATTCATGGCAATGGACTTCGATTTGTAGGCGAGGAGGGGGGTGTGATTGAGGCATCGGTTGAGCCTCGATCCGTCGCAGTGCACGGACCATTTTCTGAAACCTTTGAGTGGGTCCATATTCCGGATTGGTCAAATGATCCCATTCGGTTGACGGCAGCGCAGGCAGCAATTTTTGAAGTCCTCTGGCGGTACCGAGGACAGCCTCAGTCTGCAGAGACGATCATGAACAAGGCGCACTTGGCTAGCGACAAGCTCATCGATGTGTTTAAGATCAAGGCGGCTAACAGAGGTGATCCAACGTATGAAGGTCCCATGCATGCCTACGAAACACTTGTTGTTCGAAATCGTCGAATGGGGTTGTATTCTTTGAGCGAGTTTCAATAATGTTAGACAGATCTGAATATTCTTCGCAACCATTCAACCAGAAAAAAAGACCTGTAGCGTTCCATTCGTTGCGAGCATTCGTTCAATATAGGTCAGTGGCTGGTATGCAGCGATTGCGGTAGCCAAGTGACTGTGCCGATAGACTGCAACCGGCCACTAACGGTCAGCCGGGGCCATGCCTGATGGCAGTAGTTCGCAGCCTGAATGGCCTCCAGAGCTGACATGTAAGGTCGGCCCGGCAACTGGATAACCCTTGCCAGCAGATGGCTGAATAGATGAGTGTAGAGATTGATTCAACATGTAGAATAATCTACATCATGAATTGGCTCTGCTTCATCACCAGCCTGCCCACAGAAAACGCCACTCTGCGTCAGCGTGCCTGGCGGGCCCTCAAGTCATCCGGTGCCACGGTGCTTCGCGATGGCGTCTATTTGCTGCCCGATTTGTTTGGCAATCGGACGCTCCTGGATGGCATCGCTCAGGATGTGTTGGCGGGAGGTGGCACAGCCATAGTGCTGGACACCATCGAACCTTCTGGAGCCAATTTCAAAAGCCTGTTCAATCGGTCGGAAGAGTACGCAATCCTTTTGCTTGACTTGGCCAAAGCCGCAAGCGATCTGACGCCCGTCTCGGTGCAAGACGTTCTCAAGCAAGCCCGAAAGCTGCGCAAGACATTTGATCAGCTCAGCCAGATCGACTTCTTCCCCGGTCAAGAGCGCGCTCAAGCCGAATCTGCACTGGTTGAGTTGGAGGTGGATTGCGCACGTCTGGTGTCGCCAGATGAGCCTCGTGCCGCCAGTGACGCTCTCTTAGCTCTCAGCATTACCGACTACCAAGGCAAAACATGGGCTACGCGTGCTAAGCCTTGGGTGGACAGGTTAGCCACGGCTTGGTTGATCCGCCGCTTCATTGATCCTCAGGCTCGCATCCTCTGGCTCAAAAGCCCCAAGGATTGCCCCAAAGATGCCTTGGGATTTGATTTCGACGGGGCCAGTTTTTCTCATGTCGGGACCAAAGTGACTTTTGAAGTCGTGCTGGCCAGCTTTGGATTGATCAACCCGGCCTTGCAGCGTTTGGGCCTGTTGGTGCATTACCTAGATGTGGGTGGCGTGCAGCCACCCGAGGCTGTGGGTGTGGAGGCCGCGCTGGAAGGCCTAAGCAGCACGATCACCGACGACGATCAATTGCTCGCTCTGGCCAGCGCCATTTTTGATGGGCTGCTGACCACATTCCAGAAGCCAACTGACAAGTGAGACAAGCCATGACTGAAATCAAGACCCTGAACACCTATTCCCTCTGGCAACTAACGCTGTATTTCCTGCGACTGGGCACCCTCGGCTTTGGTGGCCCTGTGGCGCTGGTGGGATTCATGCACCGCGACCTGGTGGAGGAGCGTAGCTGGATTTCCGAAGCCGACTACAAGGAAGGACTGGCCCTGGCTCAAATTGCACCGGGGCCACTCGCAGCGCAACTGGCCATTTACCTAGGCTATGTGCATCACCGCATCTTGGGAGCGACGGTGGCGGGCTTGGCCTTTGTGCTGCCGTCGTTTGTCATGGTGGTGGCTCTAGGCATGGCCTATGTGTCCTATGGAGGATTGCCTTGGATGCAAGCGGTGTTCTATGGCGTGGGCGCTGCGGTGCTTGGCATCATGGCCATCGGCGCACACAAGCTATCAACCAAGAGCATCGGCAAGGACAAACTGCTATGGTCCATCTTTGGTGTGCTAGCCGCCGTCACCATCATCACGCAGTCCGAGATTGCCTGGCTGTTCATCGCAGCAGGACTTTTGGTCTGGGTGATCCGATGCAAGCCCAGCTTTGGAAATAAGGCCATGGGACTGGGTTTGGTGCCTCCAGTCGATGCTGCTCAACTGGCTCCGGTTGTCCTTGATCCTGCATTGCTGACCCAGATTGGACTGTTCTTTGCCAAAGCCGGGGCATTTGTCTTTGGTTCTGGTCTCGCAATTGTGCCGTTCCTCTACTCGGGCACCGTGACGGAGCACCATTGGCTTACCGACCGTCAGTTCGTTGATGCCGTGGCCGTGGCCATGATCACGCCGGGGCCTGTGGTTATCACGACAGCGTTCATCGGCTATCTAATTGCTGGCTTGCCTGGTGCCACCATGGCTGCCGTGGCTACCTTCCTGCCGTGCTACCTGATCACCATCGTGGCCGCACCCCACTTTAAGAAATGGGGAAAGAATCCTTCGGTGATTGCATTTGTGGATGGCATCACAGCTGCTGCCATTGGGGCCATTGCAGGCTCGGTTGTGGTGATTGCGCAGCGCTCCATCAGCGACATCCCCACTGCATTGCTGGCTGTGGGTGCCACGGCGCTGCTGTGGAAGTTCAAGAAGATTCCTGAGCCACTACTGGTCATTGGCGCAGCACTGATCGGATTGGTTATCTACCCTCTGGTGAGCCATTGATGAAAGTCGTATTTAGCCTGTTACCCCTCTCTCTGGGCTTGTTACTCCAGTGCAGCTTCGCTCACGCTCAAGACCGCAAGATCGAGCAAGCAATCAAGCATCGCAAAGCAGCGTTCACCTTGATGGCAACCTATGTCAATCGGATGGTGCAGACCGTGGACGGTCATCGACCATTTGATGCAAAGCAAATGACCCAAGATTCCCGAACGGTGGAGTTGCTGAGCAAGTTACCCTGGGAAGGATTTGTCGAAGGCAGCGAACGTGGTGACACGAGAGCCAAGGATGACATCTGGTTTGAAGAGGATAAGTTCAAGCGGTATGCCAATGAATTGCAAGTCAAGTCTGCGGGTGTAACCGCTGCTGCTGAATCTGGTGACCTCAAGCGGTTTAAAGCCGCATTGGGGCAAATGCGGGATGCCTGCAATGCTTGTCACAAGGCTTTCCGTAAGGATTGAAAACAGAAATACATCTCAAAAATTTCCTTTGCAGATGGCCTTTGATGGTGTTGTGTCTTCGAAGGATTTGGGACGAAGACCTGATCGAATGACAGCATTACGGATGACCCAAAGACAGCAGTGGGTCGATAGCTGTCGATGGTCACAACGATTGGCTTAAAGTTCATGGACCAATCGATTGGCTATTTCCTCAAAGCTGGACCAAGACTCCTCGAATGTGAACTTTCCTTCGCCATAAACCAATGGCAATAGCACTCCGTGATATTCATGATGTGATTGCGTGTCACTTCCTACTTGATGCAATGCCGTAGTGAGAATAGTCTTCGGGTCAGCCGCGAATTCAGCATCTTGGTACCCAAACTCGTCCACATCACCAGCAGTAAGAGTAACAAACGCCGCAATGGAATCGTCTAAAACTTCAGGTTTTTTCGAGATGATGCAATGCACATCGTAGATATGCCGTACAAGTGCCGTATCCCAATGCCGTTGCATCCTCCCTGCTCGATGCTGAGCGAATCGTCTCAAAAAAGATAAAACCTTTTCTGCCAAAGTTTCTGCAACCGAGACAACAGGTACTGGAAACACCATCCCCCTACGCGCTGCGAGTTTGTCGGTCAAAGTTCCAAGCGATGCGATCTCTGTCGGCAAAGTAGGAGCTCGAGCTATCAATTCCAGCTGCAGGTTTGGCCGTAGGGCAGCGACGCCATCGTATGCGCGCTGGTAGGTCCATTGGCTATGGTTATATCGATTGTTGTTTAGTGATCGTTGGAACTCTTTGTCTTCAATAAATCCGATGTGTTCAAGTGTCTTGATTACTTGTCCTCGAACTTCATCACCAAGGTAGCGTCTTAATTGATTCTGTGACCAATTTGCAGTGTCGTGCGACAGCACAATTTTGATATCAGCATCTTCTGACATGCGCTCAATGAGTCCATGTGCTTTTGACAGACTTGTACCGCCACAAAATACTAACGACGCATGTTCGAACTTAAGGGCAAAAATTGCCTGCAATGCGGCTGTCAAATGTTCGTCTTTTTCAAGCAGGGCTGCGGTAATCCCGCCAATGTCAGCCTCAGCAACCAAAGCGTCGATGAGTTCTAGTCGCTCAGCTGATAGTGTTCTCATGCGTGCTCATACTTTAAGAACTTTCCATTGAAACCAATTTTTCGACTGATTCGTTGTTTGCCAATGTTTACAACGATACCAGTGGGTATCTGAGTGCTTCGACCAGAGTTGTACTCAGCAGTTTGGAACGATTCTTTAAGACGAACACCAAGTTTGGCTAAAGCTTGTGGGCCAAGCACTTCGAGTGGCTGAATTGGGATTGGTTTGCCGGAGATCACGCTGGGTTTTGCCTTGGCATAGATGCCCACACCAAGCCGTACCACCACGCCAATGTCTGTGAGTTCCCTTAGGGCGCGCTTTACCGATGCTTCGCTGCCAAATGGCAGGAAGTCAGTGGGCCGAAACACTAGGTCGGCACGACTCCGAATGGAGCGTCTGATGCGATCGGTGATGTTCATGGCAACATTTATGGCTCATTAACCATTGATTAATAATCATCGTAAGTGATTGATTTATTTGAATTAAATCACTCAAATACAGATCAATGACCGAATGATACATTCTTTACGGCAAGTCTGCAATATGACGCAAAAACCTAGCAATTTGGGGTGAGGGAGTCCGCCGCACTGACCTCAAACCCTAGACATGGCAAGGCTTGGCGAATTTAGCGCTATTTTCACAAGCCTATTTGATAAGCAGGGGGCTTAAGCGGTGCTCCAAAAGAACGGTGAACTAGAGATATCGCACAAGTTCACCAATCAGTTCCTTATCAGTTCTCCATTGATTTCCTGAAATAGAGCCGTTGTCCCTCTACTGAATCAAAGGAGTAAATATGCGGTCTACAACACCAGCCCGAACCGGGCGTACATCCCCTCTGGGCTCCTCAGCTCATGAATCCCTTCCAGCCGAGCGCATGGTTTTCACGGAAGCTGACTTGGCCTCCCGTTGGGGCATGAGCCCCAAGACTCTGCAGCGTTGGCGAACCGAAGGTCGTGGTCCTCACTACCTCAAGCTTGGCAAACGCGTGACGTACACCGTCAACGCTATCGAGGCGTACGAGAACTTCGTGCAGCACATCTCGACTTCACAACGCGTCGCAAGCTAAGGAGCCAGAGATGAACCACCTTCAACTCCACCAGGCTGCTTTGCCTGATCTCTCGGCCAACCAAATCAGCCGACTCCCCAAGGACCAACTGGCTCAGTTCAGCCATGCGGTGCAAGAACTCCATGACTGGACCATCCAGATGCGTGGGCGTATCAACCGTGGTATTGAGCAACGCTACGAAGAGCAAATCCGACAAGCCAATAGCTTCGGTGAAGAAGAATCGGCGCGTTTTCGGATTGACGACGGTGACTTGCAGATCGATGTCTCACAAGCTAAAGAGGTCGTCTGGGACCAAGAGCACCTCACTCAAATCGCCGACCGCATGGTCGCAGCAGGGGACCGCGTGCAGGACTTCATGGAAGTTCACCTGTCTGTGTCTGAACAGGACTATGCCAAGTGGCATCCATTGCTACGCGCTGCTTTTCAGCCTGCACGCCAAGAGCTTGTCACTGAGCCTCAATTCAAGATTCGTTGGGTCGGCGAAGTCCAGCTTTGACCCCGCTCTTTTTTGAATCAACCCCTCATTCACACATTCATTGGATTTACACATGTACCAAGAACAACACGCCTCAAACGCTATCAGCAGCTGGAACGACTTCAACGACGCCGAAGCCCAACAAAGTGGCTTTGACCTGATTCCTAAGGGAACCCAAGCCGTGGTGCGTATGACCATCAAACCTGGTGGCTATGACGAACCCGATCGCGGATGGACGGCAGGCTATGCAACTGCTTCACATGAAACAGGAGCTGTTTTCCTGTCTTGTGAATTTGTCGTTCTGCACGGCCAATACGCAAAACGCAAGATCTGGAGCAATGTGGGCTTGCACTCCAACAAGGGGCCGACTTGGGGGCAAATGGGGCGCAGCTTTATCAAGGCGGTGCTCAACAGTTCACGCAACATCCACCCGGATGACAACTCGCCAGAGTCTGCGCAAGCACGTCAAATTCGCAGTTTTGCAGACTTGGATGGCGTGGAGTTTCCCGCACGCATCGGTGTCGAAAAAGACGGCAAAGGTGAGTTGCGCAACATCATCCGAATGGTCATTGAGCCTGATCACAAAGACTATGCCGATCTGATCTTGGCCAAGGCGCAAGCCGCAGGCCAAGGTGGCTCAAATGGTGGTGCTCCCGCTGCGGCTGTTCCGGTGTCGCACGTGCCACCAGCTAACTTGCCGCCATCGAACTACCCACCCACGGGTTACTCCACGCAAACGCGTGTGCCCAGCACGCAAGGACGTCCCTCATGGGCGCAGTGAGTAACGCTCTGAAGCATGGGGAGCAAGCGCGCGGTCATGAAATGTTGGGTTTGTGCAAGAGAGGCCAGAGGCTTCGGTCATGCGGACACTCGCTTTCAAGTCGGGAGGGCTCGTCGTTATCCCGTCGACTGGGTGTTTTGTTCGCAGCGATGCCAGCGGTGTTTCCACAAACTCTACCAAGCAGGCGTGCGATTGCTCAACCGTGGAGATATACGCATCACGGTAAAGGAGGGCGAAGTGATTGATCCTTCCGAAGCCGAAATGGCAGCCATGCATCGTTGTCTCAAGCCTTTGGGCGAGGCCGCGAACGAAGTGGGCATGGATCGCGCATTGAGTATGTATTCGCAAGACGAAGCGCTGCTCTTGATCAACGCAGTGGTCACCACCTACGTGGAGGCAATGGTCGAAGCGCATGAGGCAGGCAAGTACCCGCCTTTGCGAATGCTTGGCCAAGGGTCCTACGGCTAGGCACGCCATGCAAACGCGGCACTAGCTGCTGCGCCTTATTCAATTTTTAAACCTGATGCTGACCATGCGAATGGTCAGCCGGGAGAACTCTTGCCATGACAAATCAAACAAACCGAAATCCACAGGGCAACACAAACACTTTCGAGACCATGCTCTCGTCCGAGCAAGCTGCCGTTGCGTTCAACCTGCCGTTCTACTTTTTCCGAAATCCCTACAAGCGTAAGAAGCTCCAGATCCCGCATTACTACATCAACAAGTTGGTGCGCTATCGCTTGGCCGAATTACGTGTCTGGCACGCGCAGCTAGGTGAGCTCTTGGCATCGCAAGCAAAAGAGGCTCAAGATCAACTTGCGTCGCAGGCCTCACGACAAACTCAGGGAAGTGAGGTGGCACATGCTTGACTTCAACGACCCTGCGCAAGAAGCGTTTCGCAAATTCAACGCAGCTAAAACAGACAGCGCGCGCGAAAAAGATGACATTCGACAAGCTTTACTTGAGTGCCTGACCACGCTAATCGCTGAGATATGGCCAGCAGGCAAGCGCCGCAATACCAAGTATCTGGTGGGCGATGTGATGGGCGGTCCGGGCGACAGTTTGGAGTTGGTGCTCTCAGGCTCCAAGGCTGGGCTGTGGACTGACCGCGCAACAGGTGAGGGTGGCGATATCTTTGACTTGATTGCGCGTCAATACCAACTCAACATCCAGACGCATTTCCCTGACGTGCTCAAGCGTGCCAAGGACTTGCTTGGGCGCGTCGACTCACTGCCGCAGCGCGCATCCACTAAAGACAAGACCAAGCCCCCCGCTGTCGATGAGTTAGGTCCCGCCACTGCCAAGTGGGACTACCAAGATGCTTCAGGCAAGTTGATTGCAGTGGTCTACCGCTATGACCCCGAGCCGGGCAAGAAAGAGTTTCGCCCTTGGGATGTGAAGCGCCGGAAGATGGCACCACCCGATCCCAGACCTCTGTTCAATCAACCCGGCATTTCGTACGCCGAGCGAATTGTGCTGGTCGAGGGGGAGAAGTGTGCACAAGCGCTCATTGAGTTGGGCGTGTGTGCCACCACGGCTATGCACGGTGCCAATGCGCCCGTGGACAAAACCGACTGGACACCTCTGGCTGGTAAGCATGTGCTCATTTGGCCGGATCGAGACAGGCCGGGCTGGGACTATGCGGATCGCGCGTCACAAGCCATCTTGCTCGCAGGTGCGATCAGCTGCGCAATCCTTCATCCACCAGAAGACAAACCTGATGGTTGGGATGTGGCCGATGCATGTGTCGAGGGTTTTGATGTCACTGGTTTTCTTGCTGCAGGCGACTGCATGCCCGTCGTGCGTCAAGTCGATGAGAGTACGGCCTCAGACATCGTAGATGGATTGGACTACACAACTGAGGATGGACTAGCCATGGCGTTCACACGTCAGTTTGGTGAGGACTGGCGGTATTGCGCATCGTGGGGAAAGTGGTTGGTTTGGAATGGCGTGCGTTGGAGTATTGATAAATCGCTCTACGTGCACCATCTGAGTCGAACTGTTTGCCGTGCAGCATCCTACAAGGCAGATACACCAAGGCTTAAAGGTAAGTTGGCAAGTTCAGGAACGATGGCTTCGATTGAACGCATCGTTCGCACAGAGCCAAGACACAGTGCAGCAGTTGAAGAGTGGGATGCTGACCCATGGTTGCTCAATACACCTGGTGGAATCATTGACCTCAAAAGAGGCGGAATGGGGCCACACAGGCGCGATCGCCGTATGACCAAGGTCACCACGGCCACACCCAAAGGTGAGAGTCCTGAATGGTCGAAGTTCCTAGAGAACGTCACAGGTGGCGACAAGGAGTTGCAGCTGTACTTGCAACGTGTTGTGGGTTATTGCCTCACAGGTGACATCAGCACGCACGCCTTGTTCTTCTTGTACGGCACAGGTGCAAACGGCAAGTCCGTGTTCGTGAACGTCATCTCAACCATCTTGGGTGACTACGCGGCCAATGCACCCATGGACACGTTCATGGAAACACGCACGGATCGTCATCCCACGGATTTGGCTGGCTTGCGAGGTGCGCGTTTTGTCTCGGCCACAGAAACCGAGCAGGGCAGACGTTGGAACGAATCCAAGATCAAAGCCATTACAGGAGGTGACTTGGTAACGGCTCGTCTGATGCATCAAGACTTCTTCACCTACACGCCCCAGTTCAAGCTGTTGATTGCAGGCAACCACAAGCCTGCCATTCGCAACATCGATGAGGCGATGCGCCGTCGCATGCACTTGATTCCTTTCACGATCACGGTGCCCCCTGAGAAGCGTGACCCATTGCTCACTGAGAAGTTGCTTTCAGAGCGAGATGGCATCTTGGCTTGGGCGCTGCAGGGTTGTTTGCTTTGGCAGCAACAAGGACTGCAACAACCGCTCTCCGTGACGAGCGCCACGGATGAGTATTTCGAGGGTGAGGATGCCATGGGGCGCTGGTTGGATGAGCGCTGCAAGCTTGGCGCGAATGACAAAGCCCTCACGGTCACGCTCTTTAACGACTGGAAGCAATGGGCCGAGATGAGTGGTGAGTTCGTGGGAACACAACGTCGGTTTTCTGATGCGCTCATCACGCGACGTTTTGACAAGTGGCGTAACTCCATGGGTGTTCGAGGTTTTGCCGGAATTGACCTCAAAACGGCCACGAGTTTTCCCGTTCGCACCTACCCCTACAACGATAACTAGGAGATAAAAATGAAACTTAGGAATTCAAAAACAGGTACTTTGACGTTTCCGACATTCAATAACAGTAGTTCTATACGCGAATGCGTATACGCATATATAAAGAAGGAATGTTTTAAAACGTCAAATGCGTCATTCGACGCATTTGCCATCCCATCGGTGCATGGATATTTGACGATTGGAGGTGTTCAATGAACATTCCCCAACCGCACTATCCATCGCCCCTTGGGCGTATGCAAGCCAACCCCATGGATGTTGAAGCTACCAAACGCCAAGGTTGGCGTGAGCAACACATCCTGGTCATCTCAGAGGATGACAAGCGCTTGAACTTTTTGGAGCGCCAACTCATTCGCAGCATTGGAGAGCGGCTCTACGGGCAAACCAACTGTGTCCCACCAAAGGGAGGGCAGCATGGATGAGCTTTGGACGATTGATGTTGTAGCCGAGCGTTTCACGGAAGCAGCACGCACTGCGAGGCGTTTGCCTCGTGTGACGGTCCAAGGCTACGTGAGCACTTGGCCAGTGGTCGCGCAAAGTGAACTCGAGGCCTATCCAGACCGAGAGAGACTTTATCGATTGCCGCCACCAAGTCCCAAGGATGTGGACCTGATGCTTGAGGTCATGCAATGGGTGCAAGTCTTGGAGTTGGATGAGCGGCTCTTGGTGTGGATGCGCGCCAAGCGGTACGACTGGCGCGACATCGGTAAACGCTTTGGGTGTGATCGCACCACGGCATGGCGACGTTGGAAGCGTGACATGCAAGTGGTGACCGATAAGCTCAACGACAAAACTAAACCGAAACGTCTGTGAGTGTTCTGGCGTGATTTGAAGTGAGTAAGCGGCGCAGTTAAAGGGGGAGAGGTAATGCGCGGTTTTTGAGCCCAAATCACGCTGCAACATTTCAGCGTTTTGAGGCTACATTTCTGTCTATGGTCGCGGCAGTTGTGAGTCGATTGATTCACTCAGAGTGAGACTTCACGTAACTCTGCCGCATCTCAGGCATAAAGTGCCCTAGCAGTGGCTTCAATCCAGCGAAGTCACCCCAGACTTCCTGAATTCACGGGTCCTTCCGGGCCAAAACTCTATGCGGGGGGCAAAGGTGCGAGATTTCGATACCGATAGCCCCGAAATCCGGGTGCGCAGTACGCACCGGGTACGCACCCAGCTAATTCTTAGCTCAGCAAAACATCTCCGCGTTTGACGTAGGTGTCGAGTTTGTCGATTGGCATAAACAAACTGCTGCCATCTTCTTTGCGAATTTCCAGACATCCGTTTTGCTCTGGACCCACGACCTCATAGGTCCCCACGGTTAGCGGTGCAAAACCTGCATCGCTCCCGTCTTTGTGATGTTGACGGGCTAAGACCCCGTTAATGACTGTTATCCGCACTTCAGCTTTTCGTTGTTGTTTGCGCAATTTTACTAAGGCCCCTCATGACACCCGAGATCCGAATGGTCGCGGTCGATACGCTCATACCGTATGCCCGCAATGCCCGCACGCACAACGATTCGCAAGTTGCGCAAATTGCAGCTTCGATTGCCGAATATGGCTGGACCAACCCCATCCTCACAGACGGTGAGCGGGGCGTCATTGCAGGGCATGGCCGTTTGATGGCAGCCAGAAAACTCGACCTCAAAGAGGTGCCCGTCATCGAGTTGGCGCACCTGACCCCAGAGCAAAAGAAGGCCTACATCTTGGCCGACAACCGTATTGCCGAAAACGCGGGATGGGACCAAGAGCTTTTGAAGCTTGAGTTGGCTGAGCTCCAAGCTGCTGACTACGACCTCCCGCTCATGGGGTTCACGGATGAAGAGATTGACGACTTGCTCAGTCCAGAAGATGAAGGCGGTGGTTTAACCGAGGATGATGCAATCCCAGAACCACCAGTAGATCCTGTTTCCAGACCTGGGGACTTGTGGATTCTCGGTAACCACCGCCTCCTTTGTGGTGACTCCACGGTGCTCTCGGATGTGGAGCGCCTCATGGACGGGCAACTGGCCGACATGGCTTTCACAGACCCGCCCTACAACGTGGATTACGGCAACAGTGCTAAAGACAAGATGCGCGGCAAAGACCGCCGCATCCTGAATGACGCGCTGGGGGATGGGTTCTACAAGTTCTTGTACGACGCCTGTCTGAACTTGCTGATCATGACAAAGGGCGCTTGCTACGTGTGCATGAGCTCTTCTGAGTTGCACACACTGCAAAAAGCTTGGCTCGATGCCGGCGGCAAATGGTCGACCTTTGTGATTTGGGCCAAGAACTCATTCACGTTAGGACGTGCTGACTATCAGCGCCAGTACGAGCCAATCCTCTACGGCTGGAAGCAGGGATCAGATCACTTCTGGTGTGGGGACCGTGACCAGGCAGATGTTTGGTTCTACAACAAGCCCCGAGTCAACGACTTGCATCCCACGATGAAACCAGTCGAGCTGGTCGAGCGCGCTGTGAAGAATTCTTCCAAGAGCCGAGACATCGTGTTGGACTTATTTGGCGGTTCAGGCACCACGGCGATTGCCTGTGAAAAAACCAACCGACACGCCCGACTCATGGAGTTGGATCCTAAGTTTGTCGATGTGATCGTCAAGCGCTGGGAGGATTTCACGGGCAAGAAGGCGGTGCTTCATCGGGCTGAAGTGCAAGAGCTTGATGCACCTCAAGCGCTAGGCGACAACCCTTTAGCGAATTGACATGTAACCGTGTCAGAATCTCGTCCGTTCAGAAAAAGGAGATTACGTTGAACAAAACCGAATTAATCGAAGCTTTGGCTCACGAAACTGAAATGTCTAAGGCCGCATCTGGCCGCGCAATCGATGCATTGCTTGAAATCATCACCAAGTCTGTTGCCAAGAAGCAAGACGTCCAGTTGATTGGCTTTGGAACTTTCAAGGCTACCAAGCGTGCTGCACGTACGGGTCGTAACCCACGTACTGGCGAAGCTTTGAAGATTGCTGCTGCCAATGTGCCCAAGTTCACACCTGGTGCAGCTTTCAAAGCAGCATTGAACAAGAAGAAGTAATTGCTTCATTTGTGCATCGCACAAGGCGGCAAAGGTTTCAGACCTTGCCGCCTTTTCTTTTACCCTAAGCGTGCAACGTAGCGCGCATAGTCCTCGCCTTCGGGGTTGATATAGAGGTAGGGACGACCTGGTGCTTTGATTTCCACGCACAAGAATCCGTCACCTGTGCCGCCGCCTTTGCCTGCAAGCCAATCGCGTGACCTAAGGAGCGTTCGGCCAAAGCTGTCGAACTCATCAGCAGTCATCTCTCTGGTTTCAGTCACGAGCACCTTGTAGTTGCCGTAACCGCCCACCTCCTCGAGGCTGCAGGGCTTGCGCGCAAATGGCAATTCAACGCTGAGTTCCTCAACTTCAATTTGCTTGCCGTCGAAGTTCAAGGTGCGTGGTGTGCGCTCGATCGTGATGGTCATCGTGCTCATGCTGCAACTCCTTGCTCTTGAATACGGTAAGTGCGCTCTTGGCCTGTCGCCTTTTCCGAGATGATGGTGAGGCCCAGTTTCTTTTTCAGGGATCCAGCCATCGCGCCCCGCACCGTGTGTGATTGCCAGCCAGTGGCTTGAACCAATTGAGTCAAGGTTGCACCGTCGGGGCGTTTGAGCAACTCAATCATTTGAGCTTGCTTGCTGTTTTCTCGGACGCGTGGTGTTTTGGAATTTGCTGATGAATCAGTTGAAGGGGTGGCTGATGAATCGTTTGAATCTGGCGCTGGCGGCTTAACAGCGCCTTTGCGTGGGACGCTAAGCGCGTCGTAACCCTCTGCTGCAATGAGCCAGTTGCTGGCGCTCTTGGTGATGAGTGCGCGGTTGAACAAGCCGTCGAGCACCTTTTGTCGTGCTCCGCCTTTGATCTTCTCTGGGAACCATTCAATCTTCCCGTCGGTGTGTTGGTGGGCGTGGGCAAGGATGGCTTGTTGGGTGGCAGTGAGTGTGGTGGTCATGTGTTTCTCCGGTTGAAGTGGTTGGGGTTACTTCTTGACGTTGTGAATCTGGCTGGCGCGATCAAAGCCAACCCAGTGGCCTTCTTTGTCCAAACCGCGTGAGGCCAGTTCTTCCCGTGCTAAGCGGTTCAAGTCCAGCTCTCCCTTGGCCGCTGCCGACAAGACTTTGATGCCAGCGATCTGGATAAAGCCCACCTCATCAAGGGTGAGGCCGTTTGTTGTGTAAGTCATCGTTTCAATCTCCTTGCGGTTGTTGATGGTTTGCATGTCTTTTCCAAATATTTCTTTGTGAGGTGCGTGATGAACGCTTCTATTTCCGATCGAGTCAAGCGAGTGGTGAATCTCTTGCTGCAACTCTTTGTTGTCCTTAAGCCTTCTTTGTTTTCTTCTTCAAAGCCGCTTCAACCCCAGCCTGAGCTCCAGCCTGAACCCCTGCCTCAAACGCAGCCTTCAGAGCCGACTCAATCGCCCAAACCGAAACGTCGTGGAAGTCCAAGCGGTCAGAGTTCTGGGTCTTCAAGGTCTGCACAAAAAAGTGCTTCAAAGCGATCTGCTCCAAAAGCGAAGAGGGCGCGGTGATCGCGTTGGCTGTGGTGTGGTGGTTCATCAATCGCTCCAAAAAAATTAATCAAATGCGTTAGCGCATGTACGTATGAACGCTCTGTTCGTGAACAAGATCAAGTTGTTCTTTGAGTCAGACTGAATCACTTGGACATGAGTGCGCTTTAGTACGCTTATTCGCGCGCACGCACTCACAGGACCTCATTCATGAGCCAAAACATGTCCATGCGCGCTTATGCGCGCTACCGTGGAATTTCTGATGGCGCTGTGCGCAAAGCCATCCAGACCGGGCGCATCACTGCTAATCCCGATGGATCCATTGATGTAGACAAAGCCAACGAGCAATGGCGTCTGAACACGGATGCCTCGCAACAACGTGGCGAACACCGTCCCGTGCCCAATGAGGCGATTGCCAGCGTTCGAGAAACGCTAGGTGACTCGTCAGGGGCGCAGGCCCCCTCGGTGGGGGGCACCACCTTGCTGCAAGCGAGAACAGCCAATGAGGTGCTCAAAGCGCAAACCAACAAGGTGCGCTTAGCGCGCCTTAAAGGCGACTTGGTTGACCGAGCGCAGGCGGTGGCCCATGTCTACAAATTAGCGCGCACACAGCGCGATGCGTGGCTGAACTGGCCCGCTCGTGTCTCTGCACAGCTAGCGTCCGACTTGAGCGTCGATGCTCACCAAATGCACCAGATCTTGGAAAAGGCGGTGCGTGAGCATTTGCAGGATCTGGGAGAGATGGCGGTGCGAATCGATTGAGGAGCACCAATGTGTTTGACCATTACGACGGAATTGATGCGATCGCTGAGGCGTGGCGTGAGGGGCTCACCCCTGATCCACTGTTAAGCGTTTCTGAATGGGCGGATCAATACCGCTTCTTGTCGGGTAAATCTGCTTCTGAGCCTGGCCGCTGGCGCACCAGCCGCACGCCGTATCTCAAAGAGATCATGGATTGCCTTTCACCCAGCTCGCCAGTTGAGCGCGTGGTGTTCATGAAAGGTGCTCAAGTGGGCGGCACCGAGTGCGGCAACAACTGGATTGGCTATGTGATTCACATGGCACCAGGCCCGATGATGGCTGTAGCCCCCACAGTGGAGATGGCCAAGCGAAACTCTAAGCAGCGGATTGACCCGTTGATTGAAGAGAGTGAAACACTCTCGGCCCTCATCGCACCTGCGCGCGCCCGTGACTCGGGCAACACAATCCTTGCCAAGGAGTTCCGAGGCGGGGTGTTGGTCCTCACAGGGGCCAACAGCGCGGTGGGACTGCGCTCTATGCCTGTGCGTTACCTCTTCTTAGATGAGGTGGATGGCTATCCCGGTGACGTGGAAGGCGAAGGTGACGCTATTTCACTTGCCGAAGCGCGAACCCGCACGTTTGCCCGGCGCAAGATTTTGATTGTGTCGACGCCGACCATCTCTGGTGCCTCGCGCATCGAGCGGGAGTTTGAGCAATCCGACCAGCGTCACTTCATGGTGCCATGCCCCCACTGTGGGCATGAGCAACGCTTGCAGTTTGAGCGGTTGATTTGGGAAAAGGGCCAACCGGAGTCTGTGCGCTACCTCTGCACAGGATGTGAGGAGCCCGTCTATGAGCACGCCAAGACCCAGATGCTCGAGCAGGGGCGTTGGGTGGCAACGGTCCCGGGTAACGGACGCACGGCAGGTTTTCATCTGTCTAGTCTGTACAGCCCGGTGGGCTGGCGCAGCTGGGTAGAGATTGCCCAGGCGTGGGAGCTGGCGCAAGGTTCAGCCACGGCGCTCAAGGCTTTTAAAAACACTGAGCTGGGTGAGACTTGGGTCGAGCAAGGTGAAACCCCTGAGTGGGAGCGTTTGCTTGAACGGCGCGAGTCTTACCGCATCGGCACTGTGCCGCACGGTGGTTTGCTGCTTGCCGGTGGCGTGGACATTCAAAAAGATCGCATCGAAGTCTCCATCTGGGCGTTTGGACGCGAGAAGCGTTCATGGCTCGTGGAGCACCGGGTGTTGGAGGGCGATACATCACGAGACGATGTATGGCTGCGTTTGGGGCTCATGCTGCAAGAGAGCTGGACCCACATCAGTGGTGTGCCAATGCGCTTGGTCCGCATGGGACTGGATACGGGCTATGCCACACAAGAGGCTTATGCCTTTGTGCGCCGCCAGCACGACCCACGGCTCTTGCCCATGAAGGGTGTGGCCCGTGGCGCTGCGTTGGTTGGCTTGCCCACAGCGGTGGACATGACCACCAACGGCAAGCGACTGCGACGAGGCCTGCGGGTCTACGCAGTGGTGGGCGGTATTGCCAAGTTGGAGTTCTTCAACAACTTGCGCAAAACGATCGACATCACCGAAGACGGCGAGATTATCTTTCCCAACGGCTATGTCCATTTGCCGCAGGTGGATGCGGAATACGTCCAGCAGTTGTGTTCAGAGCAACTCGTCACAAGGCGTGACCGCAACGGCTTCTCGTTTCGGGAATGGCAAAAGGTGCGTGAGCGCAACGAGGCGTTGGACTGTTACGTGTACGCGCGTGCAGCAGCAAGCCTTGCAGGCTTAGATCGTTTTGAGGAGCGCCACTGGCTAGAGCTGGAACGCCAATTGGGCATCCCGCTCAGTGCAGAGCCTCCTGAGTTGCGCATGGACGGGTTGTTCCCTGTGCGACCAGGCTTTGAAACCCCTGAGTTCTTGCAAGGTGTTCAAGGCGTGCGTCCGCCCAACGATGACTTAGATGTGGACTTTGTGGAAGCAGAGCCCAAGGTCGAAATTCATGACGAGGTGGATGATCTGCCAGAGGATGTGTCGTGGCGCAGTCCGACTGTCTTGCCCAACCCTTCAAGTGTTCAACCCCTTCCAGCCACCCCGACGGGTGGCTTTTTTATGAACAAAGTCCCCCAGCGTGGCAGGAGGGTCATTCGCAGTAACTGGATGAAGTGATGACGAGCTATACCGAACAACACCTTCAGGCTTTGCGAGAGGCCTTGGCCAGTGGTGAGCACCGCGTGACGTATGACGGCAAGAGCGTTGAGTACCGAAGCGTGGTTGATCTCAAGGCTGCCATTGCCGAAGTGGAGTCTCAGATCGCCCGTGCAGCGGGTAAGCGCAAGTCTCGCCAAATTCGCATCTCAACGTCCAAGGGGTTGTGATGGGGTGGATCAACACAATCAAACGCCGGATGTTTGGCAACACACCGGTTTATGACGGAGCGGGGATGGGGCGGCGCGCGCTGAAATGGAATCCCAGCAATCCGGGTGCCGTTTCAGCGCTGGCGCTGACCCAAGACCAGCTACGAACCAAGAGTCGTGACCTAGTGCGCCGCAACGCATGGGCCGCTGCAGGCATTGATGCCTTTGTGGCGAATGCCATTGGCACAGGCATCAAGCCGCAAAGCATGATCCAAGACCAACCCCAACGTGAGGCAGTCCATGCCTTGTGGTGGAGTTGGTGTGAGGACGCCGATGCGGCGGGGCTCACAGACTTCTATGGCATTCAGGGTTTAGCCACCCGGGCCATGCTCGAAGGCGGCGAATCGTTTGTACGTATGCGCTACCGAAGGGCAGAAGACAACTTGTCTGTGGCGTTTCAGCTCCAAGTGCTTGAAGCAGAGCACTTGCCAATCAGCTTGAATCAGGACTTGCCCAACGGCAACGTTGTTCGAGCGGGGATTGAGTTTGATCTTTTGGGCAGGCGTGTGGCGTATCACCTCTACCGAACTCATCCGAACGATGGAATGCTGGCGCCTATGTCTGGCGCATCCGGTGTAGGAAGTCTTGACCTAGTGCGCGTGGAAGCAACTGAAATCGTTCATCTGTACCGACCACTTCGACCGGGACAGATCCGTGGTGAGCCTTGGCTTGCCAGAGCCTTGGTCAAGCTCAATGAGTTAGACCAGTATGACGATGCCGAGTTGGTGCGCAAGAAGACAGCGGCCATGTTTGCTGGCTTCATCACCCGAATGGCTCCTGAGGACAACCTCATGGGTGAGGGCGATACCGATGAAAGCGGCGTGGCTCTTGCGGGCATGGAGCCGGGAACGCTTCAGATCTTGGAGCCTGGTGAGGACATCAAGTTCTCTGCACCTGCCGATGTGGGTTCGAGCTATGCCGAGTTCATGCGTCAGCAGTTCAGAGCGGTGGCCGCTGCCATGGGCATCACGTTTGAGATGCTCACAGGCGACTTGACTCAAGTGAACTACTCATCCATCCGTGCAGGCTTACTGGAGTTTCGACGACGGTGTGAAACCTTGCAGCACGGTGTGATCGTGCATCAGTTGTGTCGTCCGATCTGGCGCGCGTGGATGCAGCAAGCGGTACTGGAGGGCAAGCTTGATTTGCCGAACTACCGCACCAAAGCGCGGGAGTACCAAGCGGCCAAGTGGATCCCACAGGGTTGGCAATGGGTGGATCCCGAGAAAGAGTTCAAGGCCATGCAATTGGCGATTCGCTCTGGCTTGATGAGTCGCTCAGAAGCCATTTCATCCTACGGCTACGACGCGGAGTCCATCGATCGGGAGATCGCAGCAGACAACGCGCGCGCCGATTCGTTAGGTCTGGTGCTCGACACCGACCCGCGCTTAGTCGCACGCAATGGAGCCACAAACCAAGCGGCTCCCTCACATCCGCCGGACGTGCCTGATGCGCCTCCGATGGACCAAGAAACCTAGACACGGTTTTATCTCTTAACTCAGAGGTCTTATGACAAATCTTCCGACGATGCCGTATCTGGCTTCGCGAGTTTTTGGCACGCCTTTGCTCATTCATCCCCGCAAGCTTGAGGTCATCCTCTCGGTGGTGGGGCCACGTATGGGCATGGTCGTTCCAGAAACCTCAGCGCACCAGCTGGCGCAAATCACTCCCCCTGAGCGCGTGATGCGCTCAGATCTGCAAAACCCCAACATCGCAGTCATCAGCATCCTTGGAACGCTGGTGCGGCGCAGGGGTGCCATGGACGCTGCATCAGGTTTGACCAGCTACGCCTCCATCAGTGCACAAATCGATGCAGCGATCAATGACCCCAACGTGGATGCTGTGTTGCTTGATATCGACTCTCCCGGTGGCGAAGCGGGCGGTGCTTTTGATCTGGCAGACGAGATTGTGAGCGCGCGAAGCACCAAGCCCATCTGGGCGGTGGCCAACGACGATGCGTTTTCTGCCGCTTATGCAATTGCCTGTAGTGCGGAGCGCATCTATCTGACGCGCACAGGTGGCGTGGGCTCGATTGGTGTGATTGCGCTTCACGTGGATCAGACCCAGCGCGATGCGCTCGATGGCTATCGATACACGGCCATCTATGCAGGTGACCGCAAAAACGACTTGTCACCACATCTGCCGCTTTCCAACGAAGCATCGACCGCGCTTCAAACAGAGGTGGATCGGCTCTACGAAATGTTTGTCACAACGGTGGCTACCAACCGAGGGTTGGATGCGCAAACCGTTCGAGACACACAGGCGGGACTTTTTTACGCGGGTGACGCCATTGAGGCTGGGTTTGCAGATGCCATTGGCACAGCAGATGACGCCTTACGCGCGCTGGCTATGGAAGTTCAACAACGCAAATCTGCCATCGCGCGATCGTTTGGATCGGGGCGCGAGATGGAAGTCTCACTTCCCGATCCAGTTCTTTCTAAGGAGAAATTGATGTCGCAAACATCGACGCAGCCATCTGGCCCGCCTGCAACCACCGCTTCGACAGAAGCTGTCCCTGTCACTTCCACTGGTGTGGTTCCTGAGGATGCGAATCCCCAAGATGCTCATCAAAGCCCGCATCAAGAGGTAGTGCTACCTGCTGGCGCTGGTGAATCAAATGAAGAGCTCCCTGAAGTGGTTCAGCCCGCTGCTGCATCCGTATCTGCAGCGACTGCCAGTCATGACATCCGTAAAGCGAGTGCCAACGTGCTGGCTGTTGCCGAGATGTGCCTGCTGGCAGGTAAGTCAGACATGACTTTCTCAGCGCTGGAGCGTGGCTTGAGTGTGGAGCAAGTGCGTACTGAATTGCTGGCCGCTAAAGCAAATGCGAGCCCAGAGATCAGCTCGCACATCTTGCCGCACGCCGGTACCCAAGCGACGGCCAAGCCAGAAGTGAGTCCTGTGGTGCTTGCAGCACAGCAGCGCGCTCAAAAGCTCTCAGCCAATCGTCCTTCTTACAAATCCAACTAGGAGTTTTAAATGTCAGTTCTCGTCAATGAGTTGACCTTGGGCGATTTGCTCAAGTATGAGGAAGAGTCCCTCTATTCCCGCGACCAAGTCACAGTCGCTGCAGGTCAGAACTTGCGCATCGGTACGGTCCTTGGCCGTGTAGATGCCAACGGCAAAGTCAAGGCGCTTGATCCCGCAGCCACCGATGGCACCCAAATCGCCACTGCAGTTTTGTTGCAGTCCGTAGATGCCACAGCAGGCGAAAAATACAGTGGCATCGCAGTGACGCGTCAGTCCATCGTCGCGCACCACGCTCTTGTCTGGCCCGCAGCCATCACCGCCGAAGAAAAAGCGACTGCCACAGCGCAGCTCGAAGCCGTCGGCATTCTCGTTCGTCAAGGAGCCTAAGCAATGAACAATCCTTTCCAGTCCCCTGCGTTCTCGATGACCGCATTGACCGCCGCGATCAACATCTTGCCTAACCAGTTTGGCAAGATTGAACAGATCAACCTCATGCCTGCCAAGCCTGTGCGTTTTCGCCAGATTGCCATTGAAGAGCGTGATGGCGTGTTGAACCTCTTGCCCACATTGCCTGTGGGTGCCCCCGGCACTGTCGGACAGCGCAGCCGCCGCAAGTTGCGCTCGTTCATGATTCCTCACATCCCACACGACGATGTGGTGTTGCCTGAGGAGATCCAAGGTCTTCGCGCTTTTGGTTCTGAGACAGACACCGAGACCGTGGCCAACGTGATGACTGATCATTTGCAGTCCATGCGCAACAAACATGCGATCACTTTGGAGCACTTGCGTATGGGTGCTTTGAAGGGTGTGATCTTGGATGCAGATGGCTCCGTGCTGTATGACCTTTTTGAAGAGTTCCAGATCACACCTGCCGTGTTCAATTTCGAGCTCAACAAGAAGGACACGGACGTTAAGAAGAAGTGCTTGGACTTGAAGCGCTACTTTGAGCTCAACCTCAAAGGCGAGTACATGACCAATGTGCGTGTGCTGGTGTCTTCGGACTTTTTCGATGCTCTCACCAGTCACCCCAATGTCATCCGTGCTTACCAGCTCACGCAAGAAAGCGCGATGTTGCGTACAGATCAACGCTCTGGTTTTACCTTTGCTGGTGTGACTTTTGAAGAGTACTTGGGCCAAGCCACAGACATGGCTGGCAATCTGCGTCGCTTCATTGAACCCGGTGAAGGTCAAGCGTTCCCTGAGGGCACGCTCGATACGTTTGCCACGTACTTTGCACCCGCAGACTTCAACGAGACGGTCAACACCTTGGGTCAGCCCTTGTATGCCAAGCAAGAACCCCGTGACTTTGGTCGCGGCACGGACTTGCACACGCAAAGCAATCCGCTGCCCATGTGCCACCGTCCGAGCTTGTTGGTCAAAGTCGTCGCAAGCTGAGGGGTTAGCCGATGAGTCGAGATCCTTTCGTTCAGCTCATCTCTCGGTTGTTTCTTCGCTTGGGGACTCCCGCTGTGTACACCACACAAGCGGGGGGCTCCCTCAATGTGCGGGTGATCACCAAAGCGCCAGATACAGTCCAAGACTTCGGTCAAACCCATCTGGTGGTCGATACCCAGCGTTTTGAGTTGATGGCATCAGAGGTCAAACAGCCAAGAGATGGTGATCGATTGGTTCTTGGGGGCGTGCGCTACGTGCTTCACGGTGAGGCACTCATTGACCGTGACGGACTCGTTTGGACGGTGAGTGCCTCGATCTGGCCGGAGGGTTAATCATGTCTTCACGGCTTGTCGCAGGGTAATCGTCCCCTAGAAGCAAAGGCGTGAGAAGTAGAATTTTTTCCAATGGAAGAGGTTCAACATGAAGAGATCAAAATTCAGCGACAGCCAAATCATGGACGCCGTCAAACGCGTTGAGGCGGGCATCGGCGTTCCAGATATTTGCCGCGAGTTGGGCATCAGCACGGCGACGTTTTACAAAT
>NZ_JAVKLQ010000047.1:0-17656 GCF_031539175.1 Limnohabitans sp. | reverse complement strand
TTGGTATCGTTCTTCTCGGCTGAGGTGCTTGTACATTGGGCAATTTCGATTTGGCGGTTAAAGCGGCCATGATGCTCTCGCATCCTCAGCCACCTATAACCAGTTCATCTTTGTTGCACTTCGTCCTTGAATCCGCCAACCATGAAGGAGACCCACATGAGTAAATTTCAGAACACGTCATCACGCCGTCACGTTTTAGGGATGGGCGTTGCAGCCCTCGCTACGTTGAGCTTGGGTGCGCATGCCGACCCAAGCTGGCCCAGCAAACCCGTCACCCTGATCGTGCCGTTTCCAGCGGGCGGTGGCACGGATGCGTTTGCGCGTCCTTTCTCTGCCCAGTTTTCCAAACTGTCAGGCAAAACTCTGGTGATCGACAACCGAGGTGGGGCAGGCGGCAACTTGGGCGCAGGCATTGCCGCCAAAGCTGCACCTGATGGCTACACCTTGTTTATGGGGGCGGTTCATCACTCGATCGCGCCCTCGATGTACCCCAAACTCGATTACGACTTGGAGCGCGACTTCGTCCCGCTCGCTTTGGTGGCCAGCGTGCCCCATGTGTTGGTGGTGAATACGAAAACCATGCCCGGCGATTTCAAGTCCTTCATGGCTTTGATTCGCAGCAAACCTGGTCGTTTTAACTATGGTTCGGCAGGCGGGGGCACCTCTCACCACTTGGCTGGCGAGTTGTTCAAATTGCAGAGCAAAACCTTCATCACCCACATCCCTTACCGTGGTTCAGGTCCCGCTTTGCAAGATTTGATCGCGGGCAATGTGGACATGATGTTTGATGGCTTGGGCTCCTCGGCGCAACACATCAAAGGCGGACGTGTCAAAGCTTTGATGGTGTCGGGCAACAAACGTAACCCCGCATTCCCTGATGTGCCATGCGCTGCCGAGTTAGGGCTCCCCGACTACAACGTGAACACTTGGTATGGTTTGTGGGCACCCAAAGGCACGCCCGCGGATGTGCAAGCACGCGTGATCGAAGAAGTGCGCAAAGCCGCTGCCACTGACGACATCAAAACCAGCTGGGCCAACAACGGTGCTGAGTTTCCTAACCTCACGGGCCCTCAATTCGGCGCGTTTGTCAGCGCTGAAATCAAAAAATGGGCGGCTGTGGTGAAAGCCTCTGGCGCCAAATTAGATTGATTGAATCCAACGCATCGCACTTTCAAAAACTGATCATGAACCACAACCTTTACGCCGCCTTGCGCGCGGCCTTTCCGAAAGACCTGAGCGCCACCGCCGTTGAAACTGACGATGGCCAGTTCTACAGCTGGGCTGATTTAGAGCGCGCCAGTGCCATGATGGCCAATTTGCTCGATTCGCTCAACATCCCTAAAGGCTCTCGCGTAGCCGTGCAAGTGGAGAAGTCGGTCGAAGCCATGATGTTGTATTTGGCCACCTTGCGCGCGGGCTATGTGTTCTTGCCTTTGAACACGGCTTACCAAAGCGCCGAGATCGAGTACTTCATCGGCAACGCCGAACCCGCCGTGGTGGTGTGCAGCAGCAAGAACTTCGGTTGGGTCAGCAAGATCGCGTTCAAAGCTGGAACCCAAAACGTGTTCACCTTGGACGACAACCGCACGGGTAGCTTGCTCGAGCGTGCGGCGCATTGCTCAGATCAACACCAAGTGGTGCAAAACAAGGCCGACGACTTGGCTGCCATTTTGTACACCAGCGGCACCACAGGCCGCAGCAAAGGGGCGATGCTCTCGCACGGCAACATGCTCAGCAATGCCCAAACCTTGAAAAAGTACTGGGGCTGGAAGCCGGGCGATGTGTTGATTCACGCCTTGCCCATCTTCCATGTGCACGGTTTGTTTGTCGCCATCCACGGTGCATTGCTCAACGGCAGCAAGATGATTTGGCTGTCCAAGTTCGACCCCAAACTGGTCATCGCCAAAATGCCCGAAGCTACCGTGTTCATGGGCGTTCCAACTTTGTACGTGCGCATGCTGGCCGAGCCCAGCTTGACGAAAGCACAAGCCTCGACCATGCGCTTGTTTGTTGCTGGTTCTGCGCCGTTGCTGCTGGAAACCTTCAACGAGTGGCAAGAGCGCGTAGGCCAGCCGATTCTTGAGCGCTATGGCATGAGCGAAACCGTCATGCTGACGTCCAACCCTTATGCGGCTGATGCGCGCTACCCAGGCCAAACTGAGCGCCGTGGCGGCACAGTCGGCTTCCCATTGCCAGGCGTGTCTTTGCGTGTGCAAGACGACGAAGGCAAGGCTTTGCCCGCCGGCGAAATCGGTGGCATTCAGGTCAAAGGCCCGAACGTGTTTGCGGGTTACTGGCGCATGCCCGAAAAGACCAAAGAAGAGTTCACCGCCGATGGGTATTTCAAAACCGGTGACGTGGGCAAGATTGACGAACGCGGTTACGTGGTGATCGTGGGCCGCAGCAAAGACTTGATCATCAGTGGCGGCTACAACGTTTATCCCGCAGAGATTGAAGGCTACATCAACGAGATGCCGGGCGTGGCTGAAAGTGCGTTGATCGGTGTCCCGCATCCTGATTTTGGCGAAGTGGGCGTGGCGGTGGTGATTGCCAAGCCTGGCGCGAAGGTGGATCCGGATATGGTCATCGGCGCGCTCAAATCACAACTGGCGAATTTCAAGATTCCTAAGAAGTGTTTTGTGGTGGCTGAGTTGCCGCGCAACACCATGGGCAAGGTTCAGAAGAACTTGCTGCGGGAGCAATACAAAGGCTTGTTCTAAGTTTGTCGTCTTTCGGGGCGTTTTCTTGCTCTCCGCTAAGGCGATCAGCCCGTGGCGGGGGCGACTCCTTCGCTTCGCTCTTCACGTCGCCGCCCCCGCCACTGGCTGATCGCCTTGGTTTCGGGGGGCAATAAAAAAGCCACTCAAAACGAGTGGCTTTTTCACAGGTGCTAACAAAAGAACTTAGCCAGTCAATGCCGCTGAGTTCACACGTTGCGTGATGTGTGCCAAGGCTTCTTCGACTTGGTCAATCAAGATCAGGCACAAATCACCTTGTTGTAGACGCTCCATGGCGCGGTCGATGGCCAAGAATTCGCCATGGATTTCGTCGATGTGGGTGGTGCGTTTCGCGCCATCCAAACCTTGGCGCAAGAGCTTGAGCACTTCGCCATCGACGCGTCCGCGTTGGCAGGCGTCTTGGTAGAGCACCACGTCGTCAAACGCTTCACCAATCAAGCGGGTTTGTTCGCGGATGTCTTCGTCACGGCGGTCGCCTGCGCCGCTGATGACCACGCTGCGGCGCTGCGCGGGCAGGTTGGTCACGGCTTGCACCAAGGCTTTGATCGCGTCGGGGTTGTGGCCGTAGTCGGCAATGACCGTGGCGCCTTTGTAGTCGAACACGTTGAAGCGGCCGGGCACGGCGTTGCTGTCGCTCACAAAAGTGGCGAGGCCTTTGCAAATGGTTTTCCAAGGTACGCCGACAGCCCATGCCGCACCGATGGAGGCCATGGCGTTTTCGATTTGAAAGCCAATGGCACCGCTGCGAGTGACAGGAATATCGGACAACGGAATGCGTACCGAGTGGTTGCCTTGCATGCAGACGATTTGATCGTCTTCCACAAACAACACGCGCTTGCCTTGTGCGCGGTGCGTGGCGATGACGGGGTGGTGCGAGTCGAGACCAAAGAAGGTCACTTGGCCTGGGCAGTTGCCTGCCATCGCTGCCACGATCGGGTCCGTGGCGTTCAACACGGCGGTGCCTGTGGGGGCCACGTTTTGCACGATGACGCGCTTCAAAACCGCCAAATCTTCGACGGTGGAGATGTAGTTCAAGCCGAGGTGGTCACCCATGCCGATGTTGGTCACCACGGCCACTTGGCAGCGGTCAAAGGCCAAGCCTTCGCGCAACATACCGCCCCGTGCCGTTTCTAGCACGGCAGCATCAACGTCTGGGTGCATGAGCACATTGCGGGCACTGCGTGGGCCGCTGCAGTCACCGCTGTCGGTTTGACGGCCATTGACGTACACGCCATCGGTGTTGGTCATGCCCACGCGCAAACCATTGGCACGCAGCAGATGAGAGGTGAGGCGCACGGTGGTGGTTTTGCCGTTGGTGCCTGTCACGGCGATCACTGGAATGCGGCCATCGTCGCCATCAGGGAACATGGTGGAAATGACAGCTTCGCCCACGTCGCGGCCTTTGCCAAACGAGGGGCTCAGGTGCATGCGCAGGCCGGGGGCGGCGTTGACTTCCACCACGCCACCGCTTTGCTCTTCCATGGGGCGCAGGACAGACTCGCACACCACGTCCACACCACAAATGTCGAGGCCCACCATTTGGGCTGCTGCGATGGCACGCAATGCCACTTCGGGGTGCACATCGTCCGTCACATCGGTGGCGGTGCCGCCGGTGGACAGGTTGGCGTTGTTGCGCAAGATCACGCGCGCGCCTTTGGCGGGCACGGAGTTGGCGTCAAAGCCTTGTTCTTTGAGGCGTGCAATGGCGATGTCGTCAAAGCGAATTTTGGTCAAAGAGGTGGCATGTCCTTCGCCGCGGCGAGGGTCTGCATTGACGATGTCAACCAACTCACGCACGGTGTTTTTGCCGTTGCCGATCACCAAGGGCGGTTCGCGACGTGCGGCGGCAACGAGCTTGCTGCCCACCACCAACAAACGGTAATCGCTGCCCGGTAAGAAGCGCTCGACCAAGACCTCGTCTCTAAAGGACACCGCCGTGGTGTAAGCCGTTTTCACGCCTTCTTCGGTCGTGACGTTGACGGAGATGCCTTTGCCTTGGTTGCCATCGCGGGGTTTGATCACCACGGGCAAGCCGATTTCTTGCGCGGCAGCCCAAGCGTCTTCGGGGCTGTGCACAGGGCGACCCAGAGGCACGGGCACACCCGCGGCATGCAACAGCTTTTTGGTGAGCTCCTTGTCTTGCGCGATCGATTCGGCGATGGCGCTGGTGGAGTCAATTTCCGCGGCTTGAATGCGGCGTTGTTTGCTGCCCCAGCCCAGTTGCACCAAGCTGCCCTCGGTCAAGCGTCGAAACGGAATACCACGGGCCACGGCGGCATCAACGATAGAGCCGGTTGAGGGGCCCAAGCGGATGTCTTCGTCCAAGTTGCGCAGTTCTTCAATGGCGGCATCGACATCAAAGGCCGTGTTGTTGAACGCAGCGGCGCACAGTTCAGATGCCAATTTCAGCGCCAAGCAGCCCACTTCCTCTTCCGTGTATTCCACGGCGACTTGGAACAAGCCTTCGTCGGTGGTGAGGGTGGTGCGGCTGAACGTGACAGGGCAACCGGCTTCAATCTGCAAATGCAAGGTCGCAGCTTCTAGCGCGTGGGCCATGCTCAGCTTGACGTCCTTGCCTGTGGGGCGGAGGCTGCCAACGCCAGGAAACAGGTTGCGCAATTGGTTTTCGAATTCTGGGTGTTGGCTCAGATCGATTTCAGCAGCATCGCAACGCACCATGGCTTCGACGGCGGTGTGACGGGTCCAGAGGTTGGGCCCACGCAGGGCTCGGGAACGAGAGACTTCCATTACGCAATCTTTCTAGCGATGTTTTTGGCCGTGTTCTGGTTGTTTTGGCCGAAGTTCTTCAAACCGGCGCGAATGAGCAACGGTGCAATGTCGAGTGACCAAGCCGCCGCCACGGCAGCCAGCAGGGTGGAGATGTGCAAACCGCCTTTGAGCAAGCGCGCGATCAATTCCAAATCTAAGTGGAAGAGCTGGGTTTCTTGATCGCCACGGGCCAAAGTGACGTGGCCCTCTTTGCAATACACCGCGCGACCGCCTTGTTGACGGTGTGCGGTGACGGTGGCATTGCTGTGTTCTTTGGCGTAGTAAACCACTTCGCCATCGCTCAACTCAGCCAAGCTCACCACGGCTTCTTCGTCCGCGTTGAGCACGGCCGCACCTTCAGGCAACACCAAATCGATTTGGGTGCGAATGACGGTGCGCATTTGCTCTGGCGTTTGGATGTCGTGCTGCTGAATCAGCGCGTCATCGGTCTCAGGCATGTTGGTGACCACCCCGACCAAACAGCGGTCGTAGGCCAAACCTTCATTCAGGATGTGCGAGGGCGATGTCTCGAACACAGCAGCATCTAAGGCTCGGTTGATCAGCAAGCGTTCTGAGAACTCAAAGCCGCGCGCATCTTTTTTGCCCAGATGGTGTTGGTCCATGTAAAGACCGTCTTGGCAGGCCAAGCCCGTGCGTCGGCCCGACAAATGCAGCAACCAAGACACCAGCTGCGACAACTCGGTGGTTTGATGCGTACCGACCACGCCAACGACCGGAATACGGCCAGACTCGTTGACGCCAAACAGGTGCTCGACAATGGCTTTGCCCACAGGGCGGGGCTGACCCACCGCGGGTTTGACGTGCATCAGCAAACCGGGGCCTGCATTGACTTCGATGATCGCGCCTTGGGTTTCTTCCAATGGACGCGAAATGTCTTGGGTGACGATGTCGATACCGGCAATGTCCAAGCCCACCACGCGGGCGGCGAGGGTGGCGACGGCGGCGACATCGGGATGGACCAAGTCAGTCACATCGTTGTTCAGGTTGCCATTGCGTTGGACCACCACGATGCGGTCTTTCTCAGGCACGCTGGTGGGCTCTAAGCCTTGGCGTTGAATTTCAAGCAACGACATTTCGCCGCGTGCGGTGTGCAAGCGGATCAAATCGAGGGGAAAGCCTTCGGCTTCGCCGCGACGTGGGTCGGTGTTGATTTGCAACTCAATCAGCTGCTCCACGGTCGATTGGCCGTCGCCCGTGACGCAGGCTGTTTCGCCTCGGGTGGCAGCCACCACACGGTCGCCCACCACGAGCACGCGGTGCTCGTCGCCGCGCACATAGCGTTCGATCAGTACGCCACTGCCTTCTTTGTCGGCGGCGGCCCAAGCGTTGCGCACGCCTTCTTCGGTGTTCACGTCGAGGGACACGCCCCAACCACGGTTGCCATCCAATGGTTTGACGACCACGGGCAAGCCAATGTCTTGCGCGGAAGCCCAAGCTTCGTCCGCTGTTTTGACCACTTGGCCTTCAGGCACGGGAATGCCGCATTGGGTCAGCAAGCGCTTGGTCAAGTCTTTGTCGCTGGAGATGCTTTCGGCGATGGCGCTGGTGCGATCGGTCTCTGCGGTCCAGATGCGGCGTTGGCGTGAGCCATAGCCGAGTTGCACCAAATTGCCTTCGGTCAAGCGAATGAACGGGGTTTTGCGCTCTACCGCCGCGTCCACGATGCAGGCCGTGCTTGGCCCCAAACAACGCTTGTCAGCAATGCCTTTCAAGCGGTTGATGGTGGCGGTTATGTCGTAAGGCTTGTTGTTTGCTGCCGACATCACGATTTCGCGGGCGGCCAAAAAGCTTTCACGGCCCAGTTCTTCGTGTTCGGTGCGGAACACCACTTTGTAAATGCCGCGCTTGCTGATTTCGCGTGCTTTGCCAAATTCAGCGCGGGCACCGGCCAGCAACTGCAGTTCGATGGAGACGTGCTCCATGATGTGGCCCATCCACGTGCCGCCCACCAATCGGGTCAGAAATCCGCCGCGATGGCCCACACCACAATGGTGCTCAACCAAGCCAGGGAGCCAAGCATTCAGGCGGTCGTTGAAGCCCTCAATTTTGTTGGAAGGGTGATCTTCCATCTCGCCCAAATCAATCAGCGCCTCGATGATGGGGCGGTATGTCCAGATGTTGGGTCCGCGCAGGTAATTCATGCGCAGAATTTGAATGTCTTTGAATGCCATGTTTTGATGTGGGTAGGCTAAGGTGGAACTCAAACCGAGGTGCGGTGACAAAGTCGATCCAACAAGGGGCGGGCGATACAATCTTTAGCATTCGATGTTGGGTGCAACAAGTTCCAGGCTCCTGCTTTTTTGTGCGGAAACTATTAAAAGAATGAATTCTTCTCTTTCGGCTTCTGCCAGCTCTCTGTTGCCCCCTGTTTGGGTGACACCAGCGCTGGCTCAACTCTCTCCACAAGAAAACGTTCTAGCTTGCTTGGAGGTTGACTTAGATGCCCAACTGCGGTTCGCACCAGGGCTGTTAATTGTGACAGACCAGCGGGTGCTTTCTGCCCAACCTCAAGGCGGCGAACTGACGTGGTCGTCTTGGCCCATCACGGCGGATGGGGTGATGCAGCATGCCGACCACGCAGGTGTGGGCACCTTGTCCTTGGTCAATGCGCGTCAGCGTTTGGCCAGCTGGCGTTTCACGCTCACCCACAACGTGCAAGCCATGCGTTTGCAAGAGGTGTTTGCGGACCGTGTGGAGGTGCTGACTCACGGCAAATCCTTGGCGGCCACGGCACAGGCGCGTTGCCCGCAATGCAAGTTGCCCCTTGAAGCGGCTGGCGATCCATGTCCTGTCTGCAGCCGCGAGAAGCACGCGCCCTTGTCCACATGGGGCTTGTTTCGTTTGTGGCGCTTTGCGCATCCTTACCGTTGGCGTTTGTTAGCTGGTTTTTTGCTGACGTTGGCATCTACAGCCGCCACGTTGGTGCCGCCTTACCTGACCATGCCTTTGATGGACGATGTGTTGATCCCGTTCCAAAACGGCAAACACATCGACGAAGACTTGGTGATGATGTATTTGGGTGGTTTGCTGGCTGCGGCCGCATTGGCATGGGGCTTGGGCTGGGCCAAAACGTACATTTTGGCGCTCGTGTCAGAGCGCATTGGCGCCGATCTGCGCACCACCGCCTACGAGCACCTCATGCGTTTGTCGTTGGAATACTTTGGCGGTCGGCGCACTGGCGACTTGATGAACCGCATTGGCGCTGAAACAGACCGCATTTGCGTGTTCTTGTCCTTGCATTTGCTCGACTTTGCCACGGACGTGCTCATGATCTTGATGACCGCTGGCATTTTGATCAGCATTGACCCGCGCTTGGCGGCCGCGACCTTGCTGCCTTTGCCCTTCATCGTTTGGTTGATTCACACCGTGCGTGACAAGTTGCGCACCGGCTTTGAGAAGATTGACCGTGTCTGGTCCGAGCTGACCAACGTGCTGGCCGACACCATCCCCGGCATTCGCGTGGTCAAGGCGTTTGCCCAAGAGCGTCGCGAAGCCAACCGTTTCCGCGATGCCAACAAACACAATTTGGCGGTGAACGACCGCATCAACTTTGTGTGGTCTTTGTTTTCCCCCACGGTCACGTTGATGACCGAGGTGGGTTTGCTGGTCGTGTGGGGCTTTGGTATTTGGTTGGTGTCTCACCACCAAATTACCGTGGGTGTGTTGACCGCGTTTTTGGCTTACATCGGCCGTTTTTATACGCGTCTTGACTCGATGAGCCGCATCGTGTCGCACACACAAAAGGCGGCGGCGGGTGCCAAGCGCATTTTTGAAATTTTGGACCACGTCTCGAGCGTGCCCGAAACCAAGAACCCGCAACGACTGCCCACGCCCTTGCAAGGCCGTATCGAGATTCAAGATGTGGGCTTTCGCTACGGCAACCGCGCTGTGATCCGTGGCATGAACTTGAACATTCGTCCCGGCGAGATGATTGGTTTGGTGGGACAAAGCGGTTCGGGCAAGAGCACCTTGGTCAACCTGATTTGCCGCTTTTACGACGTGAGCGAAGGCGCGATCAAAGTCGATGGCATCGACATCCGCAATATCGCCTTGTCTGATTTCCGCAGCCACATTGGCATGGTGCTGCAAGAGCCGTTCTTGTTCTTCGGCACGATTGCCGACAACATTGCTTACGGCAAGCCCAATGCCACACGCGAAGAAATTGTGTCGGCAGCCCGCGCGGCCCATGCGCATGAGTTCATCTTGCGTTTGCCCCAAGGCTACGACTCGTTGGTTGGCGAGCGTGGCCAAGGCCTGTCGGGGGGCGAGCGTCAGCGCATCTCCATTGCCCGTGCGTTGTTGATCAATCCGCGCATCCTCATCTTGGACGAAGCCACCGCGTCGGTCGATACCGAAACCGAGCAAGAAATTCAAAAGGCCTTGGACAACTTGGTGCAAGGCCGCACCACGATTGCCATTGCCCATCGTTTGTCCACGCTCAACAAAGCCGACCGTTTGGTGGTGATGGAGCAAGGCGTGGTGGTGGAAGAGGGCGACCACGACACGCTGATGGCGCGTGAAGGTGCCTATTACCGCCTCTATGAAGCCCAAGCTAAAAATGGAGAAGCCGCGGTGGCGCGCGCTTCCACGAAGGAGTCCGAATGAGCGCCCCGTTGACATTGGCCTTCACCTTGTCGTTTGACCCCTTTGGCAAATTGGTGGTCACTATGGCCGATGGTTCGCAGCATCTCGGTGCTGTGGTGGTCCGAGCTTTCCCCATTGCGACGCCTGATCAAGCGATCTCTATTTTGAGTGCCGAGGGCAAGGAGCTGGCGTGGATTGAGCGTTTGAGCGATTTGCCTGAAGACCAACGTGCCGTGGTGTCTCAGGCGCTGCAGAGCCGTGAGTTCATGCCCGAGATCTTGCGCTTGGACGGTGTGAACAGCTTTTCCACGCCCAGTGTGTGGCGTGTGCAAACCAGCCGTGGACCCACCGAGTTTGTGTTGAAGGGTGAGGAAGACATTCGCCGTTTGAGCACCAACACCTTGATCGTGGCCGATGCCCATGGCGTGCAGTTTTTGATCCGCGATTTGCCTGCGCTGGATCGTCACACCCGCAAGTTGCTGGATCGCTTTTTATAAGTTCAGCGGTTCACGCAATCGGCGAACATATCCAACGTGGGTTGGTAGGCCTCAGTCTTCACGGCCATCAACCCTAAGATCGAATGAAACAGGTGGTCGTGTGACAAGGCGCGGTCACGCTGCTTTTGCAAACAGCTGGTTTTGATGCGGCTTTGCGTTTCAAACGTGGGCGACAACCACGTGATGAGAGGCACTTGTTTTTGCTCTGCGGGCGCCATGCTGTAGGGCAAACCATGCAAATACAAATTGTTTTCGCCCAAGGATTCACCATGGTCAGCCACATAGAACATGGCCGTGGCGGCGGTTTTTTCTTTGTCCTTCAGCCAGTCAATGGTGCGTGACAAAAAGTAGTCGGTGAACACCAAGGTGTTGTCGTAGGCGTTGACCACTTGTGCTTGGTTGCATTGTGACAACGAGGTGTCGGTGCACTCGGGCGCGAAGGGCTTGAAGGCCGCAGGCGTGCGTTTGAAATACGCGGGCCCATGACTGCCCATTTGGTGCATCACCACCACCGTGCCGCGAGCACGGCGCTCAGCAGGGAGCTTGGCCAATTCTTTGTCGATTTGCGTCAGCATGACGGTGTCGCGACACTCGCCGTTTTCGCACTGGTCTGGCAGTTTTAGCTCTGAGGTGTTGAGGTTGGGAATGCGGTCACATTGGCCTTTGCAACCGGATTGGTTGTCCATCCACAATACGGCGTAGCCAGCGCGCTGCAACACATCGAGCCAGTTTTCAAAATCATGGCTGCGCTTGGCGTAGTCCGCGCGACCCAAATGCGAAAACATGCAAGGCACCGATTCTGCTGTGCTGGTCCCGCACGAGGCCACGTGGGTGAAGCTGGTGACGTTTTCTTTGGCCAGCAGTGGGTTGGTCAGGCGGGCGTAGCCGTTAAGAGAGAAGTTGGCACTGCGTGCGGTTTCACCCAAAACGAACACCAGCAGGGGGGGGCGTTGCGTCGCGCCTGCGCGCGGCGCAATCCGCGCATCGAGTCCCAAAGGCTGAATGGGGCCGCTGGCTTGATCGCTTGGAATGACCGTCAAATCCAGCAAGGCGTACACGCTGTTGAGCGGGTTGATTTGGTAGCGCAGCTGCGTGTGGTTGCGCATGAGCGACGCAAAGTCTTGAAACACCAGCTGGGTGGTGCCTAAGGTCACGATGAGTGCGCCTACGCACAGCAACACGTTGCGCATCACTTGCTTACCCAGCGAGACGGATACGACGGGTTGACGCCATAACCAAAGCATCGGTAAGACGGCGAGCAAGAGTACGGTGCCGCCTAAGCGCCAACTCAGTTGGTCACGCGCTTCACGGGGGTCGGTTTGAAACACGTTGATCACCATCGGGGTGTCCACCACGATGCCGTACATCAGCATGTAATACGTGGCGAAAGCGGCCAGCAGCAACAACAGGCTGATGGCGGGTTTCAGGGTCCAACGCCACGCGAGCAGTGACAGCAGTGCGGTGGTGGCGCACGCAATGATGAGGGCAAATGCACTGCCAAACAGCAGCCCATGCCAGCCGCTGAGGTCGGGGAGCTGGCTCAAGCTGCGCCACAGGGCGATGTTGCCAAACACCGCCAACCAAACGCTGGCGAGCAAGATCAAGGCCGATGCCGAACGTGGGGGGCGACGTGGGGTGTCTAAAAACATGATGCGCATTGTCTCGCGCCTTTGTGTCGGTTTCAGGTGGGCCACGTGCTGCCGTGCTCTGGCACCACAGCGCGCCATTTCAGCTCGCGCTCAATGCGCTGGCGCAAGACATCGGCCGCTTCGAGTTCACCGTGCACCACATACACCTGTGCAGGTGCGTGCTTCATGTGTTTGAGCCAGTCCAGCAGTTGTGTGGCATCGGCATGCGCTGACGACGATTGCAGTTGAACCACTTCTGCCTTGACCTCAATATCTTGTCCGTGCATGCGTACAAATGCCCCACCCTCTGCCAGCGTGGCACCGCGGGTTCCAGGCGCTTGGTAGCCGGTCAGGATGACCATGTTGTGGTGGTTGGGCAGGTAATGTTCTAGGTGGTGCAGCACCCGTCCGCCGGTGGCCATGCCGCTGGCCGCCAAGATCACCATGGGGCCATGTCGTTTGGCCAGCGCTTTGGATTGCTCAGGGGTTTCGATCATCGTGGCGACATGCTTGAGGGCACGCAGTCCGTCGTCGTCGAGTTTGTGGGCGTCGGGGTGGTGTTGGTACAAGTCGGTGGTGTGAACCGCCATGGGGCTGTCCAAAAAGACCGGCAAGCTGTGCGGAATGTCGCCACTCGCTTTGAGCTGTGCGATGGCATACAAAATGGCCTGTGCGCGCCCCACAGCGAACACCGGAATCACCGCGACGCCACCGCGGGCGGAGACACGTTTGAGGGCAGGTCCCAATTCGGCCAAGACATCTTCTTTGGGGTGTTCACGGTTGCCGTAGGTCGATTCGATCAACACCGTGTCTGCGTCGGGTGGGAGATCCGGTGCGTTCATCAGCAAATCGTCGGGACGCCCCAAATCGCCACTGAACAACAGGCGTCGTCCTGCCACTTCCAGCAAGAGGCTGGCTGCCCCCAAGATGTGACCCGCAGAGGAAAACGTGGCTTTCCACCCCGCAAGTGGTGAGAAGGTCTTACCCAGGGCTTGGGCGTGCAACGCATTCAGACTGACCAGTGCGTCGTGCTTGTCATACAGCGGCAGGGCGGGACTGTGTTTGGAATAGCCCTTGCGGTTGGCGAAGGCGGCATCTTCTTCCTGAATGTGACCGCTGTCAGGCAGCAAGATTCGGCACAGATCACAGGTGGCCGGCGTGGCATACACGCGGCCTTTGTAGCCTTGCTTGACCAGCAGCGGCAAATAGCCGCTGTGGTCTAAGTGCGCGTGGGTCAATACGACCGCATCAATGTCAGCGGCGGGCATCGGCAAAGGCGTCCAGTTGCGCAAACGCAGCTGTTTGTAGCCTTGAAACAAACCGCAATCGACCAGCAAGCGCTGACCCTCATGCTCGACCAAATATTTAGAACCGGTGACCGTACCGGTTCCGCCCAAAAAGGTGATGTTGACGCTCATGCTTCAAGTATCGCCTTTTCTAGGCGTGCGGCCATCAGCTGAAAAAGCTTTTGAGTTTGTCGGCCCAACCGCCTTCAGCGGGTAAATGTTTGGCACCACCTTTTTTCAGCGATTCATCCAACTCTTTGAGCAATTTACGTTGGTGCTCCGTGAGTTTGACGGGCGTTTCGACCGAAATGTGGCAGTACAAATCGCCAGGGAAACTGGAGCGAATGCCCTTCAATCCTTTGCCGCGCAAGCGGAACTGCTTGTCGTTTTGGGTGCCTTCTGGAATGTCGATGGCGGCTTCGCCAGCCAATGTGGGCACGCGAATTTCACCACCCAGCGCAGCGGTGGTGAAACTGATGGGGACCGAGCAGTGCAAGTCATCGCCATCGCGCTCAAAAATCTCGTGTTTCTTGATGCGAATTTCGATGAACAAATCACCGGGCGGGCCACCATTGGTACCGGGCTCGCCGTTGCCGGTGCTGCGAATGCGCATGCCGTCGTCGATGCCTGCTGGGATTTTGACTTCCAGCGTTTTTTGCTTTTTGAGCTTGCCCTGTCCGTGGCACATCGTGCAAGGGGAGGGAATGATCTTGCCTGAGCCGCGGCAATGCGGGCAGGTTTGCTGCACGCTGAAGAAGCCTTGGCGCATCTGCACTTGACCGCTGCCATGGCATGTCGAACAAGTTTTGACCGAGGTGCCGGGCTTGGCGCCCGTGCCGTCGCAGGTTTCGCACTCGTCCCAGCCTGGAATTTTCAGTTGTGCATCTTTGCCGTTGGCGGCTTCTTCCAGCGTGATTTCCATGGGGTAGCTCAAGTCGTTGCCACGGTAGACCTGACGGCCACCGGCGCCACGGCGTTGCTGACCAAAGATGTCGCCAAAGATGTCGCCAAACGCTTCACCAAAACCGCCGCCAAAGTCGCCACCGCCAGGGCCACCACGCATGTTGGGGTCCACGCCCGCATGGCCGTACTGGTCGTAGGCGGCACGCTTTTGCGCGTCAGACAACATTTCGTAGGCCTCTTTGACCTCTTTGAATTGCGCCTCCGCTTCCTTGGCTTTTTCGCCTTGGTTGCGGTCAGGGTGGTACTTCATCGCGAGTTTGCGATAAGCCTTTTTGATCTCGTCATCTGAAGCGCCTTTGGAGACTCCGAGAACTTCATAAAAATCGCGTTTGGACATGGTGCAGCGTGGCCGTTGTTTTTGGGGCTTGTTTAACAACTTCGCCGCGTGTCCACCTTTTCAGGTGAAACGCGGCGAGGTCGCATCAAAAGTCAATCGAAGGAGAAAAGGATTTAGCCTTTTTTGACTTCTTTCACTTCAGCATCCACGACGTTGTCGTCAGCGGGTTGGGCTTGCGCACCACCGGCACTCGCGCCTGCCGTAGCGGCTTGTTGTGCTTGTGTTTCTGCGTAGACCTTTTCGCCCAGCTTTTGAGCTGCTGTCATCAAGGCTTCGGTTTTGGCATCGATGTCGGCTTTGTCTTCGCCCTTCAATGCTTCTTCCACGTCCTTGATGGCGGCTTCGATGGCGTCTTTTTCGCCCGCATCAAGCTTGTCGCCGTGCTCGCTCAAGCTCTTCTTCACGCTGTGAACAGCGGCATCAGCTTGGTTGCGAGACTGCACGATTTCGAGCTTCTTCTTGTCTTCGGCGGCATTCAACTCGGCGTCTTTCACCATTTGTTGAATTTCGTCTTCGCTCAAACCAGAATTGGCCTTGATCGTGATTTTGTTTTCTTTGCCGGTGGCTTTGTCCTTGGCACCCACGTGCAAGATGCCGTTGGCGTCAATGTCAAACGACACTTCAATTTGAGGTGTACCGCGTGCGGCAGGTGCGATGCCTTCGAGGTTGAACTCACCCAAGCTCTTGTTGCCAGCGGCCATTTCGCGTTCGCCTTGGTAGACCTTGATGGTCACCGCAGGTTGGTTGTCGTCGGCAGTCGAGAACGTTTGTGCAAATTTGGTGGGGATGGTCGTGTTCTTGGCGATCATCTTGGTCATCACGCCGCCCAGCGTTTCGATGCCCAAAGACAGCGGTGTCACGTCGAGCAACAACACGTCGGTACGGTCGCCTGACAACACTTGACCTTGAATCGCGGCGCCCACGGCCACGGCTTCGTCAGGGTTCACGTCACGACGTGGCTCTTGACCGAAGAACTCTTTGACCTTCTCTTGCACCTTGGGCATACGGCTCATACCGCCGACCAAGATCACGTCGTCAATGTCGCTCACCGACACGCCCGCGTCTTTGATGGCCATGCGGCAAGGGGCGATGGTGCGCTCGACCAACTCTTCCACCAACTGCTCCAGCTTGGCACGGTTGAGCTTGATGTTCAAGTGCTTAGGGCCCGAAGCGTCAGCTGTGATGTAAGGCAAGTTAATGTCAGTCGACGTGGCCGATGACAATTCGATCTTGGCTTTCTCAGCGGCTTCTTTCAGGCGTTGCAAGGCCAACACGTCTTTGGACAAATCAACGCCCGATTCTTTCTTGAACTCGGTGATGATGAAGTCGATGATGCGCTGGTCAAAGTCTTCGCCGCCCAGGAAGGTGTCGCCGTTGGTGGACAGCACCTCAAACTGCTTCTCGCCATCGACGTCGGCGATTTCGATGATGGACACGTCGAACGTGCCGCCACCCAAGTCATACACGGCAATCTTGCGATCGCCTTTTTCCGTCTTGTCCAGGCCGAAAGCCAAAGCAGCCGCGGTGGGTTCGTTGATGATGCGCTTGACGTCCAAGCCCGCGATGCGGCCTGCATCTTTGGTGGCTTGACGTTGTGCGTCGTTGAAGTAAGCAGGCACCGTGATGACGGCTTCGGTCACTTCTTCGCCGAGGTAGTCTTCGGCGGTTTTCTTCATCTTGCGCAGAATTTCAGCGCTGATTTGAGGAGGAGCCAGCTTGTTGCCGCGCACTTCCACCCATGCATCGCCGTTGTCGGCTTTGGCAATGGTGTAGGGCATCAAGTCGATGTCTTTTTGAACTTCTTTTTCGCTGAACTTGCGACCGATCAAACGCTTGACCGCGTACAGCGTGTTGCGTGGGTTGGTCACCGCTTGACGCTTGGCGGAGGCGCCGACCAAGATTTCGCCGTCTTCTTGATACGCAATGATGGACGGGGTGGTGCGAGCGCCTTCGGCGTTCTCGATCACTTTGGTCGTGTTGCCTTCCATGATGGCCACGCACGAGTTGGTGGTGCCCAAGTCAATACCGATGATTTTTCCCATGTTCTTACTCCAGTGATTTTTAAAAATTCAGATGGGCAGTAGTTAAGGCTAACTCTGCCAATTTCAAGTACTTATTTAGGCGCCGCAACGGTCACCAAGGCGGGACGCAGCACGCGCTCAGCAATCAAATAGCCTTTTTGCAGCACGGCGACGATGGTGTTGGCTTCTTGTTCGGCGGGCACCACGCTGATGGCTTGGTGTTGGGCTGGGTCGAACTTGGCGCCTGCAGCAGGGTCAATGGCCAAGACTTTGTTGCGCTCCAAGGCGCTCTTGAGTTGACGCAGCGTGGCTTCAGCACCTTCGCGGATTTGCTCAGGCGTGGCGGTTTGTACGGCCAAACCTGCTTCCAAGCTGTCGAGCACGGGCAAAAGGCTGTCGGCAAAACTCTCCAGAGCGAACTTACGGGCTTTCGACACCTCTTCGTCTGCACGGCGACGGGCGTTTTGCACATCGGCTTGACCGCGCACGTATTGGTCTTGCAGTTCCGCGGCTTTGGCTTGCAAAACTGCGATTTCGGCCTGAGCCGCAGCCAAGGGGTCGAGTGGGGTAGCTGCCTCAGCGGCTTGAGCCAAAGTTTGTGCAGCAGCTTGCAATGCGGCTTCTTGGGCCGCGGCGTCTAGGTTGTGTGTGGGTTCAGACATGCTTAAAAAGCTTGGCGGATTCAAGGACGAAGTGCAACACGCTTTAACGAGGCATGGAATACCTCGTGAGGTGTCTTGAATCCTAGTCGCTTTCTGGGGCGATGATTCAATCGGTTTTCAATCATAGTCAATTCCTCATCCGTCACGGTT
>NZ_JAVKLQ010000046.1:0-14367 GCF_031539175.1 Limnohabitans sp. | reverse complement strand
ATCGTATGAAGTAGACGCAGGGTAAGAAGCGGCAGCTCAGAACTCCACTCAGGTCAATAAAGGTCATGGTCTGGTCAAGGAGAAAAATGATGCCGAACAAAACAATCGTAATTTCTGTGGTGTCCACCAAAGGTGGCGTCGGTAAAACCACATTCGTCGCAAACCTCTCAGGTTTGCTTGCCGCCTTAAAGCTGCGCGTACTTGTTGTTGATGCTGATCCGCAAGCATCAATGACCATGTACTACCCACTTGCAGGCGAACCTCGCGCAACAGGTTTGGCCGACGTGCTTTACCGTGGTGGCCATATTTTGGCCGAAGATGTTGCTGCAACGTCCATTCCAGGCTTGAGCATCCTTGCTGCAAACCTAAAGGCCCCAGATAACAAGTCGGTGCCCGTCGAAAACTGGTTGCAAACCAGACTCGACGGCATTTTCATGCTGAAAAACGCCATGAAGGGCGCTTATGTGCAGGACAACTTTGATGTTGTCGTGATCGACTCACAAGGTTCAACGGGGACACTCACAGGCTTGGCTGCGATGGCTGGCGACTTCATGGTTGCCAGCTTCAGGCCAGATTTCCTGACCCATACGGCCTTCTACAGCGATCTTATGCCGCTGCTGGAGTCCCTCAATGTCTTGCGTAAGCAATCGCCAGAACTGGGCACCGGCCCAGTTCGCGTGCTTCTGAATGACGTGCCGCGTACAAAAAATGCACGAATGATCGCCGAGGCACTGCGCGGCGAGTTTCGTCCACACGCAAACATTCACGCACACCCCGACATAAGCGTTTTAGACACATTTGTGCCGCGTGGTGCCGCATACGCAGAAGCGACCACCAATCAGTGCCCTGTCCATCAATTTGACCGGCCAAGTAATGGCAAGTCGAATTCAGGCTACGAAGTCATGCACCAAGTGGTCTATGAGCTGCTGCCACACCTTAAAGGTGTGTGGGCAGACGGAAACATTGAATCAAATGAGGTGGTTCAATGAGCACCCCTAAAAAGCTGACTGCTGATGAAATCATGGCCAAGGCACGCGCCCGTGGTCAATCGCAGCAGCCGGTGCCACAAACTCCTGCCATTTCAGATGGCACAAAAATCATTCGTCTGCGCGTAGCTGATGTGGATGCTTACGAGGGAAACCCCCGTACAGAGGAGCATGCTGACTTTGAAGGGCTTTTGGGCTCAATCAGAGCCGACGGCATTAGTCAGTTGCTGACGGTCACGCAACGCCCTTCTAACCCTCGTCACGTATTGCACTCCGGTGGAGGTACACGCCTCAAAGCTTTAAAGATTCTCAGCCTGGAAGAGCCTGAGAAATTTGAGTTTTACGACTTTGTCTATAAGCCGTACACCACAGAGAGCGACATTTTGGCTGCTCACCTTGCTGAAAACATTCAGCGAGCGAACATGACGTTTTGGGATACGGCCAAAGGCATCACAAAGATGCGTTTTGAGCGTGAGCATGAAACAGGTCAAACCCTAAGCTCTCGCGAGTTTGAACAGTATTTGAAGCAAAAAGGGCTTGCGACTAGCAACCAAACACTGCAACTTTACGAGTTCAGTGTTGAAAAGCTGTCTGGTCTTGGATCGCAAGTTCAAAAAGTAGCGCGTGAGCACGTTCTTCGGTTGTTACGGCCTGTGTACGCCAACTTGCAAGCTTTGTGGCTCAAGCATGCAGGCAGAACTGAAGACGATTTTTCTGTTGCGTACAAACACTGGGTCACACTGTATCCCTCACTTCACACTGAGTACAAAGCAGATGATCTGAATGATCATTTGCAAGCGAATGCAGCGCAAGAATTAGGTTACACCGTTGATGAGCTAGAGGTAATGATCTCAGCTCTTGAAACAAATCCTAAAGCTGAATTGGCTGATTTGATGTCCCCACGTCAAACTGCTCAAACTGCGCATCCAGCATCTACGGCCACAGATCAAGGCCTTGCAAATCTAGCGGCAACGTTAGGCGGAGGTGTTCCGGCAAACAGTGCTGCGGCTTCTTCTGAACCAGATAGCGATGACAGTGAGGATGATTACACGCCCCCTCCTCCGCCTCTGCGCACTCAATCTCCAAACACGTTACGTGTCGCTCACGGCCTCAAGCCTGATGGCTTGGCTGGCAGTAGAGAAAACGACGCGGGAGACGATGTGCCACCGCAAGAGGAATTGCCAGGTGTCTCATTTCTTGACTCTGCATTTCAGCAGGTACGTGGGTATTTGTTAGAAATTGCCGATATAGCTGCCGTGACGAGCTACGTCACAGACGCACCAAGCATGCCCTATGGCTACTTCATGGAAATACCTTTGGCAGGTGTTCTTGGCGATGGTCGTGAGGAATTACCAGTCCAAGCGTGGTGGTTCTTGGCCAACCTCTCGGGTCAGTTGAACGTGAGCATGTTGGATACAACAGATGCTTACGGTCAGCCAGTCTTGCCAGAAACCGGTGAAGCTGGTTTTAGGCATGTCATGGGCAATGAAGATCTCTGGACATTGGCTGTGGCTGAGAGTCTTGGTGGTGAGTCGTTACTCGAAGTTGATTTCGCATTTGGCATCTTGACAGATCCAACTCACCCACTTGGAGAGGCCGCGATCGCTTTGGTAGGGGCATGTCGCTCGTACAACCTGGCCAAAATTAACGGGGTGCGCCAATGAAGACCAATCCTCAAAATAAAAGTTTTAGGTTGGCGAACTCACCTGCCGTGGTGAAGCTCGCCCTCATGGAATTGGTCCAAACAGACCAAGAAATTGATGATGATGTGCGTGCATCAATCAAACATGCACTCACCAGCGACCCAAGCGGTAGAACGTTGTCTCGGGTGAAAGTTTTCGTCGATTTGACTGAGTTTCAGCACATTCAACGAAACGCTGGTGAGCAGAAATGGGACTACGCCGCACTCCAATATTGCATTGCGCGACAAGCGCATTTCCCAATGCTGCAAGCGTTGTTCAAGACGGTCACGCGTCGCCACGTTCAAATCATTCGCAATGAATTGAAAGCACCCTTGCCAGCAACAAACATCACGGTCATCCCATCGACCGAGTTGATTCAAATTTTTGATGCCTGGAAGCATATCCAAGCAAGCTACCAGCACGAAACCGAACGCTGGGTAGCACTAGGCGAAGAATTTCCACAGTGGCCTCTCTCAAGCCTTTATACGGCCATTGTGATCGAAGGGACCCAACCCCTCGACGCTCAAAACCTTACATCAGGGGGCCTAAATGCATACGACTGATTTTGTTTTGAATAGCCAGAACGGTCATCAAGTCCGAGACTTGATTTTCATTGAGTCCATCAATAAACAAATTGAGGGTATTAGTCAGCAAATTCTGCAAAGCATACAGCTCTTCAGTTTCTGCTTGCGCTTGTTCGGGTTGCGCATTTTTCATGGGAAATCTCTCCTTAAGTTTTCATGGGGTCAAAAAAAATGGGTGAGTCTCCGCAAAAAGACCTCACCCGTTTTTGATGATACAGGAGAGATTTCCCACCCTTCACATAAATCACTTCATGGAGGTTGCGATGGGAACATCTGACTTTGATTTAGCGGCAGAGCTGCAAAAAAATGGTTCTCTCGCAATGATGGTGGCGCAGCCGCCAATCGCATTTCATCGAGTGTTTGTCGATCTAACCGGTTCTGCTACAGCTGCATTGTTGCTATCCGCTTGCCTTGAACAGCAAGAGGTGCCAGGTGCAATGAATGAGCATGGCTGGATGGAAGTCTCAGCGCAAGGTTGGGAAGACCGGACAGGCCTTTCTCGTAAAGAACAAGCTACTGCACGCAAAACGTTACGTGAGTTGGGCTTGTTCGAAGAACACCGCACGGGTTACCCAGCTCGATTTGAGATTCGCGTCAATTTTGAGCGAATTTCAAAACGTCTAATTGAGATTGCTCAACGACGTATGAGCCAATCAGCTCAAAAAGCTGTGCACTGACTGGACATATTTCATGATGCCCTCATCAAGCACTAGCCCCATTGATTCATCAAGGCAAAGTTCTTTAGTTGATGGCTATGCCGCTGTAAGCGCCGCATTTACAAGTGCTTTGGCTGGTGAAAGACCCATTGCCTACAGCGTAAATTTAGCCAAGCTAACAGGGGATGCCAAAGCTGCTTTGTTCTTGTCTCAGCTTGTGTACTGGACGCGTGTTGGTGTGAACATTGAACACCATGGCGGATGGATTTTTAAGACCCGAGAACAATGGCAAGGCGAGACAGCCCTGTCACGTTACGAACAAGAGTCTGCTAGGTCACATCTACTTGATGCAGGATTGATGCAGGAAGCCCGTATAGGCTCACCAGCACGCAATTGTTATCGACTTGTACCTGAGGAGCTTGGCATGGGCCTATCGCGTCTTCTAGACACGCCAGTTCAGCTTTCGCTACTCGATTTGAGATCACGCTCAGAACATGCTCGTCAACAACTTCGAACACTGCTCGGCCACAACCTAGCGTTTTATCGTGTTTTCACTGAAATAACGCCATCGCTGACCTCGGCAATCTTTCTCACGAAAGCATTGGCCGTGCAACGCAACATACAAACGGCTCAAGCAAACAAGATCAAGAGCAACCCCTCCCCTACCCTCAACCCATCAATCCCATGGGAAGCAGAGTGGTTTCACTTGTCACCAACAACTTGGTTTGAAGAGACTGGATTGACTATTGCGCAGCAGCGAGACTGCAAGCAAAAGTTATGCCTAGAAGGCCTCATTGAAACAGCAATTCAAACACATCCTAAGAAACGTCAGTTCTTGCGTGTGGACATGAATAAGTTGGTTCAGACACTCGAAAAGAACTTGCTTGCCAAGGCTCAAAAAACTGGGACAGCTAAGGGTGTGCTTGGGCTTCTGCTTAAAGGTTCTAGTCGGAGTTTTTCACCGACTGAGTGCGCCACACCCAGTCAGTGTATTTCTCCGACCGATTTAAGTGCGGAGAGAAAAGAGTTATCCACAAGTCGGTCAAATTGCTCTACTGAGTGCGCCGCACTCGGTCGGTCAAATTGCCCGACCATTTCAAATTATGAAAACTCAAAGCATCATTTAGGAACTAGTGATGGTGTGTGTGAAAACCATCCATCCAGTTTTACCGAAACGGCAAATCCAGTTGGTGATTTTTCGCAGATCAGAAAGTTGGATTTAGCAGACCAGTTGGCTGTAAATCGCACAGACCTAAGGATGGATTTAGCAGATCCACATGCGCGCGCGGATTTGACTACACATAACAAGACTACCACCACCACTACAACGACTCCTGCTGTGGTTGTGGTGAATCAAGAATTGTTTTGGCCAAAAGATCTGAATGCAGAAACGTTGTCTCAATGTCAACGTTTGATTCAGCAAGTCAACGGTGAGGTGCGTAAACAAGAGTTGATTGATGAGATGGCAGGAATCATCAGATTGACTGGAAAAGTCAAATCACCTGTGGCGTATCTACGATTTCTCATTAAGCAGGATTCAACACTCCCAGGTGGATTGATTCTTGAAGTTGCACATGATGAGCGTGTGCGCCGCGAAGCGCATCTTGCACATGAGCAAAGGTTGCTGAAGGCACAAGTCACTAACAACATCAATGCTGACGTGCAAAACCCTGCACCTTTAACACCGCCTTCTTCGGCTGTTATTGCTGAACGCCAAAAACTTTTGGCTTTGCGACAAGCAATCAAAGGCCAGTCTTTTTCACCAGTCTCGGACTCTTCAACTACTCAACCATCAACAGCCGCATGGGTGTCGGACAAGCGATCTTTGAGTGTGAAGAAATCATCTTCAAACTTGGCTCAGCCAATCATCAAAAGGTAACACCCATGGCAACGACTCAAAAACCAAAAACATCGCGCAAGAAAAAAACTGATTCAGTTGATGCAACAAGTTCTGAAGCAACAGGCATTCAATTCGCAACGATTGAAAGCTCACCATTTCCTGATGGCTATGACATTGAAGCTGAATCAATGGCCGTAGCTCACTTGGTTGAAAGTGATAACCCAAGCGAGACTGATCCACTCTATGCGCGTTACACGTTGTACCTTGATCGGCTGGCCCAATTGGATTCCATGCGTCGCACTCATCATGCGCGGCAAGAAGCGAATCTAGAAGTTCCCACCAATCAAGCAACGAAGGCCACACAAATTGGTGCCCTGTCAGTTGATGAGGAAGACACCATGACACTGCATACGGTTGAGGCAATGCGACTGTATTTGGGTGTAGCACCTGAGCCTGGTTCAACAACTCGATTTGGCGTGCCAGGTGCGCGACGTGCTGCAACAGCCTTGCGTCAACTCTTTTTATTGACCGCGAATGACAACCCCTATGCAGATCTGAAACTGGTCGAAACAGATCAACGTGTGGCAAAAATCAAAGCACTCATCGAAAAAATTGAGCGCACTCATAAAACCAAGTTGGACGAAATGCGAGCAAAAGGCTTGAGCTACAGCATCTTGGCTTCAAGCAATCCGCAAACAGTAAGCCTCGGATATCGCAGTCCCTACGGTTACACGATGTCCACACTGATCGTCTTGTTCGATCACTGCGTGCGCGTTGTCAAGTCTGCTGCGCGACGTGACTTGGTTAGCAAAGCTGAAACGCATATTGCTCTGCTGCAAATGAAACGAGAAATTCGCTCCATGTTTGAAAACGCAAACGGTGCCGTTAGAACGCTGATGCAAAAACAAATGCTTGGCTTAAGCCGAGCTGACTGGTTAGAGCAAGCCGATGAAGACGCCAAAAAACGTGTCGAAGCTGCGCGTCAACTACTCGGTGCGCTGCCGCAACCAATCTTTGTGGGCGAACTAAGCCCAAGGCATTCGCTACGAAACGAACGTTTGAGTGGTGCCGAAGTCGAATTGTTGCGTCAACTCTCCAACCCAACATCAACTCCAGCTGCCTCAACAACTGAAATCAATCCATCTGTGACTGGGCCAACTCCGGTCACGGATGGCCTTGTTTAACAACTCAACCGAAAGAAACGTGATGAACACAAACACTGAAACAACGAACGACGATCAACCGCTTACTGCGGCAATTCCATGGGACGAATTCGCTAAAGCTGATCTCAGCAGCGAAACCTTCGTCAAGCTGATCTTCGTTTGCGATGGCCAATTGGCTGAGGCAACCATCCTTTGGGACTTGCTCTCATTTCATAAAGCGCGTGGTTTGGATGTATTTCGCAAGATGTCTGCTACTGACTATCACGATGAATATGGCATAGAAATTGGTAGCGAATGGACTATTCGGCGTGCTACTGAATCGTTGGCTGGCGACGACTTGATCGAACAAGCACAGGTAGTGCGCAACATGCCGCGCAAGTTTCGTTTGAACTGGGTGGATTTGTCTCACAAGCTGGTTGCTGTGAACAACAAATTGCCAGGCTTAAGCCGAGCTTAAAAAAGTTATGGGGGAAGTCTTGAAGCTTAAGTTATGTCAGGGGGCACTTCAGTGCCGCCGTGTGCTGCTTGCGCAGCGAACCGTCAACGTGCGCCAGAGTTGGATAAGGGCTATGGCTACGAAGATCGGTTTGGTTCTGCTTATTCAATCCACCGGAAAGCAGCAAACCGGCAATTGTTCCTTTACTGACACAACAGGGGTGGTCCATGCCCCGTTCAGCTTCTTGACTTCCCCCACCAATTTAGCAGATGTTCAAAACCAAGGGTTTTCCCTTTGGTTTCAATTTGTGAAATGGATGAGTTTTGGTGGAGGTCAAGGAACGTCAGGACTGCTGCCTGCCTCTGATCAAGGACAGGATGGGAGCTTCTTTCGAAGCGAACTGTGCTGGGGTGTTGCGGTTTTTGGTAGCTCACCCAGCATCGGTACTTGTGCTCCCTTTTTGGCTAGTCAGTTCTTTGACCTCTGCCACCCGTTTTTTAATGCAACTAGTGCCACTGTCAACTCTGCGGGAACAGCGTGTTGTCAATCTGTGAGTGCACTTAAAGGCCTTTAAGGGTAAGGGAGTAATTGATGAAACAACTTTTTAATCGTCCTGCTTTGGAACAACACGTGATGGCAGCTTTGTGCCAAACAATCAAAGCCCGAGGGGGGCACGTGTTTGTGAAGCAACCAGGTCAAATCTGCCTGGGCCACCTTTACATTGAACCGCGAATTTGTTTCACGATGCCGCGTGAACAAGCACTGCGAGTGTGGCGCACTTGGTTCGACCTGAATCAGGCCGGTAGCTTCTTCAAATGGTCAATGCAGGGCTATTTTCCAACACTGTCACCAGAGCTTGCGCCTGCGGAGTGGAATGAATCCGATGGCGCTTATCTGCTTCTAGGTCAAGCAGAAGGTCTGGTGCTGCCCTCAACTATTCGCACCAAGACCATTCCACTCATTGGCGCGATTGACTTATTGCCAACTTGGCCAGCAAGCCAAACCCAAAACGGTGAGCATGGCAATGACTAAAACAAGTTTGGGTGAGACAAGGTGTGATGCCTTGCTCCCCGTGCCGCACAGGCACCTGCTACAGGCTTGGGTTTTCGCATCCCAGTCAACTCCTGCACCGCAGGCAGGACAACTTTGGTGGATGACATTTTTTGCTTTCATGGGAAATCCCTTCGTTTGGTTGAAACATTTGGAAGGGGTGTGCTTCGCTTGCACTGGGCGTGTTTCACGAAACACACCCATAAAAATGATACTCGAAGGGATTTCCCGCCCCAATTTGGAGCATGTCTATGCAAACTGATCCAACACTTCAAGGCATGGCGGCGCTGCAAGGTCGTGGGGCATTTCTGGCCGTACTGCGTCAAGCAGAAGCGCAACAAAAGATGGTCCATGCCGAAATGGAGCGCCTCAAAGAACTATCCAAGGTCAAAGGGTCGTCCATCTTCTTGGAGCTGCATCGCTACTCACGGGGCAACTGGGTGCTTCGCTGGCGACTGAAGCAAGGTCGAGTTTTTAAGCATGTCCTGTGGTGTGACATCCAAATCGAACTCAACGCCCTGCCCTTGGCGATCAAAAAACACTACGAGGCTCAGAACTTACGCAGCCTTGAACTCAACACGCTGGACATTGTTCTCCAGCAAACGATTAAGTGGCTGAGCAACCACTTGACCAAATCTCGCACCAACAAATCCGGTGCAAGTAGCAGACCAATTGCAACAGCCGAATCTCGGTTGGGTTGATCTGCGTTTTTTAGGAGAAAACCAAATGGCAATTGAAGCAGTAATCGACGGTAACTTACTCGAAGCACCAAGCCAACGCATGGTGGCAGTAGGTGGCAAACAAGTGCGAATCACTGAAATGCGTGTGATGAGTGATTCATGGAAGCGCGGTCCCGACGATGAGTTGGTTCAAGACGCAGAAAAAACAAAGCCTGTCGGCATCACGATTTGGAATGAACGTCTTGGCGAGCATGTCATGAAAACTTTGCGAAGCGGCATGCGATTGCAAATCGAAGGCAGTCTCTATCTGCACACATGGACTGTGTCTGATGAAGATCGCGCTTCTGGTAAGAAAGATGGTGCCGAGTTGCGTTGCAACGCTGAAGACGTGGCAGTGAAGCTCAACCGTGTTGAGTCAATCAATATGCGTGCGAAGCAAGACCAATCGGCAGCCCCCGCAGCCTAAACCTAACAGTTGAGTCATATGAAAACGACTCCACAAGAACCAACCGTGCCTTCATCTGGCACGGTGGGGCAACCTGAACTCACCATCATTGATCGACGTGAAATTCCAATCTGTGGCGGCATCGTTGTCGTTGAAACGCGCAGTGATGGAGCAATGCTTGTTGATGGTGATGTGGTCGAGCCCGTGGAAATCACAGTCGAAAAAATGTTCAGCGAACTAAAAGGGGAGAAATCATGAATATGCCTGTTACTTACGACCGCTACGGTCGTATGCAATACCACCCTGATTTTCATGCGCGACAAAAATTATCGTGGACAACTAGCGAAGAGCGTTACCTCATAGAGAACTACGTAACTCTTGGTCCAGAAGCAATTAGCTTTGCATTGGAGCGAACCATTCAAACAGTGATGACACGTGCATACGAGCTTAGAAAAAAAGGTGTGATGCAAAAAAGTCAACACAAGCACACACACCGAAGATCAAGTTTTGGTCTAAACAGTCTCACTAGAAAACTCACCACCTCTGACACAGAAGATACCGCCTGTTGGTCCTAAGACTTGCAAACGAGATGCTATGCGATTATTTATTTGCGAAAAACCCTCTCAAGCCAAAGATATTGCCCGATTTGTTGGAGCAACTCAGCGTGGCAACGGGTGCACCAGTGGACCTGGTGTAGCTGTGACCTGGTGTATTGGTCATTTGCTGGAGCAATCACCTCCCGAACACTACAACCCTGACCTCAAGAGCTGGAACATTGATCTGTTGCCTGTCGTGCCGCAGCAGTGGCACATGGCTATCAAATCCTCAACGAGAGAGCAGTACCAGTGCGTGGCCAAGGCATTGAAACAAGCTACTGAAGTCATCATCGCCACCGATGCTGACCGTGAGGGCGAAGTCATTGCCCGAGAAATTTTGACTCTGAACGGCTACCGTGGTCCCGTCAAGCGTCTGTGGTTAAGCGCCTTTGATGATGCGTCTGTACGCAAGGCACTAGGCAAACTCATGCCTGGTGAAAAAACACTGCCAATGTATTTTTCAGGAATGGGACGCTCCCGTGCTGATTGGCTTGCTGGAATGAACCTCACGATGGCCCTTACCAAAGCATTTGGTACTGGCGGTCGCGATGGTGTGTTGCATTGCGGTCGAGTGCAAACACCTGTCCTTGGATTGATTGTGCGGCGTGAACGTGCGATCGCCAATTTCAAGCCTAAAACTTATTTTGTGTTGAAAGCTTCGTTTGAAATTCAAGGGTCAGTTGTTCCGATGACATGGCGAGTTGCGAAAGACAAACTCGACTCGGAGGGCCACTGTGTTGACCTTGCCTATGTGCAATCGGTGGCTGCAAAGGTACTCAACAAAACTGGTCGATTGACAGTGGTTGAAACAACCCGTGAACGTAAGCTGGCTCCCCTGCTCTACAGTTTGGGGAGCTTGCAACGCGAAGCTTCTGCTCGCTTTGGATTGAAAGCCCAAGCTGTCTTAGATGCGTGTCAAGCACTCTATGAAAAGCACAAGGCGACAACCTATCCTCGTAGTGATTGCGAATATTTACCGTTGTCTATGCATGCGGACGCACAAAGCGTTTTGCAAGCCGTTTCAAAAATTGATCCATCGTTATCAAAGATCACGCAGTTGGCTGATTTGAGCAAGCCAGGTCGTGTTTACAACGACACTAAGGTCACGGCTCACCATGCAATCATCCCGACTGGAAATGCAAATGTACGCATGGGCGATATGTCAAAAACTGAGGCCTTGGTCTATGACCTAATTCGTCGTCGCTTCATTGCTCAGTTCTTGGGTGCTTTTGAGTACAACCAAACTGTCATCGAGTTAGTTTGTGAAGCTGAGACATTTGGAGCAAAAGGAAAAATCCCACTTGTGCAAGGTTGGCAGCTTGCTTACGAAGGCATGGAGCAAGCCAAAGCGAAGCCATCGAAGTCTAAAAAATCAAACGACGCGGGTGACGACGACGAAGATCAGGACGTTTCACTTCCAAGCTGTCAAGTGGGTATGCAGGGCATCAACCGACTGGCTGAAGTGGCCACTGAAAAAACCAAACCACCTAAGCGTTATACCGAGGGTACGCTACTTGGTGCTATGGAGTCGATCGACAAAGTAATTGAAGATCCGCGACTCAAAAAAATTATGCAAACCAAGGAAAAGGCCGGCATCGGCACAGACGCTACGCGATCGGCAATCATCGAAGGCTTATTTAAGCGTAGCTACATCGCCAACGAAGGGAAAGCAATCGTGCCCACCGACAAAGGCATGCACTTGATTGGCATGATGGAGAAAGTAGCGCCGGAAATGGTTGATCCCGTGCTTACAGCTTTGTGGGAAGACCAATTGGGACAAATCGAATCGGGCACCGTAACGTTGGAGCAGTTCGAACACAAGCTAGGTACTTGGCTATCAAAGCTCATCGAGCGGATTAAAGCTCAAGCGAGTTCAATGCCTCAACGTCCAGCTGCTCGTCATACAACGTCAGCTGAAGCGCATAGCGCCCCTTCAGATGCGAATTCACCCGTGTATGCATGCAAAGCATGCGGTAAGCCATTAAGGCTTCGCAAAGGCCCTTCTAGCGCGTTTTGGGGCTGCTCTGGTTATCCGACATGCAAAACAACTCTCCCTGATGCAAATGGCAAACCTGGTGAACGTGCACAACAATCGTTGCCTGCTGAAAAATCCATCCCAAATTCTGGGAAAAATTCAACGGCCGTGGTTTGTGATGCCTGCGGTAAACCGATGAAGCTGCGACAAGGTGGACGTGGACCGTTCTACGGTTGCAGCGGGTATCCCGATTGTAAAAATACAAAACCTGTATGAAAGGCTTCGGGCATTGGGGCGAGGCTTCAACAGCCGCATGGTTATGCCTTCGTGATGAAGGCGGCTGGTGGACCGTTGAAGAGCTGGAAAATGAATTGCAATGTTTCTCGCGCTCAGAGCTTCGTCGATCGCTTAAAAATCTTGCTCACCGACAACACTTGCGTCATCGCGTTTTGAAAAATCGTGTTGTTTATGGCCTGACATTAAGCTGCACACCAATCCAAGGTCATGTGCTCAATCCGCAGTTGTCATTGTTTTCTGACGCTCGAAAATTTATTCAATGTACTGATCGAGGAATAAGTATCCAAAGAAGTTAAAGATGCCCATTCGTTAGCCGATTAGTGGGCACGATGAATTTAGATTTTTTATTTGCTCTAGCTGAAATCTACGAGTGGGAAATTCAAAGCCATGTAGCGTTTCAAACTGTTACAGGCCGAGCACTTTATTTTGGAATTGTGCGTGCGCACTTAAATGGGCATCAAATTGATCGAACGTCATTGAAGCAACTGGTTGGTTCAGACATTGCGACCGAAAGAGGTGTCAGGTTGCGGATGAGAGAGTTTGAAAAACTCGGGTTGGTTTTCATCGAGCTGAATACCGTTGACAAGCGAACAAAAAGAGTTTTACCTACTGAGCAATTCGTTGCGTTGATGAATGCCCATGCATCACAAGCCATGCTGATTTTTCAACGACGTTTCTTCATTATTCAAAACACTACTCCCACTTCTTCGGAACAGAGTTAAACTAGAGTCTCCAACGCGGTAGGGACGCGCCCGAAAAATTCATGCTTGATTTTTAAGCAAAGTACTGAAGCTCAGTATCTATGCGGTCAAGCGGCTGCATAACCCTAACTTATCCACGAAAGCTGTGTATATGTCCCTACCCTCTAACGTTGTTGATGCTTCCAAACTTTTTGCGCAACGCGCATGCCCACCTGGCTCAATAGTCCAGCACAACGAACTTGGCCGTGGTCGAGTCCGCCTGTGTGATGGCTTTTGGCGTGAAGTTGATTTTGAACACCAGGTAACAAAAAAGCCAAATGAACTAACCAGTGATGAATGGCCACTGGAGGTGAAATCCGAAGATCTCATCGAAGTAAATTGGACCACCAACGTCACCCATCGTTTGCATGTTCACGACTTGGTTGAAACAGCAAAAAATCATTACCCATGCGATCGAGCATGGGTAGGTTTTCCAAATTAGTCTTGCGAATGTTAGGTAACAATTTTCATTGGAGAAATTGAATGGATTTTCATCAAACGACCAATTTCAAATAACGCCGCAATTTTGTAGTCTCGTACAGAGTCTAATTTTTTTCCTGTTTCCGAAGAGCGATAGTACAAGCCATCGCAATGAACTTGGTCAAGTAATTTGCTCATGTCATAAACAGCTTTTGGTTTTAAAACTCCTTCTCCACTTGCGATGCCAGCAGCAATTGAATGATTTCCACCATTAACAAAAGCAATGCCCCAAGGTAACCAAACGGTGATTCGGTGATTTATGGAATCCTCTTTCCAATTACCCATATTTTTTCCACTGCCGATGAATGACAAGCAATTTACATATCGTTCACGGTGCCAAGGACATGGCAAAACAGCATCGTGACGAAGCTGCACCAGATACTGATCAACATCTAACTCGGGTGCATCAAATGCCATTTGTAATTTGCTAGGGCCATTAGGCATAAAGAAAGCATGACTCAGAATTGAGCTTCTCGCGCCGTGCATTTCCATCTCAATACAAGAAAACAATAAATCCGCTTGAAGCTGACGTAGAAGTAAGCGAACTAGATCTACCAATGCTGATGGATTTGTGGATGCCAAATCACTTGCAAAGTCCATTACATGATCGAACTTTGCCCTGCGGTCATCGTTACTTTTGAAAATTTGGAAAAAATTTAACACTCAGTTACCTTTGTTGTCGTAAAAATGGATATTCTGATTTGAGCTTTGCAAACAGAGCTTGCCGAAAAACTGTCTTTTTTGCGTTTTTTCACTT
>NZ_JAVKLQ010000045.1:0-9869 GCF_031539175.1 Limnohabitans sp. | reverse complement strand
TTTGGTATCGTTCTTCTCGGCTGAGGTGCTTGTACATTGGGCAATTTCGATTTGGCGGTTAAAGCGGCCATGATGCTCTCGCATCCTCAGCCACCTATAACCAGTTCATCTTTGTTGCACTTCGTCCTTGAATCCGCCCCTCAAAAAATCGCGGTGACGCGGGTGGACCACCATCTGGCACCTGTGCCCCGTCACGCGTTCACGGCGCAGGCGTTGCAAGCACGTTTTGCCCATCCCCCACTTTGGCAGCCTGAGTTGGTGCGTGAACGAAAGTTCCTTGAACGAGCCCCCGCGCAAGCGGCCGTTCTGTTGGCCTTGGTGATGCGTGACGAGCCCACCGTGCTGTTGACGCAACGCACGGTACACATGTCAACCCATTCAGGACAAATTGCATTTGCGGGTGGAAAGTGCGATCCAGAAGATCGTGATGTGACAGCAACGGCCTTGCGCGAGGCGCAAGAGGAGGTCGGGCTTGAGGCGCGTCATGTTCAGGTCTTGGGTACCTTGCCCGAGTATGTGACCGGTTCTGCTTTCTTTGTCACGCCGGTCGTGGCTTTGGTGTCGCCAGAGATGCATTTGCAGTCCAACCCCGACGAAGTGGCTGACACCTTCGAAGTGCCTTTGGCTTTTTTGATGAATCCAGCACACCATCGCTGGCACACCTTCGAGCATGAGGGGGGTAGGCGTGAATGGTTGTCGATGCCTTATCAAGATGGTCCTCATTTACGCTTCATTTGGGGCGCAACTGCAGGCATGTTGCGTAACTTTTATCGATTCATGTCGGCCTAAGCCCGATGCACCACGGGGCAACCGCTATCATCGCGTTATGAGTTTTTTGGCCCTGCTCTTTGCTTTATTGATTGAACAAGCCCGTCCGTTGGTGCACAACAGCTGGGTTCATCGCAGCTGCCGTGCTTGGGTGGTGTGGTTGAGTCAAACCCTCGATGCGGGTCACGCCCGATTGGCGTGGACCACTTGGGCGCTGGCGGTGGGGGTGCCCACTTTCATCGCCTTGCTGGTGCATGCCGTGCTGATGTTTGTCTTTGGCTGGCCTGTGGCCGTGATTTGGAGCATTGGCGTTTTGTATGCCTCGCTCGGATTTCGCCAATTCAGCCATCATTTCACTGAGATTCGTGATGCATTGGACGCTGGCGACGAGCGTCTTGCGCGGGAATTGTTGGCGGATTGGCAGCACGTGTCGGTGGGGAGCTTGCCACGCAGCGAGTTGCTCAGGCACGTGATTGAACATTCCGCGTTGTCTGCGCACCGCCACGTGTTTGGTGTGTTGGCGTGGTTTTCTGTGTTGGCTGCCATTGGTTTTGGGCCTGCGGGCGCCGTTTTTTACCGCATGAGCGAGCTGGTGTCCCGTCATTGGCGCAACGTTGACAAGCAAAAAAGGGGCTGGATCAGCGACACCTTGCAAGAAGCCGGGGACACCGCATGGCACGCTGTGGATTGGTTTCCTGCACGACTGACGGCGCTTGCCTTTGCCGTGGTGGGCAATTTTGAAGAAGCCATTGATTGCTGGCGCAACCATGCCCAACGTTTTCCTGACGACAACGACGGCGTTGTTTTATCTGCCACGTCGGGTGCGTTGAATGTGCGTCTAGGTGGCGAAGCGTTGCGCCCAGATGCGGCGACCCGCTTGGGTGAGACGCTGGATGCTGACGACTTCGACAGTGAAAGCACGCCGGGTCGTGCGCCAGAAATGGCCCATTTGGCTAGCTTGGTGGGCCTCGTTTGGCGCAGTGTGGTGCTGTGGATGGTGCTGCTGGCGCTGCTCACCTTGGCCCGTTTGTTGGGCTGACCGCTTCAGTAGTGGGCAGGCTGCGTTAATTCGGCAAACAGCAAACCATAGAGCTTGTAACGCGACGCCGTGATCTCGCCTGACGTCACGGCGGCTTGCACGCCGCAGCCGGGCTCATGCAAATGTGAGCAGTTGTAAAACTTGCAATGCGCCACATGCGGTTTGAAGTCAGGCATGTAAGCGGCCAGTTGCATGGCATCAATGTGATGCATGCCAAATTCTTGAAATCCAGGCGAGTCAATCAAGCCCGTCGTCCGCTCTGCATCAACCCAATGCCACGTGGTGGAGGTCGTGGTGTGACGCCCCGAATTGAGGGCATGCGAAATTTCACCCGTTGCCACGTTGGCATGCGGAATGAGTTGGTTAATCAGGGTGCTTTTGCCTGTGCCCGAGGGGCCGAGGACCAACGTGGTCTTGTGGTTTAGGCGTTCAGACAAATCACCCAAGTCCCCGTCTTTGAGTCCCAGCGATAGCACGGTGTAGCCCATGCGTGCGTAGGGCTCTAGTCTGGCCAAGGCACGGTCAAAAGGTATTGTTAAGTCGCGTTTGTTGAGCGCGATCAAGGGGGTGATGTGTTCCGCTTCTGCCGCGATCAAGGCGCGGGTGAGCTGCATTTCGGAGAACTCCGGCTCGGCCGCGATCAAGATCAAAATTTGATCGAGATTGGCGGCGAAAGACTTGGTGCGAATTTCGTCTTGTCGGTAAAACAAGTTGCTGCGGGGCTCGACTTTTTCAATCGTACCTTCGTCCGTGCTGGCTAACCATTGCACGCGGTCTCCCACCACCACTTGGCTTTTCTTGCCACGCGGATGGCAAATGCGTCGCTCGCCGTCGGGTGTTTCTACCACGCAGTGGCGTCCGTGGCTGGCGACCACCAAACCGGTTTGTTTCATACGTTGAACCGTGCCAAGCGCTGCGATGCGGGTGGGTGTGAGTAGTAGAACGCCACAAACCACGGGTCGGGCGTGAGTGTGGATGCGTTGTCTTGGTAGAGCTTGAGCAGGGCACTGCTCAAGGCGCTGGCTTGGCTGTTGGCCACCGCGTAGGCATCTGCCTCGAACTCAAATCGGCGTGATCGTCTTGCTGAGAGCGGTGAGACAAAGAAAGTCAGCAGCGGCAGCGTGAGTATGAACAGCAACAAGGCCAAGGCACTGTTGCCGCCATTCAAATTGGGTGTGATACCCAAACCTGTGTAAAACCAAATCTGTTGCGAGAGCCAGCCCAGCAGTGCCAATCCAGCCAAACTCATTGCAAAGTTGGTGGCCATCATTTTCAAAATGTGTCGATGTTTGAAGTGGCCGAGTTCATGGGCCAGCACGGCTTCCATCTCATCGCCATTAAGTTGCGCGAGTAAGGTGTCAAAGAACACCACGCGTTTAGAGGCGCCAAATCCTGTGAAAAATGCATTGGAATGCGCGGAGCGGCGGCTGCCATCCATCACGAAAAAGCCCTTGGCTTTGAAGCCTGCACGGTCCATCAATGCCGTGACCCGCGTTTTCAAGGTGTCGTCTTCGAGCGGGGTGAATTTGTTGAACAGCGGCATGATGAAGTTGGGGGCAATCCACATCACCAACAGTTGGTAGGCCACCAAAGCGGCCCAGGCATACAGCCACCATCGTGGCCCGCCGCTGTCCATCAGCCAAAGGATCAGCCACAAAATTGGCAAACCCAACACGGCCCCGACCAGCAAGCCCTTGGCCATATCACTGAGCCACAAGCGCACGGTGGTGTGGTTGAACCCAAAGCGTTGTTCGACCCCAAATGTTTGGTAGAGCGACAAAGGCAGACCAATGAGTCCGCCGATGAGTGCAAAGCTGACCACCAAGATGACTTGCTGTGCCATGCCAATGCCCATGACGTTCAGTGTCACTTGGTTCAGCAAATCGAGCCCGCCCAAAAGCGTCCAGCCCAACAGCATGGCGGCATCCAGCGCCATGTCCAGCATGCTCACTCGCGATTTGGCGAGGGTGTAATCGGCGGCTTTTTGGTGAGCCTGCAAGGTGATGGTGTGTGCAAATGCGGTAGGTACCTGCGCACGGTGCTGCGCTACATAGCGCACTTGGCGACCACTGAGCCAGAGTTTGGTGAGCAAGTTGGCGATCAACAAAATCGCCAGCGATAGGGTCATCGCGAAAGAGGGGTTCATCATGGAGGGTGAGTTTAGATGAAGCGCTGCAGATGATGGGCGACAATCCTGCGCATGTCTGAATCTTTGAACCTCCCTGTTGTCCCCAAACTTGCCAAGTCCGATATGAACTTGGTGTGGCTCGATTGCGAAATGTCGGGCCTTGAGCCAGAGCGCGAGCGTTTGCTCGAAATTGCTGTGATCGTGACGTGTCCCAATTTGGTCACCCGCATTGAAGGGCCCGTGTTTGTCATTCACCAAAGTGATGAGGTCCTGAACAAGATGGACGCTTGGAACAAAGGCACGCACGGTAAAAGTGGGTTGATCGACAAAGTCAAAGCCTCCACCGTGACCGAAGAGCAAGCACAAGAACAACTGATTGCGTTCTTGAAGCCTTACGTGTCTAAGGGCGTGTCGCCGATGTGTGGCAACACCATTGGTCAAGACCGTCGTTTTTTGAACAAATACATGCCTAAATTAGAGGGGTGGTTTCACTACCGCAATGTGGACGTCAGCACCCTCAAAGAACTGGCCCGCCGCTGGAAGCCAGAGGTGCAAAAAGCATTCAAGAAAGCCCAAAAACACACGGCGCTGGCCGATGTTCACGAGTCCATTGATGAAATGCTGTACTACCGTGAGCACTTCTTGAAGCTCGATTAACCTTCGGTTTGCATGAGGATTAGGTATAAACCCGAATTTGTGCCATAATCAAAGACTTCGCTGCGCAAAGTGGCGAATTTGTACATCTACCTTCATTCACCGGACTCGCTAAATGAGTCCCAAGCACTGAAAAAACCCTAGACGGGTCAGAGCAGGTTCCGTTTGATGGTTGATGTTTTTTAACCTAGAACGGAGCAGCCGCACAACTTGCGGCGCTCACGTGCGAGAAAAAATCATGACTGACACTTTAAATGTGACAGGCGAATTTGCGCCTGCCGAAACTATTTCTATTTCCGCTCCAGAAGTCATCTCTTCTGAAACTATTTCTACAGAAGCGGTTCACGCTAACGTCGAAGCAGCCGTTGAGCAGCCTGAGGCCCCTAATGGTTTCGTCTTGTTGGGCTTGGCCCCTCAATTGGTACAAGCTGTGAAAGATTTGGGCTACACCCAGCCGACCACAGTTCAACAAAAAACCATTCCTTTGGCACTGCCAAATGACAACGCAGATGCCAAGGCTGGGTTCATCGACTTGATGGTGTCTAGCCAAACAGGTAGCGGCAAAACTGCTGCGTTCTTGTTGCCCGTGTTGCACACGTTGCTGAAGCAACAAGCCGAAGCCGAAGCCAAAGAGCGCGCTGATTTTGAAGCTGCAGTGGCCGAAGCCGAAGCCAAAGGTGAGCCTGCCCCTAAGCGCCCCAAGCGCAAAGACCCCACCAATGCGCGCAACTTCAAAGCCCCTACACCTGGCGCTTTGATCGTTTGCCCAACACGTGAACTGGCCCAACAGGTGGCGCATGACGCCATCGATTTGGTGCAACATTGCCGCGGTCTGCGCGTTGCCAACGTTGTGGGCGGCATGCCTTACCAGTTGCAAATCGCCAAACTGCAAAACGCCGATTTGGTGGTCGCCACACCTGGCCGCTTGTTGGACTTGCAGCGCTCTATGCAAATCAAATTGGACCAAGTTCAGTTCTTGGTGGTGGACGAAGCCGACCGCATGTTGGACCTCGGTTTCTCGGACGACTTGGCTGAAATCAACCAACTCACCATTGACCGCAAGCAAACCATGATGTTCAGCGCCACGTTTGCGCCGCGCATTCAGCAGTTGGCCACACGCGTCATGCGTCAACCCCAACGCGTGCAAATCGACTCGCCACAAGAGAAGCACAGCAACATTCGCCAAATCTTGCATTGGGCGGACAACGCGCAACACAAGCGCCGCTTGTTGGATCACCTCTTGCGTGACACCACCATTAACCAAGCCATCATCTTCGCCAGCACTCAAATTGAGTGCGACGGCTTGGCCAATGACTTGCAACAAGAAGGCTTCTCGGCTGTGGCATTGCACGGTGCGTTGAGCCAAGGTTTGCGTAACCGTCGCTTGATGGCTTTGCGCCAAGGTCAAGTGCAGTTCTTGGTGGCAACCGACGTCGCGGCTCGCGGCATTGACGTGCCCACCATCACCCACGTGTTTAACTTCGGCTTGCCCATGAAGTCTGAGGACTACACCCACCGCATTGGCCGTACCGGTCGCGCGGGCCGTGATGGCTTGGCTGTGACTTTGGCCGAGTTCCGCGACAAGCGCAAAATTTACGACATCGAAGCCTACACACGCCAGCAGTTCACTGCTGAAGTGATCCCTGGCATGGAGCCTACCCAACGCGTTGAACAACGCGGTGGCCGTGATTTTGACCGCAAAGGTGGCGGCGGCAAATTTGGTGGTGGCGGCCGTGGCAATAGCTTCGGTGGCGGCGGCAAATTTGGCGGCGGCGGTGGTCGATTTGAAGGTCAAGGTCGTTTCGAAGGCCGTTCAGAAGGCCGCTTCGAGGGCCGTTCTGAGCCACGTTTCGACGATCGCAAAGGTCAGTCGTTCGAGCCACGTCAAAACAACTTTGATGCCCGTCAAGGCGGCCCGCGCGGCAACTTTGGCGAAGGTGCGCCTCGTGGCAACTTCGGTGGCGGTCAAAACTTTGGTCAACCTTCGGGCCCCCGTAGTTTTGACGATCGTGCTCCCGCACGTGGTCCACGCGCCCCGTTTGAGGCAGGTCGTACGCCTTTTGACAAGGCACCACGTCCAGCTGGCAAGTCTTTTGGCGGCTTTGACGCCAAGAAACGCGCACCTAAGCCACGCACACCGCGTTAATTTTCAGCTCGGCTGAACCAGACGTTCGGCCAACTCGTTGCACAATTGTGTAATGCGTTGGTTTGAACGTCTTTTTTTTGGTCTTTTACTTGGTGTGGCTGTAAGTGCGGCCCATGCATGGACAACCCACGCCATCGGCACTTGGCAAGCGCTCAATGCGTTGCCTGAAGTTCGCTCAGAGCCCATGGTCAAGGCGGAGCCTCTTGCCAGCTTCCTGAAAGACCAAGGGCCTGTCCTCGAGGGCTTGTTACAACAAGAAGAACAGTGGGCGAGGGGGCACATTCGCAATTACCCCGCACGTCCCGAGGTGCTGTCCTATCGCCACGACAAAGATGCGGATCCCAGTGTGTGGGTGCATCGTTTCTTGAGCGCTGTGCGCGCTAACCCAAATATGCCGTTGCCGCTGTATCTGCAGCTTCAGCCCACCCCCCAGGCATTGGCCGATAACCACCGCCCTGGGTTGACATGGCAAGACGTCAGTTTGCACAAAGATGCCCACATGGCGGATAACAAATTCGTCGCTTTGCGCGATGCCGAGTTTGTTTCTGTTTTGGACGTGATCGCTACTGCGTCCGACGAGCCCGATTACGGTTTGGACATCGGTTTGTGGGAAAACAACGCCACGGAGTTTGGGCAAAACTATGGGTTTGGTAAGCAGCCCTTGGGCGATCCCAAGCACCCAGCGTCTAGCCAGGTGTCATTTCACAGCGGCTATTTCCACGAATCGCCCCTGATGTACGCCTCCTCGGGCGCTTTGCGCCGAACGTTCCCCGAATACCGCCTGCATCTGTGGCAAACCTTGGCACGGCATGCCATGTTGTCTGGTCATTCTTATTGGGGCTGGCGATTTGCAGGTTGGGCCATGCATTACGCGCAAGACCTCACGCAGCCCTATCACGCCAGCGTGTTGCCCAGTCGCTCTGTTGCGAGCATGTGGTGGGGCGATGTGTTGGCGCTCACGGGCCTGCCACAAGCGAAAGACGAGGCGTATGCGCAGGTGTCAGGTCGGCATGCCGTGTTGGAGAGTTTTCATCAGCAGAGCTTGCTGTCGGCCCTTCACAAAGGGGAGCTCAACCATCCGCATTTGCTCGCGTTCGCAAATTTGTCCAAAGACCAAGGTCGCTTGGTGTTGACGGAATTCAGCTTGCGCGATGATGTTTCGAAATCAGCTTATGCAGCCGCTGACGAGTTGGATGCTTTGGTGATCAAGACCTTCCCAATGATGGGCAACGAGGCGGTGAATGGCGCTCAATCCGTGACGAATTACAGTGCCATCGCTCAGCAATCCAACCCTGCGACGCGCGACGCCCTAGACAAGAATTTACGAGACCTGTCGGGCAACTTCGGGCGCGTCACTCGCGCCATTTGGCGTCGTTTGCGCTAAGCGTCAAACGCCCAGTTTGCGGGCCACAAAATCCAAGCGGTCTTGACCCCAAAACATTTCCCCATCCACCACATAGCTCGGCGCACCGAAGACATGCGCATCAATTGCGCTTTGGGTGTTTTGCGCGTAAATGGCTTGCACCTCTGGGGTTTGAGCGCGTGCGATGCAGCTGGCATCGAGTCCGTGCTCATGTAGCAATTCGGCCAGCACTTGCAGATCTGCAATATTGCGCTGCTCAGCCCAGACGGCGGTCAGAACGGCCCCTGTGTAAGCCATTGCGGCTTGTGCATCGTGCTGCTGGTCGACTGCGATGATCACGCGTGCCGCGTCATCTCCTGCGACGGGGAAAAATTTCGGTTCAACGTGCAGCGGGATGTTCAATGCCTCGCTGAAACGCGCCAACTCAACCAAACGGTACTTTTGGCGCTGCGGTGCACGTTTGCCTAAAGGCAGGCCACCAGAGATAGGGAAGACTTGACCCAAATCGACGGGCATGACGCGCAGAGTTGCGCCCGCTTGTTTTGCCAAATCCCAAACACGTTGGTGGCCCAAATATGTCCAAGGACTTTGAGGGGCAAAGTAGTAATCAAGGGTGTGTGACATGTGTGTGGGTATTTCAAATAAAAACGAGGGACAACATGGCGGCGTCGTCGATCAAGTTGATCACGGCGTAAGCTGCCAATCTGTAAAGTACCGCAGTGGCGATGTCTTGAATCGCCAAGGCCGCATTGGTTGATGGGTATTCAATGGACGTCATCAGTAGTGTGGCGGCAGTTCATCGCGCAAGCTACGGAAGGAGCCACTGCCCCCGTCCGGTGTTTGGATGCGTAATTGACTCACTTCGCGCAGCAGTGCATCAATCTGTTCTTGTTGGCGGAAGATGGTTTGGTTGAGTTGCTCGACCAAATCTTCGGTGAAACTGGCCTTGATCTCAAGGTCCATCAAGCGCTGTTCAACGGCTGTATGTGTTTGCATGGCTGTATTGGACATCAAACCCGCGGTCTTCATCGTCACTTGTGTGAATCACTTTGTCCCATTGCCGTCAGTTTGGCGCGCAGATTTTCTAATTCGCGTTGGTAGCCCTCGGCATCGCCGTAATCGACAAAGCCGTTGTAATACGGATGAGCCACCAGCACTTTGCGCGCGTGCTTGATGGGGCACCAGTACTGCTCGGTCCGCGCCACCACTTCGCGAGCGTAGGCCATCAACCCATTGCCGTAAGAGCAGTAAGCGCAGTTGATTTTTTCGATCGCATTCAAATAGGCGAGGTGGCTACGGTCATACACAAAATAATCACCCCTAACAACGCGCGGAATGCCGTAGGCCCGAAAGCAGATGTGTTGGTACACCGTGATGGCGATGTCTAGCAGCAACATCGGAAAAATCACGGCATAAATGATGGGTGCTGTCACCACGCTGAGCCAATTGGCGCTGCTCATGTATGTCAGCAAGCCCATTTTGAAGCGCTTGTGTTGCGCCAAGATTTCTTCTTCGAAATGAATTCGTTTCTCTTCGAAATCAGCCTGCAACTCGGCACGTCGCGTTTTCATGACTTGCTCGATTTCGGACTCCATTTGGCCGATCCGATCTAATAATTCTGCGATTTTTGGGTTGGCGGATTCAAGGACGAAGTGCAACAAAGATGAACTGGTTATAGGTGGCTGAGGATGCGAGAGCATCATGGCCGCTTTAACCGCCAAATCGAAATTGCCCAATGTACAAGCACCTCAGCCGAGAAGAACGATACCAA
>NZ_JAVKLQ010000044.1:0-2025 GCF_031539175.1 Limnohabitans sp. | reverse complement strand
CCATGTCTTTGATGGGGGCGATATAACTCATTGTTGATGTCTCCAAAAATAGGCTCAAGAAAAAAGCATCCCGCAGAGTGCTTTTCAAAGTGTGTTTACAACGCGGCGACCAACTCAGGCACCGCCACGAACAAGTCAGCCTCCAGCCCGAAATCCGCCACGCTGAAGATCGGCGCCTCGGGGTCTTTGTTGATCGCCACGATCACCTTGCTGTCTTTCATGCCCGCCAAGTGTTGAATCGCCCCGCTGATGCCGCATGCCACATACAACTGCGGCGCCACAATCTTGCCCGTCTGCCCCACTTGCAAATCGTTGGCCGCGTAGCCTGCATCCACTGCCGCACGGCTCGCACCAATCGCCGCCCCCAGCTTGTCGGCCAACGGAATCATGACTTCATCAAACTTCTCTGCGCTACCCAACGCACGTCCGCCCGAGACAATGATCTTGGCTGCGGTCAGCTCTGGTCGGTCACTCTTGGTGACTTCACAGCCCACAAACCTGCTCTTGCCAGAGTCGGTGACAGCGGCTGTGGTTTGCACCTGTGCCGTGCCTCCTGTGGCGGCTGCGGCATCAAACCCTGTGATGCGCACGGTGATGACTTTGACGGCGTCACGCGATTGCACGGTGGCAATGGCGTTGCCCGCATAGATGGGGCGCTCAAACGTGTCGGGGCTGTCTACCTTGGTGATGTCGCTGATTTGGCCCACGTCCAACTTAGCTGCCACGCGAGGGGCCACGTTTTTGCCATTGGCGGTTGCGGGGAACAGGATGTGGGTGTAGTTGCCTGCTATGGCTAGAACTTGGGCTGCCACGTTCTCCGCCAAGCCCGCCTCCAGCGTTGCACCATCGGCGTGAACCACTTGGCTCACGCCCATGATCTGTGCCGCAGCAGCAGCGGCTGCATCGGCGTTGTGCCCAGCGACCAATACATGCACGTCAGCGCCAATGGCGGCTGCGGCGGTCACTGTGTTCAAAGTCGCGCCTTTGATCGCGGCGTTGTCGTGTTCTGCAATCACAAGCGTTGTCATGTTCGTATTTCCTGCATATTCGTTTAGCGTTTAGATAACTTTGGCCACGCTCTTGAGCTTGTCCACCAAGGTGGCGACGTCGGGCACCTTGATGCCCGCGCCGCGCTTGGCAGGCTCGACCACTTGGAGGGTCTTGATGCGCGGGCTCACGTCCACACCGAGGTCTTCGGGTTTGAACACGTCGAGCTGCTTCTTCTTGGCCTTCATGATGTTGGGCAAGGTGACGTAGCGGGGCTCGTTCAAGCGCAAGTCGGTGGTGATCACAGCGGGCAGGCTGATGGAAATCGTCTCCAAGCCGCCATCGACTTCGCGGGTCACGCTGGCTTGGCCGAGACCATGGATGCCACCTGCGGTGTCGACTTCCACCTTGGAAGCAAAGGTGGCTTGGGGCATGTCTGCCAAAGCGGCCAACATCTGTCCAGTTTGGTTGCAGTCGTCGTCAATGGCTTGTTTGCCCAAGATCACCAGGCCCGGTTGCTCTTTGTCGACCAAGGCTTTGAGGAGCTTGGCCACGGCCAAGGGTTGCAGTTCTTCGCTGCTCTCGACCAAAATACCTCGGTCTGCGCCAATCGCCATGGCGGTGCGCAAGGTTTCTTGGCACTGGGTGACGCCACAAGAGACGGCGATGACTTCCGTGACCACGCCTTTTTCTTTGAGGCGCACGGCTTCTTCCACCGCAATCTCATCAAACGGGTTCATGCTCATCTTCACGTTCGCAATGTCAACCCCAGAGTTGTCCGACTTCACCCGTACCTTCACGTTGTAGTCCACCACGCGCTTGACTGCGACTAAAACTTTCATGACGCGATTCCTTCTTTGTTCAATGTGGCAATGCCAGCAATGGTACAAGCTCCGATTGCTAGGGAACATCTGCATAACCTTCTTGTAAACCCTGACAGCGTGAACGCCATAGACTGCGTTGAATACACATGAAACAAACCAGCCTATCGATCAGCGGCTTTGAGCTGCAAAGTAAACGCACACGTCGACGAGAGTT
>NZ_JAVKLQ010000043.1:0-35957 GCF_031539175.1 Limnohabitans sp. | reverse complement strand
TTGGTATCGTTCTTCTCGGCTGAGGTGCTTGTACATTGGGCAATTTCGATTTGGCGGTTAAAGCGGCCATGATGCTCTCGCATCCTCAGCCACCTATAACCAGTTCATCTTTGTTGCACTTCGTCCTTGAATCCGCCAATTAAATTGAAAAATTAGTTATTTGTAACTATTTAATAATAAGCTCTTGTAAACTGGTGCCCATTGGTACTAGATTTTTTTATACAAACTTATGAGATCTGTTTTGGTCGTTGACGACAACTTGGTGAATCGCAAACTGGCTGTGGCGTTGCTTCAACGCCGTGGCATGCAGACCGAAGAGGCTGAAAATGGTTTGGTGGCATTGAGTAAGTTGGCCAACGGTCACTATGACTCGGTGTTGTTGGACATCAGCATGCCGCTGATGGATGGTGAAGAAGTGTGTCGTCACATTCGCGCCAACACCAATTGGTCGGACATGCGCGTGATCGCTTACACCGCACACGCCTTGGAGTCGGAGCGCTCGCGGATCATGGCGTCTGGCTTTGATGATGTGCTCATCAAACCTATCAGCATCAGCGATTTGCTGCGTGTTCTGCCGGATTGAGTTCAGGCACCGAGACCTCAAAATAAGCGCCTTCATTCAACTGCGACGTCAGCTGCAGTCGCCCGCCCATCAGGCGCACCAACTCACGCACCAAAGCCAATCCCAAGCCCGTTCCGCCATGCTCGCGGGTGATGAATGAGGTGGCTTGATGGAAGCGCTCAAACACCGCCTCTTGGACGTTGGGGGCAATGCCGGGGCCTGTGTCCCGCACACCAATCACCAGCTGCTGATCCGACCAGCGTGCTGATAACGTGATGTCACCTTGCTCCGTGAATTTGACCGCGTTGTTCAGCAAGTTGTTGATGATTTGACGCAAGCGCATGGGGTCGGTGCACAGTTGTTCGGGCAAATTGGGCTCAAACACCGTGCGCATTTGCAAACCCTTTTGTTGAGCGCAGGGCGCATGCAGCGAGGCGACCTCTTCCAGCAAGGTGCGCACGTGGATGGCCGCGGGCTCTAGGGTCATGTGACCCGCTTCAATTTTGGCGATATCCAGCATGTCGTTCACCACAGACAGCAGGTGTCGTCCGCTTTGGTGAATGGTTTGTGCGAATTCGCGGGTGGCGTTGTCTTTGGCGTCTTCGTGGATGAGTTCTGAGAATCCCAAAATACCGTTCAGCGGCGTGCGCAGCTCATGCGAAACGTTAGCGACAAAGTCGCTCTTCAAGCGGCTGTTTTCTTCAGCCTGACGGCGTGCTTCTTCGCTGCGTTCTAAAGACGCTTGCACGCTGTCCGCCATCGTGTTGAGGGAGTTGTTCAAATGACCTAATTCATCGTTGGTGCTGTGTTGAAAACGAAACGACAAATCGCCCGCTTCAATGCGTGACAAGCCTTTGACCAAGTTGGTAATTCGTTGCGTCAGCATGGAGGCCAGCCAAACCGCTACCACCAAAACCAAGCCCAGCATCACAAACGTTGACCCCGACAAGCTCGCGGCAGTGCGGTTCACTGAGCCAGCGATCATGCTTTGCAAGTCGGCTTGTCGGTGTTTGAGGCGTTCACTGAACTCGGTTGCTTTTTCGTTCATCAATTTCGCGGTGGCCACGGCAGGGGCGTGAAAGTCCTCAACGCTGGCGCCAATCGTGACGTAGCCAAACCCGCGTGGGGAGTTGCCATATTGCCCAGTGAAGTACGGAATGATGGCCGCTGTGGTGCGTTTCCACAGCCCCGACCATTGGATCAAGAACGAACCTGAGCCGCCTTGCTGCGTCAAATCGTGCTAGCCTTGGCATTGCGGCGCAAAGTTCAGGTAGCGGCAATCCAGACCGAGCATCCCAGCTTGGGTGAGCTCTGCTGCTGGTTTTTTGTCTCGACTTTGGTTGTCAAACGGGCGAACTTTGCGCAAAAAGGTCTGCAATGGCAGTTGTGACGTTTTCCATGCTTTGTAAATGCTGTCTTCTAGCCAAGGTGTGGCGTACTCGCCTGTGGCAGGGTCGAAGCCCATGATGGAGTAATGGCGCGGGTGTGCAATGTTGCGCTCTTTGTGGTCCCATATGAAGGCGTAGTTGCCGCTTTCGGCGTCTGCGATAGCGGTGTAACGCTCGGCGGTGGGCGTGAGGTTGTCGGTGAAACTTCGAATATGGCGATGGTCTAAGGCAAGGGTCACGTAGCCAACGATGGCACCTTGGCGCACCACGGGCGTGGCCCAACGCACCAAACCTTGAAAGGGCTTGCCAACTGGGTTCTCACGACCTGCGAACGCTTCTTTTTCCGGCTGGAAGGGCCGAGAGACCCGTGCCATGCTCTCAGGCGTGACGGCGCCAATCACATGCGACGGCACATACGGCCCCACCACTTCTGAGACATAGATTTGCCCCGGTTTGAGGTGTTGGAGCTCTGCGAAATAGGTTTCTGCTTTGCTCCACGTGTTGGCTTTGTTCGACACATTGCGCAGCGTTTGCGGCAGCACAGACGTGGCGGAAACTTTGATGAGCTCTTGTCCGTCTAGTCCGATGTACGTGATCTCGTGATACAGCGGGGCAGGCTGGGTGCGTCGTACCGACTCAGGGGGGCGAGCATGAAAGTCTTGTACGTTTTCAGCGTTCACCGAGGCGGCCAATTCAAACGCGGGTTCAGCGGCTGCCGTCACCGGCACCCAGCCTTTTTGATGCTCAGCAAGTTGCCATTTCCCTGTCTGAGTGATCAAGCGCGTGCGAGTTTCTAAAAAATTGACATACTGTGTCTTGTTCGGGTCTAGTGCGGCGGCCAGCAACACATCGCGGTCGCGGTCGTACAAAAAATCAGCCACAGCACGTGCGGTGTCTGTGGTCATCCGTTCTAACTCTTCGCGGGCACGGTCATCCAGCGCCTGAACGGAGGCTTTGGTGAAGCGTGTGCTCATGTCGTTGACGGTGATGCTGACCTCTTCCGCCAGTCGATCTGTTTCTTGCGTCAGTTGCAAGCCCAAATGGTGCACACCTTGCCAAGCCAAATAAGCCAAGAGAATCAGTGGAAAAACCTTAATCAATACAAATAAGATAATTAATTTGGATCTAACACCAAATTTGATTTCTTTTAGTGACTCCAGTGGTTTCATTTGTTTACTAATTTTTTGCAAAATAATACTAATAAATTATAGATTCGGAATCTGTTGGCAAGTCTGACATGCTGTCGCCTGCGAACAGACTCCGGCATCCGCTCGCTACACTTCCACATAACTTTTGTGACGCCCCACATTTTTGTGAATACCACCCATACACCTCTTGCTGAACGTCTGCGCCCGCGTACTTTGGGTGAAGTCATCGGACAGCAGCATTTGCTGGGTGAGGGCATGGCGCTGCGTGTGGCATTTGAGTCAGGCCAGCCTCACAGTTGCATTTTGTGGGGCCCACCGGGCGTCGGTAAGACCACCATTGCCCGTTTGATGGCCGATGCCTTTGATGCACAGTTTTTGTCCATCAGCGCCGTCTTAGGGGGCGTGAAAGAAATTCGTGAGGCGGTGGATTTGGCCATGGCGGTGCGCGACGGTCTAGACCCCAAGCGCACCATCATGTTTGTGGACGAGGTGCACCGGTTCAACAAAAGCCAGCAAGACGCGTTTTTGCCGCATGTGGAGTCGGGCTTGTTCACCTTCATTGGCGCGACGACCGAGAACCCCTCGTTTGAGGTGAATTCGGCGTTGTTGTCGCGTGCCGCGGTCTACGTGTTGCAGTCGCTGACCGAACAAGATTTGGGGCAAATCATTGCCAAAGCGCAAGCGATTGGCGCCGTGCCCGCGTTGGAAGATGCGGCCTTGCAGCGACTCATTGCCTACGCCGATGGCGATGCCCGCCGCCTGCTCAACACCTTAGAGACCTTGGCGGTGGCTGCCAACCGTGAGAAGCTCGAAGAGATCAACGACGCGTGGTTGTTGCGTGTGCTGGGCGAGCGCATGCGCCGTTACGACAAAGGCGGCGAACAGTTTTACGACACCATCAGCGCGTTGCACAAATCGGTGCGCGGTTCAGACCCCGATGCCGCTTTGTATTGGCTGGTCCGCATGCTCGATGGCGGCGCCGAGCCCAAATACATGGCGCGCCGCTTGATTCGCATGGCCGCCGAAGACATTGGCTTGGCTGACCCACGCGCCTTGCGCTTGGCGCTGGATGCAGCGGAGGTGTACGAACGTTTGGGCTCACCCGAAGGCGAGTTGGCCTTGGCCGAGTGCGTGGTGTACTTGGCCGTGGCCCCTAAGTCGAATGCGGTCTACAAGGCTTACAACGAAGCCAAAGCTTTGGTTAAAAAAGACGGCACCCGCCCCGTGCCCATGCATTTACGCAACGCGCCCACCCAAATGATGAAAAACATGGATTGGGGCAAGGGCTACCGCTACGCCCATGACGAAGAGGATGGCTTTGCGGCGGGCGAGACTTACATGCCGCAAGGCCTAGAAGATACGGGCTTTTACCGTCCGGTCGCGCGTGGTTTAGAGATCAAAATAGGCGAGAAGCTGCGCCATCTGCGCGACAAAAATCAACAAGCAGGTAAATAACAATGGATGTCTTGCTTCAACAGACCATCAATGGTCTTGTTCTCGGCAGCATGTACGCGTTGGTGGCCTTGGGCTACACCATGGTCTACGGCATCATTAACCTCATCAATTTCGCGCACGGTGAAGTGTTGATGATCGGCGCCTTGTGCAGCTGGTCGGTCATCGGTTGGCTGCAGCCTTTGTTGCCCACTACCCCTGGATGGGTGATCTTGTTGATCTCGATGGTGGTGGCCTCGGCCGCGGCTGCGGCGCTGAACTTCGCGATTGAAAAAATCGCTTATCGCCCCTTGCGCAATGCACCTAAATTGGCCCCACTCATCACCGCCATTGGCATGTCGATCTTGTTGCAAACCTTGGCCATGATTGTGTGGAAGCCCAATTACAAATCGTTTCCCACGCTGCTACCCAGCACCCCGATTGCGTTGGGTGAGGCGGTGATCACCCCCACGCAAATCATGATTTTGGCGGTCACGGCCATGGCTTTGGCCGTGTTGTCTTGGTTGGTCAACGCCACCCAACTGGGGCGTGCCATGCGCGCCACGGCAGAAAACCCACGCGTGGCCAGCTTGATGGGCGTCAAGCCCGACACCGTCATTTCTGCCACCTTCATCATTGGTGCTGTGCTCGCCACGATTGCGGGGGTGATGTGGGCTTCGAACTACGGCACCGTGCAACACGCCATGGGCTTCTTGCCGGGGCTAAAAGCCTTCACGGCCGCCGTGTTTGGCGGCATTGGCAATTTGGCTGGCGCGGTGGTGGGCGGGCTGTTGCTGGGCTTGATTGAATCGATTGGCTCGGGGTACTTGGGGGAGTTAACCGGCGGTGTGCTGGGCAGTCACTACACCGACATCTTGGCCTTCATCGTGCTCATTGTGGTCTTGACGCTGCGGCCTTCGGGCTTGCTGGGCGAGCGTGTCGCAGATCGGGCTTGACGCACATGACACACACATTCCTTTCGAAACGCGGGCTCGGCCAACCTTGGCTCATCTTCGTCCTCGCTTTGGCGTTGCCCTTGGTGCTGCAAAGTTTTGGCAATGCTTGGGTGCGTATTGCTGACATGTCGCTGTTGTATGTGTTGCTGGCGTTGGGCCTGAACATCGTGGTGGGTTATGCCGGTTTGCTGGACTTGGGCTATGTCGCCTTTTTTGCTGTGGGCGCCTATTTGTTTGGGTTGATGGCCTCGCCCCATTTGACCGAGACTTTTCCCCTCATCGCCAGCTTGTTCCCCGATGGCCTGCACATGAGTTTGTGGATGGTGTTGCCATTGGCTGCTGGCTTGGCAGGGCTGTTTGGCCTGATGTTGGGCGCGCCCACTTTGAAGTTGCGCGGTGATTACTTGGCCATCGTCACCTTGGGCTTTGGTGAAATCATTCGCGTGTTTTTGAACAACTTGGACTATCCCGTCAACATCACCAACGGCCCCAAGGGCCTAGGGCAAATCGATGCTGTGACGGTGTTTGGCTACCCCCTCTCGCGGCGACTCGATTTGGGCTTCATCGAACTGCCCTCGGTCACCTTGTATTACTACCTGTTCTTGGCCTTGGTGGTGGTGAGCGTGGTGCTGTGCGCACGCCTTGAACACTCGCGCATTGGCCGCGCTTGGATGGCCATTCGTGAAGACGAAATTGCTGCCAAAGCCATGGGCTTGAACACCCGTAATTTGAAACTCATGGCCTTTGGCATGGGGGCTTCATTCGGTGGCGTCTCGGGGGCGATGTTTGCGGCATTTCAAGGGTTTGTATCGCCGGAGTCGTTCAGCCTGATGGAGTCCGTGATGATCGTGGCGATGGTGGTGCTGGGCGGCTTGGGGCATTTGCCCGGCGTCATTTTGGGCGCTGTGTTGTTGGCCGCTTTGCCCGAGGCGTTGCGCTACCTAGCGGGTCCGCTGCAAGAGATGAGTGGTGGACGTCTGGACGCCGCCATTTTGCGGCAGTTGTTGATTGCGCTGGCGATGATCACCATCATGCTTTGGCGCCCGCGTGGCTTGTGGCCCACGCCCGAGCACGGTAAAAACTTGCCAAGCGTTGGAGGAGGTCAAGCATGAGCAACGCGAATACCCCTGCTAGTTTTGCGCCAACCCGTGGCGGCGAGTCCCTCAGCAAGCCCATCGACTGGGTGTTGAACGTGTCGGGAATTTCCAAGCGCTTTGGTGGTTTGCAAGCCCTGAGCGATGTGCGCATGCAAATAGAGCGCGGCCAAGTCTATGGTTTGATCGGTCCCAACGGTGCGGGCAAGACCACGTTTTTCAACGTGATCACGGGCTTGTACACCCCCGACAGCGGCCAGTTTGAATTGGCCGGCCAACCTTACCAGCCCACCGAGGTGCACCGTGTGGCCCAAGCGGGCATTGCGCGCACCTTTCAAAACATTCGCTTGTTTGCCGAGATGACGGCATTAGAAAACGTGATGGTGGGTCGCCATGTGCGCACGCACTCGGGGTTGTTGGGGGCGATGTTCAGAACCCGTGCTTTTGTCGCCGAAGAAGCGGCGATTGAACAGCGTGCTCGCGAGCTGCTGGACTACGTGGGCATTGGCCCGCTCGCCGATTACAAATCGCGCACGCTCAGCTACGGCGACCAGCGGCGTTTAGAAATTGCGCGTGCCTTGGCCACCGACCCGCAACTCATTGCCTTGGACGAGCCGGCGGCGGGCATGAACGCGACGGAGAAAGTGCAACTGCGCGAGCTGATTGACAAAATTCGGCGCGACCACCGCACGGTCTTGTTGATTGAGCATGACGTGAAGTTGGTCATGGGCCTGTGCGACCGTGTGACCGTGCTCGACTACGGCAAAGTGATTGCGCAAGGCACCCCCGCCGAGGTTCAACGCAACCCACAGGTCATAGAGGCCTATCTCGGCACGGGAGCCCATTGACATGACCCACCACAACGCGAAGGTGCTGCTGAAGGTCAGCGATCTCAAGGTCGGCTATGGCGGCATTCAAGCCGTCAAGGGCGTGAGCTTTGACGTCAGAGAGGGCGAGTTGGTCTCGCTCATTGGCTCCAACGGCGCAGGCAAGACCACCACCATGAATGCCATCACAGGGCTCTTGCCTTTGGGCGGCGGCCAGATCGAGTTGGCGGGCAAGAATATCGCGGGCCTTGGTCCTTGGAACTTGGTGCAACAAGGCTTGGCCATGGTGCCCGAAGGCCGTGGCGTGTTCACGCGCATGACCATCCTGGAGAACTTGCAGATGGGCGCTTATCTGCGCGACGACAAAGCGGCCATTGCTGACGACATCGAGCGCGTGTTCAACACCTTCCCTCGGCTGAAAGAGCGACGCGAGCAACTGGCCGGCACCTTGTCTGGCGGCGAGCAGCAAATGCTGGCCATGGGCCGTGCGTTGATGAGTCGCCCCCAGATGTTGCTGCTCGACGAACCGTCCATGGGCTTGTCGCCCATCATGGTGGACAAGATTTTTGAAGTCATCCGTGAGGTCTCGGCCCAAGGCGTGACGATTTTGCTGGTGGAGCAAAATGCCAGCCGTGCCTTACAAATTGCCGATCGCGGCTATGTGATGGAGTCGGGCCTGATCACCCTCAGCGGTCCCGCGCATGACCTGTTGCATGACCCCAAAGTACGGGCAGCTTATTTAGGAGCGTGACCACCATGACCCAGCGACTCAGTGCCGACGGCATCGCCCACTACCAAACACAAGGGTTTGTGATTCCGCCTTATCGCTTGGAGCCAGCGTTGCTCAAGGGCTTGCAAGACGCGCTCAACACCTTGATCGCCAATAACCCAGGGGTGCGCCCCGAAAAGCTCGTCAGTGCCCACATTGAGGGACGCAACGATGAAGGCGTACACGGCAGTCAGCGCTTTTTAGAGCTCGCGATGCACAAGCCGATTGTCGATATGGTCGAGCAAATCATTGGCCCCGACATCATTTTGTGGGGCTGCCATGTGTTTTGCAAACCTGCCAGTGAGGGGTTTGAAACCCCGTGGCACCAAGACGGCCATTACTGGCCGATTCGCCCTTTGGCCACCTGCACCGTCTGGGTGGCCTTGGAGCCCAGCACGCGTGAGAACGGATGCTTGCGTGTGATTCCCGGTTCTCACCGCGACCATGTGTTGCACGAACACCTGCATGAAGATCGCCAAGATTTGGTCTTGAACCAACGCATGGCCGAAGGCACTTTCGACGAGGCGCAGGCGGTGGATTTGGAGTTGCAACCCGGCCAGATGTCCATGCACGACGTCTACATGATCCATGGGGCGAAAGCCAACACCTCTACCCAGCGTCGAACTGGCGTGGCCTTGCGTTTCATGCCCGGCAGCTCCTTGTTTGACCGCGATTTGCGCCCTATGGATGGCAAAACCGGCGTGCCCGTGAGCTTTGGCACGCGCCCCTTGTGGCTGCTACGCGGCGAAGACCGCACAGGACGCAACGACTTTCAAGTCGGGCACCGTTAAAAGCACGGTTGCAAAGGCCGAAGTCTCAGCCTTCCATCACCCAAATGATGACTTGCTTGGCCACAAAGCCCAGCATGCCAAACGCCAGCACGAGGAACAACACAAAGGTGCCGAACTTACCGGCTTTCGATTCGCGTGCCAGCTGAAAAATGATGAACAGCATGTAGAGCATGAAGCCCGCGATGCCGAAGGTCAGCCCGAAGTTGGCAAATTGTTCTTCTGTCATGGCAGGCTCAATGCGCAGAGGCGTCGTAGATCACCAAGTCGCGGTAGGCGTGCCAGCTGGCATGGCCCAGCATGGGGACGACGCCGAGCAGCCCTAAAAATGCAGACCCCACGCCCAGCGCGGTGAACAAGCACAACAGCCCCGCCCACATGGCCATGGCGAAGGGATTGAGGGCCACCACACGCCAACTGGTGAACACCGCTTGCCAAAGTGTGAGTTTGGGGTGATCCATCAACAGGGGAATGGTGATGACGGTGGAGGCAAACATGGGGGCTGCAATCAAGGTGCTCATCAGCACCCAGATTTCAAACAAACCAAAGTGAGGTTGCAAGACCACCAAGCGCACAAAGTCGGTGGGAGTGTGCACACTGGCGGGCAGCATCCAATGCACCAAAGCGGCTGAGCACAGTAACCAACCACCGCTGGAGAGGGCCAGCAACACACCAAATTGAATCAGGCGCTTGTCACCGCAGGTCCAAATGCGAAAGGCGTCACCCAAAGTGGCCGTTTGCTTGCGCTCCAGCCGACGGCTGATGTCGTACAGCCCCGTGGCCAGCAACGGCGCCACGATCATGCAGGTGGCGAGCATGGCGGCAATCCACCAAAACTCATGGCGGGCGAACCAAAACAAGGTACGGGCGACTGCGGCCAAGATCAAACCATGGATGGCACCCGAGGTGGGGCTGCGCTCCATGTCACGCCATGCCAACGCCAGCCAATGCAGTGGGCGAGTCAGCTCGACTTCTCGGACCTCTAGGTCGGGATGCGGGCTGAAATCAGTCAATGCGTGCTCCAGAGCGTTGGATGATGGGGGCCCATTTGATGGACTCATCGTGGATCAACTTGGTGAACTGCTCGGGGGTTCCGCCAATGGCTTCGAGCCCTGCCGCTTTGAGGCGATCTTTGACGGCGGGGTCATGCAAGGCCGCGTTGAGTGCGCTGTTGATGCGGTCCACCACGGCACGCGGGGTGCCTGCGGGCACCAACACGCCGTTCCAAGCCAGGGCTTCGAAGCCTTTGAGCTCGGGCAAGCCGCTTTCGGCCACGGTGGGCACATCGGGCAGCAGCGGGTAACGCTGGGCGCTGGTGACCGCCAAATACTTCAGGCGGCCTTGCTTGACTTGCGGCGCGATCACGGTGGGCACGGACGCTATCAAATGGGTTTCACCCGACAACGTAGACAACACCGCAGGCGGGCTGCCGTTAAAGGGGATGTGAACGGTGAAGGTATTCGTGACGGCCTTGATGTATTCCATCGTCAGGTGTGACGAGCTGCCGTTGCCCACCGACGCAAAGTTGTACTTGCCAGGCGAGGCCTTCAGCAAACCCACCAACTCACGCATGTTGTTGGCCGGCAGTTGCACGTTGGCGGCGATGACGTTGGGTTGCGAGGTGGTGATCATCACCGCCTGCAAATCTTTCAGCGGCTGATAGGGCAGCTTGGGGTACAGATAGGGTGCAAACGACAAAGGCCCGTTGTACGACATGACCCAGGTGTAGCCATCGGGCGCCGACTTGGCCACCTCGTTGGTGCCCACGGTGCCGCCCGCTTGGGGTTTGTTTTCGACCACCACGGCTTGCCCCAAATTGTCTTTGAGGCGGTCTTGCATGGCGCGTGCAATCACATCCAGTGACGAACCCGCAGGTGCCACGACCACCCAACGGATGGGTTTGGTGGGAAAGCTTTGTGCCTGCGCTGTGAATGACGCCGCCACCAAACTCAGTCCCAAGCCCAGACCCGCGACGATGTGTTGGATCAACGGCCACGACGCTCGCGCATGGTTGTGTGCCAATGCGTGAAAGGGGCGCGTGGATTGGTTTGGGATGTGTGGCATGTGGCGTCTTTCGCTGCTTAGGTTTTGTCGGCAGCAGAGGTGAACGAGTCGGCGTAGAACTCATCGGCGGGCAAGCCTGCTGCCGTGTAGTCAGCGCGGGCCGAGTCCACCACGATGGGCGCACCGCAAGCGTAGACCTGATGGCCGCTCAGGTCGGGTGTGTCTTGCAGCACGGCTTGGTGCACAAAACCGGTTCGGCCGCGCCAGTTGTCTTCAGGCAAGGCGTTGGAGATGACGGGCACGTAGGTCAAATTGGGAATGACGGCCAATTGGGCTTGCACCCAGTCGTTCAAATACAAATCTTCAGGGCGGCGGCCACCCCAATAAAGGGTGACAGGGCGTGTGATGCCCTTAAATTGCATGTGCTCCAAGATGGCCTTGATGGGCGCAAAGCCCGTGCCTGAGGCCAAAAACACCAAAGGCTTGTCCGAGTCTTCACGCAAGAAGAAGGTGCCTTGCGGGCCTTCGATGCGTTGAATTTCTTTTTCTTTCATGGCCCCGAATACGTGGTCGGTGAACTTACCACCGGGCATGTGGCGGATGTGCAATTCAATGGCGGGGCTGCCCGCAACCAAGGTGTGTGGTGCATTGGCCATGGAGTAGCTGCGGCGGTCGCCATCGCGCAACAAAAAGTCGATGTACTGACCCGCGTGAAACTTCATCACGTCGTTGGCGGGCAGTTGGAGTTTGACGATCATCACGTCGTGCGATGCTTTCTCGAGCGAAATGACGCGCACCGGCATCTTCTTGATGGGGAAGGCGCCTTCTTCCACCACTTGGCGCGACTCCAGCACCACATCGCTGTGTGCGGTGGCGCAGCAGGTGAGCACAAAGCCGTTGGCAGCTTCTTCCGGACTCAAGGCTTTTTCTTGGTGTTTGCCGTGTGTCACATCGCCCGAAATCTTTTTACATTTGCAAGAACCGCAAGCGCCGTCTTTGCAGCCATAGGGCAGGCCAATGCCTTGGCGCATGCCTGCAGCCAGCAGGGTTTCGTCAGAGGTTGCTGTGAAAGTGCGGCTACTGGGCTGGACCGTGATGTTGAAACTCATCTTTGGGTATCCTTGAACTTTTATAGGCTGTATTTTGCCCTCCAACCAACCCCCTCTTGGCGCCTTGCCTGCCCGATTTCGACGTGAACGCTTACTGATCATCGGTTGTGGTGATGTGGGCCTGCGTGTGGTGCGTGCCCAACGCCATGTGCGCGTGCTGGCGCTGACCTCAAGTGCGGCACGCTTGGCAGAGTTGCGGGCTTTGGGCGTCACGCCTTTGTTGGGTGATTTAGACCAACCCGCCACCTTGAAACGCTTGGCGGGCTTAGCCACCCGTGTGCTTCACTTGGCCCCGCCGCCCCTGCGTGGCAGCACCGACCCACGCACCCAAGCACTCACCCGCGCACTCAGCCTGCGCACGCCAGCGCGCAGCTGGGTGTATGGCTCGACCAGCGGCGTGTATGGCGATTGCGCGGGTGACTGGGTGAGTGAGAGTCGTCTGCTGAACCCCGCTACGCCACGTGCCATGCGCCGTGTGGATGCAGAAGCGCGGCAGCGCCACTATGCGCGTTTACGGGGCAACGCGGTGCGTGTGAGCGTGTTGCGTATTCCGGGCATTTACGCACCTGACCGCGAAGGCGGCACGCCCCGAGAGCGTTTGTTGCGCGGCGCACCGGTGTTGAACCCTGGGGACGATGTGTTCACCAACCACATTCATGCCGACGACTTGGCCCGTGCTTGCCAGCTGGCGCTGTGGCGTGGCAAAACGCAGCGTGCTTACAACGTGAACGACGACAGCAGTTTGTTGATGGGCGATTACTTTGACATGGCAGCAGGTTTGTACGGGTTGCCCAAACCTCCACGCATCAGCCGTGCGCAAGCGCAGGTGGACGTGCCTGCGATGCAGCTGAGCTTCATGAGTGAGTCACGCCGCATGCTGAACACACGCATGAAGCGCGAGCTGCGGCTGCAGCTGCGCTATGCGGATGTGAAGGCGGGCTTGGCTGAGCCTAATACTTAGCCTCCACCCCGCGTCAAAGCGGGTGCTGCGCGAAAGACCAAAGGCCGTTGCCGCGCCTGCGATCAATCGAATTTGATGTTGCCGGCTTTGATGGCTTTGGCCCAGCTGACGGTGTCGCGCTCCAGCAGCTTGGTGGTGTTGTCGGGCGTGAGGTAGCGCACTTCCACCCCTGCGAGTTCGGCGCGTTGCTTGGTTTCAGGCAACTCCATGGCGCGTTTGACTTCGGCCGAGAGTTTTTGCACCACGTCTTTGGGCGTGCCGCTGGCGACGTACAAAGCCACCCACGACTCCAACTCAAAGCCACTCAAGCCCGCTTCGGCCACGGTTGGCACTTGTGGCAGTTGGTGGTGACGCGTTTTACCCGTGACGGCCAAGGCTTTGAGCTTGCCGCTGAGCACATGGCCCATCACCGAAGGCGGGGTGGTGATGAAGACTTGCACTTGTCCCGCCAGCACATCTTGAATCGCTTGGCCTGAGCCTTTGTAAGGCACATGCGTCATCTCAATGCCGGTTTGCTGCTTGAAAATTTCGGTGCCGATGTGCGACACCGAGCCGTTGCCTTGCGAGGCGTAATTGAGCTTGCCCGGGTTTTGTTTGGCCCAAGCAATGAACTCTTTGAGTGTGTTGGCGGGGACCGAAGGATGTACCGCAATCACGTTGGTGGCCACGGTGATCAAGCCCACAGGCGTGAGGTCTTTGAGCTCCCAAGGCAGTTTGTCCATCAAGATGGGGTTGGCAATGTGATAGCCCGAATAGGACACCAACACGGTGTAGCCATCTTTGGGGCTGCGCGCCACGAGTGAGTAAGCCAAGTTGCCACTGCCACCAGGTTTGTTGTCGACCACCACGGATTGACCGATCAGGCGTGCCAAGGGCTCGCTGACCAAACGGGCCGAGGTGTCGACCAAGCCACCGGGCGGGTTGGGGACCACCAAGGTGATGGGCTTGCTGGGGTAGGCATCGGCTTGCGCCCACACCGAGGATGACGCCAAGCCAGACAGTGCAGCCACAACGGCCAGCGTGAGGTGGAGTTGGCGGCGGTTGATCAAGTTCATGTTGTTTTCCTTGGACATGGCGAGGCGTTAGCGTTGGCCAATGCGCACGGTGCCAAAAATGGTTTGGGCTTCGCGTGGCATGCAGCGCCAGTACTGTGGACTGGCTTGCACCGTGCCGTGAAGTGCGGCGGCGGCTTCCCACATCCAACGGGGTTTGTACAAAAAGGCGCGCGCCAAAGCGACGAGATCGGCATCGCCGCGCGCGACGATGTCTTCGGCTTGTTGCGGTTCGGTGATCAAGCCCACAGCGATGGTGGGCAGTTGTGCTTTTTGTTTCACCAACTTGGCGAAAGGCACTTGGTACTCGGGGCCAATGGCGATCTTTTGTTGCGACGACACGCCGCCTGAGGAGATGTGAACAAAGTCAGCGCCCGCGAGCTTCAAGCGCAACGAGAAGTCGGCGGTTTCTTCGGGCGTCCAGCCACCATCGACCCAGTCGGTCGCAGACAAACGCATGCCCAAGGCGCCTTTGTAAACCGCGCGTACGGCCTGAAACACCTCCATGGGAAAGCGTGTTCGGCCGTCAAAGTTGCCGCCATAGCCATCGGTGCGCACGTTAGACAGGGGCGACAAAAACTGGTGCAACAAATAGCCATGTGCGCCGTGCAGTTCAATGGCCTCGATGCCCATTGCGTCGGCGCGTTCAGCGGCTTTCACGAAGGCCTGTTTGATGTCTTCTAAACCTTGTGCATCGATGGCTTCAGGCGGTGTTTCTTGCGCCAAATGCGGCAATGCCGAGGGGGCTTCTGGGTGCCAGCCGCCATGCGTTGCATCCACCAATTGGCCTCCCTCCCAAGGGGAGGCGCTGGAGGCTTTGCGGCCTGCATGCGCAAGTTGGATGCACACAGGCACATGCGGCGCGAGTTGGCGAGCGCGTTGCAAGGTGTCGCTCAGCGCAGCAGCCGTGGCGTCGTCCCACAAGCCTAGGCAATAAGGCGTGATGCGGCCGCGTGCGGTGACGGCGGTGGCTTCGATGATGAACAGGGCCGCGCCACTGTTGAGCATGTTGCCCCAATGCATCAAATGCCAATCGGTGGCCTGACCGTTGTCGGCCGAGTATTGGCACATGGGGGCGACCACGCCGCGGTTGGCCAAGGTCAAAGGGCCGCGTGGCGAGGTGAGGGTGAATTCAGAAAAGAGGTGGCTCAAGAGAACTCCAAAAACAAAAATGCCTGCGTATGAGGCAGGCACGGATCGTAAGTTGCCTGCGATGTTTCAGTTGGCAACTGCGCGACAAAGAGCAGCACTTTGCGAGTTACAAGAAGCTGTCGTCATCGTCGTCCTCCGCATCCGCTTCATCGAGTGCGGTTTCGATGTGAGGTTTGGGCGTGGTTTTGGCCTCTTCTTCAATGTCGGCCAAACGTGAGTTGAGACTGTTCACTGTGTTTTTGATGCCCGCCAAACGACCGCGAAAAGCGGCGCGTGCTTCTTCTTGCTTGACTTTTTTGAGCTCAGCTTCCGATACGGCTGCGGGGGCAGTAGCAGGGACGGTCGGCGCAGCTGCACGTGGTTGAGGTGTCGGTGTGGTAGGGGCCGCTACAGTTGTTTCAGTGGCGGTCGGCGTGTCGCGGGTCGGAAACGCGACTGTGGCGCGTTCAACCGCGGTCGACGGCAATACTTCGAGGTGATCTTCTATGCGATCAATCGGCACATCTTGCTGGTTCAACCCAGGCAGCGGGTTTTCTGGGGCCGCTTGACGGTTGTCGATGACGCCTTCTTTGTCGATCGCTTGCACGTTGTCCACGATGGCGGCATTGCCAAGTTGTTGGACGTTCTCGGTCTCATTCACGGTCGCTATGGCTTGGCGATTGTCTGAGTCTGCGGCCGTGTCGATGGCGACACGGTTGTCTGCGGTGCTGGGTGTTGGGTCTAAGGTTTGGCGATTTTTCGGCGCGTTGTCATGGGGAATGGCTTGCACATTCTCAGACACCTCGTCTTTGGGAATGCTTTGGCGGTTGTCAATCGCTGCTTCAACGTCGATGGGCTGGACATTGGGCGCGGTATGGTCATCGGCAATGCTTTGCACATTGGGCGAAGCGGCTGAATCTGTGGCAATCGATGATCGATTTTCGCGGCTTGCCGATACATCGATGGCTTGTGTGTTGTCGTCGATGTGATCGACTGGGATGCTTTGTACGTTGGGTGATGCAGCCCGCTCTGTGGCGATGCCTTGACGGTTGTCGATGACGACTTCTTTGTCGATCGCTTGCACGTTGTCTGCAATTTTGTCGACGGAAATATTTTGGACGTTGGGTGCGGTAGCCTGCTCGGTGGCAATGCCTTGTCGATGGTCCGACGGGGTCGACGTTTCTATGACTTGCTTGTTGTCTTGAACTTTTTCAACCGCGATGCTTTGAACATTGGCGGATGACGCGCCATCGACGGCCAGCGTTTGACGATTTGCTGTCTCGCTTGACGTGTCGATGTGCTGAACATTGCTGGCCAGCTGATCGACGGGCACTGGCTGCACGTTGGATGCAAGCCCTTGGTCTGCGGTGACCGATTGGATGTTGGCTGGCAGTTTGTCAATTGGAACGTTTTGCACATTGGACGATGCGGCGTCGTTCTCTGTCACGACTTGAACATTGGGTTCAACTGGCGCATCGTTCTTGATCGCAAGGTTTGTTGCTTGGGCAGACAGCGCCGCTTGAAGGTCGAGTTCAAACTTGCTCAGTTGCTCTTCTTCAGGGGGTTTGGCGGCCTCAAGCGCCAAAGCTTGCGCTTCCAGCTCAGCTTTTTTCTTTGCCGCATCGACGTCGGCAAAAGAATTGACAATATTTTTTGGGGTTTTCGCATTGCCTGTCCGTTCAGAGACTTGAACGGAGTGCCGCGTGCCACTTCTCACAATGTTGCTGAATTCTTCGTCTTGCATAGATTCGAAGTCAATGAGTCAGTTGAAGGGAAGGAAACGTTTGAAACCGCTTTGTTCGCAGATCACACCTGACATCCATCGCTTTGTTCCCTTTTGGATAGCTGCTGATTTGGAACAAATTTTTGTGAATATTGTTGCCTCTGTCATTTTTGCATGATTAGAGTGCAAACACGGGGCCAGTTACTGCGTCTTTTTGAACGCATCCACGCCCAATCTTGTTGATTTGATGAGCTGTTGACGTCTGGTGTTTGACGCGCAAAAGCGAAAATCTATGCAAGCTGGCGCGACTCTTGACACGTTGAGGTTTTGAACAGGCGAAAAAAAAACCACAAGGTTTAAATCTTGCGGCTTTTGTCCAGTGGTGCCCGGGGCCGGAATCGAACCGGCACGCCTTGCGGCGGGGGATTTTGAGTCCCCTGCGTCTACCAATTTCACCACCCGGGCACTGGAATCAACAGGCGATATTATGGCACATTTAAGGCATGACTGAACAGATTTTTTATCAAACCATTGAAGCTGCCATCGGAAAAACGCCTTTGGTGTCCTTGCAGCGCATTCATGCTTCTGAAAATGCCAAGCGTGGCAACGTGATTTTGGGGAAGTTAGAAGGCAACAACCCCGCTGGCTCGGTCAAAGACCGTCCCGCTTTATCGATGATTCAACGTGCCCAAGAACGCGGCGAAATCAAGCCTGGCGACACATTGATCGAAGCGACTTCTGGCAATACAGGCATTGCTTTGGCCATGGCGGCGGCTATCAAGGGTTACCGCATGGTATTGATCATGCCCGAGGACTTGTCCATCGAGCGCGCTCAAACCATGAAGGCCTTTGGCGCTGAATTGATCTTGACTCCCAAGAGCGGCGGCATGGAGTACGCCCGTGATTTGGCGGAGCGCATGGAAAAAGAAGGCAAAGGTCGCATGCTCGACCAATTCGCCAATGAAGACAACCCACGCATCCATTACGAAACCACAGGGCCTGAAATTTGGAACGACACCCACGGCCGCATCACTCATTTTGTGAGCGCCATGGGCACCACGGGCACGATCACGGGGGTCTCGCGTTATTTGAAAGAGAAAAACCCAGCGGTGCGCATCATTGGCGCGCAGCCCAGCGAGGGATCACGTATTCCCGGCATTCGCAAATGGCCGCAAGCCTATTTGCCCAAAATTTACGATGCCAAAAATGTCGACGAACTGATTTACGTCAGTCAAGACGATGCCGAAGACATGTGCCGTCGTTTGGCGCGTGAAGAAGGTATTTTTGCGGGAATTTCTGCAGCGGGCGCCTGTTGGGTGGCCTTGCAAATTGCGCAGCAAGTTGAAAACGCCACCATCGCTTTTATTGTTTGCGATCGCGGTGACCGTTATCTTTCCACAGGAGTTTTTCCCGCATGAGTGAATTCCGTTTTTGTCCCAGCTGTGCCACCTCGTTGGCTTTGATCGAACGTGAAGAAGATGGCGGCATGGTGCAGCGCCTGCGCTGTACAGCCTGCGATTGGACCCACTGGAACAATCCCACGCCGGTGCTCGCCGGCATCGTGCAGTACCAAGGCCAGATTTTGTTGGCGCGCAATGCGGCGTGGCCGGGGCGTCGTTTTGCCTTGATCACAGGGTTCATGGAGGCGGGCGAAACGCCGGAAGAGGGCATCACCCGCGAAATTGCAGAAGAAACCAATTTGAAGGTGAGCGCGTTGAAACTCATCGGCGTTTACGACTTTCAGCGGATGAACCAAGTCATCATTGCCTACCATGCGGTGGCGGATGGTGAGATTCAGCTCTCGCCTGAGCTCGCGGAGTACAAGCTGCACAACCCCGAGGACGTGATTTGTTGGCCCGCAGGCACAGGTTACGCCATGGCCGATTGGCAGCGCACCCAAGGCATTGAGCCGCGCTTCATGGAATGGGCGCAACGTGAGGCAAAGGGTTTAGACTGACGCCATGCACATTGACCAAGAAATTGACACACGCGGCTTGAACTGTCCCCTGCCTATTTTGAAAGCCAAAAAAGCGCTGACGGCGATGGAGAGTGGGCAGGTTCTCAAAGTGGTGTCCACAGACACAGGATCGGTCCGCGACTTTGCGGCATTCGCCAAGCAAACGGGTAACGAGCTGTTGTCGCAAACCACCGAAGGCAACGACTTTGTGCACATCTTGAAGCGGCGCTGAGTCGCTTTAACAAGCGGCTGAGACTTCATCTTTCGTGGGCTTTGGCGAAAGTCTACGTCTCAGTCGTTGAGCCTCAATCGAGGTTGAGATTTTTCAAATACGTGCGAAATTCGGCGCCCACTTCTGGGTGCTCCAAGGCCAATTCCACAGACGCTTGTAAAAAGCCTTGCTTGCTGCCGCAGTCGTACCGCTTGCCTTCGTATGAGAAGGCCAACACTTTTTCGGACGCCAACAAACCGGCAATGCCATCGGTGAGTTGAATCTCGCCTTGCACACCGCGTCCACCCGCACGGATGCGGTCGAACACCGCCGGCGTCAAGATGTAACGGCCCGCCACGGTGGTGCGCGAAGGGGCTACTTCGGCCTTGGGTTTTTCCACCATTTGTTGGATGTCGATCAAGCCGTTGCCCAAGTCTGTGCCCGCCACCACGCCATAGCGGTGAACGTGCGCGAGGGGCACTTCTTGCACCGCCAGCACCGACGACTGGGTGCGTGCAAATACCTCGGCCATTTGCTTCAAGACGCCAGGTCCACCCGCTTTGCCACGCATCAAGTCGTCAGCCAGCAATACCGCAAACGGCGCGTCGCCCACCAAGTGCTCGGCGCACAACACCGCATGACCCAAGCCCAATGCGCGTGCTTGGCGCACGTAGACGCATTGCATGTCATCGGGTTGTACGCTGCGCACGATGTCGAGCAGGGCTTGTTTGCCTGCGGCTTCTAGCTCAGTCTCCAACTCGTAGGCCATGTCAAAGTGGTCTTCGATGGCGCGTTTGCTGCGGCCCGTGACAAAAATCATTTCACGAATGCCCGCCTCGTAAGCCTCTTCCACAGCGTATTGGATGAGTGGTTTGTCCACCACCGTCAGCATTTCTTTGGGGCTGGCTTTGGTGGCTGGCAAAAAGCGCGTGCCCATGCCAGCCACGGGGAATACAGCTTTGGTGAGGGGCTTGATCATGTGTGTGACGTTGATGGTGTTGCCAAACTTAACGGTGCTTTATTTCCCGAGTTTGGCAAGCTGATCTTGCACTTTGAGCAAGGTCGCGGAGAAGTCCGCCACGCGTTTTTTGGCTTCTTCAATCACGGCTGGAGGGGCTTTGGCCACAAAAGCTTCGTTGCCTAACTTCGCCCCGGCTTTGGTGATCTCATTTTGCAAGCGATCGACTTCTTTGCTCAGTCGAATTTTTTCCGCCGCGACGTCCACCTCGATGAACAAACACACGCGCAACTCGCCCACCACCGCCACAGGTGCGGCTTGCGCGGCTGCAGACCAGGCGGCTTCGTCGTCGAACACTTTGACTTCGCTCAATTTGGCCAAAGCTTGCAACACGGGGGCTGCCGTTTGCATGAACGCCAGTTCGTCGGCATTGCCAGCCAGCGCAAACAAGGGCATGCGGTTGGCGGGTGAAACGTTCATCTCGCCGCGCAAATTGCGACACGCGTCGACCAAAGATTTGAGGCGTGTCACATGGGCTTCTGCCGCCTCGTCGATGCGCTCGGGCTGGCTCACGGGGTAGGCCGCGATGCTGACCGACTCACCTGGCCGTCCGGCGACCACCGACACTTTTTGCCAAAGCTCTTCGGTGATGAACGGGATGATCGGGTGCGCCAGGCGCATGATGGTTTCAAGCGTGCGGATCAGGGTGCGGCGCGTGGCGCGTTTTTGCGCGTCGTCGCCAGTGTTGATCTGCACTTTGGCGATTTCGAGGTACCAGTCGCAGAACTCGTTCCAGACGAAGTCGTAGATCGTATTGGCGACGTTATCGAGGCGGTATTCGGCAAAGCCTTTGGCCACTTCGGCCTCGACACGTTGCAGCTGCGAGCTGATCCAGCGGTCGGCCTGGCTGAACGACATGTAGCCGTGCACCGGGCCGCCCACTTCGCATTCGGCTTTGGTGTGTTCTTTCAGGCCGCAGTCCTGGCCTTCGCAGTTCATCAGCACAAAGCGGGTGGCGTTCCACAGCTTGTTGCAGAAGTTGCGGTAGCCCTCGCAACGCTTGCTGTCAAAGTTGATGCTGCGGCCCAAGGAGGCCAGCGCGGCAAAGGTGAAGCGCAGTGCGTCCGCACCATAGGCCGGAATGCCTTCGGGGAATTCTTTTTCGGTTTGCTTGCGCACTTTGGGCGCGGTCTCGGGTTTGCGCAGGCCCTGGGTGCGTTTGTCCAGCAGAGGTTCGAGCGTGATGCCGTCGATCAGGTCGACCGGGTCGAGCACGTTGCCCTCAGACTTGCTCATCTTCTTGCCCTGGGCGTCGAGCACCAGACCGTGGATGTAGACGTGTTTGAACGGCACTTTGCCGGTGAAGTGCGTGGTCATCATGATCATCCGGGCGACCCAGAAGAAGATGATGTCGTAGCCGGTGACCAGCACGCTGCTGGGCAGGTACAGGTCGTAGCCTGTTCCGCTGGCGGCAGTGGCACCGCCGGTCGTGCTCATACTCGCTTCGCTCGCCAAATCGCCCGATCCGGCGGCACCACTGCCGCCAGCTGCGTTGTTGGTGTCGCTGCTCCAGCCCAGTGTGGAGAAGGGCACCAGTGCACTGGAGTACCAAGTGTCGAGCACGTCTTCATCGCGCTTGAGTGTTTTGCCCGGCGAGACCTTGTCAGCTTGTGCTTGCGCCTCGGCTTCGTTGCGGGCCACATACACACGGCCGTCTTCGTCGTACCAGGCCGGAATCTGGTGGCCCCACCACAGCTGGCGCGAGATGCACCAGTCCTGGATGTTGTTCATCCACTGGTTGTAGGTGTTGACCCAGTTCTCTGGCACAAAGCTGACCTCGCCGGACTGCACGGCGTCGATGGCTTTTTGCGCGATGCTTTTGCCGGTGGCGTCGCCTTGGCCGACCTGGTTCATGGCCACAAACCACTGGTCCGTCAGCATGGGCTCGATCACCTGGCCGGTGCGGGCGCAGCGCGGCACCATCAGCTTGTGTTTTTTGACTTCGACCAAATGGCCTGCGGCTTCCAGATCCGCCACCACGGCCTTGCGGGCCACAAAGCGGTCGAGGCCACGGTACTTCTCGGGCGCGTTGTGGTTGATGGTCGCGTCCAGGTTCAGCACGCAGATCATCTCCAGCTTGTGGCGTTGGCCCACTGCGAAGTCGTTGGTGTCGTGCGCGGGTGTGACCTTGACCACGCCGGTGCCGAAGGCCTTGTCCACGTATTCATCCGCGATCACGGGGATGGTCCGGTTGCACAAAGGCAGGTTGACTTGCTTGCCAATCAGGGCGCTGTAGCGCTCGTCTTCGGGGTGCACCATCACGGCCACGTCGCCCAGCAGGGTTTCGGGGCGGGTGGTGGCCACAGTCAAGCTGCCGGTGCCCGCAGCCGCAAGGCTGCCATCCGAGTCCACCAGGTCGTAACGGATGTGCCACATCGAGCCGTCTTCTTCCTCGCTCTCGACTTCGAGGTCCGACACCGCGCTCATCAGCACCGGGTCCCAGTGCACCAGGCGTTTGCCGCGGTAGATCAGGCCTTGCTCATACAACTGCACAAAGGTTTCGGTCACGGTTTTGGACAGCTTGGGGTCCATCGTGAAGTATTCGCGGCTCCAGTCCACGCTGTCGCCCATGCGGCGCATCTGGCTGGTGATGGTGCTGCCGGACTCTTCTTTCCACTCCCAGACCTTGCTCACAAAGTTCTTGCGCGCTTCGGCAGGTGTGGGGCCCATGTCGTGGCGGCTGATGCCTTTGGCTTGCAGCTGGCGCTCCACCACGATTTGCGTGGCAATGCCCGCGTGGTCGGTGCCCGGAATCCAGGCGGTGTTGAAGCCCATCATGCGGTGGTAGCGCGTCAACGAGTCCATGATGGTCTGGTTGAAGGCATGACCCATGTGCAGGGTGCCGGTCACGTTGGGCGGGGGCAGCTGAATGGCAAAGGCCGGTGCGCCATCTTTGGCCGCTTGGGTGCCACGGAAACCGGCGACGCCGTAGCCGCGCTTTTCCCACTCGGGGCCCCAATGGGCTTCCAGCGCGGCGGGTTCAAACGATTTGGACAGGCTTTCAAGGCCGGGCTGATGGACAGGAGTGGCGGGCGCGTTGCTCATGGAGGGGCTTTGACAAAAAGAAGAACGGCACGTACATCGGATGAGCGTGCCGTTGGCGCTAAAAGCGGGATGCTTCATTTTAACTAGGTGACTGTTTGCCAATTGCAGTCTTCTACGTGTCATTGAGTTTGGTAATTTCTGAGAAAATGAATAAATTAGTATTTATTCATAAATTTGGATGGTCTATGAAGTATTCATTCATTTGGCGTGTTGTGTGGGTGTTCTTTCTCGTGTGCGTTGTACCCAATGCGCGGGCCAGTCACCAGACTTTGGTGTTTTGCTCAGAGGGAAATCCGGAGTTTTTGACCTCAAGCCTGAACTCCAACGCCACCTCATTCGATGTGACTGAGCAAATTTTTGATAAGTTGGTCGATTTTGAGCGGGGTGGGACCCAGGTCATTCCGGCGTTGGCCACGCGTTGGACGGTGTCGTCGAACGGTTTGGAATACACCTTTCATTTACGACGCGGTGTGAAGTGGCAAGCCAACGCGTGGTTCACGCCTCGACGCGATTTCAATGCCGATGATGTGGTGTTCACGTTTGAGCGCCAATGGAAGCGCGATCACCCGTTTTACGCGGTGACCAGCGCCAAGCACGTGTATTTTGAGGATGTGGGCATGCCAGAGGTTCTGGCATCTTTGCAAAAACTCGATGACTACACGGTGAAGTTCACTTTGAAACAACCCGTTGCCCCGTTTGTGGCGAACTTGGCCATGAGTTGGGCGGGCATCGAATCGGTAGATTACGCGCAGGCCATGCGCAAAGCGGGCACGCCTGAAAAAATTGACCAAGCACCTCTGGGTACGGGGCCATTTCAGTTGATGAGCTTTGAAAAAGACGTGGCCCTCAAATACCAAGCGTTTGCCAAACATTGGGCAGGCCGCGCCAAAGTCGAACATTTGGTTTTTGACATCACGCCCGATGCGGGGCAACGCTGGGCCAAGTTACAAGCGGGGACATGCCACGTCATGGCGTATCCCAATCCCGCAGATTTGCCAAGCATGCGCAACGACACCCGCATGGAAGTGATGAACCAAACGGGTTTGAATGTGGCCTATGTCGCTTACAACTTGCGTAAAAAACCATTTACCGATGTCAACGTGCGTCGTGCTTTGAACATGGCCATCAACAAGCGACGCATCTTGCGCGTCGTTTACAAAAATACAGCTGTTCCTGCCATCAACCCGATACCGCCCATGGTCTGGTCCTACAACCGTGATGTCGATGACGATGTATATGACCCCACGGCTGCGAAAAAGTTGTTGGCAGACGCCGGCTATTCAGAAGGTTTTTCAACCACCCTTTGGGCCATGCCTGTGCAACGCTCATACATGCCTGATGCCATGGGGGTGGCCAAGTTGATCCAAGAGGATTTGGCTGAAGTGGGCGTGAGGGTCAACATTGAAAGTCCCGATTGGGTTCGCTATGTGAGCGGCATGCAGGCGGGTGAGCATGAGATGGGCATTTTGGGCTGGACGGGTGACAACGGGGATCCCGATAATTTTTTAAACACCTTGCTGGGCTGCACCTCACTCAATGGCTATAACGTGGCTAAATTTTGTTATCCACCCTATGACGATGTGGTTCAAAAAGCCAAAATTTCCTCTGAAATCGAAGAGCGCACCCGTTTGTATCAACGTGCCCAATTGATTTTCAAGTCCCAAGCGCCTTGGTTCACCTTGGCGCACACCGTGCAGTTCAAAGTGCTGCGTGCCGAAGTGGAGGGGTTTCAGCTCAGTCCACTGGGACGCCACACCTTCAATGGGGTTTCTCTGAAACCATAAACTATTGGGTTTTGCGTCAAGCAATGTGTTTCACCGAGGAGGGTTCCCATGGCGGTACTCAAAGGCTCACGGACTGAGCAGTGTTTGAAAGAGGCGTTTGCGGCAGAGTCCCAAGCCAATCGTCGTTATTTGTATTTCGCGAATCGCGCAGACATTGAAGGTCAGATGGATGTCGCGGCTTTGTTTCGCTCGACAGCCACGGGTGAAACAGGGCATGCACACGGACATTTGGAGTTTTTGGCTCAAGCCGGTGATCCCGTGACCAATTTGCCGATCGGCAGCACGCGCGAAAACCTGTTGTCAGCGATGGCCAGCGAAAGCCACGAATATGTGGAGATGTACCCGAGCATGGCCCAAATCGCCCGTGATGAAGGTTTTGATGAGATTGCCGATTGGTTTGAAATCTTGGCCAAAGCAGAGCGATCGCACACCAGTCGTTACCAAAAGGCCCTCGACGAACTAGAGGACTGAGCGCGCATCTGTTGGACACGCGCCCGCCCTCCATAATTCAGGCTTCCTTGTGAAGCCTTTTCTTTTTGTCGTTAATTTTCTAAGCAATCTATGCTGTTTGTGCTCTCTCCTGCCAAAGCCCTTGACTACGACACGCCTGCGGGTGATGTGCCCCACACGCAACCCTTGTTTGTGAAACAGTCCGCCGAGTTGATCGACATCCTCAAAGAAAAATCACCGCAAGACATTGCCAGCTTGATGCATTTGAGCGATGCGCTGTCTACCTTGAACGTGGCGCGCTATCAAGCGTGGCGCCCCAAATTCACGGCCCAAAATGCCAAGCAAGCGGTGCTGGCCTTCAATGGCGACGTGTACGAAGGCTTGGATGCCAAAAGCCTGGCACCTGCTGATTTGGCTTGGGCACAAGACCATGTCGCCATCCTCAGCGGGCTGTATGGCGTGTTGCGACCACTGGATTGGATGCAGCCCTACCGTCTAGAAATGGGCACGGCTTTGGCGAATGACAAGGGCAACAACCTTTACAAATTCTGGGGCCCTCAAATTGCAGATTATTTGAACGTGCATTTGAGCGCATCAAGTTCAACAGCGTCAGAGCGCGTCCTTGTCAATTTGGCCTCGCAGGAGTATTTCAAAGCGGTGGATCGCAAAGCCCTCAAAGCCCGCGTGATTGAGTGCGTGTTCGAAGACTACAAAGGCGGCAAATACAAAATCATCAGCTTCAACGCCAAGCGCGCGCGTGGCTTGATGGCCCGCTACGCGGTGACGCACCGCGTTACCACGCCAAAGGACTTGCAGGGTTTTGATTCAGAGGGTTACGCCTTTGACGCCGCAGTCTCTGAACCTGATCGACTCGTCTTTCGCAGAAAGCTCGCCGCATGAATTCTCCTGAACAATCACAGCTGGGCAAAACCTCGGCCTATGTTGACCAATACGATGCGTCTTTGCTGTTCCCCATCCCGCGCCAAACCAAGCGCGATGAGATCGGTGTCACAGGTCAACCTCCGTTTTTCGGTGCTGATTTGTGGACGGCCTATGAGCTGAGTTGGCTCAACCTGCGCGGCAAACCCCAAGTCGCGCTGGCACGTATCACCGTGCCAGCGGAGTCCACGCACATTGTGGAGAGCAAATCGTTCAAGCTCTACCTCAACAGTTTCAACAACACACGCCTTGCTGATGCGACTGAGCTGCAGACACGCATGCGGCAAGACCTGAGCGCTGCGGTGTGGCACGGTGGGCCAGTCATGGCCAGTGTGGGCGTGCAGTTGGTGTTACCCGACCAATTTGACCGTGAGCCCGTGCATGAGTTGGATGGCTTGAGTCTTGATCGCCTTGATTTGGATTGCGATATTTACCAGCCAACGCCTTCGCTCTTGAGCGTCACGTTAGGCGAGGCGCCGGTCACCGAAACCCTCACCAGTCATTTGTTCAAGAGCAATTGTTTGGTGACGGGACAGCCAGATTGGGGCAGCGTGCGCATCAAATACAGCGGGCCGCAAATTGACCAAGCCGGACTGCTGCGCTACATCGTTAGTTTTCGCAACCACAATGAATTTCATGAGCAATGCGTGGAACGCATCTTCATGGACATTTGGCAGCAGTGCAAACCCTCGCGTCTAGAAGTCTATGCACGCTACACCCGACGTGGCGGCTTGGACATCAACCCTTGGCGCACCAGCCACCCGCAAGCAGCGCCATCGAACGTGCGTACAGCGCGGCAGTGAGCGGGTCTACTTCTTGTCGCCCAAAAAACCGTCATCAGCCATTCACGGCATCGATCAATTTGAGCTGAGTGTCCAGTTTCATGGCCTCTTCAAACCGCCAAGTGAATTGGTTGGTGACTCTTTGTAGCAAGCGTTTGGGGACGCCATATTGTGTTGGTACTTTGTAGCGCGCTTGGAAGGTTGGCCAACCACTTTCATCGGTGACCGCTGAAAAATCCAGTGGTGTGACTTTCGCCTTGGCCATGTGTGCCAGCGCCTGAATTTCATCGAGAGCGACGGCGTCTCTGGCCGATGCTCTGGCCGTCAACACGATGTGGTTCTGTGTAGCGTCTATGCTGGTGAAAAGCGGATAAGCCAAGCCAAAACCATGCAGGGAGTAAATTTCGCCTGTCACTTCATGGTGCTCAGACATGATGCCTTGTGTTCGATAAAAGCTCAGCAAAACGGAAGTATTGATGTCAGCGCCCTTGTAAACAGATTTTTTGGTGTCTGCAAAACGGCTGCGTGTTTCTTCTATTACTTCAATGATGTGCATCGCCATCATCGGGGCTTCCGAATAATGAACCTTGGCATTTTTTAGTACCAAGTGCAGCACCTTCAAGACATCTTCAAAAACGGGGAGTCGAACATTGATGTCTCGGATTGCCGTTTGTACAGGCGCAGTTCGGTAGTCCACATCAGGTTTTCGCATCACGAAAGGCATCAACTCGACTTGATCCGCCAACACTTGCTTCAAGGGCACGTTGAAGAAGTAGTGCATCAAGCCTCTTTCGTTGCTGATGCGCGTAAAAAAATCAGTGATGATTTGATCAAGCTTTGCGTGACCGCCGTATTTGTTGACGAGCGTGAGCATGCCTAGTGCATCAGTTCATGCGTTTGATCGCCCACATGCTGTCACGTTGAAGATCGCGCACCGCCATCAGGCAATATTGACGTTTGCCAGGGCTGGTGATGCGATCGCATTCGTAAGAGTTTTTAGATGTGATGGCGCGGCACTGAGAGACGCCATCAGTGGTGGAAATCTGATCGCAAATCACGGGGTTGACCATGGCTGCGGCTGTGCACAGGTAACGTGCGTCGCTGGTCGCTTTATGTTCGCAGTCGCGAATACCTTCACAGGCACCCCAAAGTGGGAAAGCCAATAGGCTCGCGATCAGCGCATGGCGTGTATTGTTAGCGAGTTTGAAAGCATGTCTCATGCATTCAAAGTTAACGCAATGTCTGCGGGTTTAGTTTCAAAACGAATGCCCCGTAATCGTTCATTACAAACATTTAATTTGGCAGTTGGCTCAACCAAGTGGGATCGATACTTCAAAGCCTACCCATTGGTCGTTGCCTTTTCTCAGGTGGATCGTGCCGCCATGCGCTTTCACAATTTCACGGCACAAACTCAGGCCGAGTCCCGAGCCTGTGGCATCACTGCCAGCCTGAGCGCTGGTTTCTCGGTGTCTGTAAAAGCGGTCAAAGACACGGTCATCAAGTCCAGCGCCCATCGACAGATGCGTGGTGTTGTGGATGCCAAGTTGCAGGGTGTGATCGATGTTTTTTGCGGTCACGGTGATCTGTCCTTGGGGGACGTTGTATTTCACAGCGTTGTTGAACAGGTTGCTCAGCAGCTGCTCGATCAGTTCTTTGTCGCAGCAGAGTTGGAGGTGCGGCTGTATGTCACTCGCGACCTGAATGGTCTTTCGGTAGATGGCCAAGTCGTCTACTTTTTGGCCCAATATGTCGCTGAAGTTGATGACGGCACTGTTGCACACCAGCTTGCCTGCGTCTGCTTGTGCCAACAGCAAGAGCTTGTTGGAGATGGTGATCAGGCGCTCGACTTCTTCGCCAATCAAGACCAGATTGATTTGCAGGGTTGAGCCGTCTTGCGTCTTCTGGATGAGTCGATCGATATGACCGCGGATGATGGTGAGCGGTGTTCTGAGTTCGTGTGAGACGTCGCTGGAGAAACGGGCCGCTTGTTCGTAGCTGTTGCGCAGCCGATCAATCAGGGCGTTGAAGTAAATGATGAACGTTGCAAATTCTCGGTAATTGCTGGTCGGGCTGATGTGTTGGTCGCGTTGATGGATGTGAATTTTTGCAAATGATTTTTGCAATTGATTGATGGGCAAAAACGAGGAATAGCTGATGAAGAGTGAAAACAAAACCGTGAATGCCAACAAGACCGGCATGATTTTGAAAGCAATGTCATTGCGCACAGCCAAGATTTCTTCCAGCGATCTCTCCAATACTTGGCGTTGCACTTGAATGAAAAGTTGTTTGCCATGCACGCGTGTGCGAAGCACGCTCCAGACTTGCGCATCTAAGGTGATGTAGCTGTGTTCGAAGGGGTGGTTGGCACTTTGTTTGCTGAGCCATTTCCATGGCACATCGGTTTGCTCCAGCGCAACATCATCGATGCTGATGCGCATCTCTCCGGGCTGCAGATCATCGATGGTTTTAGACAGGTTGCGCGCCATGAGTTTGACTTGCAAGTCGGAGCCCGCTTCGTCGATTTCGCGGGCCGCGTGGTGTGCAAGCGTTTCATTGAAGTAGTTCAACAAAAACGCATCGGCAAAGTAGCGCACTGCAAAGCGTGATGCGGCTAGAAAAATAAGTACGCCCAACAGCGACATCAAAAACACATGCAGATGGAAGGAGCGTTTCATGGGGTCTTAGTGCTTGTTGAATCGATAGCCCACACCGCGAATGGTTTCTATCGGGAACATCACATCCTTTTCAGGTCTGGCATCCGCTAATTTTTTACGCAGTCTCTGTATGCATACATCGACCACATTGGTGCCGGGGTCGAAGTCCACATTCCAAACCCGTTTGAGAATTTTTTGGCGACTGAAAATTTGCCCCGGCGACAACATCAGGCATTCCAACAAGACGAATTCACGTTGTGTCAACGCTGCACTGCGTGAACCCCAGGTCGCCACGCGGGAAAAGCGGTCTAGCGTCAGTCCTTGGTGCTGGATAATTTTTTCTATATTTCCAGATTTACGTGCCGTCAAGGTTTTTAAACGGATGATGAGCTCTTCGATGAAGAACGGCTTTGGCAGGTAGTCATCTGCACCCAATTCAAATGCCGTGAGTCTGTCATTGAGGTCCGTGCGTGCCGTCAAGATGATGATGGGGGTATTCAAGCCATGGCGACGAATTTCTGAGAGCACCTTGTAGCCGTCCATCAACGGCAAGCTCACGTCCAGCACGATCGCATCGAATTGTTTGATCAAAGCGGTGTTGAGCCCCCGAAAGCCGTCCGCTTCGTGGTGCGTGATGAAACCTGCCGCATCAAAACCAGATGTCACGAAATCGGCGATTTTTTGCTCATCTTCAACAATCAACACATGCATGCGTCGATTGTGACGCCGTACAACTCCGACTTATCAAAATTACAGATTTGTAATTAGTCTTCAAACAGAGATTCGGTGTAAGGCTGCTGCTGCGCTTTTTGCGCCTGCAACCCTTGAGTGAGCCATTCGTCTTTGCGCATCAACGAGCCGACGCGCACGCCGAGCAGGCGCAGTCGTCGCGACAAGTCAACGCGCTTTAAAAGCAGGCCCGCCGCGTGCCGAATGGGTGGGGCCAAGTCCAAATAAGTGTCCACGGTGTGGTCGCGCGTGACGCTTTGGAAGTTGTCATAGCGCAGTTTGATGCCGATGGTTTTTCCCACGTAACCTTTGCGCTGTAGGTCTGCAGCCACTTGTTCGCACAGTTTGGTGAAGATGGCGCTGAGTACCTCGCGGTCGCGCACGGCGTGTAGGTCGCGCTCGAATGTGGTTTCTCGGCTCAGGCTCACAGGTTCGCTGCTGGTTTCCACGGGGCGGTTGTCTTGGCCGTGAGCGGCATCGTGCAGCCACGCGCCATAACTTTTGCCGAAATTCTCCATCAGCCAAAGGCGGTCGCGGCTCGCCAAGTCGCCAATGGTGTGAATGTCTTGAGCAGCCAGTTTCGCTTCTGCTTTGGGGCCGATGCCGTTGACTTTGCGACAGGGCAGGGGCCAGATCATGCGCTGCAAATCGTCGGCTTGAACGATGGAAATACCGTTGGGCTTGTTGAACTCGCTGGCCATTTTGGCCAGCAGTTTGTTGGGGGCAACGCCTACCGAGCAGGTCAGCCCTGTGTCGTCAAAAATGGCTTTTTGAATCAGGCGGGCCAGCACGCGTCCGCCCTCGCGTTGCCCACCGGGCACGTCGGTGAAGTCGATGTAGACCTCGTCCACGCCCCTGTTTTCCATCACTGGTGCAATGACGGTGATGATGGCTTTGAAGCGTTGCGAATAATGGCGGTATTGCTCAAAGTCCACCGGCAAAAGAATGGCGTCTGGGCACAGCTTGGACGCTTTCATGACGCCCATGGCTGAGCCTACCCCGAATTGACGGGCTGCGTAGGTGGCGGTGGTGATCACGCCACGTCCTGTGTAGCCCGACAGGCGAGGGAAGAAATCCAAGGGAATATCGCCCAAGTGCTCAGCAGACCATGTCTGGTCAGGGTAGGCCTGGCGCAGGCGGCCCAGCAGGTCATCTTCGCGTCGGCGTGCGCCGCCAATCACCACCGGTAGGCCTTTGAGCTGGGGGTAGCGCAACAGCTCGACGGAGGCGTAAAAAGCATCCATGTCGAGGTGTGCAATGCGACGCATGAGGGGGGTGACAGGTGTAGAAATGCTCACAGACGCCAAGCATAATCGTTGTCACTTTTAACCACAGGAGAACCTCATGCCCACCATCCGCGTCGAACTCATGGAAGGTCGCACCCCCGAACAAAAACGTGACTTGGCCAAAGCTTTGACCGAGGCCACTTGCAAGACCTTGGGCAGCAGTCCAGAGGCTGTGGACGTTTTGTTTTTTGACATCAAAAAACACGATTGGTCGACGGGCGGTGTCTTGTGGAGCAACAAGACGAGCTGACGCTCAGCAACCCATAAAAAAAGCTGCACACGCTAGCGCGTTGTGCAGCTTTTTTGTTTGAACGCGCTTTAAGCGGTTGGGAAGGTTCCAGGCAGCAAGATCGACTGGTCGACTTGGCCCATTTGGGTGCGACCGCAAAAGGCCATCGACAGGTCCAACTCTTTGTGGATGATTTCCAGCGCTTTGCTCACGCCTTCTTCGCCCATTGCCCCCAAGCCGTACAAAAATGAACGGCCGATGTAGGTGCCTTTGGCCCCTAATGCCATCGCTTTGAGCACATCTTGGCCGCTGCGCACGCCGCCGTCCATGTGCACCTCGATCTGAGAGCCCACCTCGGCCACGATGCTGGGCAGTGCCTCGATGCTGCTTTGTGCCCCGTCGAGCTGACGTCCGCCGTGGTTGGAGACGATCAAGGCGTCTGCACCTGATTTGACGGCCAAGCGGGCATCTTCCGCGTCTTGAATGCCTTTCAAAATCAGCTTGCCGCCCCAGCGCTCTTTGATCCACGCCACATCGTCCCAACTCAGCGCTGGGTCGAACTGTTGTGCCGTCCAAGACGAGAGAGAGCTCATGTTTTCCACGCCGCTCACATGGCCCACGATGTTGCCAAATTCGCGGCGCTTGGTCCCCAACATGCCCAAGGCCCAGCGGGGCTTGGTGGCGATGTTCAAGATGTTGGCGAGGGTCAACTTGGGCGGTGCAGACAGGCCGTTTTTCAAGTCTTTGTGGCGCTGCCCCAAGATTTGCAAATCGAGCGTCAACACCAAGGCCTTGCAATTGGCAGCTTTGGCACGGTCGATCAGACGCTCAATAAAGGCGCGGTCTTTCATCACGTAGAGCTGAAACCAAAAGCCTTCACCCGCGTGTTGTGCGACGTCTTCGATGGAACAAATGCTCATGGTTGACAGCGTGAACGGCACGCCGAACTTGCGAGCGGCACGTGCCGCCAAGATTTCACCGTCGGCGTGCTGCATGCCGGTCAAACCGGTGGGCGCGATCGCCACAGGCATGGCCACGTCTTGACCAATCATTTGGGTGGCTGTGCTGCGACCTTCCATGTTCACCGCGACGCGTTGGCGCAGCTTGATTTTTTGAAAATCGCTTTCGTTGGCTTTGTAAGTGCTTTCGGTCCAGCTGCCAGAGTCGGCGTAGTCGTAAAACATGCGTGGCACACGCTTTTGCGCCAAAACGCGCAGGTCTTCGATGTTGGTAATCACGGGCATGAGCAAGTCTCCAAATTTGATGCTGTGCATCCTAGCTGCCCACCGACGCTGACACTGTGATGCCTGCGACAGCGCGTGTGAAATTATTTACATCAGCCAAAAGTAAAACTTGACATTGGTCTTCTTTGATTCTTGCCTTGTGAAATATTAAATACAACTTAATTGATAAAATTAAGAAACTCAAATAAAATAATCTTCTTTGAGTAGACGTCGTTTTGGTCTTGTGTGGGGTCAGCGTCTGCGTGAGTAAGCACATCATGATGACGGCTAAAAATTTCGATATGCATTTTGGAATGGTGGTTGAAGTGGCCAAAGCGCACGGCCATGTGACCCGTCATGCCTTGTGTGAGATGTTTGGATTGAGCCAAGTCGAATCCAGCCAATTGATTCGTGAAGTGATTCAACGTTATCCCGAGCTGTTCAGCTGGGACGCGTCCACAGGGGCGCACCGTGCGGAGTTGACATCGTTGCAACGTGTGGAAGCCGCTTTGCAAGCGGCGCCTAAGGTTTAAATAGGCTGGTCTTGTACCAATGCCCTGAATTGCACAACATCTGCCGCTTGGCACAGTGAGGTGCCAGGGGCTAACAGGGCGGCTGCAGCGGCTGCCATTCCTGCTTGAAAAGCCTTCTCCAGCCCCTCTCCTTGGCTCAAGGCCCACACCATACCGCCCACAAAGCTATCGCCTGCGCCGATGGTGGTTTGAACGGCCACTTTTAAGCTCGGGGCGTACCAAGCTTGTGTGGCAGTGACCAACATCGCACCGTCTTCGCCCAGCGAAACGGCCACGACATCGGACTTTCCATCACGAATCAGTTGCTGCGCCGCCGCTTTCCAAGAGGCGGGGTCAGGCAAGTCTTGTCCTGTCAATTCACGCAGCTCTCGCAAGCTGGGTTTGAACAAGAACACGCCTTCTTTCAAGGCCGCGTGCAATGCGGGGCCATTGGTGTCTAAAACGACCCGCACGCCCTTTGACTTGGCCAAAGCGGTCAGGCGCGCATAAAAATCAGTAGGAATGCCGGGCGCCAAGCCGCCGCTGATGACCAAAAACTGTCGGGGCATGTGATGCGCCACATAGTCAAAACACGCGTCATATTCGGCCGCAGCAACCTCGGGCCCCGGCAGCACAAAACGAAAATCGTGACCCGTGCTGAGTTCATGGGCCGAGAAGCTTTCGCGCGTTTCTTGCGCGATGGGCACAAGGTGGCAGCGTACTTTTTCATCGCGCATCAATTGGCGATGGCGCTCGCCCGTCACCCCACCTGCCAAATACACCGCGACACAGTTCGCGCCCAAGCGGTGCAACACACGCGCCACGTTCACGCCACCGCCGCCAGGGTGTTTGAGCGCTGGGCCGCAGCGCATTTTGTGTGTGTCAGACACACGGTCAATCGTGGTCAGTACATCCAATGCGGGGTTGAGGGTGACGGTCAGGATGTCTGTCATGGCTGCACTTTCTGCGTAAGACGCTGCCACAGGGCATGGCCCAAATAGGCCACGATGGCCGCATTCAGTGCCACCACGCCAGCGTTGACCCAACTGAGTTCGTGCAGCAAATGGGCCACTTCGAAGGGAATATAAATTCCCCCAGAAAACGCGCCCAAATACTCGCCCCATGCTTTGTGAAACCACAAGCCAGTGGCCTCTAAAAATCGCACCGCAATGTAGGCGCAGCCCAAAGCGACCAGCATGTGCACGTCTGCGTTGGGCAGCAAGTCGGCGTAGTGCAGCAGCAGCGAGGGGTAGTGCGCCTCGGGGTCGAGGCCGAAGCGGCCAATCAGCGTCATGACCACGGCGCGCACATCTCGGTGCAGCAAGTCAAGGATGCCGATCAACCCCGCCAGAGCAGCCAGCCCCTTGAACGCTTCAAAGACCGCAATGGCTTGGCGTGTGCTGCGCTGGGTGGGGGATTCGTTCATGTTGTGTATCAAGTTATGACTAGACTTAGTTTCGTTGATCTCAAACCGAAATAAAATAAGCTATTTAGTATTAATTAGGCTTGTATGACACGAATGCTATTTCCACTGCAAGTCGTTGCTTTACCGGTTGCCAGTGAATTGAGGTCATCTTTGCGTCGCATTGACTTCGTAGATGCTTATGAGGCGCGACTCAGTAAATCTGAACAATCAGTGAAGCAGGCCTATTGGGCCGTGTTTGGCTTTGAGCCTATTTGGGTTCGGTGGTTGATGAATTTGCGTGGTTGTATTGCAGTCCAACTCGGATTAACGCATCACTTCACTTTGCCGGTCATTCCTCAAGGAGCTGTCCCAAGCTTTGAAATTGGCGCTCGTGTGGGGCCTTTCACAGTGCAATCAGTTTCTCTACATGAGGTGATCGTGGGCGACGATGACAAGCATCTGAATTTTCGGATTTCAGCTCTCAAATCCGAACGGGATGGGCAAAATTTTCTGACCATTTCCACGGCCGTGGAAATTCACAACAACCTAGGGCGTGCATATATGTTCGTAGTCAAACCTTTTCATCGTTTCATCGCCCCATTCATGGTTCGTCGGGCGTTGCTTTTGGGGAGGCTGTGACTGATTAATGAAGGAAATCAAATGAAAATGCTTGTGGTGGCTCATCTCGTACTGGTAGGTGTTTGGTTCGGTTGTGTTTTGACTGAGGCCCTTTTTGAACGAGCTTTATTGGGCAAAGGCCGAGAGCAAGAGCTGATTTTGGTGGGCTTGC